>DATHAQ010000028.1:0-178348 GCA_035296565.1 Thermoleophilaceae bacterium
CACGGGCACGCGATCGTCACGACCGGCACCGCGAGCGGAAAGTCGCTCGCGTTCAACCTGCCCGTGCTCGACAAGCTCGCCGGCGATCCGAGGGCGCGCGCCTTCTACCTGTACCCGACCAAGGCGCTCGCCCAGGACCAGGCACGGGCGCTCGCGCGTCTCGGCGGCTCCTGGCTCAGATACGCGATCTATGACGGCGACACGCCGCGCGAGGAGCGACGTGCCATCCGCCAGCGCTCGAGCCTCGTGTTGACAAACCCGGACATGCTCCACGTGGGGGTGCTGCCCAATCATCGCCACTGGGGCGACGTGCTCGCGAACCTCGCCTGGGTGGTGGTGGACGAGGCCCACGTGTACCGCGGCGTCTTCGGCTCCCACGTGGCCAACGTGCTCCGCCGCTTGCGGCGCATCGCCCGCGCCTACGGCACCGAGCCGCGGACCATGCTGACCAGCGCGACGATCGCCAACCCCTCCGAGCTGGCCGAGCGGCTGACCGGCCGGCGGCACACGCTCGTCGACAACGACGGGGCGCCCCGCCACGACCGCAAGATCGCGATGTGGAACCCGCCGCTGCTGGACGAGAAGCTGGGCACGCGGGGCTCCCCGCTGAGCGAGGCGGCCGAGCTGCTGGCCGAGCTGGTGCAGGGCGGCGCCCGGACGATCTGCTTCCTGAAGTCGCGCCGCGGCGTGGAGCTGGTCCAGCGCTTCACCCGCGATCGGCTGCCCGACGACCTGGCCGAGCGCATCGCGCCCTACCGAGCCGGCTACACGAGCGCCCAGCGACGCGAGATCGAGCGCAGGCTCACCGAAGGAGACCTCCTCGGGGTGGTGGCGACCAACGCGCTGGAGCTCGGCATCGACATCGGCGAGCTGGACGCGGCGGTGTGCGTGACCTTTCCCGGCACCGTCGCGAGCCTGCGGCAGATGTGGGGCCGGGCCGGGCGACGCGGCACCGGCCTCGCGCTCTACGTGGCCGGCGACGACGCGCTCGACCAGTTCTTCTGCCGCCACCCCGGCGAGTTCCTGGAGCGCCCGGTGGAGGCGGCGATCCTCGACCACACCTCCGAGGAGATCCACCTCGCCCACCTGGCGGCCGCCGCCTACGAGCTGCCCCTGAGCGGCGAGGACGCGGACGTGTTCGGCCCGGAGTGGGAGCGCTTTGCGCGGCGGCTGGTCTCCTTCGGCGAGCTCCGGGAAAGGGGAGGCCGCTACCTGGTGCGCGGCGAGGGCTATCCCGCGGGGAAGATCGCGCTGCGCTCGGCCTCGGCGGACAGCGTGGCGATCGTCGAGGCTGACGGCGGCGAGGTGATCGGCACGGTGGAGGCCAGCCGCTCGCACGGCGCGGTGCACCAGGGGGCGGCATACCTGCACATGGGCGCGGCCTACGAGGTCGAGGAGCTCGACCTCCGCGCCCGCCGCGCACTGGTGCGCCGCTTCTCGGGCGAGTGGTACACCCAGCCCAAGAAGGAGACCGAGACCTGGATCGAGCGCGTGCTCGAGGCCCGGGCGATCGGCGACATCGGACTCTCGTTCGGGGAGGTGTCGGTGACCGAGCAGACGGTGGCGTTCCAAAAGAAGCGGGTCAGCGACCACGAGGTGCTCGACCTGGTCACCCTCGACCTGCCCGAACAGACCTTCTCAACCCAGGCGCTCTGGTACGAGCTTCCCGAAGGGGTGCTCGGCGACTTCCCCATGGACCTGCTGCTGGGGTCTCTGCACGCCGCCGAGCACTCACAGATCGCGGTGTTGCCCCTGCTGGCGATGTGCGACCGCTGGGACATCGGCGGCCTGTCGACCAACTACCACGCGCAGACCGGCAAGCCGACGGTGTTCATCTACGACGGCCACCCGGGCGGGATCGGGATCACACGGCAGGGCTACGAACGCTTCGAGGCGCTGGTGCGCGATGCGATCCGGCTCATCGCCGAGTGCCCCTGCGAGAAGGGCTGCCCCTCCTGCGTGCAGTCGCCCAAGTGCGGAAATCTGAACGAGCCACTGGCCAAGAACGGCGCCAGGGAGCTGCTCACGCGCTTGGACGCCGCCTAAAGCCCGCGCAAGTTCCCATTCTCCGCTTGCAGACGGGGAGGAATCCGCCGACTCTCTCCGAAGGCATGCGCCGCCTCGCTCTCGCAGCCGCCCTGCTCCTCGGCCTGGTCTTGGCCGCTCCCGTACACGCGGCCGGCAGCGGTGGCGCCTCGCTGCCCTCGGCGGGCGGCGGTACGGAGGTGGGCCAGGCCGCTCCCGAGGCGCCGCGGCCGCAGAGCCCCCGCCCGGTCCTGCGCGCTTTCAGCGTCTCCGGCTCGCGCGTGCGCTTTCGCATCGACGCCCCGGCACGGCGCATCCGCGTGCGTCTCGTCCTCCGCCGCCCGCATACCCGCCGCGCGACCGCGACCATCCGCCTCGGCCCGCGCGCGACGAAGCGGCTGCACGCGGTGCGCCTCAAGACCTCGCGCATCCCCCGCGGGCGCTATGTCCTGACGATCTCCGCCCGGGACGGCCGCGGGAGAGCGCTGCGCTCTGCCCGCGGGGTCCGCGCCGCCCGCCGGCTGACGGTCACCCGGCCGCGGCCACGGGCCTTCCGCTTCCCGCTCGTGGGGCCGTTCAGCTACGGCGGCCCGGGCGCGCGCTTCGGCGCCCCGCGCCCCGGGCACGTCCACCAGGGCCAGGACATCATCGCCCCGGCGGGCACGCCGGTGGTGGCTCCCCGGGCGGGGACGGTCAGGGTCGTCGCCTACCAGGCCGCCGGTGCAGGGCACTACATCGTCCTGCGCGACAGCGGCGGGAACCGCGACTACGTCTTCATGCACCTGACCACAGGCTCCATCCGGGTCCGGGTGGGCCAGGGGGTAGCCACCGGCCAGCGCCTCGGCGACGTGGGCACCACCGGCGCCTCGAGCGGCCCCCACCTTCACTTCGAAGTCTGGGTCGGCGGCTGGTTCGACGGCGGCTCGCCGGTCGACCCGCTGCCGCTGCTCAAGTCCTGGGAGTGACGTCAGTCGAAGCGCTGCGTCACGCGCCCGGTGAGGCCGTCCGACTCGGCCTGCACGGACGCGTCGAGGCGGCCCAGGGGCCGTAGGAAGATCGAGGGCGAGACAAGGCCTCCCAGGCCGCCGGCTGGAGCGAACTGGCGGACGAACGCGCTGCGCAGTTGCTCGGGCTTGGCCGTGAGCACCAGCGCGCCCCGGGCCCCGGGGACCCTGCGTGCGGGGGCGATCGCCATCGCGCGCACTCGCCGAGCGCTGTCGGCGAACACCAGCCGGTTCCCGAACAGGCCGAACGCCGCGTCGTCGCCGATGCGGGCGAGCAGGTACACGCCCCCGCCGTGCCGGGGAGGGGTGATCGAGATGACGTCGCGTTCGAGCCCGCGGGCGGCGTCGGGGGCCCGGCGGGCGATGGTGGCGAGCGTCCGCTCCATGGCCGCGGGGTCACGCACCTCGGCCCGCAGCGCGTAGCCGCCCCCGGGGACGAAGCTGACGGCGGCATCGCCACGCAACTGCTTGACGAAGTCGCGCGTGAACTCGATGCCCACGCGCTCCTCGAAGCGCGGACTCCCTAATCCGGCGCCGGCACGGCGGAGGAACCGCAGCAACTGGCCGGGGTCGCGGACGCCGAGCCCCAGCTCTCCCGGCCGCACGACCGCGGGCGGGGAGGCGCTTCCCTTGGCAAGGGGGAGGTCGGCGGAGTCGACCGAGTCCTCGGTGCGCATCCGAAACCGGGCCTGCAACGAGCCGGAGCGCACGCTCAGCTTCGCGCCCAGCGTGCGCGCCTCGGCGAAGAAGGGCAGGGCCTGGGCCCGCGGTCCGGGCGGGCTCGCCGCCAGCAGCGCCTCTGCGTCCATCCGTACCGCCAGCAGCGAGTCGCCGCGCAGACCCTCCAGCGCCTCGCCGAAGCGGTCGGCATCGAACCCCTTGCCCTTCTCGCCGCGGCGCAGGGCGTTGGACAGCAGCGGTCGCGAGCCCGACAAGACCAGGGTATGGCCGTCGAAGGCGTTGAAGTCGCCGGAGCGGTCGCGCAGGATGCGGAAGCCGGCCTCCTGGCGGACCAGCGTGGAGCGGCCGGACTCCACCCAGCGACGGCGGAGGTCGGACAGCCTTTCGGGGTGCCGTGGCCGGATCGCCACGACGAGCTTCCGCCTGTCGGAGAGCGCGCGGGGATCGGGGGCCCCGATCACGGCGGGGTTGCCGAGCACCGGCGTGAGCTCGGGGTCCTGGAGCTGGGGAAGCAGCTGCGAGCTGAGGGGGAAGCGCCTGGTGATCCTGCGCAGGGCACGATGCTGGTCGCTGCCCGTGTCGGTGTCGACCACCACCAGCACCGGGGCGTCCTCGGGGAAGAAGGCGAGCGTGGACTTCAGCGGGCCGCGAGGCACACCGCCGCAGCCCGCCAGGGCCACGACCAGGACGAGAAGCACGCGTCGCACGCGCCGGAAGTTAGCCCCCCGAGGAAACGGGCGCATCAGCCTCCTCCGCGCGGCCGAGCTCCTGTCCGGCGAGCCGCAGTCGTCGCCTGCTCAGCGGACCCCGTTGAGCTTGTCCACCGCGCCGAACAGGTCACCGGAGTCGTAGAAGTCGACCGCCACGAGGTTGGGCTTCAGCCCTCGGTCGCGTGCGCAGGCCCGGGCGCGCCTGAGCAGCCGCCGGCGCGAGTTGACGACATCCGCGTTGCGCGGCTTGGGCGCCGGCGCTGTCTCCACCCAGTTGTTGAGCAGGAACAGCGGATTGTCCCCACGCCCCCGCATCGGCTTGCAGCTCGGCGGCGGCAGAAGCGAGTCGACTGTCTTGAAGTCGTAGGGCGTCTCCTGCACGTAGCCGAACTGCTGGTGGTACCACGGGTACTTCGGATCGGTCTTGTTCTCGGCGAACACGACCACCGGCTGACCGCGCTCGATGAGCTGGCGCATGGTCGGCGGGCGCGGTCCAATCGGCCCGTCGTAGACGTAGTCCACCAGTCCCGAGGCCTTGAACACCTTGGCGGTGTCCTCGGGTGAGACGTCGTCCTCGATCGAGAGCACGAGCACCTCGTTGGGGTTCTCGACGACGAAGTCCCGGATCCAGCGCAACGCGTCCTTGGCCTTGGTGGCCCCAAGCTCGCAGTAGCCGTGGCAGAGGTAGACCTGCTTCTTGCCGCCCCCGCGGTAGCCGATACGCCCACGAAGGCGCTCGGCGGTCTCCACGAACTGCTCTCCGGCCTCGTCGACGATCTTCGTCCGGCTCTTGCTGCCCTTCTGGAGCACGCTTGCCACCCCCTTCTTGGTCTTCACGCCGTAGTGCGTGTCGATCAGCAGGCTGCGTACCCCGCCGTCCAGCTGCTGGCGGATGCCCTTTTCGTGGCCGGCGAAGAGCCAGCCCGGCTCGCTCGCGGCCGACATCGAGTTGTGGGTAGCGGCGAAGGTGACGTCGTCCAGCGGGCGGTCGCACAGCTCGCGGTGGCCGTTACAGGCGCTGACCTCCTGCGAGCCCTCGGGCTCGCCGGCGCCGCGGCTGACCAGGAAGCCCATCGCCAGCGCAAGCACCACCAGCGCTCCGGCCACGGCACGGGCCCGAACATGCCGACGGCGATGCTGGCGATGCAGAGCGGGCTCGACCGGCGCGCCCGGAGGCGGCGCCAGCAGGCGCATCAACTCGGCCACGCCGACGTAGATCAGGCCGATCCCGGCCGCGAGCACGACTATCCGCACCACGGCGTCGCGCGCGGCGATGACCAGCCCGCCCACGGCGATGAGCGCGAAGGCCCTCGCTACGCGAAGCAAGCCCCGTTCCGGCGTGGCGCTCAGGCGCTCCCACAGCTCGCGGGCGGCGGGCCCCAGCTCGACGGGGCGCAGCAGCGAAGTCGAGGCCGCCGCCGTCACTCCCCCGACCGCGGCCACCGCGAGGCCCCAGCCCCGCAGGCCGCCGAGGAACGCGTCCCACACCGAGCGAGCGGCCGCCTGGCTCTGATCGTCCTCGGCCATGCCGGTCACCAGCAGGCGCGCGACCTCGTAGACGACGACGGTCGTCAGCCCGGCCCCCAGGGCGCCAAGCCCCACCCAGCGAAAGCCCACCCGCCGGTCGGGCGCGAACAGGACGCCCGCCGTCAGGCACAGCACGGCCAGCACGAGCAAGACGACCGTGAAGGAGCGCACGGCCTCGCCCAGCCGCAGGCTGTCGGCGAGCACGCCCTCGGTGCCGTCGGAGACGCGGACCAGCTCGGCCTCGACGCCCGACGGGATGCGCTTCGCCGCCGAGGGCTGGAAGCGCTGGACGGCCTGGATGACGAGCACCCCGACGTCGCTCACCGCGAGCGCCACGGAGTCGCGGTCGCTGTCGAACACCGAGCGGTGTAAGTCGAAGACTCCGGCCCGGAACAGGGCCCCGAACGGCGGCGAGCGCACCACGCCGTCCGCCACCGCGCCGATCAGGGGCTTCACGCCGACCAGGTCCGATCGCGCCTTGACCACTTCGGCGCTGACGCGTTCGGAGATGACCTCGCGGACGCTGTCGTCCTGCAGCGTGCTCGTCGCCCGGTCGGCGAAGCTGCCGGAGTTGAAAACGGCGCGGTTGATGTAGAGCCCCACCCCGCCGAGCAGGAGCAGGACGGCGCCCACCACGACCAGCGACTTCGCGAGCCGAGGCCGACGTCTCATCGGAGTAGCTGTAACAGAACGGACGGCCGCTCTCACGCCGCTCTGAGCCAGGTGATCTCGTACCTCTCCGAGATCCGAGCATAGGCCTCCGGCTCGGCCGTCCCCTCGCGCTCTGCCGCGGCCAGCTCCCGGAAGAAGCCCTCCAAGCCGGCCGGCGAGATCAGAACGAGCAGCCGGCCCGTGCGGGGCACCAGGCGCCTCTGCGCGTGAGGGACTCGCCGCGGCGCGAAGACCATGTCCCCGGGCCCGGCCGGGAACTCCTCGTCACCCACCTGGAAGACATGCTCGCCCTCCAGCACGAAAAACAGCTCGTCCTCGTTCTGGTGGACGTGGAGCGGCGTGTCGAGCGGATCGATCTCCTCGAGGATCGAAAACGATCCGCCCGTGGTCTCGGCCGAGGCCTTGATAAGGAATTCGGCGCCCCCGAAGCGCAGCTGCTCGCCCGTGCCCGCGGGCACGGAGAAGGGGGGCTGGGGCTCGGCGATGAGGTCGATGGTCGCACGGGCCGCAACCCGGGCCGCCGCTACCATCGCGGGCCGCGGCGAGGTAGCTCAGTTGGTAGAGCACACGACTGAAAATCGTGGTGTCGCCGGTTCGATTCCGGCCCTCGCCATCGCTCATAGAGCCAAATCTCGCGGTCAGCGGACGGTCTGAGAGGCCAGCGGGTAGCAGATGGGTAACGACAGCCCGCTGCAGCATCGCCCCGAAGCGCCGGTCAAGCTGTTCGCGCGTGCGTTCGTTCTGCTCGTGAGCATCGAACGGGTGGGCGCACTAGGGCTTGTCGCCGGACTTGCGGTGCCGACGGCGCGCCTTGAGCTGAGTCGCCGCCAGCCAAGCCACAAAGCCGAGCACGGGCACGAAGTACGCGATCGTCACCAGCCAGTGGCCCGCGTGAGCGATCAAGAAGGTCACGCGTTACCCGCCAGCAGCAACAGCAGCGCGCAGATCGTGAAGACCACCATTACGGCCAGCATCCAGAGCTGTGTGGGGACCGCCTTGCCGCGGTCGTCGTCATACATGACCAGAGCACGGTCGTGGGCGACAGCGAGCGCGGCGGCGTGCCCGGTCACCACCAGGCCTACCTGCAACAGCGCAATCAGCGTGGCGCCCATGAAGTAGTTGATGCCGACCTCGGCCGTCCCGAAGAGGTTCGCGCCCTCGCCGAGCGGATCCGAGGCCAGGTAGACCATGGCCTGCCCCTGAAAGGCCAAGAGAGTCAGGTAATGCGCGGCGATGTACGCAAGCGCGATCGGCACGAGCGAGGCCGCGAAAGAGCGGGCGAGGTGCCGGAGGGAGTGCTCCTCGTCGAGGATCTTCATGCCGGCGACGCCCAGCATGTATAGCCCCGCCACGATGCCAACCAGCAAGAGGACTCCGATCGCGTTGGCCGCCTCGAACGCGGTCTCTGAGGCCATGCCGAGGGAATCGAAGAGGTCGCCCAGCTCGCCGCCCACATTCACCCATAGCGACTGCTCACTCAAGCCGTCGAAGCTGACGGTGCCGATCATGACGGCGGCGAGGGCGACCAAGCCGGCTGCCGATTTGACCGTAGTCAGCCCGGCCAGCGGCGGCCTGACACCGACCACCCGTTCGCGCGTCTCGAAGGGCGAGAGCTTCGCGAATAGGCCGAAGTACACGGAGAACGCCTCGCCGCGATCCATCCAGGGCTCGACGCCGTAAAGGGCCATCCCGATGAACACCGCGACGGAGTAGGCGAGAGCGGCGATCGCCACGGTCGACGGGTCGTCGGGCGTCGCGCTGGCTAGCTCGAGCATCGTGAAGGCCAGGAGGCCCACCGCGGCCGGCCAGTAACCAAGCCGCCTCGGGTATTCCAACGATGGCGGAAGGCCGTCTCCTCCTCCGCGTAAGGCGGCCCAGGCTACGGCACGGCCGACGGCCCGCCACGGGTTGAAGGACCGGAAGACGTCGCCGAACAGGATGCTCGCCGCGACCAGCCCGACCCAAAAGATCACGTAGACGAAGGTCGGCGCGAAGTTCGACGCCGCGGTCTGCTGACCGGCGAGCCCCGAGTAGACGGTGAGGCCCAACAGGGCGACACCGATGACGCCGCAGATGACGTCGACGCCGCGGCTTCCCAACAGCCGCCCGACCGGACCGGGGAGAGGGCGCCAGCGGTAGCGCTCCAAGATGGGCTCGCGCCAAAGCACTGCCAGTGCCACGAACGACACGACGAGCACGACCGCCGTGCCGTAGACGAACAGCGTGAGCGGGATGGGCAGGTCGGTTCGCGGCGACAGTCCGTGGGCCAGCGGGAGAGTCACCTGGGGTTAACCTCTATCGAAGCCAGCTTCTGCTTCGTGTTCTCCTCTTCGAGTTCGAAGACGCCGTCGATGTCGGTCTCGAAACGAATCCGGGCGGGTGTGCCCGGACCGAAGGGCTGCTCGATGTCGTAGCCGTGCAGATGAGCGTGCCGCTCTCGTCAGCGGTCACCTCGATATCGGCCCGCTCGCCGCCCTGCAGAGTGATCGTTTTGGGGCCGCCGACAGGCTTCCCTCCTCTGACTTCGATGACGGTCGCCTTGGGGGCTTGCGGCTTCGGTGGAGGTGAGGAGGTCTTGTCCGACGCAGACCTCGACTTCGGGGCGTACTCGCTGTCAGCGGGCTGGAACACGATGAAGGCTCCGACGATCGCGATTATCGCGAGGGTCAATAGGGCGAAGCGCTGAGATCGGCTCACGGCGAACCTACATCTGCAAAAGTGCTCATATCACCTACTATTGCAGTTGTGCCACACCCGTCAGAGCACCGATCCGCGACCCAGCCGCTCAACGACGGCGAGGCCGATGAGCTCGCCGAGACGCTTCGAGCCCTCGGATCGCCGGGCCGCCTCAGGCTGCTGATGGAACTAGTGGACGGCGAGCAGACGGTGGAGCACCTAGCGCTCGCGTCGCATCTAAGTCCGAGCGCGACTTCCCACAATCTCCGGATCCTCCGCTCCCTCCGGCTGGTGACTCCCCGCCGAGTGGGGCGGCACGTGGTCTATGCATTGCACGACCATCACATCGCCGACCTGCTGGCCGCGATAAGG
Source organism: Thermoleophilaceae bacterium (assembly GCA_035296565.1). Lineage (GTDB taxonomy): Bacteria > Actinomycetota > Thermoleophilia > Solirubrobacterales > Thermoleophilaceae > JACCZR01. Next base: position 9,668 of record DATHAQ010000028.1, read on the forward strand.
CACCACCACGAGCACGTCAACCCGTCGGCCGATGTTCCGCCCTGGAAGGCGGCCCGCCCTGCTGAGCGAGCTTGATGGGCACTCACCAGCACGCCCACGCCCATGACCACGGGCACAGCCACGGGCTCGTACACGAGTCCATCAAGCGCTCACGCGCAGGGCTGCGAGCGGTTGGCTTGGCGCTCTTGGTCCTGGCGCTCACGGCCGCTGCTCAGGCCGTGGTCTTCGTGGCGTCGGGCAGCATCGCGCTACTCGCGGATCTGATCCACAACGTCGGTGATGCCGCCACCGCTATCCCCCTCGGGGTCGCTTTCGGCCTGCGCAGCGCCCGCGCCGAGCGCTGGGCGGGCCTGGCCGTGGTGTTCGCGATCGCCTTCTCGGCGTGCGTGGCGGGTTACGAGGCCATCGCGCGGCTCATCGACCCCCAGGAGGTGCGCGACCTGACAGCGCTCGCCGCCGCCGGTGCCGTCGGCTTCACCGGGAACTGGGTCGCCGCCCTCATCCGCACCCGGGCAGGCAAGCGGCTGGACAGTCCGGCCTTGGTCGCCGACGGAGACCACGCGCGCGCTGATGCATACGTCAGTCTCGGCGTGGTCGCGAGCGCGGGCGCAGTCGCACTCGGCTTCGAGCTGGCCGACCCACTCATTGGCCTCGGCATCACAGTCCTGATCGCCCGCATCACCTGGTCGTCGTGGAAGACCATCCAGCGCGGATAGGTGGAGACTCACTGAGGTGCTCGCTCGACTGAGTGCCCGCTGTTCGGCCATCATCGAACAATGGAGACACACCGATCGCGCTCATCAGCGGGACCGGCCATGACCGTTTTGGTCAGTAGTAGTGCCGCCGCCCTCCGACCGCGCGGCCCATGGCGCCTAGTAGCCAGAAGATAACTCCCAGGACCAACAGGATTCCGCCGACCGCGTAGAGAATCCAGACGTCCAACACAATGCCGAGGATGAGCAGGATGACGCCGAGTGTGATCATGCAGTTCTCCTTTTCGCGTGGTCGGCGATACCTGCGTTATACGCATCGTCGACCGTTCCTGCCTCCCGCGACGGTCAAAACCGGGGACCCCGAAAACAGCAACGAGGGCGCAGCACACGCCCCCGTTGGCCGCGATGGAGTTGCCCATCCCTGACAGGACAAGACGACCCCTTATACCCGGGTGATCCGGGCTACACCAACTCCCCGAGGGCTACTCGTCCCCGCCCCCGTCGTCGCCCCCGTCGTCGGACTCCTCTTCGTAGCTCTCCTCGTTTCCCTCGAACTCCTCCTCGTGCTCGTGCCCGTGGTGGTGTCCGTGACTGTGCTTGTGGGACTTGTGCTGCTGCTGCTTGTAGGTGTCCATGCCCTTCTTGAGCAGGCTCTTGAAGTCCATCGATTTCCTCTCTTTGAGTAGGTCTCTCGGAGCCGTCAGCGAGGTCGGCGATCTCGTCGCGTCGCTCGCCCTTGCCTAGCCCGGCCGCGTCCGCTGCCCCGATGAACCCGACCGCGGCGATGATCCCCACGACGGTCCCCAGGAAGTTCAACTCGAAGATGTCGCCTGTGCCGATGAGGCTCGCGATGACCCCGCCGACGATGGCTCCGGCCACCCCGAGTAGCAGCGTCAGCCCCAGCCCGATCTTCTGACGGCCCGGAATCAAGAGGCGAGCTACAGCACCGATGATGAGGCCAATAAGGATGAGACCGAGGATTTGCATGTACGAAGCGTAGTTCCCCGTCTTAGCCGGCCAGCGCCCGTAGCTCGCGTACGGCCTCCACGTCGGGCCGTTGAAGTGCTCGGACGGCTTGCCAAGGTCGCGGGGAGGGCGCACGATGGGGTTTCTCCCGGCTGTCCGTCGCACAACTCCCGTCCTTGGGTTCTGTGGGCCTGGACAGCCCGTGAGAGAATCTCGCCTGAACGGATAGGCGGCGGAACAACCGTCTCGCAAACCGGAAGGAGCTCGTATGGTCATCGCCGTGGCCGGGGGAGCCTGGATCTTCCTCGGAGTTGTGATCCTGACGCTTGTCGGGGTCGTCATCGGCTTCTACACCCGCCGCGGCAGCGGCATTGACCTGCATCCCTACCGGCATGTCCACGGGGGTGCCCCGGGTGCCAACCACCCCACGCACGACGCCGGGGGCTCAGATCGAACGGGGGCGCGCGAGCGCGAGGTCGCCAAGCGGTGGCGGAATCAGGACCGACCGGAGCATGCCCCGCCGGAGGAACGGGCCGCGGAGCGCGACAAGGCTCAGCGTCCCAAGGCGAGCAAGCACGACAAGTATCAGCGTCCCGAGGCGGACGAGTAGCCCTCGATTCGGCCTCCGCCCTAGGCGTTCGCCGCCGGGCGCCGGGCGGTTCGCCGCCTCGCGCGCGGGGGTCTGCCCCGATCGCCACATGGCTTGTGTCCTGGCCTATGCGGCTCTGGCTGATGCATCCGAGCAGACACTCAGCCGGAGAGGAACGCTGAGGGCGTAGCCGCACGCCGGTGCCAAACCGGGCACTAGGCCTTGGCTTCCGGCTGCCCCGAGCGCCGTGAACACAGACCGCCACGGAAGCCTTCATCAGCAAGGTGCAAGGGCGCCTGCAGTTCGCTGGGGCAGGGAGGGACCCTCCAAGCGACCCAGAAGGATCGCAAGCAGCCGTGATCCCACGACCTGCACTTCCGCCTGGATGGCGACTAACCGCCCTGACGCTCGCCGCCTTGGTGATGGCACCGGCCGCCGGCGCCCATACCCACACGGTGCAGCCTGGCGACTCGCTCTCATCGATCGGAGCTGCAAACGGTGTGTCGGCAGAAGCGGTTGCCCAGGCGAGTGGCCGCGCGGTGGGAGCACCGCTAAGCGTCGGCGCCACGGTCGAGGTCCCTGCGGTGGCAAGGGTCCCCGCCGCGGGCCCAGCTCAGAGCAGCCTGTCGCTGGTGCCCGTGGCCGCGGCCTCGGGTACCACCTACCTGCGCAGCGACGCCGCTGCGGCCTTGGCGGCGCTGCGCCGCGCATCGCTGACTCGGCTGGGAGTCGACGTCTACCCGGCCGGGCCCGTGTCCGGGTGGCGCAGTTACTCGCAGCAGACCGCTCTTTGGCGTGATTTCCAGGCGGGGGCCGGGCCGCAAGCGGCGCTGCCCGGAACCTCGGCTCACGAGCGCGGTGCGGCGATCGACCTAGCCGACCCGGCGATGCAGCGCGCGGTGGCCCTCCTCGGACCCGCCTATGGATGGCAGAAGGTGGAGGCCCCGGGCGAGTGGTGGCACGTCAACTACGTGGGCGGGTGATTCGGAGAGGACCGCCGTTCCTCGACTGGGATTCCTCAGTTGGCGCGAGGCACGAGCTGGCTCGCCAAGGGAGGCAGTGCACCGTCGAGCCAAACCGGGAAATAGACCTTGGTGTTACGTCAGGTAGGCCTGTTTACTTGGCCGGGCCTACACCCAGCTTCTGCTCCTTGTCCGAAGTGGGCATCTCCCAAGGGTCGTCTGAAATGCCCGCTCGTCGCGCGCTAAGCAGCAGCCGCCCTACCCCCGCAGCCGCACTGCTTCGACGGCATCGGACCTGCTCTGGAAGGTCTTCAAATGAGTGATCTTGCCGTCGCGCACGCTCATGACCACCGCCAGGTGGGCGACCACCTCGACCTCGTCTCTGCCGACGCTCACTAACCGAACCGGGACGAGGACCTGATCCTCGCCGGCCGGGATGAAATCCCGTCCCTGAATCTCCTGGCGCTTCCACATCCCCCGTGTCCAAGACAACCACTCGCGGACACCCTGATGGCCGTGATAGACAGAGCCCTCGAACATTGCGTTCGAGTTGTCGATCACGACGTCGGGCGAGAACCGGCTCAAATCGGGCTCGTCGGCGTTGAAATCCTGGTTGAACCGCACGAGCGCCTCGCGCACGATCTCGACGTCCTCCGGCGACATCGCCCGGTGAGGTATCGCGGTTTGGATCGATTTGTTTCTCTCGCTGGGAGGCTGCGGGGCGCCTATTCGGGCACGCCGGGTGGCAGGTTGCTGGTGTTCCAGATGTCGCGGGCCATCGCCCAGCTGCCGTCAGGCTGCCGTTGGTAGAGGGTGATGTATTTACCGGCATCTCTAATGGGCTCGCCGCCCGCCTTGGGGCTGAGCGTGATTTCGTAGGTACCGCGTTCAAACGCCCAGTCGGCGCCAGCACTCCGTACCTCTTCTGGAGCGAGCGAGAACTCTGCGCCGAAAGCGCTAAGCATCGCCCCGCAGAAGGCCTGAATCTGGTCCTTGCCGACGTTGGCCGGGCCGTTCGGCGGCATCTGGACGGCGTCGTCGGCAAACGCGGCCGCCCATCCGTCCGCGTCGCCGCGGTTGAGCGCGTCGACGTGTGCCTCGCGCGTCCGATCGATGGCTTGTGCTTCGCGGGCGTCCACGTTCATGAAAGTCCCGTCCGGAAATATCGTTGACATGCCCTGCGTAGACATCAGGGGCGATCGCGTCCCGTGTGCTCTCGCCGCTTTTGACCGTCGCACTGTATGGCAGATTGACGATCCGCAGCCGGTGCTAGGGGCGCGGGATCGAAGGAGCGCGCATGCCTCTCGCTCCTGGGGAGGGCGAGGTGTCAGGTTCACTGCGCGGAGCCCCTGCTAGGGGACCCGTCCAACTGTGCGGTGCGGCCGTCCACCGGTGGCGCGGCTCGGCAAGCCCTACCGCAGGCTGACCTCTAGCCGGGGTAGCGGAACGGCCGCTCCAAACCGAGCACTAGACGTTGCTGTACGTCCAGCCGAATTGTACGTCCAGCCGAATTGCGCGCGATCTCGGCGTAGGAGTGGACCCTGGCCCCCGCGACCTATGGTGGCAACAGATTGGGCACACGCGGGCCGAACCCAACCGGACTCAGGCGAAGAGCGACTGCCAGGGGGCCCGAAGTGAAAGCCGGCAGTCTGGGCGAGCGTTACCCGGTTGGGGATGCGGAGCGGACCCGTACCGACAGGAGAATGCTGAGCACGACGACGAGGATGGCAGCGCCGATGGCCGCAGCGAAGCCGATCGGCGTGAGGGCGACGACCCCGAGCACGATCATCACCCAGCCCAGCCATTTGGGCAGCGCTCCAGTGCGGATCACAGCAAGCCCGGTGGCCCACAGGAACATGAGCACCCCTAGCACCAGCGGCACGAAGTCGTTGTCCCACAGTGCTTGGAGGGATTGGACCGCGACGGGATCGATGTCGTCTGCCGCTTCGCTGAGGGCAATCAAGATGGTGGTATCGATGGCGAATGCCACGGCGATCACGACCAGGCCCAGGACCGAGACCAGCGAAAGGATTTCCCGTTCAGGCGCCGCCGCGCGCAGGACCCGGCGCAGGTAGGCACCGAAGAAGACCAGGAGGAGAGTCGCGGCAACGCCCAAGAAGGCAGACGCCTGGATCGAGTCCTTGTTGTCGACGTAGTAGTCGACGATCTCGCGGACGGGATCATCTGCGCTCTTGGGTTCGCCCCCGACGATGAAGCTGACGATCCCCAGCAGGACGAATCCCACACCTGTGAGCGGCACCAGCCATTCTCTGCTGCGAGTCATTCACTTCTCCTCTCGATCCAATCCGGGCCAGGACACGGCCGAGTGTCCCAGCCGACCCGGTTGTCACCGGGCGAGCGCCTATGCCACGCCGAATCGATGGAGGTCGGGCGGGCCGCCGTGTAACCCATCTGGGCGAAGCTAAGCGGCAGCCGCACGGCCGGGTCTCGCCCTCCGGCCGATGCAAACACGCCCCTTCGTCTATACGGGCCGCACCGCGCCGCTAGCTTGCGCCGCATGGCCGAGCAATCCTCAGGGTGCCCGCCGAGTACGTCGAGGACTTCCACGCGGCGCTCAAGGAGGAGGTGGGCTTCGGCCTCCGGGCTGTGGAGGGCCATCGCGCGAACGAGGCAGAGGAGGACGTGGGCGCCTCGCTCGGTTTGGTGGCGGAGAAGATCCAGCTGGCGGCAATGGTGAAGGCGAACGCCCGGGACGACCCCCGGGAACCCCTCGTGCTTCCCGCTGACGACCACCTCGGCGGCCTCGCTCACGCCTGCGAGACGATGGCCGTCAAGGTCATAGCGCCGAAACTCCAGCGCGAGTTGAAGCCCTGCCCGGTGGACGAAGGTCAGGTCATCGTCATCAGAGCACTGCTGTCGCGCATGGCCTGGGCGCTGGACCGCGCGGCGGAGCTGAGCGCGGAGCGGAAGAGAAGGGCATGACCGGCGCCTTCAAGGAGAGGCCGCCCCAGGGGTAGGACGGATGGGATCGCGACCCGCCGCTGGCCTTCTCCACGTTCTCCTGCGACCTCGCTACTCCGACAGCCCCACAGCCTCGAAGGCTTCGGATGGATCCGCGTACATCTGCATTCGGACCTGCTGTCCGTCGCGCACGGTGACCACCTGCGCGAAGGTCATGTCGACCCGCATCCCGGTCGCCTTCGCGCGGCCCTGCTGTCGCACGACTGCGACGACCTTGTCGCCCGCGTCGTGCAGCGACTCCACCTCGAGCCGCCAGTCCTCCCACGCTGCGAGCCATGCCCGCAAGAACCGCTCACCGCCCTCGACCCCCGGATACGTCTGCTCTTCCGGCCAACCACGAAACGTCGACATATCCCAGACGAACTCGGGATCGACGGTGTCCGGGGGGAATCCCCCGGTTGCCTGGAAGTGCTCGAAGCCCCGCTGGACGATCTGCACGTTCTCCTCGGACATCGCCCGCCCAGTATCCCGCTCGTTACACGAGTTCGACCATTAGGCGGGTGTAGCTCAGCTCCGCTCTTTGTCAGGGATCGACGGTGAAGCTGAACATCATGCCGCTCTCGTGGTGCTCGGCTATGTGGCAGTGAGCCATCCACAGTCCGGGGTTGGTCACCTCTAGGAGGATGTCGACGGTTTCCCCAGTCCGGGTAAGGACGGTGTCCTTCCAGACCAGGTTCGGCTCGACGACCCCGTTGCGGCTGAGCACGAGGAACCGGCCCGCGCCGTGGACGTGGAACGGGTGATGCATCGGATGGTCGCCCGCCATCTCGTTGAGTAACCGGATCTTGACCCGGTCGCCAACCCGGAACCGCCAGTCGATGTCCGCGTTCTCGGCATCGGTTTCGCGGTCGATCAGCTTCCAGCGCATGTTGGCAGGGGTCGTCAGCTTGTTGACTTCGACCATGTCGTCTTCCCACTCGATTCCGCCTGCGTGCTCGTGCCCCCCGTGCGCGGCCGCGTGGCCTTCGTGTTCGTCGGAATCGTGCTCATCGTGGCCTTCGTGCTGGTGATCGGCTCCGGCCTCGGCGACGAGTTGCGCCGGCAGCAGCTTCATGCCGCACTTCGGGCAGTGGCCGGGCTGCTCGCTGACCACCTCGGGGTGCATGGGGCACGTGTAGGTCGTCGCCGGCGCCTCGACGGGGAGAAGCTTCATCCCGCACTGCGGGCAGTGCCCGGGCTGCTCGCTGACCACCTCGGGGTGCATCGGGCAGGCGAAGACGACGGGTCCGTCACCTTCCGGCGCACCCATGTCCATCTCGGCGATGAACGCCAGCGTCTTGTCGGGCTCGGCCTTGAGGTGCGGCGCGATCCGGTCGCGCTCGGCGACCATGTCGGCGTTGGTTCGTAGGTCCTCGAACTGGTCCACGAGCGACGGCTCGGCGCGGTCCTCGGTAACGGTGATCCCGGCCAGTTGATAGACCCGGCCCGGCGTGCGGTGCTCGAGCTGGAACTCGCCGGACTGCTCGAACAGCACGTCCACGACGACACGCTCTGACGGAGCCAGGACAGCGTCGTCGATCAACTCCTCTCGCTCGACATGGCCGCTGTCGCCGCCGACCAGCTTCATCCGCGCTCCCGGCAGCGCGACCTTGAACACCCGGGTGTTTGCCGTGTTGGTCAGGTAGAGGCGAACGACCTCGCCCTGCTTCGCGGTCAGCGAGAGCTCGGGCTCGCCTCCCACCAACATCATCTCGCCGAAGCGCCCCATCGCCGCGTGCGTCGTCTCCGTGCGACTGAACGGCGCGACCATGCCGTCCTCGAGCAGGATGTCGTCAAGCGTCACGGTCAGCTCGCGGTTGACCGGCGGCCAGTAGTCGGGGTCAGCCGGCTCGACGAGGATGTTTCCGTACAGGCCCATCTCCTGGCCGTAGTCCTCGCGGATGTGCGGGTGGTACCAGTAGGCCCCGGGGTCGGGAAAGGCGACGCGACAGGAGTAGCTGCCGCCTCTTTGAATCGGCTCCTGCGTCTGATGCGTGCCGTCGGAGGCGTTGTCCAGGCGCAGGCCGTGCCAGTGGACCGTGGCCTCCATGTCGCCCTGGTTCTCGACGTTGACCACGATCTCGGAGCCCTCGGGCACCTTCAAGGTCGGCCCGGGAATCGAGCCGTTGTAGGCGAGCATCCTCACCGTGGCGTCGCCGAGTTGCTTGGTGACGGGGACGATCTGCAGGTCGAACTCATCTCCATGCGAGAGCTCGACCAGCTCGGAAGCGGAGGCCTGCGGAAGACCCGCAACGTCAGTTGGAAAGCGGTCCGTGGCTTCACTCATCTCGAGTCTCCTCTCCAGGTCGATGCGGTATTAGGCGGCAGTCAGCCTCGGCTTGCCCCGGCTGAAGGCAGTGATCTGCTGCGCGAGAAACTCGGCGTCGTCCTTGACCCAGCCCAACAAGGCCGAGCCTCTGGTGTGCTGCCACGGCAAGCCGAGGAAGTAGAGGCCCGGCGACTCCGTGACTCCGCGCTGATGAACCGGGCGATGGTCATCGTCGAACACCGGCGCGTCGATCCAGGAGTAGTCGAGGCGGAAGCCGGTGGCCCAGATCACCGAGCCCACGCTGAGGTGCGATCCGTCGTCGAAGCTCACGCTGCTGCCCGAAGCCCCCGTAGCTCTTGGGTGTAGCCGCACACCGTGCTGGCGGCGCAGCGCCCTCGGGCTGGAGCCGATCAGCGTCTCTCGGTATTGCATCCGCTGGCCGATCCGCGAATCCACCGTCTTGGCCATCAAGCCCGTCGCTTCCAAATACCGGAACAGATCGCGCCCGAAGATGCGCTGAGGCAATGGAGTCTGCCGCGAGCCGATCGCCAGGTGAACCTCGTGCGAGCCAGCGAGCTCGGCGGCGATTTGAAAGCCCGTATTCCCGCCTCCCACGACCAGCGCCGGACCGGGTGGAAGGTCCTGCGGCGAGCGATAGGCCGCGCTGTGAAGCTGGACGACATCAGAGTCGAGATCCTCGCTCAGCGCCGGCACGATCGGCTCCTGGAATGGCCCGGTGGCGATGACCACCTGCTCGGCTTGGAGCCTGTGATCCTCGAGCTCGAGGAGGTACCCGTCGTGCCCTCTGCGGACCGAGTGGACGCGACTGTTGAGCTCCACCGGCAGGTCGAAGTGACGGACGTAGTCGATCAAGTACTCGGCGACCTGGTCACGCCCCGGGTAGCTGTCGGGGTCGCCGGGAAACGTCAGGCCCGGCAGGCTGTTGTAGCGCACCGGGGTGAACAGCTCGAGCGAGTCCCACCGATTGCGCCAGGTCGCCGCTGGCTCCTCAGCCGCGTCCAGGATCGTAAACAGCCGCCCCTGACGGGCGAGGAAATAGCCGATGGCGAGCCCCGCTTGGCCGCCTCCAATGACGATTACGTCGTAACGGACCTCTGGGTTAGCCGGCATCTGCTCCAGACCCCTTCATGTTGCGTACGTCCCGACAGCGCCGATAGAGCGCTCTGGCATCGACGCTAATCCCGCTGGAGCGCAAACCGCGGGCACGGTCCGGAACCTAGAGCCAGTTGAGGGTCCTGGCAAGCGGTCCAGATATCGTCTGGGGCGTAGGCGCCGGCCTGATCGCTAAGCGCGCGCGGAGCTGGCCCGCCCCTCCGGTTCGGGCGAGAAAGGAGACGTCGCGTTCGCCGACCGTGGCCCTTCGGGAAGGTCGAGTGCCACCCAGACTCCGGAGGCGGCGGTCAGACCGGCCACGATTGCGATCGCGCCGCCGTAGCCGACAGCGTCGGCGGCCAGCCCCGCGAGCAGTCCGCCAGCGACGTAGCCCATGTCCCGCCAGAAGCGATAGACGCCGACAGTCGCCGCACGCGCGACCGGCGAGACAGCATCGGAGATGGCAGCGATCAGCGTGGGGTAGACGAGTGCCGTTCCCATCCCGAGCACGACCGCGGCCACAGCGGCGATCTCGATTCCGCCGCCCGAGACGGACAGCAGACCCAGCGCCGCTGCCTGGAGCAGCATGCCGGCGACGATCAGCGGCTTGCGGCCGGTGCGGTCCGACCATTGCCCGGCCAGGATCTGGCCCGCACCCCACACGCCCGGATAGACACCCGCGACAAGACCGACCTCTGCGGCCGAGGCGCCGTTGGCGGCGAGGAAGAGCGGCACGATGCCCCAGGCCAAGGCATCGTTGAGGTTGTTGACGAGGCCGGCCTGCGAGCAGGAGCGGAGTGCCGGCTGTCGGTAGGAGGCGTCGGGGAGCACCTCACGTAAGCGAGGGGCGGACTCCCCGCGATCGTGGTCGCTCTCCCGCTGCTCGAGCTGCACGTGACCGGCTGTATCCCGGACGGAGAACGCGGTCAGCAGGAGGGCCAGGAGCGCGATCCCGGCTCCCCCTACGACGAGAACCTCCCGCGGGGCGACCTCGGACGCGAGCCAACCGCTGAGCGCGGCGGCAACGGCGACTCCGCCGTAGCCGACGGCCTCGTTCAGCCCGAGGGCCAGCCCGCGGCGTCTGGGTCCAACGAGGTCGATCTTCATGACGACGGTCATCGACCAGGTGAGGCCCTGGTTCAAGCCGAGCAAGAGGTTGGCGGCGACGATCCAGCCCCAGCTCGGGGCGACCGCTATCAGCAGCGGCACGGGGAGCGCCGCCGTCCAGCCGAGGATCAGCAGTCGCCTCCGGCCGAAGCGCTCGGCACCTGCGCCGGCGGCGAGGTTGGTGAACGACTTGGCGAGACCGAAGGCGACGATGAACGAGAGGACGGCCGCACTTGTGCTGAGGCCGAAGTCGTCCTCCCCTATAAGCGGCAGCGTCGAGCGCTCGAGGCCCACCATCGCGCCGACGAAGGCGTTGAGCGCGACGAGCAGCGAGAACTGGGCGAGGTTCTCGCGCAGGCCCAAGCGGACCTGCGCCACGTCAGCCCTGCTCGACGAGTGGGCGGCCGCTGCGGTTGGCGGCCACGGTCTGGGCCCGGTGCGGCGGCGCCGGAGGAACATCCTTCACCAGGGCCTCGACGAAGTCCCGCTCTGATCCGAATCGCAGGGCTCTGTTGTGACGGCGCTCAAAGCCGATGGTTGACGCGGGGTGAGCGCTCAGCCCGCGGCCGCAGAGCGAGCCCGAGTAGTGCGCCGGGTAGAGCAGTAGCTCGTCGGGAAGGCCGAGCAGCCGCTCGCTGAGCGAGTGATAGAGCTGGGCTGCCATCTCCTCGACGGTTTGGTCGTCGTGGGCATGAAGATCGGGGCGCCCGACATCACCGACGAGCAGTGCGTCGCCGGTCAGCACCATCCACGGGTCCTCGGCGCGTGTCAGGTCTGTAACGAGGTAGGCGTGGTGAGCGGCAGCGTGGCCGGGAGTCGCGACGACCTCGACGAGGGTGTTGCCGAGCTCGACTACTTCACCATCGGCGAGGGCGATGTGGTCGAAGTCGAATCCTGCTCCGACAGGGAGGTAAGCGGTCGCCCCGGTGCGCTCGACCAGCGCCGGCAGCCCGGAAACGTGGTCTGCCTGGAGGTGCGTCTCGAAAACGCCGACGATGGGGATTCCCTGCGCCTCCGCCAGCTCGATGTAGGCGTCGACCAGGTCTACGTGGGGATCGACCACCGCGAGCTTGGCCTTGCTCGTGCAGCCGAGGAGGTAGGACGCGCAAGCCGTGTCGTCTCGGAGAAGCTGTCGGAAGAACATGGCTTGACAAGCTATCAAGTGATCTATTGAATAGCAATACAGTGAGCGACCGAGGAGCAAAGGAAGCGCTGTTCGAGGCCATCGCGCAAATGGGCAAGGCCTTCGCAAGCCCGCGCCGGCTCGAGCTGATCGACTTGCTCGCCCAGGGGCCGCGGACCGTCGATGAGCTTGCTCAAGCGAGCGAGCAGTCGGCCGCCAACGCGTCCCAGCACCTGCTGGCGCTGCACGCGGCCGGAATCGTCTCCCGAGAACGCGAGGGCACGAGCGTGCGCTACTCGCTCGCCGGCGAAGACGTGCTGCAGCTATGGCTCGCTCTGCGCGATGTCTCGGCTGCCCGCCTGGCCGAGGTGGAGCGCGCCGCGCGGGAGTACCTCGGCGATGACGTGGAGAAGATCGGTCCGGGCGAGTTGGCCGCCCGCTTGCGACGCCGCGACGTCGTGCTCGTCGACGTTCGGCCGTCCGAGGAGTTCGAGGCGGGACACATCGATGGGGCGCGCTCGATTCCGCTCGAGGAGCTTGAGCGGCGGTTGGACCAGCTGCCGGCCGACACCGAAGTCGTCGCTTACTGTCGCGGCCCGTTCTGCGCCTTCGCCCACGAGGCAGTAAGACAACTGCGGGCGGCAGGCCGTCCGGCGCGACGACTCGAGGGCGGCTGGCCGGAGTGGCGGCTCGCGCACGAGCAGACCCCTGCGATGAAGGTGGGCTCGGGCTCCTCGTGACCTCGACGGATGCCAACCCCGCCGTACAGGGCTACCGCCTCAGCCCGGCTGAGAGCCGGACCTTGCCCTCCGGCCCCTCCTCGAACCGTGGTGGCGACGACGCGGGACGAGCAACGCAACCGCCTGAACAACGACGAAGGGGACGAGATGGCAACCGCGGTGGACACCCAAGAGCTGGAGACCAAGGTCAAGACGATGTACCGCCACGTGGCCGAAGAGCCGCAAGGCGACTATCACTTCGAGCTGGGCCGGCCGCTGGCCGAGCGCCTTGGCTACCCGCCCGCTGTCCTGGACAGGGTGCCCGGAGGGGCGATCGAGTCGTTCGCCGGCGTCGGCTACTTCTTCGACCTCGCCGCGCTCAGCGAGGGTGAGAGCGTGATCGATCTCGGCAGCGGCTCGGGCCTGGACGTGTTCTTCGCGGCGGTGGAGGTCGGAACCGCCGCCAGGGTCGTGGGAGTCGACTTCACCCTCGAGCAGCTCGAGAAGGCTCGACGGCTGTCAGCGGATAGTGGCTTCCCTCAGGTCGAGTTCCGCGAGGGACGCATCGAGCAAGCTCCCGCCGGCGACGAAAGCGCCGACTGCGTGATCTCGAACGGGGTCATCAACCTCGCGCCCGACAAGGAGCGGGTCTTCTCCGACGCGGCGCGGCTCCTACGGCCAGGCGGTCGCCTGGCGATCGCCGACATCGTCAGCGAACAGCAGCTGAAGGAGTCGATCGTCTGTGACGCCGACCTCTGGGCCTCGTGCATTGGTGGCGCCGCCCAGCAAGACGGCTACCGGCAGTCCATCGAGAGCGCGGGCTTGCGCATCGAGGAGTTCAGGGAGAACCCGTACGAGTTCAGCTCTCGACGCGCCGTCGACGCCAGCGCCAAGTACGGAGTCAAGAGCGTCTCGCTGCTCGCGGTGAAGCACTAGCCCCCCAGCCCCTGGGGGGCGGGGGGCCCGTCACACCGATGAACCGCCTCTTGCGGAAACATACGTGCGGGATGTCGTCCCCAGCGGCAGCCGAGGCCAGACCCGCGTCCGAAGTCCCGGGGCCGCGGGCTCCACGACTGCTCCAATCGCTGCTGGCCGTCATGCGGCCCGTCGAGGTCAGACTCGGCATGCGGGAGCGATTCGGCAAAGTCATCCGGACCAACGACGCGATCGTGGGCGAGGTCTTTCACCTCGCTGACCGTGAGCTGGTCGAGCAGCTCTTCAAGTGGAAGCCGGCGCAGTACAACGTCGGTGAGCCGCGAAAGATCATGGAGCCCGTCACCGGGCGGTCATCGATCCTGCTGCTCGACGGCCAGCACCACATGCGCATGCGCAAGCTGATGCTGCCCCCGTTTCACGGCGAGGCGATTGCGCACTACGCCGGGCTGATCGAGCAGATCACCAGTCGCGAGGTCGACACCTGGCGCCAGGGCGACAGGATCCGGACGCGCACGGTCGCACAACGGATCACGATGGAGGTGATCATTCGAGCGGTCTTCGGGATCACCGACCCGCAACGAATCGCCCGACTTCAGCGCGTGCTCCCGCGGCTGTCGTCTCCCCACCCGCTCCTGCTGCTCGTTCAACGGGATCTGGGGCCGCGCAGTCCCTGGGGACGGTTCGTCCGCGTGCGCGACCATGTCGACCGGCTCCTCTTCGACGAGATCGCGGACCACCGCAATGATCCCGATCTTGGCGCACGCAAAGACATCCTGACGTTGCTGCTTTCTGCCCGCGATGAGTCCGGCGACCCGCTCACGGACAGGGAGCTGCGCGACGAGCTGGTCACCCTCCTCCTGGCCGGGCACGAAACCACCGCCACCTCGATCGGCTGGGCGTTTGAGCGGCTGCTGCGGAGCCGGCCCGCGCTCGAGACGCTGATCGCGGAGAGCGAGGCCGGCGAATCCGGGACGTACCTCGACGCCGTGATCAAGGAGACGCTGCGGGTCCGGCCGGTGGTGCCCGAGGTGTTTCGGGCCCCGACGAAGTCGATCGAGCTGGGCGGCTACCTGTTCGAGTCCGGCACGCAACTCGCAGCGTCGCTGCTCCTGGTCCAGTACGACCCGGAGCTCTACCCGCCGGACCCGCAAACCTTCCGGCCCGAGCGTTTCCTCGATGGAGCCCCGGAGCCCTACACCTGGGTTCCATTCGGTGGTGGGGTCCGCCGCTGCCTGGGAGCCGCCTTCGCGACGCTGGAGATGAACGTGGTGATCTCGACGATCTTGTCGCGAGCTCGCCTGCGAGCCCCGCGAGCACGAAGCGAGAGAGGGCGCTTCCGCGGCGCCACGCTCCTACCGAGCCGCGGCGGCGAAGCGGCCGTCGAGCAGGTCCTCCCAGCGGGCGGCTAGCGGCCGCCCGCCGCCGAACCGAGGGTTGACCTTCGCCTTCGTCCGGCCTACGCGCCGGGCGCTCGGTACTGGACCTGCTCGACCTTGCGCAAGGCCTCCATCGTTTCGTCCACCGTCAGGAGCACCGTCGTTTCGAGCGAGCTAAGCGCCCCGCCGCTGCCAATCGCCAGCGCAACCGCCGCCATGGACACGTTGTCAGGGGCCTCCCAGAGGGTGTAGCCGTCGTGTGCGCCGAAGGCGTACCAGAAGCCGTGGAGCTTCCCACCGACGGACTCGATGTACTTCTGCGCTGCCTCTCGGCGGTCCTCTGGCTTGCCGATCAGCCTCGCCCAGGTCTCCGGCGTGTAGCTGAACTTCGATAGGTAAAGCGGCATCGGTCCCTCCCTCTCGTTGGTCGCCGTCAGGCGTCGGAGTATGGCCCGCCCGGTTTCCCTTAGCTCACCGCGCCTTCGCCTGCGCCGCCTTCACCGAGCAGCTGCTGGGCGATCGTCGCTTGGTCGAAGTAGACGCGCTCGCAGATGATGTGGTCACTGTCGTCCGCGAACTCGAAGATCGCGCAGACGCGGCAGCGGAAGCTGCGGCCGGTGGCTGGAATGCCGCGCAGCTCGCCCTGGTGAGTGCCGAGCAGGTCGAATTCGGCGATGATCGCGTCGTCGGCGACACGCAGCGTCGCGTTCTGGTTGCGTTGGTCGGGGAACGCGGTACGTGTGGTCTCGAAGTAGGTGGCGACCTCCTCGGGCCCGTCGTAGACGTCGCCGGTAGGGACGATCTCGTAGCGAGGATGGTCGAAGGTGGCCATCGTCGCGTCGAAGTCGTGGGTGTTCTCCGAATCCATGTGCTCGCGCACGATCGCGAGGCGACGCTCGCGCAGGTCGATGGGGTCGGGGGCACGCGCCCCAGGAACTGACCGAGAGCTCGACGACATGCCCGCGACCCTACCGCGGCTCGAATAGGCAGTCGCTAGTGCGAGCGGTCCGCGTTCCGGGCTGGGCAACCCATGACGCTGGTCGACCGACTGCACCAAGCTCACGTGGGATAGTGGCTCAGGAACCCCCTTGACCGCCTCCGACGGCCGGCGAGCCTGGCTACCGCGGGGCGCCTCCGAAGCCGCTCTCGTTGCCGTCGGCGTCGCGATACGTGGCCTTGCGAACGCCATTGGAATAGGTCTCGCGCTCCGCGGGCTCGATGCCCCGCGAGCCGACCTGCTCGACCAGCGCATCCAGGTCGTCCACGAAGATCGTGTGCACGGCGCGCCCGGCGCGCTCGGTGTCCTGGCGCACAAAGAGGTAGCGGTGCTCGGCCAGCTCCCATACCGCTTCGGTCTCGTGCGGCAGGAAGGAGGGCTCGGAGCCCAGCAGGAGCTGGTACCAGGCGCGCCCCGGTCCGTAGTCGCTCACGCAGATCCCGGCGAAGAGGTCCGGTCCCAAGCCGCCAGCGTAACCCGCGCGCTGACGTGCGCGGCTCAGCCCTGACGCGCCCGTGGGCGGACCCACCCTCGCCACCTCCATCGTCAGCCTCCTGGCCTGAACACCATGTCCCAGGTCGCCACCGCGAGTAACGCGGTGATCAGCCCCATCCCCCACGCCCAGCGGGTCAGCGCCCGGGCGGCTTCGGCGTGGTCGCCGCGCCTCACCGCTCTCTCGGCGACGATGGCGGCGCGACTCTGATGCGCCGCCCCGACCACGAACGCAGCCGCGAAGAGACCGAGGCCCAGCTGCACCCACAGCTGGGAGAACGCATCTTCGTCGACGGCCAGCCACACGCCGCAGGCGATCACCAGGACGGGCGCCGGGGCGAGCACAGTGGGCCCGACGCCCCGCAGCGCTCCCACCAGCTCGGCGGCCGGCTCCGGCCGGTCCGCCGACACGGCGCGGACGCCTAGAGCAAGCAGGAGCAGCACGCCGCCGAACCAGACCATCGCGCCGGCGATGTGGCCGAGAAGCAGCCAGTCCCTGAGCGCGGCGATCGTGGTCACGTCGCCTCGTTGGTCCGCAACGGTGCTTCGGGCAGCCGCAGCACCACCAGCAGCGCGAGCGCCGCGAGCGGGGCAGCGACCAGGAACACCACCTGCACCGCCTCGACGATGTCGGAGCGCTCCGCCGCCCCGGTCGCGGAGGCGCGGGTGCCGGCCTGGGCGGCGAAGACCGCGCCGAGCACCGCCGCGCCAACCGCTCCGCCCAGCGCGCGGAAGAAGCCCGTCGCCGCGGTGGCGACCCCGAGCTCGCGGCGCTCCACGTGGTTCTGCACCGCCACGACGAGCACCTGGGTGACCATCCCGAAGCCGAGCCCGAACAGCGCCAGGCCCACGCCGGTCGCCAGCTGCGACGGCTCCCCGGCCAAGACCGCGAGCAACACCAGCGCGGCCGTCATCAGCGCCAGGCCCATGACCGGGAAGCGCTTATAGCGGCCGGTGCGGGCGATGACCCGCCCCGACAGCGTGGTCGAGAGCGTGATCCCGAGCATGGCCGGAACCAGCAACAGCCCGGCCTGCGTGGGCGTGGCGCCGGTGGCCGTCTGGAGGAACAGGGGCACGAACACCGTGATCGCGAACAGAGCGGCGGTCCCGAGGAACAGCCCGGAGCTGGCCACCGCGACCACGGGCGTGCGCAGCAGGCGAAGCGGGACGATCGGGTCCGCCGCGCGGCGCTCACGCGCCACCAGCGCGCCGGCGAGCGCCAGCGTCGTCACGATCAGGACGACGATCTGGGTGGAGTCCCACGCGTAGCGGTCTCCGCCCCAGATGCACGTGAGCATCAGACCCGCGGTCGCCCCGGCGAGCAGCGCGGCGCCGACGGCGTCCAGCGGCTGCGAGGGTCGCTCGGCCTCGGCCGCGGGGAGCCGGAGGGCCAGCGCCGTGACGGCGAGCAGGCCCAGGGGGAGGTTCACGATGAACACCCAGCGCCAGCTGGCGCTCTCCACCAGCAGGCCGCCGAGCAGCGGGCCGACAATGGTCGCCACCGCGAACGTGGCGGCGATGTAGCCCTGGTAGCGCCCGCGCTCGCGCGGGGACACGAGGTCGCCCACCGCCGCCATGGCCAGCGTCATCAGCCCGCCCGCACCGGCGCCCTGGACGACGCGCAGCACGATCAGTTGGCCGATGTCCTGGGCCGCGGCGCAGAGCGTCGAGGCGAGCACGAACACGCCCAGGGACGACTGCAGCAGGAGCTTGCGGCCGTGACGGTCGCCGAGCTTGCCCCACAGCGGCGTGGTCGCGGCCGCGGCGACCACATAGGCCGTGATCACCCACGAGACGTCGCTGATGCTGCCCAGCTCACGGGCCACCACCGGCAGCGCCGTGGCCAGGATCGTCTGGTCGAGGACCGCGGGCAGCATCGCGAGCACGATCGCCGCGAAGGAGATTGTGGTCTTGGTGGGTCGCATTTGCGCTCCCTTCGAAGCTTTTACTTATACTCACCGCGAAGTTATAGCAACAGTACGTTTAGTGTCAAGGTATGCTTCTCGGAACCGATGCCGACCGGGCTGAGAGAACGCAAGAAGGAGCGCACGCGGCAGCTGATCGCCGACACGGCGAGGGAGCTGTTCGCCGACCGCGGGTTCGACGCCGTGACGGTGGCGGAGATCGCGCGGGCGGCGGAGGTGGCCGAGAAGACGGTCTACAACTACTTCCCGGCCAAGGAGGACCTCTTCTACAGCCGGCTTGAGGCGTTCGAGGAGGAGCTGCTCGCGGCCATCCGCGAGCGCGAGCCGGGGGCCAGCGTCCTGGCCGCCTTCGGCGACTTCCTGCTCCAGCAGCGCGGGTACCTGGCCGTGTCCTCGGGCAACGACGAGGCGGCCACCGAGCAGATGCGCACGGTGACCCGGGTGATCACCACCAGCCCCGCCCTACTGGCCCGCGAGCGCGAGGTGTTCGCGCGCTACACCGTTGCCCTGGCCGGCCTGCTCGCCGACGAGACGGGCGCTCCGGCCGACGCCGTCGAGCCGCGCGTCGTGGCCGGCACCCTCCTCTCGGTCCACAAGGAGCTGATCGACTACGTCCGCCGGCGCGCCCTGGCGGGCGCGAGCGCGCGGACGATCGCACGCGGCGTGCGCGCCGAGGCCAAGCGCGCGATCTCGCTCCTGGAGCGCGGCCTCGGCGATTACGGCGTCAAGAGCTGACGGCGAGCCACTCGCGCAGCTGCTCGTAGACGCGCGGGTGGTTCAGCAGGGCAATGTGCCCCGCTCCACCGAGGTGGAAGCCGTACTCCTCCTCGAACGGGATGCGTCGCGTGCGCCCGATGCCCGAGGCGCTGGGCTGAAGCACCAGCCAGTCCCCGACGAGCTTGCCCAGCGGATGTTCCTGATCTCCGGGCTGTCGATGGAGCCCGTCGCACCGCGTAGGAGCTCCCGCCGAGCCATCAGCCGGAGCGGCCCGCCGCCAGACGTGGTCCGGTCTGCGCTTCCGACCACCGGACGTTGAAGACCCGGTGCGCACCGGCCAGCCCCTTCAGCTCGATCTCGCGCTCGTCGCCGAAGGTGAAGACCTGCGCGCTCATAACGAGGTCCCGAAGCAGCGACGAGACCAAGATCTCGTTCCCTTTCGCCTGTGCCGCTATGCGCGCGGCGAGAATTACGTTCTTCCCGAAGAAGTCGGCCTGTCGGCGCAACACCTCGCCGGTATGAAGGCCGGTCCGCACGCGCAGTGGGAGGTCGGGGTTCTCCTCGCGGTGCCGGGCCAGCTCGTTCTGGATCGCGATCGCGCATTCGATGGCGGCGCGCGCGCCGCCAAAGGCGAGCATGAAGCCGTCGCCTTGTGACTTGACCTCGAATCCCCCGTGAGCGGCGAGTTGCCGCCGGATGATGCCGTCATGGCGACGGAGCAGCTCGAGCCAGCGGTCGTCTCCGAGGTGCTCCGTGAGCACCGTCGAGTCCTCGATGTCAGAGAACATGATCGTCACCGTTCCATCCGGCGCGGCAACCGGACTCAGGTCCGGCCGGTCCGCTTCGACCGAGACCGCCACGAAGTCGATTGAGCTCTGCACGTCGATGCTCCCGAGCTTCTGCTCCTCGAAGCGGACGGTGAGAAGCCGCTCCACTTCCGCGCGCATGCCCATGCTGCGTGCACTCGCGAGCCCGGCGTCGACCGCCTCACGCGCGGACTCCGAGTCGCGCTCGCTGCCGCGCGCCAGGAGCGCCCGTGCATGCTCGTAGTGCACCCGCGGCGTCAAGTAGTGCGCGCCGACCCTGGTGTTCAACTCGTGCGCGCGCTCGAAGTGCGTGATGGCGTCGTCGAGGCGACCGGCCGCCTTCGCGGCGAATCCCACGAAGGCGTGGTTCGATCCGAGGCAGCCGCTACCGGCGAGGAAGCTGGCGTAGCCGTCGGCGTACGGAGCGAACATCTCGTACAGCACGCCGGCGTGTTCCGATTCGTCGAGCGCCACGGCGGCGAGCGACAGACCGCACATCGCCGTCAGCCAGTCGGCGTTCCAGCGTAGGGTCTTGAAGCCCGCGTCTCCGAGCTCACGGAACCGTTGGCGCGCGTCGTCCAGGTGGCCGGTCTCGGTGAGCAGCCAGATGTAGGCCGCGCGCCAGGCCTGGCCGTACTGGTCGGAGAACTGCCGGCCGGCGTCCACCAGGTCGTCGAGCTTGCCCTCGCCCCAGCGGATGAGGAAGGACTGCGCGCCGAACACCACCATCGGGATCTCGTCGTCCCAGCGCTGTCCGAGGGAGAGAGCCGACTCCGCAAGCCGCTCCGCCTCCTCGAACCTGCCTGCCATCAGCGCCCGCATGCCGCGGAACACCGCGGCCCACCAGACGTAGTTCGGCTGGTGCAGCTCCTGGGCGAGCCGGTCACAGGCCTCGATCTCCTTGTCCACGCCGGCGAAGTCACCGAGCTGCATGAGAGCGACCAGCCGTAGCTGGTGGCCCGCGAACTCCATGTCTCGGTCGCGGGCGACGCGCGCGAGGCGGACGATCTCGTCGCTCGCCGCGAGCCCGTCCTCGATCCCGTCGGGCCCGGTGATCGACCACTGCCGGCTGTATATGGCCAGCTGCACGATCTTCGTATCGCCTACGCGCTCGGCCATCTCGATGGCCTCCCGGCTCAAGCGCTCCGGCTCCTCGCGCTCACCCGTGTTGGCGAGTTCGACCGCCAGACGCGCCATCACGCGGACGCGCAGCACGCTGTCGCGCGGCGGCAGGAGCTCGAGTGCGGTGCGAAGCAGCTCGATCAGCTTCGCGTCGGCCCGGTCGGTCACCGAGAAGCCACCGGGCCCGCCGCCGTAGCCGAGTGCCGCGCGCGCGAACTGCTGATCGAGCGAGAGGTCCTGGGCGATTGCCGCCGCCTCGAGAAACGTCTGCTTGGCTCCTGCTGTGTCGCCGCCGCGCCACCGCGCGTCGCCAAGCGCGAGCATCAGCTCGCAGCGGCGAGCCGGCTCGTCCGGCAGGGTGTCGAACAGACGCAGCGCCGTGGAGAAATGCGAGGCCGCCTCCTCGTAGGCGTACAGCTGCGAAGCCCGCTCACCCGCCCACCAGGCGTAGTCGGCGCCTTTCGAGGCATCGCCCTCGGGGGCGGCTCGTGAGAAGTGGTGGGCGAGCTCGGCCAGGTGTGACTCGATGCGGTCGTCGTAGCGGTCCTCGAGCGCTTCGCCGATCGCCTGATGCAACTCTGCGCGCCGCGGCAATGGCAGGTCGTCGTAGAGGGCGTCGCGCATCGCGTTGTGGCTGAACGCGTACGCGCCGCGCACTGACTCGGAGGTGCGGACGATCGCCTGCCGCAAGGCCTGCTGCAAGCAGTCGCCGGCCGTAGCTGCATCCTTGCCGCTCACGCGCACCAGCGTGTCGAGGTCGAACTCGCGCCCGATGGCGGCAGCTGTCCTCAGGAGATCGCGTGTCTCCTCCGACAGGGACGCGAGGCGGTGGTCGACGGTGTCGCGGATGCCCTGCGCGATTCCGAGCGCGTGGATGTCCTTCGCGGCGACCACCCAGCGACCACCCCTCTCCTCGAGCGAGCCGGAATCGATCAGATGCCGGAGTGTCTCTTCGATGAAGTACGGATTGCCCTCGGTCTCCCTGCAGACCGCTTCGGTCAGCGCGAGCTCAGCTGGTGTCGCGAGCGACTGGTGCAGTGCGTTCTCGAGCAGTGCCTTCACGTGGGTATTCGAGAGGCCGCGCAGACGCAGCTCGCTGTAGCCGCGCTCGTGCCGGAGCGCAGTGTGCACGTCACCCGGAATCGAGTGCTCGGGGTCGTCGTCGCGGTAGGTGCCGAGCACGAACAGCCGCGCCGTGCCGATCTGGCGCGCAAGGAACTGCAGGAGCATCAGCGATGGCTTGTCCGCCAGGTGGACGTCGTCCAGGAAGATCGCGAGTGGGCGCCGGTGCGCCGCGTTCACGAGGAAGGTGCTGATCGAGTCGAGGAGGCGGAAGCGTGCCTGCTCCGGGTCGAGCGGCTGCGGTTCGGGGAGGTCCGGTATCCGGTCGCGCAGGTCGGACACGATCTGGGCGACGTCGGAGGCCCCGGAGCCAAGCTCCGACGCGAGCTCGGCCGGGTCGCGCTCGTGCACGTACGACCGGATCACCTGCATCCAAGGCCAGTACGCCGGAGCGCCCTCGCCTTGAAGGCAGCGGCCCCAGAGCACCTGGGCACCGCGCAGGTCGGCGTACGTCTCGAGCTCGGACGCGAGCCGTGTCTTTCCCATGCCGGCCTCGCCGGCCACCATGACGAGCCGCCCGCGCTGCGCGACCGCCTCGTCTAGCGCGGAGCGCAGCTGCTTCGACTCCGCCTCGCGCCCGAGGAGCGTGCCGCTGGTAATCCTGTCGAGTGCCTCCTCGTCGCGCCCGTGCGTGCCCTCGGTACTCGTGCCGGCCGAGTCGATCGTCTCGAGGGCGCTGCGCAGCTCGCCGGCGCTTCCCGGCCGCTCTTCCGGAGTCTTCGCGAGCATCCTCAGGACGAGCTGCGCGAGAGCGCGCGGTACGTCGTCTCGGTGCCAGCTCGGCTCCACGGGAGCGGAGCTGACGTGCTGCGAGATAACCGAAGCGGCATCGTCCCCGACGAACGGCGGCACGCCGCAGATGAGCTCATACAGGACGGCGCCGAGCGAATAGATGTCTGAGCGCGCCTCGGCTCGGCGGCCGAGGCCCTGCTCGGGCGGCATGTAGGCGACGGTGCCCACCATGGCGCCCTCGGTGGTGAGCCGGCTTCGGGCCTCCGCCATCGCAAGGCCGAAATCGCCGAGCCTGGCTGTCCCGTCCGGCGCGAGCCAGATGTTCAGCGGCTTGACGTCTCGATGCACGACGCCGTGCGAGTGTGCGTGTTCGAGCGCACGCGCCACCTCGGTGCCGATCCGGACGATCTCGCGTACCGAGAGCCGGCCGTCGTCGGCCTGACCTGCGAGCTCCGCAAGATCGCCGCCGGACATGTACTGGCTGATCAGGTAGAGGCTTCCGTTCTCCTCCCCTATGTCGTAGACATTCACGATGTTCGGGTGGTCTCCGAGCTTGGCCATGGCCTCGGCCTCGCGGCGTGCCCGCTCGACGGATGTCTCGTCGCTGCCCTCGGATTTGTAGATGGCGAGCGCCACCTCGCGGCCCAGCCGCGTGTCCTTCGCCAGATAAACGCGCTTGCGCCCGCCCTCGCCCAACAGGCTGACGGCGTCGTAGCGGTCGCCGAGGCGCGGCGGGAGCGGTGGCTCGGATTTCGACCCTCCCGACGCCGGCGCAGCACCGGCGAGGGCCGTGCCGCAGTCGTCGCAGAAGCCCTGGCCGCCCTCCTTCAGGGCGCCACAGCCGGGGCAGACCACCTCCTGGCTCAGCTTGCTGCCGCATTCGCTGCAGAACTTCGCGGTCGTGCGGTTCTCGGCGCCGCACTGCCTGCAACTGAGCGCTTCCACACTCACAACGTCTCCAGGAAGCGGGAGGGCAGGCCGCCGGCCCCAAGGGTGCCGGGACCGGTGTGGGTCCCTACGACGGGGCCGATCTCGGCGATGAATTCCGGAGGCCGCCAGAACACCTCTTGGAGGCGTTGCGCGAAACGCTCCGCGTCATCTTGGCTGCGCGAGTGCTGGACGAAGTACGCGTCTGCGCCGACCGCGCGCCAGTTACGCATGAGTTCGACAAGGCGGTCGATTCCGCGGCCGCGGGTGCGCACGCGTTCCACGGCAGTGATCTCAGACTCGATCGTGAGGATCGGCTTCACCTGCAGAGCGCTGCCCACCCAGGCCGTCGCCGTGCCGATCCGCCCGCCACGGCGCAGGTACTCGAGGGTGTCGACGAGGAACCAGAGGCGCACCTCCTGACGCGCCTCACGCACGCGTTCTACGACAGCCTCGTGGTCGGCGCCCCCGTTCGCGAGCCTGGCCGCGGCGAGGACCAGGCAGCCGAGCTGGCCGGCCGTGGCGGCGGAGTCGATGACGGCGACTCGGGAGCCGCCGGTTCCTTCCTCTTCGAGCGCCGTCGCGGCGGCCCGGGCATTCGCGCACGTCTCGGACATGCCTGACGAGATGTGCACCGACAGAACGCTGCCTCCGCCGGCGAGCAGCTCGCCGTAGGTCGCTTTGAAGTCCTCCACGCTCGGCGGCGACGTCGTGGCCATCGGCCCGCCTGCCTCGAGCTGCGCGTAGAAGCCCTCGAAGTCGCCTCCGACGTCGACTTCCCGCAGCAACCCGTCGTCGCCGCCGACGGAGTAGTAGAGGGAAACCACGGTCACGCCGAGGTCCGCGACGAGGCCGGGCGGCAAGTAGGCAGTGCTGTCTGTGACGACGTGGACCGGGGGTACTCCGCTATTCACTCTTTCCACGCACGTCCGTCGTCGAGGGTGTCCCTCCGAGCCTAAAGGCGGTACGGCGCCCTCGCAAACTCGATCGAGCGGCCGCCTCGCCCCGCCAGCTCTCCGCACTTTGCCCGCTATTCCACGTCGACAGCAGCCGTCCGTCCCGTGCCGAGATCGGGCGCGGCTGTGTTGGCGAGCGTGTGGCACACGCCGCGGGAGCTGAGCCCCTCGGCCGTCACGTCCCTCCCGGGTACGCAGCGGCGCCTCGGGCCGCCGGAGCACCACGAGCAGCGCGAGCGCAGCGAGCGAGGCGGCGACGACCACCGAGAGCAGCGCCCCGCTCGCCCGCGGGCTGGGCGACTAGGGCGTCAGGCGCTGAGCCACTCGCGCAGCTGCCCGTAGACGCGCGGGTGGTTCAGCAGGGCAATGTGCCCCGCTCCACCGAGGTGGAAGCCGTACTCCTCCTCGAACGGGATGCGTCGCGTGCGCCCGATGCCCGAGGCGCTGGGCTGAAGCACCAGCCAGTCGCCCACCAGCCTGCCCAGCGGATGCGAGGGGCTGCGGGTGACGGTGGCCGAGACGAAGCAGTGCGTCACGTCGGGAAGCAGCGGCACCTCGTGGACGGCCCGGGCCCGCAGCTCGTCGCGATCCTGGTCGCGCCAGTCCTCGTCCACGAGCGAGCCGCGGCGCAGATCACGGATGCCCGAGGAGCGCCTGCGAAGGAAGTTGGCTAGCGGCCGTGTCTCCGGCAGCTTGTGGAGGTACGCGCTCCCGCGATGGACCCGCTGCTCCAGCGGCGCGCCCATATGAGGCGTGCCCAGTGTGACCGTCTGGCGCACGAGATCGATCCAGCTATCGCCGCGCTCGGCGCCGAGGTGGCAGGCGCTGCGGGCGACGAGGCCGCCCATCGAATGGCCGACCAGCGCTATCTCCTCCAGCTCGACCGGCCAGCGGTCCACGAGGTCCTCGAGGAGGCCGGCGAGCGACAGCCCGTTCTCGGAGATGTGGCGGCCGGTGTTGTAGCGGACGTAGACGGGGGTGACGCCGAGGTCCTCGCGAAGCAGCGAGCCATAGCTCTCTCGCCCGCCGAGGCACCACCAGTGCTCGGTGCCCATCAGCCCGTGGGTGAACACGACCATCCGTGGCAGGGGGTCGGAGGGCAGGTCGACGGCCTGCTCGTCCTCACGGATCGTCATCGGCTCGACGAGGTCGCTGCCGTCCTCCGCGAGCACGTCGCCGCGCAGTCCCGCCAGGGCGGCGAGCGCCTTGGCTCCGCGGGGATCGGAGGAGACGGGCCGGCCCTCCTCGAAGCGGCGGCGCGCGAGCATCGCGTCGCCGCCGACTCCGACGGCGCGGAAGCCCAGCCCGACGGTCTTGTAGGCGCCGCTCGAGATCGTGTCGTGAACCACGCGCGCGGGCGAGGCCATCGGCCCTACGAACGAGAACACGCGATCCGAGATGCCGCGATGAAAGCCGGCTATCCCGCCGGCGGCCAGCGCCAGTTCGTCGAAGGCGAGCTTGCTGAGGGCGCGGACCTCGTCCGGGCCCCTCTTGACCAGCTCCGTCCCGGCTATGCCCGACCCTCCGCCTCGTACTCGCGCAGGAAGCCCTCGAACAAGCGGCGGTGCCCCTGCTCGTCGTGCAGGATCGCGATGACCATGTCCTGGGTCACCGGATCGCGGCCCTCGCAGAACTCGATGATCGTCTCGTAGTGCGCGATCGCGCCGGACTCGGCCTGGATCACGCCCTTGATGACGTGGACGATGTCCGTCTGGTGGTCGGGGGGCTGGAGGAAGGACTGCTCGGCGGCGAAGTCCATCGAGCCCGGCACCACGCCGTAGAGCTCCTTGATGCGCTGCCCGAACTGCTGCGCGTGGCCGAGCTCCTCCTGGATGTCCTCCTGGAGCGACTCGATGATCTCCTGGGCGCGCACGCCGTCCGGGTTGATGGAGTTCGCCGTGTAGCTGAGCACGGTCTCCATCTCCATCCAGTAGGCCTTCCGAAGCATCTCGAGTAGCTGCTCGCGATCCTCGGAGGCCGCCTCGTCCAGGATCCCCTGGTTGCCGCTGACTTCGGTCGACATGGTCTCGCTTTCGGTTTGCTGTCCCCGGGAAGTATTACCGGGCCGCTGAGACGCTGAAACTGAGGCCCCCTAAGCTCCGGGGCCGTGGAGGCCTCCACCGAGCTCGAGCAGGTAGACCACCTTCCCGGATCGATCTGGGAGCGCCTGAGGGCCGAGCCGGATCGCGCGCCGGAGATCATCTCGCTGGCCGCCGCCGAGCGCTTCGGACCCCACGCCGAGAAGTGGGTGGCCACCCACCGCGCGCACCACCAGCCCGCCGACCTCGCGCAGCTGGCGGTCAAGCGCCACGTCCGCATGTCCCGCCTCGAGGGCGGCGCGCTGGGCATCGGCGGGATCGTCACCACGGCGCCCGACCTCGTGGCGCTGATCACGCTTCAGAGCCGGATGGTCTTCTTCGTCGCCGCCGCCATGGGCTACGACCCCAACCACCCCATGCGACCGGCCGAGCTGCTGGCCCTGCAGGGGGTCTACCAGACACCCGCGGACGCCCGCCGCGGTCTCGACGGCGTGGGCCAGTCGATGGCTATGGCGCTGGTGCACACGAAGCTGACGCGCAGGCAGGACGAACAGATCGCAGCGCGGCTGATCAAGTTCGCGGGCCGGCGTATGGCCAAGCGCTACGCCGGGCGCTGGGTCCCGTTCATCGGCGCGCCGCTGGGAGCCATCGCCAACGGAGGCGTGACCAAGGAGCTCGGTCAGCGCACGCTGGCCTTCTACGGGGCCACCCCGGCTACACCGGGATCGCCGCTCCACGCACCGGAGACGACTCGCTGGAGATCAGGAACCTGATCACCTCGCCGATCCGGCGGGGCGACGTCCAGCCGCTGGCGTCGGAGTCCGGCATCGCCGCGCGGTTCGCGGGCGTGTCGATCATCGAGGGCAGGATGGCGTTGGCCCTGATGCCCTCCTTGCCGTAGTCGGCGTCGAGCGCGCGCACGAAGGTGAGGACCGCCGCCTTGGCGCTCAGGTAGCCCGCCGCGCCGGGAAATGGCCTCTGCGCGGCCTGGGCCGAGACGGCCACGAACGATCCCCCGCCCCGGTCGAGCAGCGCCGGCACCGCCGCGCGGGCGACGTTGAAGGTGGTCTTCACGTTCAGGTCGAGCATCCGTGCAAAGTCCTCGGGCTCGGTCTCGTGGACCTTGGGACCGGACGTGAACCCCCCCACCAGGTGCACGACCGCGGCCAGTCCTTCGACATGTCCGATCGCGCGCTGGGCGTCGGCCGCGTCGAGCAGGTCGGCCTCCGCCTGATCCAGCCCCGCGACGGTCCACCCGGCCTCTTCGAGCACCCCCACGACGCCGCCTCCGAGGCCACCCGCGTGACCGGTGACCAGGACCGTGTCAGACATCGCGCGAGGGGGGCGACTTCACCTGCATGCAGGCTAAACCGTCCGAGACCGCGCCTACCTTGCGAAGCCCGATGGAGCAGCCCTCGCTCATATCCACGAAGCAGTTCGTCCGCGAGCTGGCCGACGGCCAGGCGGTCGACTCGGTGTTCGTGGTCCGCGAGCAGACGCGCCGCCAGAAGAAGAACGGCGAGACGTTCCTCAAGCTTCGCCTTGGCGACCGCTCCGGCGACGTCGAGGCCGTCGTCTGGGACGGCGTGGACGGCTGCATCGACTGCACGAAGACCGGTGAGGTCGTCCGCGTGGCGGGGCCGTACTCGGTCGATTCGCGCTACGGCGCCACGCTGACGGTGCGCACGGTCCGCGCCGCGGCCCCTGAGGAGTACGAGCCGGCGGACCTGCGCGAAGCGTCGCCGATCCCGCTGGAGCAGATGCTCAGCGACCTCGACGACCTCATCGCCACGGTGCAGCAGCCGCACCTGCGCGAGCTGCTCGAGCGGCTGCTGGGTCCCGACTCGCGGACCGGCCGCAGCTGGCGGCTGGCCCCCGCGGCCAAGCGCTACCACCAGGCCTATCGCCACGGTCTGCTCGAGCATTGCCTGTCGGTCGCCCAGGGGGTGAGCGCGATGGCGGCGCTGTTCCCGGGTATCGACCGCGACGTCGCCGTCACCGGGGCGCTGCTGCACGACATCGGCAAGATCGAGGCCTACGCGCTCGTGGGCGAGAGCTACGACCTCACCGATGCGGGGCGCCTGGAGGGCGAGATCCCGCTCGGCTACTACCGCGTGCGCCGCGCCATCGAGTCGATAGAGGGTTTCCCCGCCGGCACCGCGCAGGCTGTCGTGCACATCGTCCTCGCCCATCACGGCAAGCTCGAGCACGGCAGCCCCGTGACGCCCTGCACCCGCGAGGCCACGCTGGTGCACATGATCGACAACCTCGGCGGCACCCTGGGGAGCTTCGACCGCATCGAGAAGACGCTGGCCGATGGCGAGCGCTGGTCGGGCTTCGACCGCGCCCTGGCGGGCTCGGCCTACTTCGCCCCGCCCGAGCAGGACGCCGCTCAGACCCGGGCCGCCTAGCCCTGTCGAACGGGCACGATATCGGCGCCGTGTTCGACGAGCACATGGCGGCCGAGTTCGAAAGGCAGGACGTCGACGCCACCATGGCCACGATGGTCGACGATCCCCACCTCAACCATGTGCCGACCATGACCGGCGGAGTGGGCTTCGAGGAGCTGATAGCGCGCGCGTCACGGCCTCCGTCAGGCGAGTAGCCGCCTCCACAGTCCCGTAGTCGAGGTTTTCGGGCGTGTCGCTCGTGAGGTGGTAGTTGGCCAGTGCGCGCCAGGGCGTGAGCGAAATGAGCGCCGCCGTCGGGTAGCCGGCCCGGCTGGGGACGATCGCGTCGGTGGAGGCGCGGGCGCGCAGCCCGCGCTCGAGCTCGATGCCGGCCTCGCGCGCGCAGGCGACGATCAACTCCCGGAACTCGGGCCCGGCGTAGTCCTCCATCCACATCGGGCCTTCAGCCTCCAGCAGGCCGAGGTTCGGCGAGCCGACCGTGTCGGGGACCAGAAAGAAGGTGCTCTGCGGCCCGAGCTCCTCGGCGTGGCGGGCCACGAAGCCGCGGACGCCGTCCTGCAGCGTCTCCTCGGCGCCGCACGAGACCAGCCACACGCTCAGCCCCTCCACCGGCTCTTCGCGCAGCATCTCGGCGAGGGCGACGATCAGTGCGCAGGCCGACAGGTTGTCGTTGGCGCCGGGGACGGTGTCGTTGCGCGCGAGGTCCGCCATGAGGGCGCCTCCCAGGGCCACGATGGCGAGTCCCGCCAGCTGCAGGCCGCGGCGCCCGGTCAGCGAGCCCGCGAGCATCAGCGCGAGGGCGCCTGGCGCCAGCCACCACTGCGGCGGCGGGGTCTTGCGTCCCTCGATCAGCCACGGCGCGAGCTCCCAGATCTTCGTCTGGAGGGTCTGGTCGAACAGGACGCCCGTCTGCGCGGCGTCGTGGTGGGCCAGCACCACGAGCGTGCGCTTCGCCGCGGGGTCGCCGGCATGGGCGACGACGTTGACCGTGCGGCGCTCGCGACGGACCAGCCTGCGGACCAGGCGCGGGCCGTTCTGCGCCTCGTCCACGATGCCCGCGACCGAGAGCAGCGACAGGAGCGCCCCAGTGCGCCCCCGCCCGGCCAGGCCGAGCAGGCCGCCGGCGATTCCCAGCGCGGCCAGGCCCGCCAGGGTGGGCGCGAACGTGCCCCAGCTCGGCTCGTCCTCCAATGCCACGTCGCGACAACCGGCCACGCGCAGGCGGTCGGCGAGCCACTCGGCGGCCCGGCGCTCGCCGGGCGAGCACGGCGTGCGGTCCAGGGGCGCGAGCGCCTCGACCACCTCGCGCAGCGTTGCGGCCCGTACCTCGGCCACCGCTAGCGCCTGAGACGGAGCTTCTTCTTCTCGGTGCGCCGGGTGCCGCGGGAGTCGCTCGCGGTCACCCGTACCTCGATGGCGGTGCCGCGGGTGAGGCGGCGTAGCTTGCGAGCCACGCGCCGTGAGAAGCGGAACCGGATGCGCCGGCCCGAGCCGCCCGCCGAGTCGCTCGCGCGCACGCGCGAGACCACGGCGACGCGGCCCCGGATGCGCGCCTTGCGCGCCGAGCGCCGCGGCAGGACGAGGCTGGCCCGGAAGCCGCAGTCGACGTCGCAGGAGACTCGCCCCGCGAGGCCGCGCCGCAGCACGCGCCTGAGGCTGGTGCGCCGGCCCGGGAAGCCGGCGAAGCCGATGTCTGAGAGCAGGCGCGGCTGCGCGCCGGTCGTGCCTCCGCCGGTTCCCCCGCCCGTCGTGGTGCTGAAGGCGCACCCCGTGGTACTGAAGCTCTCGGTCGGCGTCGTGTCCGAGCCGCTGTCGCTGGCGGCGCAGCCGCCCATGCCCCGCGCCGCGAACACCTGGCGGATGAGAGCGCGATCGCCGCCGCCCTGCAGCTGCGAGTCGGTGGCCAGGATCGCGTCGCGCATGTCGAGGAAGTCGGGCTCGCCCGGCGAGCGGCGCATACCGCCGGTGATCAGCCGGCGCGCTCTGGCGATTCCGTCGGCGCGGCCGTGCACCGCAATCAGGCGGCTGCGTAGGTCCCAGAGGGTCTGGGCCCAGATCTCACCGTCGGCGTGGACCTCGGGGCCGAACCCGGAGATTCGGCCGAAGTCGCCGTAGGTGTAGCCGCCGTTCGGGCAGTTCGCCGAGATCTGACCCGCGGGGCAATCGGTGGCCTCGCTGACGAAGTCGACGTTCTCGTACCCGCCCTGCACGAGCTGACCGGGGGTCGCCGTATCGCCCTGGAAGCCACCGGCCTCCAGGTAGTCGAACATGTACCAGTCGCTCCAGGCCTCGCCCATGGCCCCGGACTGCTCGCTGCTCAGCTGACCGAACCCTTGGGAGTCGCAGCACACCAGGCGGTTCGAGAGGCCGTGCGTGTACTCGTGCAGAACCACCTGGGCGTCGTCGGCGCCGTTGACGTCGTGCGCCCCGTCCCCGCGGAACAGGAACATCTCCATGATCGGCGGGGCGCCGTCGGGCATGGTGAACATGCTCGCGTTGTTGAACTGAGGCGGGGCACCGGTGACGGCGTCGTCGATCTGCGCGTGGACGCGATCGCCGTTCTCGAAGTTGCCCGAGGGGGCGTCGAACGAGATCGGCGCCGCCTTCAGGTGGTCGTGGAAGCGGCTGACGAAGTAGTGCGCCTGCGTGCCCGCTTGGTTGAGGTTTCGCTGCCAGTTGCTGGCGAGCGTGAACGCCGATCCCGACGCGAGGATCGGCGGGCCGTTCCAGGTGCAGCCGCTGGGAGGACAGGTGCGGGTGGGGTCGCCGGAGCCGGCGCCCTCGGTCACCGGCGTGTAGTCCCACTTCGCTGCGGCGGTTCCGGAACCGCTCGAGGGCGGCACCTGGGTGCCGGCGTCCCCGATCGGCGTCTCGGAGGTGTCGTCGGCGCCGGACGGGTCCGCGTAGGTGTGGGCGAACGGTCCCCGCAGCCGGTCGTTGGCGCTGTCGATGTACGTGCTGAAGTTCTTGTCAGCGAGCGCGCCGCCGGAGGCCGCGCCTGGCTGGTAGTCGAGCGCCTTGCCCGTTGTGGCCCGCTTCACGAGGTTGGCTCGGCGCAGGACGCGTCCCGAGCTGGCGTCGACGATTGTGCTGAGCACCCGCTGCGAGTCGGCGAAGACGATCAGCGACCAGGCCAGGCGAGCGCCCTCGGGCGCGTCGAACAGGACGAGCCGCGCGCGGCGGGCGCCGCGCCCGACGCCGGCCTCACGCTGAGCGATCTGCCGGGCCCGGGCCGCGGTCAGCCGCGGCTGCACCGAGCGCACGGCAAGGCCGGGCTGCGGCGCGCCGGCGACGCTCAGCAGGCGGCCGGCGCGCACCGCAGCGGTGACCGAGCCGTCGAAGGCCGGCACGCCGCGGTAGGTCTGGCGCAGGCGGACGTAGCTGATCCCCTCGCGCGAGCGGTACTCGTGCTCAGGCTCGAGCGAATCCACCTCACCGGCGGACAGCCCGTAGGCGCGGCGCTCGTCGCGCACGAAGCGCTCAGCCAGGGCGGCCGGGCCCAGGCGGCTGCGGGAGGTGAGGCTGCCGCGCAGGTCGGTGACCAGCCGTGGTGTGCCGGTCGTGGGCGCCACGCGCACCACCCCGCCCCGGCCGAGGCGGCGTAGGAGCCGGCGCTGCGCCGATCGGGTGGCGTCCGACACCGGTGCGCGGGCGCCGTCGCGCACGTCCAGGAACCGGTCGCTCGGTCCCCTGGAGCGGTCGCGGCGCTCGGCGCCGTAGGCGACCGACGAGAGCGCCAGCAGAGCGGCCAAGGCGACGAGAAGGGGGCGAATTCGTCCTCGCACGAAGTACAACAAGCAAAGCAGCGGAAACGGAAAAGTTGCGCAGGTCGGCGCCTACACCGCAAATAGCGGCGAGTCTGCACAGGTCCCGTGGCCGCTTTCGCGCCCGTCCGTATGCTCGACCCTCTAACCGAGGAACGCAGGCCGGGCGTTGCCCGGCCGAGTACCGGAGGTTCCGTACCCAGTGGCCAAGGACACCGAGAAGCTCATCCGCCAGCTGTCGCTGATCTCGTTCCTGATGGCCGAGCGGCGGCCCGTCTCGGCCCTCGAGATCAAGCAGGACGTGGAGGGCTACTCGAACATGAACGACGAGGCCTTCGCCCGGCGCTTTTACGCCGACCGCGCCGAGCTCGACTCGCTGGGCATCGAGCTCAAGGTCGACAAGCCGAGCGAGGGCTTCTACGAGGCCGAGAACTACTCCCTGCCGCCCGAGAACTTTTACTTGCCGGCGATCGAGTTCACCGACCGCGAGCTGGGCGCGCTGCGCACGGCGCTGTCGCTGCTCGACGGCGAGTTCGCCTACGCCGAGCCGCTGCGCCTCGCGCTGCAGCAGCTCTCCTGGGGCAAGCCGTCGCCACTGAACGCCCCCGAGACCAAATCCGTCGCGCTCGCGGTCACGGCCAGCCCGGGCGGCCGTGAGCTCTCGCAGCGCCTGTCGAAGATCGAGACGGCGATCTTCCGCCGCAAGACGATCCTGTTCGACTACTACACGATCGGCCGCGACGCCGAGGAGGCGCGCAAGGTGGACCCCTACCACCTGCTGTTCCGCGGCGGGCAGTTCTACCTCGTCGGCTACTCCCACGAGCGCGGCGCCGAGCGAGTGTTCCGCATCTCGCGGATCCGCGGCAAGGTCGGCTACTCGAGCAAGGCCGAGCACGACTTCTCGCGCCCCGAGGACTTCGACCCGCGCATCTACGCCACGCGCACCGATTGGCAGCTGGGCGACACCGTGGGCACCGCGCGCGTGTGGATCTCCGACCGCATCGACTGGCTCGTGCTGCGCCACTTCGGCCACGCGGGCGAGATCGAGGAGGCCGACGACGGCGTGATCTTCGAGACGCCGTACGGCGACTCACGCCAGCTGATCTCGTGGGTGCTGGGCCTGGGCGGTCGCGCCCGTGTGCTCGACCCGCCGGAGCTGATCGAGGAGGCCGAGCAGCGGCTGCGCGCGGTTGTGGAGGGCCACGACGAGCTCCCCCAGCTGGCCAAGCCGGTCCAGCGGCGCCAGGACGCGGCCGAAGAGGAGCCCGCCGATCCGCGCGGGGAGGCGAACATCCGCCCCGAGCGCTTCGCGCGGCTGGTCACCCTGGCCGGCCTGCTCATCGAGGCAGCGCGGGCGGGCGAGAAGCTCGACCTGCGCCAGCTGTGCTCCAACCTGCAGCTCTCCGAGGCCGAGCTCAAGCAGGACATCGACGTGCTGAACGTCGTCAACTTCGGCGGCGGCTCCTACGTGCTCTACGCGGAGGTGCAGGGCGGCGACGTCGAGGTTGACCCCGAGCCCTACGGCGACAACTTCGCGCGCCCGGCGAGGCTGCTCCCGCTCGAGGCCAAGGCGCTGGTGGCGGCCATCGACCTGCTCGGCGAGCATCTGCCCGAGGGCTCGCTCGCGAGCGCGCGTCAGAAGGTGGTCGACGCGCTGGGCGAGGACCCCGCGTCCGAGGGCCTGCAGATCACCACCGCCCGGGGAGACGACTCCGAGGTCGCGCGGGTGATGAGCGGCGCCATCGAGGCCCACCGGCTGGTGGAGATCGACTACTACAAGGAGAACGAGGACGAGTTCACCTCCCGAACTATCGAGCCCTACTTCCTGCTCAACGGGCAGGAGGGCTGGTACGTGCATTGCTACGACCTCGAGCGCGACGGGCCGCGCTCGTTCCGCCTCGACCGCATCCGCGAGGTGACCGCACAGGACGCGACCTTCGAGCCCCGCGAGGGCATCGAGCCCGACGTGAGCGGGTGGCCGAGCACGGGCGAAGTGCCCGAGTCCCGCCCCGCCCGCGTGTGGATCTCACCCGAGCGCGCCCGCTGGGCGCGGGAGGACCGCCGCGTGGTCGAAGAGCTGGCCGACGACGCCGTCGTGGTCGAGCTGCAGTACGCCGGCGGCGAGTGGCTCGCGCGCGAGATCCTCAAGGAGGCCGGCGACGCGATCGTGCTCGAGCCCGAGGAGGCCCGGCGGGCCGTGCTGGACGCCGCGGAAGACCTTGTCGGTGCCCGAAGCTGAATTCCAGAGCGTAGCCGGGTGCTGAAGGCGGCCTGCAAGGAGTGGAAGCAGCTGCTCGGTTGAG
This sequence comes from Thermoleophilaceae bacterium, assembly GCA_035296565.1. Classification (GTDB taxonomy): domain Bacteria; phylum Actinomycetota; class Thermoleophilia; order Solirubrobacterales; family Thermoleophilaceae; genus JACCZR01. The sequence continues at coordinate 44,815 of DATHAQ010000028.1, forward strand.
CCGCCGGGACGAGATCAGGATGTCCGACGAGGAGGTGGCCGCCTTCCTCGCCGAGCAGAAGACGGTGATCTGCGCGACGCTCGGGCCGAACGGGCGCCCTCACCTCATGCCTCTCTGGTACGTGCGCGACGGCGACGAGCTCTGCGGCTGGACTTTCGCGAAGTCGCAGAAGGCCAAGAACCTGGAGCGTGACCCGCGCGCGACCCTGGAGGTGGAGGACGGAGTCGAATACCACGAGCTGCGCGGTGTGATGCTCGAGTGCGACGTCCACGTCGAACGCGAGACCGAGCGGGTGGCCGAGGAGTACGGCTTCCCGCTCCTGGAGCGTTATGCGGGCGGCTCGTACGAGGCGCGCGAGGCCTTCCGCCAGCAGGCCAAGAAGCGGATCGGGCTGCGCTTCACGCCGACCAAGGTCGTCTCCTGGGACCATTCCAAGCTTGGCCAAGGCGTCTACTGACCTGAAGGGGCTGATCCTCAGCGGCGGCAAGGGCACACGCCTGCGCCCGCTCACCCACACGAGCGCCAAGCAGCTGGTCCCGGTGGCCAACAAGCCCGTGCTCTTCTACGGGCTGGAGGCGATGGCCGCCGCGGCCATCCGAGAGGTCGGGATCATCGTGGCGCCCGAGACCGGCGACGAGATCCGCGAGGCCGCCGGCGACGGCGCGCGCTTCGGCCTCGAGATCTCCTACATCGACCAGGCCGAGCCGCTCGGGCTGGCGCACGCGCTGCTCACCGCGGAGCCCTTCCTCGGTGACTCGCCCTTCGTCATGTACCTGGGCGACAACCTGCTGCGCGACGGGATCACCGCGCTGGTGGACACCTTCCGCACCGACTCCCCCGACGCCCTGATCCTGCTCACGCCCGTGCCCGACCCCGAGAACTACGGCGTCGCGCATCTCAACGGCGACGGTCAGGTCGCGCGCCTGGTGGAGAAGCCGCCGCAGCCCGAATCCGACCTGGCCCTGGTGGGCGTCTACATGTTCACCCCCAGCGTGTTCGAGGCCGCACGGTCGATCGAGCCCAGCGCCCGCGGCGAGCTGGAGATCACCGACGCCATCCAGTCGCTGGTGGATTCCGGGCGCCGCGTGGACCCGCACGTGGTGCATGGCTGGTGGAAGGACACCGGCCAGGTGCAGGACATGCTGGAGGCCAATCGGCTGATCCTCGACGACCTGACCGAGCGCGACGAAGGAGAGCTCACCGACTCGCGCGTGGAGGGGCGGGTGGCGATCGAGCCGGGAGCCAAGCTGATCCGCAGCACAGTGCGCGGACCCGCGATCATCGGCGCCGGCTCGCAGCTGACCGACGCCTACATCGGCCCCTACACCGCGATCGGCGAGGATGTCAGGATCGAGAGCGCCGAGCTGGAGCACTCGATCGTGCTCTCGGGCTCGGAGGTGCGCGACCTCGACTACCGCATCGAGGCGAGCCTGATCGGCAAGAACGTGAAGATCGCTCGCGGCCCTGCGTTGCCGAAGGCCCACCGCTTCGTCGTGGGCGACAACGCAGAGATCCAGATCCTCTAGAGTCTTGCTCGAGGTAGACGCCGGCTCGTTCCTCGCGATCGTCGCCGTCTCGATGACCGCGGCGGCGCTGGCCGGCGCGCTCTCGCCGCGGGTGGCGCTGCCCGTGGTGGTGGTCGAGCTGGTGCTGGGCATCGTCATCGGCCCGCAGGTGCTCGACCTCGCTCAGCCCGATCCCTTCATCGAGTTCTTCTCGAGCCTCGGGCTGGGCATGCTGTTCTTCTTCGCCGGCTTCGAGATCGACTTCGCGCGCATCCACGGGCGGCCGCTGCGGCTGGCGGGGATCGGCTGGTTCATCTCGCTGGCGCTGGCCTATGCCCTGGGTGGCCTGCTCGCCGTGACCGGAGTGGTCATCAGCGGCATATTCGTCGGCACGGCGATGGCTACCACCGCCATCGGCACGCTGGTCCCGATCCTCACCGACGCGGGCGAGCTGCGCACGCGCTTCGGCAGCTACCTGCTCGCCGCCGGGGCGACGGCCGAATTCCTGCCCATCGTGCTCACGACCGTGCTGTTCTCCACCAAGGGGGAGCTGTCCAACGCGCTCCTGCTGCTGGCCTTCGTCGTGCTGGCCGTAATCGCCGCGGTCATAGCCGTGCGCGGGTCCGCGCGGGGGACCGACCTGTTCGAGCGCGGCCTGGAGACCAGCGGGCAGCTTCCGGTGCGCGCCGCGGTGCTGGCGGTGTTCGGGCTCGGCGCACTGGCGGCCGAGCTGGGGCTGGAGCTGCTGCTGGGCGGCTTCGTGGCCGGCGTCATCACCCGGCTGGCACTGAAGGGCCAGGAGGTACCCGTTTTCGAGTCCAAGCTCAAGGCCGTCGCCTACGGCTTCTTCATTCCGTTCTTCTTCGTGGTGAGCGGGGTGAAGTTCAACCTGGACGCGCTCCTCGGCTCCACCCGCGGCCTGCTGCTGCTGCCGATATTCCTGACCCTGTTCCTGGTCGTGCGCGGCGCGCCGGTGATGCTCCTCTACCGCGACCTCGACCTGCGCGACCGCTACTCGCTGTCGCTGTTCGCCGCCACCCAGCTGCCGCTAGTCGTGGCGATCACCACCCTCGCCGCCGAGGAGGGCCACATGCGCACCTCCACCGCCGCGGCGCTCGTCGGGGCGGCCATCCTCTCGACGACGATCTTCCCGTTGGCCGCGCTGCGCCTGCGTGGAAGGGGGCCGGACTCGGTTAGCCTCGCCAGGTCATGAGAGCGCTCCGCTTCCTCGCCGGCGCGAGCGCGACGCTACTCGCTGCGCGCGACCTCCACTTCGACGCCGTCCGCACACCGTGAAGCTCCTGGTCCTGGGGGCAGGAGGAATGCTCGGCCGCGACCTCGTGCTGGCCGGCGAGCGCGCCGGGCACGACGTGACCGGCCTCGCGCACGGTGACCTGGACGTGACCGACGCCCGCGCGGTCGAGGAGGCGCTCCGCAGCGCCGGACCTGAGTGGGTGGCCAACTGCGCGGCCTTCACGCGCGTCGACGACGCCGAGGCCGAGGCCGACGAGGCGATGCGTGTGAACGGCGAGGCCGCGGACGCCGTCGCCAGCGCCGCGGAGGCCGTCGGCGCCACCGTGCTGCTGCCGTCCACCGACTACGTTTTCGACGGCGAGAAGGCCGAAGCGTATGTCGAGTCTGACCCCGTGGCGCCGCTGTCGAGCTACGGGCGCTCCAAGCTGGCCGGAGAGCGGGCCAGCGAGGGCCATCTCGTGGTGCGCACGTCGTGGCTGTTCGGCCTCGGGGGCCCGAACTTCGTGGAGACGATGCTCGGGCTGGCCGAGCGCCGCGATCGGCTGCGGGTGGTGGCCGACCAGGTCGGGGCCCCCACCTTCACCGCTCACCTGGCCGGAGGGCTGGTGGAGCTCATGGAGCGCGACGCCCGGGGCGTGCGGCACCTCACCGCCGACGGCTCCTGCTCGTGGTGCGAGTTCGCCACGGCGATCTTCACCCGCAGCGGCGTGAGCGTCCGTGTCGAGAGCTGCACGACCGACGAGTTCGGCGCGCCGGCGCCGCGCCCGCGGCACTCGGTGCTGACCAGCGAGCACCCCGACACGCCCCGCCTGCCGCACTGGAGCGCGGGCCTCGACGCCTATCTGGCCGCGAGGGTGCCGGCATGAGGCTGCTGGTCACCGGGGGCTGCGGCTTCATCGGCTCGGCCTACGTCCGCCTGGCGCTGGCGGACGGCCACGAGGTACGCGTGCTGGACAAGCTCACCTACGCCGGCCGCGAGGAGAACATCGAGGGCACCGGCGCCGAGCTGGTGGTGGGCGCCATCGAGGACCCGCATGTCGTGGGCGAGGCGATGACGGGCTGCGACGCGGTGGTGAACTTCGCCGCCGAGTCACACGTCGACCGCTCCATCGCCGACCCCGAGGCCTTCGCGCGCACCCACGTGATCGGCACCGGCGTGCTGCTGGACGCCGTACGCGAGCGGGGCGTGCCGCGCTTCCTCCAGGTCTCGACCGATGAGGTCTACGGCTCGATCGAGTCGGGCTCGTTCACCGAGAGCTCTCCGATCCAGCCCTCCTCCCCCTACTCGGCCACCAAGGCCGCGGGTGACCTGCTCGTCTCCGCACATGTGCACACCTACGGCACCGAGGCGGTCATCTGCCGCGGCTCGAACAACTACGGCCCGCGCCAGTACCCCGAGAAGCTCATACCGCTGATGACCCTCAACGCCCTGCACGGCGACCCGCTACCCGTTTACGGGGACGGTCGCCAGGTGCGCAACTGGCTCTACGTGGAGGACTTCGCCCGCGCGATCAACACCGTGCTGCAGTCGGGCCGCCCGGGCGAGGCCTACAACGCCGGGGGCCCCGACGAGATGGAGAACCTCGAGGTGGTGCGGCGCATCCTCGAGCTCACGGGCCGCGACGAGTCGCTGATCGAGCACGTGACCGACCGGCCCGGCCACGACCGCCGCTACTCGCTGGGCTCTGAGAAGATCGGCGGCGAACTCGGCTGGGAGGCGTCGGTCCGCTTCTCGGAGGGCCTCGAGCAGACCGTGGCCTGGTACCGCGACAACCGGCCCTGGTGGGAGCCGATCCGCAGCGGCGAATACCGGGAGTACTACGAGCGCCACTACGGGCGCGCGCTGGGCTAGGAGTCGACGCCCACGAACAGCACGAGCGCCGCGAACAGCCCCGTCCAGGCCACCACCGCGGCCGGGCCCATGCGGCCCACCCGCAGCCGCCAGAGCGCCAGTGCCCCGCCGACCAGGCCCAGGACGCCGGCAACCACGGCGGCCGGCTCGAGGTCCCACTCGGTCACCGCCAGGCCGAAGGCGATCGGCACCGTCGCCTGGAAGGCCATCGCGCCCGTCACGTTGCCGACAGCGAGCGAGTCCTTGCCCTTGCGGATCCAGATCACGCTGTTCAGCTTCTCGGGCAACTCGGTCGCCAGCGGGGCCAGCACCAGCGAGAGCGCCAGCGGGGCGAGCCCCACGCTCTCGGCCACCTTCTTGAGCTCCTCCACGAACAGCTCGGCGCCGCCGACGATCATGAGCAGGCCCACGACCAGCTGGAGCACCAGCTGGAACGTGCTCGGGGGGTCGTCCTTCGTCCAGTCGAAGTAGAGCGGCTTGGGCTCCTCCTCCTCGGCCTCGTCGCCCTTCTTGACCGTGCGGCGCACGTAGTAGCCGTAGGCCAGCAGCAAGCCGGCGACGCCGACCCAGTGCAGCGGCTTGGAGTCGACGAGCCCCAGCGCGAGCCCGGCGCCGAAGCAGGGCAGGAAGAAGCCCAGGTCACGGCGGACGGCGCGCTTGTCGGCGTGAATCTCGCGCCCGTTGTCGCGGCTCTTGGAGTAGGCGAGCGCAGCCCCGGCCATCAGGAGCATCGCGAGCGTGCCTAGCATGAACGGGGCGCCGATGATCGCGCCGATGGCCACCTCCTCGCCCTCGGCGCCGGCCAGCACCGCGACGATCGGGATCAGCGACTCGGGCAGCGCTGTGCCCACGGCGGCCAGCAGGCTGCCCACCGGGCCCTCGCCGAGGTTGAGCCTGCGCCCGGCCCACTCGACCGCGTTGGTGAACAGGATCGCACCGCCGATGATCAGCACGAAGCTGGCGAGGAGCAGGAGGACCGTCACGCGTCTGGGTGCCCTACCCACTCGAGCGCCTTAGCCACCTCTTTGCCATGCTCGTCTGATGCGGCTGCGTCTGCTCGCCGGGCTGGGGGTACTCCTCGCTGCCCTCTCCACGACCGCGACCGTCTCCGCGGAGGACGCTCCTCCCGAGGCGGGCCCGCCGATCGCCGGGGCACCGCCGCTGTTCCCGCCCGCCCCGGGCGAGCTCGTCGTCTGGCGGCGCTCCAAGGCGGTAGGGAAGCCCTGGCGAGGTCGGCTGGTCCGGGGCGTGAAGCTGCCCTCCTACGGGGCCGACTGGTTCACCTACGACTGGGGCATCCACAGCGTCCCCAACCGCATCTGGCGCCGCTACGGGCACGACCGCCTCGTGCGGATGCTGCTGCGCGTGGTCGGGGAGTTCCGGGCCGCCCACCCCGAAGCGCCGCGCGTGGGGATCGCGGACCTCTCGCGCCCGCGCGGCGGCCCCTTCGGGCGCCGCTACGGCGGCTCGGGCCATGCCTCGCACCAGAACGGCCTCGACGTCGACGTCCTCTACCCGCGCCGCGACCGCCAGGAGACGCGCCCCGAGCGGGTACGCCAGATCGACCGCGCGCTGGCCCAGGATCTCGTGAACCGCTTCGCGGCCGCGAACGCCCAAAAGGTGTTCGTGGGCCTGGGCACCCGGTTCCGCGGCAAGCGGGGCGTGGTCACGAAGCTGCGCAACCATGACGACCACATGCACGTTCGGATCAAGCCGCGAAGGGGCGGGCGCTGACACGCGCGGCCCTCATTGCGCTCCTGTTGCTGCTCGCGGCCCCCGTCGCCGCCGAGGCCGCCACGGTGTCGGTCAGCGGAACCACGCTGCAATACCAAGCGGCTCCCGGCGAGGCCAACACCGGCGTGATCGCCCAGCAGACGCCCACGACCTTCTACGTGGGCGACCGCAACCCAGCCGTCACAGTGACGACCACTTCGCCGGTGGCGTGCCTCGACACGACCGTGCCTCCGACCTCGCTGCTGGGGCTTCCGCCGGGGTTCCTCTGCACGGTGGTCGGAGCGACGTCGCTGACGATGAACCTCGACGACGGAAGCGACACCGGCGTCGTCAACTCGACCAACGTGGCGGGAGCCCTCAACGGCGGGGCCGGCGACGACCAGCTCGTCGGTGGTAAGGAGAACGACACGTTCGCCGGCGGCGGTCCCGCAGGTGGCAACGACACCATCGTCTACGCAGGCCTCAACCAGACCGGCCTGATGCTCGATCGCACGACGGGCGTGACCGCCTCCCTCCCGGCGCGCGGCGCGGCGGCCACCACCGGCAACGGCCAGGCGGGCGAGAACGACACGATCAACAGCGACGTCGAGGGCCTGGTGGGCGGCAACGGCAACGACAACCTCACCGGCAGCTCCGACCCGGACACGATCGCGGGCGCCGTGCCCGCGGGCACGCCCTTGGTAGTCACCAGCCCTGCCGGCAGCGACACGGTCAACGGCGGCGCCAGCGCCGACACGCTGCTGGCCGGCGACTCCGGAAGCGTCGCGGGTGGGCCCGGGGACGACCAGATCGTGGGTGGCCGCAGCACCTCGGCGACCACCGTGGTGCACGGGAACGATGACAACGACACGATCGTCTCCGGGCTGGGCGACGACGACCTGTTCGGCGACGGCGGCGCGAACACGCTGGCATACGCCTCGGTGGCCCAGTCCGGCCTGACCGTGCTCAACCGCGGGACGAACGGCGTGACCGCGAGCCTGCCCAACAGCGGCCAGACGGCGCCGGGCGGCAGGACCGGGGGCGCCGAGCAGGACACGATCCACGACAGCTTCGGGACGCTCGTGGGCAGCAACGGCAGCGACGCCCTGACGGGCAGCAACCGCGGCGACATCATCCTCGGGGTCGCGCCCGCGGGCACGCCGGGTGTCGTGGCGGGGCCACCGGGCAACGACTCGCTGACCGGAGGCGCCGGCACCGACGTGCTGCTGGGCAACTCGGGCAACGACCTGATCCGCAGCCGCGACAGCACGGCCGAGTCGCCGGTCTGCGGCGCCGGCAACGACCTCGTCTCCGCCGACCCTGTGGACACCCCCGCCGCCGACTGCGAAGTGGTCGACACCGGTGCGAGCACGACGCAGCCGCCGGGCTCGCAGCCGCAGACGCCCTCGGCAGGAGGCGGAATCACCGCCGACACCACGCGGCCCAGCCTCAGCGAGCGGCCCGCGGTGCTGGTCCTGCGCCGCGGCCGGCGCCGGGTGGCCATGCGCCTGGCCTGCCGCAACGAGGCGCGCGGATGCCGCGGCACGCTGGTGATCAAGACGCGCCGGCGGATCAAGCTGGGCGACGGGCGCGCCCGCCGCCACACGATCGCGCGGGTTCGCTTCCGCATGACCAACAGCCGATCCAGACGCTTCCGCGTGAGGCTGTCGCGCTCGATCTTCCGGCTGGTGGCGCGCGGACGCGCCATCAGGCTGATCGGCACTGCCACCCTGCGCGACGCGAGCGGCAATCGCGCGACCAAGACGCTCAGGCTGAGGCTGAACCGCCGCTAGCCTCGCCCGGGTGTTCCGGGACGACGCACCTGCCCTCGAGACCCGCGGCCTGACCAAGCGCTACGACGACGGCACGCTGGCCGTCGAGGGCTTCGATCTGGCGGTTCCCGCGGGCGCCTTCTTCGGTCTACTGGGTCCCAACGGAGCGGGCAAGACGACGCTGATCAGCGCGGTCTGCAACCTCATCCGGGTGACCGATGGGGAGGTGCTGGTGTTCGGCGAGCCCGCCACCTCGCTGGAGGCCCGGGCGCAGGTCGGCCTGGCCGAGCAGGACATCAACCTGGACCGCTTCCTATCGGTGCGAGAGACGCTCGTCTACCACGGCGGCTACTTCGGCATGGGCCGCGCCGAGGCCGAGGAGCGCGCCGACGAGATGATCGACGTCTTCGACCTGCGGGCCAAGGAGCGTACGCGGGCGCCGAAGCTCTCCGGCGGCCAGCGCCGCCGCCTGTTGCTGGCCCGAGCGCTCATGCACCGTCCGCGCCTGGTGATCCTCGACGAGCCCACCGCGGGCGTCGACTTCGAGCTGCGGCAAGAGCTGTGGCGCTACATCCGCCGCCTGCACCAGGAGGGCACGACGATCCTGCTCACCACGCACTACCTCGAGGAGGCCGAGGAGCTGTGCGAGGAGATCGCCCTCATCCGCGACGGCCGGCTGATCGCCCGCGACTCCGCAGAGAACCTGCGCACGAACTTCGACGCCGACACGCTGGCCGACGTCTACGTCAAGGCGATGGCCCGCTGATGACCGGCAATCAGGGACTGCTCTGGCTGGCCCGCCGCGAGACGCTGCGCGTGTCCAAGCTGTGGACGCAGACGGTGCTGGCTCCCGTGGTCAGCTCCCTGCTCTTCATCCTCGTGTTCGGGCTCTCACTGGGCGGCCGCATCCGCCAGGTCAGCGACGTGGACTACGAAGTGTTCATCGTCCCGGGCCTGGTGGCGATGGCGATGGTGCAGGCCGCCTTCGCCAACAACGCCTCGACGATCTTCCAGGCGCGCTTCGACCGCTACATCAACGACGTGCTGAGCGCTCCGATGCACCCGTGGCAGGTGACGCTCGGCTATCTGGTGGGCGGCCTCGTGCGCGCGCTGGCGATCGGGGTCTCGCTGGCGGTGTGCGCGATCATCCTCGTCCACGTGCCCGTGCGCGAGCCGCTCGCGCTGGCCGCCGCCGTGGCGCTCGTGCTGGTGCTCTTCAGCGCGCTCGGCACCGTGGTCGGCATCTACGCCGAGACCTGGGATCACACGACGTTCATCGCCAACATCGTGATCCTGCCGCTGGCCTTCGTCGGCGGGACCTTCTACACGGTGGAGCTGCTCCCCTCGCCCTGGGAGGAGCTCTCGCACTTCAACCCCGTCTTCTACCTGGTGAGCGCAGTGCGATACGGCTTCCTCGGCCAGGCCGACGTCAGCATCTGGCTGGCGCTGGGCGTTACCGCCGCCTTTGCCCTACCCGCCTATCTGTGGGCCCAGTACCTCTTCACCACGGGCAAGCGCCTCAAGGCCTAGCTCCGTTGACGGCCAGCCTGGGCGACCTCGTCCACGACGTCATCACGGCCGCCGGCTACCCAGGACTGGCGGTGCTCGTCTGCATCGAGCAGGTCTTCCCGCCGATCCCGTCCGAGGTGATCCTGCCGCTGGCGGGCTACTACGTGAGCGAGGGTGACTTCTCGTTCCCCACCGCGCTCGCCGCCGCGACGCTCGGCGCCGTGGCCGGCTCCTTCGTCCTCTACGAGCTGACCCGCCGCGGCGGGCGCCCGATGCTCCTGCGCCACCGCCGCATCTTCCGCCTGCGCGAGCACGATCTCGACCGCGCCGACGCCTGGTTCGGGCGCTACGGCGGCTGGCTCGTGCTGCTCGGCCGCCTGGTGCCGGGTGCGCGCAGCCTCGTGTCGGTCTCCGCCGGGCTGTCGGGGATGCCGCGGCTGCGCTTCGCGCTGCTCACCACGGCCGGCTCGGGCCTGTGGAACGCCGCCCTGATCGGCGCCGGCTGGGCCCTGGGGGGCAGCTACGACGACGTGGGCGAGGCGCTGGGGCCGGTGGGCACCGGCGTCGCGATCGTCCTGGCCGTCGCCGCCGTGGGCGGCGGCGTCTGGTGGTTGCGCCGCCGGGCGCTGCACGACGACGTATGACCCTGACCGAGCTAGAGGCCCGCATCGTGCACTGCCGGCGCTGCCCGCGGCTGGTCGAGTGGCGCGAGCGCGTGGCAGCCGAGAAGCGGGCCGCCTTTCGCGACGAGAGCTACTGGGGCCGGCCGGTCCCCGGCTTCGGAGATCCCGACGCCGCCGTGTACGTGCTCGGCCTGGCGCCCGCCGCCCACGGAGCCAACCGCACCGGGCGGATCTTCACCGGGGACCGCTCGGGCGACTGGCTGTTCGCCGCCATGCACCGGACGGGCTTCGCCAACCGGCCCACGGCGGTCCACCGCGACGACGGCCTCCGGCTCTCCGCCCTCTGGATCGGGGCCGCGGTGCGCTGCGCCCCGCCGGCGAACAGGCCGACGCCCCAGGAGCGCGAGAACTGCCTTCCCTACGCGCGCGAGGAGCTCCGCCTGCTGGAGCCGGCGGTGATCCTGTGCCTGGGGTCGTTCGCCTGGAACGCGGCGATGACGCTGCTCGCCGAGCCGCCTCGACCGCGGCCTCGCTTCGGCCACGGCGCCGAGCACCACCCGAGCTCGGGGCCCGTGGTGCTCGGCTCGTTTCATCCGAGCCAGCAGAACACCTTCACGGGCAAGCTGACCGAGGCGATGACCGACGAGGTGCTGCTTCGGGCGCGGGAGCTGGGAGGCCTGGGCCCCGGCCCGCGGACCCGCTAGTAGCCCGGGGCCTGCTTCTGAGCGTCGCGCTTCAGCTGCTCGCCCTTGCGCTGCAGCTGGTCGCCCTCCTGCTGACCCTTGCGCTGCAGGTCACGGGCCTCCTTCTGGATCTGCTTGGGGTCCTTGCCCTGCCGGACGTCTTCGGCCTCCTTGCGCAGCTTGTCCCCCGACTTCTGCGCGTCGTCCTGGAGCTTCTGGGCGTCGTCGCGGACCTGCTGAGCATCGTCGGTGGCCCCACAGGCGGGCAGGGCTACCGCGATGGCGGCGGTGGTGGCCAGGGCGAGGATGCGGGCGCGCGTGGAGTCCATACGCGCCAGCCTAAGGGCTCGGCCGGAGTGGCGCTCAGATATACGTCCTGAGCGCCAAAGGAACGCACCGGCGCCGACCCTTCCCCTGCACAGGGGACCCGCTAGTACGTTTGTTGGCCGCATGGCGTCTGATCCCCTGGCATCGTTCACACCTGCTGTACGCGAGTGGTTTCGGCGTTCCTTCGAGGCGCCCACCGAGGCCCAGCGGGAGGCCTGGCCGGCCATCGCCGGCGGCGAGAGCGTGCTGGTGTCAGCGCCCACCGGGTCGGGCAAGACGCTCGCCGCCTTCCTGTGGGGCCTCGACCGCCTGGTAGCCGAGCCCGTGGAGGGCGAGAGGCGCACGCGGCTGGTCTACGTCTCGCCCCTGAAGGCCCTGTCCTACGACGTCGAAAAGAACCTGCGCGCGCCGCTGAAGGGCATCGGCGGTGACGTGGAGGTGGCCATCCGCACCGGCGACACGCCCCAGAAGGAGCGCCAGCAGATGCTGCGCCGCCCGCCCGACGTGCTGATCACCACGCCGGAGTCGCTCTACCTGATGCTCACCTCGCGCGCGCGGGAGACGCTGTCGGACGTCGAGGCGGTGATCGTCGACGAGATCCACGCGGTGGCCCAGACCAAGCGCGGCGCGCACCTGTCGCTGACCCTCGAGCGCCTCGAGCACCGGTGCGGCGGCGGCTTGCAGCGGATCGGGCTCTCGGCCACCCAGCGCCCGCTGGAGGAGGTCGGCCGCTTCCTGGTCGGGGTTGGCCGTGAGTGCCGCATCGTCGACTCGGGCCGGCGCAAGCCGCTCGACGTCGAGATCCAGGTGCCGGTCGAGGACATGCGCGAGCCCGGGGCGCCCGATGTGACCGACCCGGCCTACGGCGGTCAGGGAACCGCTGCCGGCGGTGGCGACCTGATCGGCATGGGTCCCGGTGATGCCCGGGAAAGCGCCACCCGGCGCTCGATCTGGCCGGCCATCTACCCGCAGCTGCTCGAGCTGGTGCGCGAGCACCGCTCGACGATCGTCTTCGTCAACAACCGCCGTGGCGCCGAGCGCCTGGCGGTGCGGCTCAACGAGCTTGCTGGGGAGGATGGGGTCCCAGCGGAGATCGCGCGCGCCCACCACGGCTCTCTGGCCCGTGAGGAGCGCCTGGTGGTCGAGGACCTGCTCAAGTCGGGTGAGCTGCCCTGCCTGGTGGCCACCTCCTCGCTGGAGCTCGGCATCGACATGGGCGCGGTGGACCTGGTGCTGCAGGTGGAGTCCCCCAAGTCGGTGACGGCGGGACTCCAGCGCATCGGCCGGGCCGGTCACGGCGTGGGCGAGATCTCGAAGGGCCGCATCTTCCCGAAGTTCCGCGCCGACCTGCTCGAGTGCGCGGTGGTCACCCGGCGCATGCGCGACGGCGAGATCGAGCACACGGTGGTGCCGCGCAACCCGCTCGACGTGCTCGCCCAGCACGTGGTGGCCATGACCGCCGGCGGCGACGAGTGGCGTGCCGGCGAGCTGCACGAGCTGGTCCGTCGGGCCTACCCCTTCGGCGAGCTGAGCCGCGAGCTGCTCGACCAGGTGCTCGACATGCTTGACGGCCGCTACCCCTCCGAGGAGTTCTCCGAGCTGCGCCCGCGCATCGTCTGGGACCGCGTGCAGGACACCGTCCGCGCGCGCAAGGGCGCGCTGCAGCTCGCGGTGACCAACGCGGGCACGATTCCCGACCGCGGGCTGTACGGCGTGCACCTGCCCGACGGGCGGCGCGTGGGCGAACTCGACGAGGAGATGGTCTACGAGGCCCGCCCGGGCCAGACCTTCCTCCTGGGCGCCTCCTCCTGGCGCATCGAGGAGATCACGCGCGACCGGGTGATCGTCTCGCCGGCGCCCGGCGCGCCAGGCGCGGTGCCCTTCTGGCGCGGGGACGGCGTGGGCCGCCCGGCGGAGCTCGGCCGCGCGATCGGCGCCTTCGCCCGCGACGCGGTGGAGAAGGACGCCGAGACGCTGGCCGCGGAGAACGACCTCGACGAGCGAGCGGCCAAGAACCTCCTCACCTACCTGCGCGAGCAGCAGGAAGCCACCCGCGTGCTGCCCAGCGACCGCACGGTGGTCATCGAGCGCTTCCGCGACGAGATCGGCGACTGGCGGCTGTGCGTGCTCTCCCCGCTGGGGGGACGGGTCCACGCCGCCTGGGCGCTCGCGATGAGCGCCCGCATCCGCGACGAGTTCGGCCTCGAGTCCGACGCCATATGGTCGGACGACGGCATCATCGTCCACCTGCCCGACGCGGACGAGGCGCCGAGCTCGGACCTGGTGATGGTGGAGCCGGACGTCGTGGAGGACCTCGTAGTGCGCGAGCTGTCCTCCTCGGCGCTGTTCGGCGCGCGCTTTCGCGAAAACGCCGCGCGGGCCCTGCTGCTGCCGCGCGCGCGCCCCGGCAAGCGCACGCCCCTGTGGCAGCAGCGGCTGAAGGCCCAGTCGCTGCTGGAGGTGGCCAAGCGGTACGGGCAGTTCCCGATCGTCCTGGAGACCTACCGCGAGTGCCTGCGCGACGTCTTCGACCTGCCCGGACTGCAGGAGCTGCTGCGCGGGTTCCACACCCGGGAGCTTTCCCTGGTCGAGGTGGAGACCCAGCGGGCGTCGCCGTTCGCCTCCTCGCTGCTGTTCGACTACGTCGCCACGTACATGTACGAGGGCGACTCGCCGAACGCCGAGCGTCGCGCGGCCGCCCTCTCGCTGGACCGCGACCTGCTGCGCGAGCTGCTCGGCCAAGAGGAGCTGCGCGAGCTGATCGACCCTGCGGCGCTCGACGAGGTCGAGGCTGACCTCCAGCGCCTCAGCGAGCGGACCCAGGCCGCCAACGCCGACTCGCTCCACGATGTGCTGCGGGCGGTCGGGGACCTCACGGCCGACGAGGCCGGCGAGCGGTGCCTGCAGGGCCTGTCAGCCGAGCGGATGCTGGAGCAGCTCGTGGGCGAGCGCCGCGCGGCCCACATGCGCATCGGCGGCGAGGAGCGCTTCATAGCCGCCGAGGACGCCGGCCTGTACCGCGACGCCCTCGGCGCCGTGCCACCCGGCGGGTTGCCGGAGGCCTTCCTCGAGGGCGTCGAGGATGCGCTGGCCCGGCTCACGCGACGCTACGCGCGCACCCACGGGCCGTTCACCACGGCCCAGATCGGGGACCGCTACGGCGTGGACTTGTCCTCGCCGCTGAGAGAGCTCGAGCGGGCCGGCGACCTGGTCCGCGGCGAGCTGCGACCCGGCGGCAGCGAGCGCGAGTGGTGCGACGCGGAGGTGCTGCGCCGGCTGCGCCGCGCCTCGCTGGCGAGCCTGCGGCGCGAGGTCGAACCCGCCGAGCAGCGGGCGCTCGCGCGCTTCCTGCCCGCCTGGCAGGGCGTCGGTGCCGCGCCGCCGGGTGGCGACGGGGTCGACCGCCTGCGCGAGCAACTCGTGCCCCTCCAGGGGCTGGCCCTCTCGCCTGAGACCTGGGAGCGCGACGTCCTGCCGCGCCGCCTCGGCGCCTACTCCCGGGCCTGGCTGGACAGCCTTTGTGCGAGCGGCGAGCTGGTGTGGGTGGGGGCCGGCTCCATAGGCCGCTCGAGCGGCAAGGTCGCCCTCCTGTTCCGCGAGGATGCACCGCTGCTGGGCCCGCCGCCGGTCAAGGGCGAGGGGCCCGACGAGGCGCTGCACCGCAAGCTGCGCGAGCGCCTGACGGCCGGCGCGGCGTTCTGGACGGACCTGCTGGCCGACGTCGAGGCCGAGCCCGCCGAGCTGCAGGAGGCGCTCTGGGACCTTGTCTGGGCCGGCGAGGTGACCAACGACGCCTTCGCGCCGCTGCGGGCCCCGCGCATCTCGCTCGCCCGCCAGAACCGCAACGCGGGGCGCCGTTTCTCGCGGCGGCGGCGCCCCGGCGCCCCGCAGCTCCAGGGGCGCTGGTCGCTCACCGAGCCGCTGTTCCGCGGAGCGCCGGGCCACAGCGCCCGGACCCGCGCCCTGGCCGAGGTGTTGCTGGAGCGCTACGGGATCGTCACGCGCGAGGCGGTGCTGGCCGAGGGCATACCCGGTGGCTTCTCCTCGCTGTACGGTGAGCTGGCCAACCTGGAGACGTTGGGCAGCGCACGCCGCGGCTACTTCGTCGAGGGCCTGGGCGGCGCCCAGTTCGCTCTGCCCGCCGCCATCGAGCGCCTGCGCGGCCTGCGCTTCGACGAGGCGGCGGGCCCGCTGTTGCTGGCGGCCACCGACCCGGCCAACCCGTACGGCGCGACCCTGCCCTGGCCCAAGCGGGAGGACTCCCCGCGCCGGCCCTCCCGCGTGCCCGGCGCCTACGTGGTGACCGTCGACGCCGAGCCCGTGCTCTACGTCGAGCGGGGAGGGAAGGGGCTGCTGCCCCTGGGCGAGGCCGGCGACGAGGTGCAGCGCTCGGCGTTGGAGGCTCTGGCCGACGCGGTTCGGCGCGGCCGGATCCCGCGGCTGGGGATCGAGCGCTACGACGGAGAGCCGGTGGTGGGATCGCCCGTGGGTGACCTGCTGATGGAGCTGGGCTTCCGCCAGAGCCCTCGCAAGCTGACTCTCAGCGCATAAGAGCCGGTTGCGGCAGTCCGGCTCCGGGGTTAGCGTCGTATTTCCCCCTGACTCGCGTCCTCTACAAGCTCGGCGGGTTCTCGGCCCGCCACCACTTCGTAGTCATCGGCCTCTGGCTCGTTCTCGCGATCGCCCTGTTCTTGGTCAGTCAGTCGCTCGGCCGCGACACGAGCGACAACCTGAGCATCCCCGGCACCGACGCCAACAAGGCGACCAACGTGCTCGACGACTCGCTGCCCCAGCAGGCCAACGGGACCAACCCGGTGGTGTTCAAGGCCAAGAAGGGCACGCTCGACAGCGGAACCAACAAGCAGGCAGTGGACCAGACGGTCGACTCGCTGAAGAAGGCGCCGCACGTGACCAAGGTGGTCAGCCCGTACGACGACAACGACCAGGCGCTGAGCAAGGACAAGACGATCGGCTATGCGTCGGTGACGCTCGACCTGTCGGCCGCCGACCTCACCGAGGAAGAGGCCAACAAGGTGATAGACGCCACCTCTCCCGCCCGGGACGCCGGGCTGGAGGTGGAGGAGGCCGGCTACCTGGGCCAGGCGGTCTCCAAGCCGGAGACCGAGAGCAGCGAGGCGGTGGGCCTCGCGGCCGCGGTGATCATCCTCGTGTTCGCCTTCGGCTCGGTCACGGCGATGCTGCTGCCGATCGCCACCGCGATCCTCGGCCTCGCCACCGGCCTGTCGCTGATCGGCTTGCTCGGGAAGCTGGTGGAGGTGCCCACCGTGGGCCCGACGCTGGCCACGATGATCGGCCTGGGCGTGGGCATCGACTACGCGCTCTTCATCGTCACGCGCCACAAGCAACAGCTGCAGGCAGGGGTGGAGGTCCAGGAGTCGGTGGCAAGGGCCGTGGCCACCTCGGGCAGCGCCGTCCTGTTCGCAGGCGGCACCGTCGTGATCGCGCTCGTGTCCATGGCGGCGGCCCAGATCCCGCTGGTCACGGCCCTCGGGTATACCGCCGCCGTGTCGGTGTTCGTGGCGGTCAGCGCCGCGCTCACCCTGCTGCCGGCGCTGCTGGGCGCGCTGGGCCCGCGGATCAACTCGCTGCGCGTGCACCTGGGCAAGACGCACCCCGACGACAAGAAGCCTCACGGCTGGCGTCGCTGGGCCCGGGGGGTGTGCAACCGCCCGTGGCCCGCCGCGATCGCCTCCACCGCGATCCTGCTCGTCCTGGCCATTCCCCTGCTCAACCTGCAACTGGGCCAGACCGACGCCGGCACCGACCCCAAGGACCAGACCACCCGCAAGGCCTACGACCTCCTGACCGCCGGCTTCGGCCCGGGCGTCAACGGCCCGTTCCTCATCGCTGTGCAGCTGAACCCGCCGGCCAAGGCCGACCAGAGCAACATCGACAAGGTCGACGACCAGCAGAAGCAGCTGGACCAACAGCAGCAACAGGCGACCCAGCAGGGCGAGGCGCAGGGGCTGTCACCCGACCAGGCCCAGCAGCAGGCCGAGCAGGAGACCGCCTCCCAGCAGCAGAAGCTCGACCAGCAGAAGCAACAGGCCGAGAACCCGGCCAGCGACACGCGCCTGACGACGCTGACCGACGACCTCAAGAAGACCAGTGGCGTGAAACAGGTCTCGCCCACCCAGCTCGACAGCAAGGGCGACGCAGGGGTGATCACACTTATCCCCACCACCGCGCCGTCGGACGAAAAGACCGCCGACCTGGTCAACACGCTGCGCGACAAGGTGATCCCGCCGGCCGAGAAGGGCGGCCTCACCGCAGACGTGGGCGGCCAGACGGCCGGCTACGTGGACCTGGCCGACCGGATCTCATCGAAGCTGCCGCAGATGATCCTGATCATCATCGCGCTCAGCTTCATCGTGCTGCTGCTGGCCTTCCGCTCGATCCTCTTGCCGCTCAAGGCCGCCTTCGTGAACCTGCTGTCGGTGGCCGCGGCGTACGGCGTGGTGACCGCCGTCTTCCAGGAGGGCCACGGCGCCAAGCTGATCGGCCTGGACGGCCCGGTGCCCATTCAGAGCTTCGTGCCGCTGTTCATGTTCGCGATCCTGTTCGGGCTCTCCATGGACTACGAGGTGTTCTTGCTCAGTCAGGTCAAGGAGCACTACGAGGAGGACGGCGACACCCACGACGCCGTGGTCGATGGGCTGGCCAGCACAGGACGGGTGATCACCTCCGCGGCGCTGATCATGGTGTTCGTCTTCTCGAGCTTCGTCCTCAACGGGGACCCCGTGGTGAAGCAGTTCGGCCTGGGAATGGCGGTGGCCATCGCGGTGGATTCGACCATCGTGCGCTGCCTGCTGGTGCCCGCGCTGATGGTGCTGATGCGACGGGCGATCTGGTGGCTGCCCCGCTGGCTGGACCGGATCCTGCCCCGCATCAGCATCGAGGGCGGCGAGTACTTCGGCCGGGAAGGGCCAGGCGGGCCCCCGGCCAAGCCGGCCCCCGGCGAGGCGTGACCACCGTCCGCGACGCCGCGGCCATTCCCCTCGGTGCCGAGGACAGGGCGATTCTCGCGCTGGAGAGCGACACGGTCGCCGGGCACACCTGCAAGGTCATCGGAATGGGGCCCGGAGCCCCCGGCGTCGAGGCCCTGCGCAAGGCGGTGGCCGACCGCCTGGCTGCGGCTCCCGAGCTGACCCGGCGGCTAGGGGGCACGGCGGACGAGCCTGCCTGGGTCCCCGACGAGGACTTCGACGTGAGCGAGCAGATCGTCGAGAGCGACGAGGCGCTGGAGCCGGGCGGCCTCAACGAAGCGATCGCCCGGATCTTCGAGCAGCGACTCGACCGCTCGCGGCCGCTGTGGCGGATCGACGTGCTCAACCTTCGCGACGGAGGGACCGCGCTGGTGTGGCGCCTGCACCACGCTCTCGCCGACGGGATGACGGCGATGCGCCTGGCCCGCACGGTGCTGTGGGACGAGGAGGCCGCTCCCCCGCGGCCGGCGTCCCACGCGAGGGCGGACGAGGGCCGCCGGCGAGCTCACCTGGGGCGAGTCCTGGAGAGGGAGTTCGCGGGCAGCCGGACACGCTCGCCCTTCGACGGGCGCATCGGCCGGCGGCGCCGGATCGCGCTCGCGCGCGAGCCGCTGGGGCCACTTCACGACGCCGCCAAGCGGCTCGACGGGTCGACCGTCAACGACGCGGTCCTGACCGTCATGGGCGGCGCCCTGCGCCGGTGGCTGGAGCACCACCACGGCGCGCTCGGGAAGGTGCGCGTGAGGGTGCCGGTGAGCATGCACCACACGGGCGACCACGCAGCCAACCGCGACTCGTTCTTCTCTCTGGCCCTGCCGCTCAACGAACCCGACCCGGTAGCTCGCCTGCGTGCCACGCACGCAGCCACTGCGAAGCGGAAGGCCGACCACGACGCCGAGGAGCTCGACCGCGTGATGCGCGGGCTGGCCGGCATATCGCCGAGCCTGGAGCGGTTCTGCGAGCGCCTCGAAGCCAGCCCGCGGCGCTTCGCGCTGAGCGTTTCCAACGTCCCCGGACCGGCAGGCCGCCTGTCGCTCGGCGGCGCCCCCGTGAGCTGGGTCCACAGCCTGGCGGAGATCGGCGAGCACCACGCGCTGCGGGCATCGGTGGTCTCGGTGGGCGGGCAGCTGTGCTTCGGCCTGTGCGCGGACCCCGCGATCGTGGACGACCTGGACGAGATGGCCGCCGGGATCGGCGCCGAGGCTCAGTCCCTGATCGAGGCCAGCAGGGGGGCGTGATCCGAGGGCTTCGGGCCCTTGCGAAAGCCTCGGTCGATGCCGCAGCTCTCGAGGCGAGACGCCAGCGGCGGTGTGAGCAGGAAGGCGTCGATGCGCAGTCCCATCTTGCGGTGGAAGTGCCCCTGTCGGTAGTCCCACCAGGTGAAGCCCTGCTCGTCGGGGTGCAGCTCGCGGAACGCGTCCACCGTCCCGGCTTCCAGCAGGGCCGCGAAGCGCTCGCGCTCGGGGGGAGTGACGTGCGTCTCGCCGACGAACGCCGCGGGGTCGTAGACGTCCAGGTCCGCGGGACAGACGTTGAAGTCGCCGGCCACGACCAGCTCGCGATCCGAGAGCTGGCCGATGCGCGCTGCCGCGGCCTCCAGGAAGCGCAGCTTGTCCTCGTAGTGGGGTGAGTCGGGCGAGCGGCCATTGGGGACGTAGACCGAGACCACGCGCATCCCGTCCACGTCGACCTCCATCCAGCGCGCCTCGTCGCTCGCCACCTCGCCCTCCAGCCCCGCGCGGGACTCGGACAGGGCCCGGTCGGCCGGCACCGCCACCGCCACGCCGGCCCAGCGGCCGGCGCTGTGGTGCTCGGCCTTGTAGCCCGCGGCCTCGAGCTCCAGGTGGGGGAAGGCATCGGGCTCGGTTTTGGTCTCCTGAAGCAGGAGCACGTCTGGTTGATGGGCCTCCAGGAGCTCGAGCACGCGGGGCATGCGCGCCTTGAGCGAGTTCACGTTCCAGGTGACCAGCTTCATCGAGGCCACCCTAGAGTCGGCTGCGTGCCCGAGGGCGACACGCTTCACCACGCCGCAAAGCGGGTCGGCGCCGCGCTCGTGGGGAGCGAGATCGTCTCGCTCGAGACCCCCCATCCGCGTCACGGCATGGACCGCTGGCCCGAGCGCCTGGCCGGGCGCGGGGTGCGGCAGGTCGACGCGCACGGCAAGCATCTGTTCGTTCGCTTCGAGGGCGACCTGACCCTCCACTCGCACCTGCGGATGACCGGTCGCTGGAGCGTCTACCGGCCCGGCCAGCGTTGGACGCGTTCGCCCCGCCGCGCTTGGCTTGTGGTCCGCACCGCGGAGCATGAGGTAGTGCAGTTCGACGGCCCGGTGCTGGAGCTGATGACCGACTCGCGTACGCGCTTCGACCGGCGGCTGGCCGCCCTGGGCCCTGACATCGTGGCCGCGGACTTCGACGAGGCCGACGCCCTCCGCCGCCTGCGCGAGGACGACCCTACCCGGGGGATCGGCGATGCGCTGCTGGACCAGCGCATCCTCGCCGGCATCGGCAACCTCTGGAAGAGCGAGGCCTGCTTCCTCGCGGGCGTCGATCCGTGGCGCCCCTCGGGCGACGTGGGCGACGCGGAGGTGCTGGAGATCCTCCGCGGGGTACGTCCGCTCATGCAGCACTCGGCGCGCGAGGGCTACCAGACCCGCGAGCCGCAGGTCTTCGAGCGCTCAGGCCGCCCGTGCCACCGCTGCGGCACGCGGGTTCGCGCCCGCGGCCAGGGGGACGACAACCGCACCACCTTCTGGTGCCCGGGCTGCCAGCGGTGAAGCGCATCGGCCACAAGGGCGCCGACCACGTGGCACCCGGGAACACGCTCGCGAGCTTCGAGGCGGCGCTGGAGCACGGCATGGACATGATCGAGTTCGACGTCCTGCGGTTGCGCGACGGGCGCCTCGTGCTCGCCCACGACCCGAGCGACGCCGCCTCGCGGGAGCCACTGACCCTCGACGAGGGGCTGGACATCTTCGCCGGCGAGGCCTACGACGGCGTGGAGCTCGACGTGGACATGAAGATCCCCGGCTACGAGCGCGAGGTCGTGAGCGGGCTCCGCGAGCGCGGCCTGACCGGACGGACGATCGTCTCCACCATGTACCGCGACAGCCTCAGGCTCGTCGGCGAGCTGGACGTCGAGGTCAAGCGCGGCTGGTCCTATCCGAACGTGCGCCGCGACTACACGCGCAGCGTCCTCGCCCCCGCTGCGCTCGTGCTGCTCCAGATCCTCAAGGCCCGACTGCCCGAGCGGGCCGCCCGCATGGTCCGCGACGGCGAGTGCGAGGCGCTGATGTCGCACTTCCGGCTGGTGACGCCGCGCCTCGTCCGTGCGGTGAACGAGGCCGGCGGCGAGCTCTACGTCTGGACGGTGGACGACGGCGACCAGATCCGGCGGCTCGAGGCCCTCGGGGTCGCGGGGGTCATCTCCAACGACCCGCGGCTGTTCGCCCCGGCCTAGCGCCGGTCACCGGAGCGTGCAGGCGCCGAGGGAGATCCCATCGCCTCCCTTGACGCCGCTGACGCCCGGTCGCGCGATCTGGGTCGAGCGCCTCGCCGTCACCCAGCGGCGTAGCGCGCTCCCGTGGCGAACAACGGTCCTCTCGCGCCGCTTCCTCCACTCGAGGTCGGCAACGCCGCGCATCGGAAGGAGCCGCCGCGCGCGGGCGGGTTGACCCGGAAGGTCCAGCCGGCCTGGCGGTCGCGGCGGGCGGAGCCGAGGAAGAGCTTGGGCGACTGGCCGTTGGCCACGGGCTTCCAACCGCCTCTGAGCGCGGAGTGGTACTGGAGCCGGAAGCGGGCGTACATGCGCTTGCCGGTGCGGTCGCCGGGCATGGCGGCGCGGACCCCGACGCGGTCGGGGAAGCGAGGGCTGTCGCAGGCGTTCACGGTCGCCCACAGGTCCCCGGGCAACGCGGCGCCGGCGGATGCCGGGAGGGCGAGGGGCGAGCAGCAGCAGGGCGGCGGCGGCGAGGCGCTTCACTGCCCGCTGCATCGGCCATCCGTCTACCCGGCTTGAGCGGTTGGGAGAATCGCCGTGACGGATCGTCGCCCTGGCCGTAGTGGGAGTGTGAACGAGGCCCTGGCGCAACCCTTGCCCGCAGCCACGGCCCAGCGCGAGGCCGACAGCTTCGACGCCCTCTACGAGCGGACCTTTCCGCGGGTCTACGCCTACGTCGCCTCGCTACTGCGCGACCGCTCAGCAGCTGAGGACGTGACCGCACAGGCCTTCGAGCGCGCCTACCGCAAGCGCCGCGGCTACCGGCCCTCGCGCGGCAGCGCCGAGGCCTGGCTGTTCGGGATCGCGCGCAACGCCGCTCTCGACGAGCTGCGTCGCCGCAAGCGGCGCGCCGCCCTGGAGAGCGACGTCGAGGACGTCGCGGCGCCGGCGCTCGACGACCAGGCCGAGACCGCCCTTCGGCGCGAGGTCGTCCGGGCGGCTCTGGCCGGCCTGGATGGGCCCGACCGCGACCTGGTCGCGCTGAAATTCCAGGGCGGGCTCTCGAACACCGAGATCGCCGCTTCCCTGGGCATCTCCGAGTCCAACGTCGGCACGAAGCTGCACCGTGCCGTGACCAAACTGAGGGAGGCCTGCCGTGACGCAGCCTGACCGGGACCTCGCCGTGATCGACGTCGCGCTGGAGCAAGGCCGGGCGACAGCGCCCGACGCCGCCGAGCGCGAGCTCCAGGAGCTGGCGCTCGCACTGCGGGCCGACTCCGCCGAGCCGCGGCCGGCCTTCGCGGACGAGCTGGGCGAGCGCGTGCGGGCCGGCTTTCCCCGCACGGCCCCCGCCCGGCGCGCGCGCTCTCTGGCCGGTCGGCTCCGGCTGCCACGGCGCCTGCTGCCCGTGATGGCCGCGGCGGCGACCGTGCTCATTGCGCTTGCCGTGGCCGTCCCACTGCTCGGCGGCGGCGAAGACGCCACCATCGGCGGCACCGAGCCGCAACTGCGGGGGGGCCGGGACTCCGGCGCGCCCCCGGCGGCCGAGTCGCGCTCGGACATGACCCAGGCGCCCCCGCCGGTCCCGCCGACCGGCGGGTCCGGGCAGGGCTTCGACCCCGGCCGCGGGCGACGCAGTATCGAGCGCTCGGCGTCGCTGTCGCTCGAGGCGCCGGCCGACGACCTCGACCAAGTGGCTGAGGGAGTGGCCCGCGTGGCCGACCGCCAGCGCGGCTTCGTGCTGCGCTCGTCGGTCTCCAGCGGCGAGGCGGCCGCTGGGGGCAGCCTGGACCTGCGAGTGCCGGCGGACCGGCTGCGCGACACCCTTCGCGACCTCTCTGCCCTCGGCAAGGTCCGCTCGCGCAGCGAGTCGGGCCAGGACGTGACCGGCGCCGTGGTGGGCGCCTCGGACCGGCTCGACTCCGCCCGGGCCGAACGCGCCAGCCTCCTCCGACGGCTCCGCCGCGCCGGCAGCGACACCCAGGCCGAGGCTCTGCGCCGGCGCCTGGACGCGAACGCCATCGAGGTCCGCCGGCTGCGCAGTGACCTGCGCTCCCTGAGGCTGCGCACCAACTACGCCGCGATCACCGTCGGCCTCTCCGACGGCTCCCAGGGGGGCGCGCTGGGCGGCCCCGAGGACACGACGCAGGACGCGCTGGACGACGCCGTCGCCTCGCTGCAGGCCTCGCTGAACTTCATGCTGCGGGCCCTGGGGGCGCTGCTGCCGCTGGCCCTCGTGCTCGCGGCGCTGTGGTACGGGGCCCGAGGCCTGATGCGCAGGCGCCGGGAGTCGGCGCTGGCCTAGAGTCACGGCAGTGAGCAGTGGTGAGGAGACGCTGCGGCTGCTTTCGCGCGTCGAGGTGTTCGCCGACCTCGACGAGCGGGAGCTCGAGGAGCTCGGACGAGTCGCGGTTCCGCGTTCCTACGAGCGCGGGGAGGTGATCTTCCGCGAAGGCGACGGTGGCGACACCTGCTACGTGATCCGCACCGGTGCGGTCGTGCTCACCCGCGGCCACGACGACGGGCGCGAGGTGGCGCTGGCCGAGCTCCGCGCCGGGTCGATGTTCGGCGAGCTGGCACTGTTCGGCGGCGAGCGCCGCTCGGCAACGGCCCAGGCGGTCGAGGAGACCGAGGCCGTGGCCCTGCTCGGCTCCGACGTCGAGCGCCAGGTGCGCTCGCACCCCGACATGGCTCTGGCCATGCTCTCGAGCATGGCGGCGCGGGTGCGCCGGGCCAACGAGCGGCTGCTCTCGCAGTCGTTCCAGACCGTCCCCGGCCGGGTGGCAGGCGCGGTGCTGTCCCAGGTAGTGGCGCGGCAGGCGGAGGGCGCCCCCGAACAGGACGTGCTGGTGCGGGCGACGCAGGCCGAGATCGCCTCGCTGGCCGGCACGTCGCGCGAGAGCGCCAGCCGCTTCCTCGCCACCCTCGAGCGCGAGGGAGTGGTGTCGCTCGGCCGGGGCAAGGTGTTGGTGCATGAGCCCACCAGGCTTCGGAACTTCATCCACTGAGCGCGAGCGCATGGTCGAGCGCCAGCTGCGGCGGCGCGAGATCACCGATGAGCGCGTGCTCGAAGCGATGGCCGCCGTGCCGCGTGAGGAGTTCGTGCCCGAGGAGATGCGCCGCCACGCCTACCGCGACGGGGCGCTGCGCATCGCGGCCGGCCAGACGATCTCCCAGCCCTGGATCGTCGCGCGCATGGCCGAGCTTCTCGAGCTCGAGGGCCCCGAGCGCGTGCTGGAGGTCGGGACCGGCTCCGGCTACGCGGCGGCGGTGCTGTCGCGGCTCTGCTCGCATGTGGTGACCATCGAGCGCCACGCCACGCTGGCTGCGGCCGCCACCGCCACCCTGGAGCGATTGGGGTACCGCAACGTCGAGGTCCGCCACGGCGACGGCTCCCAGGGGGCGCCGGACCGCGCGCCCTTCGACGGAATCTCGGTCACCGCCACCGCGGCCGGCGAGCCCCCACGGGCCTTGCGCGAGCAGGCGGCGCCCGGCGCGCCCCTGGTGATGCCGCTGGAGCGCGGCGGGCGCGAGCTGCTGGTGCGCGTCCGCGGCAGCGCGGTGGAGACGGTCACGCCGGTGCGCTTCGTCCCGCTCGTCGAGGGGACCGAGGACTGAAGCGCGAGTTCTCGAGCGGCGGCCTGGCCGTCCGGCGCTTTCGCGGCCGGCCCTTCCTGGCGGTCATCGAGCTGACGCGGCGCAAGAAGGTCCTGGCGCTGCCCAAGGGGCACATCGACCCCGGTGAGAGCGCCGCCGAAGCGGCCGTCCGGGAGGTGCGCGAGGAGGCCGGGATCGAGGCCGCGATCGATCAGAAGCTCGGCGACGTGCGCTACTGGTACTCGCTTCACGGTGAGCGCCGGCTCAAGGTGGTGAGTTTCTTTCTCTGCCGCTACCGCTCGGGCAGCGTGCGCGACCACGATCACGAGGTGGATCGTGCCCTGTGGCTCCCGCTCGCCGACGCCCCGGCCCGCCTGGAGTACAAGGGAGAGCGCGAGATGGCCGAGAAGGCCATCGAGGCGCTCGAGGGCCGATAGGCTGCCGCGGCCGTGTACGTACTCAACTTCTACTCGCCGGTCTTCGTCGATCAGCTCAAGAAGGGCCGCAAGACGGCCACCATCCGGCTGGGCGACAAGAGCCGCAAGTACGCGAAGGGAAGGGTCGTCCTGGTCACCGTCGGGTTCCAGCACGCCCCGCGCGAGCGGATCTTCGAGGCGGTCATCGACACCGTCGAGGTCAAGCGGGTGTCCGAGCTATCGCCACGCGACGTCGAGCACGACAACCCGGAGTTCCGCCGCCTCGACGAGACGGTGCACTTCCTCGAGCAGATCTACGGCCGCAAGGTGGAGCCGGACGACACGGTCACGGTCGTCCGCTTCTCACAGATCTCCGAGCGCCCCCAGGAGATCTCCGACCGCCTGCGGCCGGGGCCCTCGCAGAACTAGGAGGGCGCCGGACCCGATCGGTACCGCGGGCAGGATGCCCGGGGCGCTAATCGTCCAGCCAGGCCTGCGGGACCTCGCACCTCTTGCGGGCGATGAAGATCCGGTAGTCCAGTGGCTCGCCGGCCGTCGACAGGCGGTGCTGGTAGGTCATTCCCGCCTTCATGTCGATCGCGCCCTCGTTGGTCATGTGCTCGATCAGGCGCGAGAAGCCGGTGCTCTCGCCGGGTTGGAGGAACTCCTCCTTGATGTTGAAGGCGATCCACCCGTCGTCGCGGACGAGGTTGAAGGCCTCCGCGAAGGCGCGCGTGGGAATGTCGCCGAAGCCCAGCGCCGCGACGGTGACCATGCAGTTGAACTGACGGTCCTCGAGCTCGGAGCGCGCTGCCGGCGGGATATCGGTCAGGTCAAGCACGTGATACTTGTCGTACACGTGCGGACGGTCGCGCTCGGCGGCCTGCGCGGCTTCCTCGATGATGTCCACGCCGACGATGGTCTCGGCGCCCAGCTTGGACAGCTCCTCGCCCACCATGCCGTTGCCGGCGCCGACGTCGAAGACCCTCAGGTCGGAGGCGTCGAGGCTCTCCGAGGCGAGCACCTCGCCCAGCAGGCCGGTGACGACCTGCGGCGACTGGCACTCCAGCTCCTCGTAGAAGATCTGCTCGTAGAGGCCGGGCTGCTTGTAGAGCTTGTCGTAGTCGTGGAAGCGGAACCTCTGGAGCCTGCCGTTGCCGTTGACACCGATCTCGGCCCACTCCTGGTCCTGGTCGACACCTCTGCCGTCCGAGGGAAAACGGATGCGGTACCTGGGACGCACGTCGGCAGTTTTTGTGTCGGCCACGTTCGGTTCAGCCTCCTTGGTCGGGGTCGTCGCTCGGAGGGTCAGGGGTCTGCTCGCGCACGGCCGCCATGGCGGTCCTGACCCTTCCAGGGAGGGATCATACCCGGATTCGGTTGGCTCAAAATCCCCAACCGATTTGGCACTCTCGTTGCTAGAGTGCCAAGCGCTCAAGGCAAACCAGGACCGGAGGTCTAGTCCATGAAGTTGAAGCCTCTCGGCGATCGCCTGATCGTCCAGGCTCTCGAGGAGGAGGAGACGACTGCCAGCGGCATCGTCCTTCCCGACACAGCCAAGGAGAAGCCCCAGCGCGGCAAGGTCCTCGCTGTCGGCGACGGCAAGTGGGACGACGAGGGCGACAAGCGCATCCCTCTGGACGTCTCGGAGGGGGACGAGGTCCTCTACTCCAAGTACGGCGGCACCGAGGTGACAGTGGAGGGCGACGACCTGCTCGTCCTGCGCGAGTCCGACGTGCTCGCCAAGGTCGCCTAAAGAAACCTTCAGAGGAACGGAGAAACATGGCTCACAAGGAGCTGAAGTACGCACAGGAGGCTCGCGCGTCGCTGCAGGACGGCGTCGACGCGGTAGCCAACGCGGTCAAGGTGACGCTCGGCCCCAAGGGCCGCTACGTGGTCCTGGACAAGAAGTTCGGCGCCCCGACCATCACCAACGACGGCGTGACCATCGCGCGGGAGATCGAGGTCGAGGACGTCTTCGAGAACCAGGGCGCCCAGCTCGTCCGCGAGGTGGCCACCGCCACCAACGACGTCGCCGGCGACGGCACCACGACGGCGACCCTGCTGGCGCAGATCATCGTGCGTCAGGGTCTGCAGAACGTGGCGGCCGGGGCCAACCCGCTCGCGCTGCGCCGAGGCATCGAGCACGCCGTGCAGCAGGTGACCGACAACATCGCCGAGCAGTCGACGGAGGTGTCGGGCAAGGAGCAGATCTCGCGCGTGGCGGCCATCTCGGCGGCCGACGACGAGATCGGTGAGGTGATCGCCGACGCCATCGACAAGGTGGGCAAGGACGGCGTGGTCAACGTCGAGGAGGGCCAGACCTTCGGGATGGACCTCGAGTTCACCGAGGGCATGCAGTTCGACAAGGGCTACATCTCGCCCTACATGGTCACCGACCAGGACCGCATGGAGGCGACCCTCGAGGACCCCTACATCCTCATCGCCAACCAGAAGATCGGCTCGGTGCGCGACGTGCTGCCGGTGCTCGAGCAGGTGATCCAGTCGGGCAAGCCGATCCTGGTCATCGCCGAGGACGTCGAGGGCGAGTCGCTGGCGACCTTCGTGGTCAACAAGCTCCGCGGCACGTTCACCGGCGTCGCGGTCAAGGCCCCCGGCTTCGGCGACCGCCGCAAGCGCATGCTGGAGGACATCTCGATCCTCACCGGCGGTGAGGTGATCACCGAGGAGATGGGGCTCAAGCTGGAGAACACCCAGCTGAGCCAGCTCGGTCGTGCCCGCCGCGTCGTGGTCACCAAGGACACCACCACGATCGTGGACGGCGCCGGTGATACGGAGGCCATCAAGGGCCGCATCAACCAGATCAAGAACGAGATCGACAACACCGACTCGGACTTCGACCGCGAGAAGCTCCAGGAGCGCCTGGCCAAGCTCGCGGGCGGCGTGGCCGTCGTAAAGGTCGGCGCGGCCACCGAGACCGAGATGAAGGAGAAGAAGCACCGCGTCGAGGACGCGCTGCAGGCCACCCGGGCAGCCCTCGAGGAGGGCATCGTGCCGGGCGGCGGCGTGGCGCTCCTGCGGGCCTCGGACGCCGTCCAGCCCGAGGCGCTGGGACCCGACGAGCAGACGGGGGCGAAGATCATCCTCCGCGCGCTCGAGGAGCCGGTCCGCCAGCTGGCCGACAACGCGGGACTGGAGGGCTCGGTCGTGGTCAACGAGGTGCGCAACTCCGAGAAGGGACATGGGCTCAACGCGGACTCTGGCGAGGTCGTCGACCTCGTCGAGGCCGGCGTGATCGACCCCGCCATGGTCACCCGCTCGGCGCTGCAGAACGCCGCCTCGATCGCCAAGAACATCCTCACCACCGAGGCGATCGTGGCCGAGATCCCGGAGAAGGAAGGCGCCGCCATGGGTGGCGGCGGCATGCCGGGAGGCATGGACGGGATGATGTAGCCCGAGCGAAACGCTCGCAGGACCGAAGGCCCGGCCATTTCGCCGGGCCTTCGTCGTTGTTGAGGGCCATCCCAGATGCGTGTGCTAAAGTTCCACACACTGTGGAGATAAAGCTCAACACCTCAAGTGGGTTCGAGTCGTCCTACGAGGAGCTTCGGCCGCTCGCCGTAGCCGCCGCTCAGCGGGTGCTGCGCGACCAGGCCGCCGCTGAGGACGTGGCCCAGGACGTGTTCATCGCCCTCTGGCGCAACCCCGGGGCCTACGACCCCAAGCGCGGCTCGCTGCGCTCGTACGTCGCCCTGATGGCCCGCAGCCGCGCGCTGGACCGCTGGCGCACGCGCCAGGCCCGTGAGGCCGCCGTGGATCGCTCGGCTGCCGAACAGCGCGTCCGTCACACCGACGAGGAGAGTGCGGCCGAGCCCGTCATGCGCCGCGACCGCTCGCGGCGCATGCTGCACGCGCTCGACTCGCTGCCCGGCGAGCAGCGCGAGGCCGTGCTGCTCGCCTTCGGCCGGGGCCTCACCGCGCAGGAGATCGCTAGCGCGATCGGAGTGCCGCTGGGCACCGCCAAGAGCCGCGTGCGCCTGGGGCTGCAGAAAGCTCGCTCCGAGCTCCAAGCCGCTTAGCTGGCGCCCTCGAAACCATCCGGTCGGCCCGCGCCGACCGTAGTGTCTTCTGACATGGAGGGACGCGCGGACGAGGCGTGGCACACGCCGCGCGAGGTGGCCCGCCGGACCGGACTGTCGCCCGCGACCCTGAGGATCTGGGAGGAGCGGTACGGCTTTCCGCGTCCGGAGCGACTGCCCAGCGGGCATCGGCGCTACGCCGACGAGGAGGTCGACCTCCTGCTCGAGGTCGTGCGCGAGCGCGACGAGGGCCGCTCGCTCCCGAGCGCCGTCGCCAGGGTGCTGAGCAACGAGCCGGCACACGACGAGTCGCTGTTCGCCGGGCTGCGCCGTCGCCGACCCGACCTGGTGCCCTATCTGCTGGCCAAGCGCACGCTGGTCGCGCTCTCCCACGCCATCGAGGACGAGTCCTGCGCCACCGGCGAGCGCGGCCTGATCCTCGGCGCCTTCCAGCGCGAGCGCTTCTACCGACAGGCCGAGAAGCGCTGGCGCGAGCTGGCCCGGACCGCCGATGCCGCGATTGCCTTGGCCGATTTCGACCAGTTGCGCGAGGTCGAGGGGGCGCCCACGGAGGTCCCGATCGACCGCTCCGGCCCCGTGGGCCGCGAGTGGGGCCTGGTCTGCGACGGCGCTGGGTACTCGGCCTGCCTGTCTGCCTGGGAGCGTCCCGGCCAGGACGGCGTGAGGGATGGTGATCGGCTGTTCGAGACCATCTGGACCGTCGAGCCCGAGCTGGTGCGCGAGGCCACCCGCATCGGCGCGGGGCTCACCGCTGAGGGCGCGCCCGGGCTCGCCGGGAGCCTGATGGAGGATCTGAGCACCCGCCCGCTGTCCATGCACGACGACCGCGTTGGGCGGGTCACGGCCCTGACTAGCCGGATGGTCGCCTATCTCTCAGGCGACTCGGAGCCTAGGCAGCTGCGAGTACCTCACGCATAGGCCGCGGGCGCACGCCGAGGGACTCCGCGTCGGCGGTCCCTTGCGCGCTGGTCATCGGCTCCTCCAACAGCTCGGCTTCCTCCCAGGTGGCGAAGGCCGCGGGCCCGGAGACCCGCTCCACCGCCCGCAGGCCGGTCCGCACGGCCGGCATCGGCACGTGCAGGAGAGGACGTGGGCCCAGCGCAGTGCGCACGATGTCGTCGTAGGAGAGGGTTTCGGGCCCGGCCAGCTCGTAGCGGCGCGAGCTGCCGCCCTCGCCGTCGAGGGCGGCGGCCACGCAATCCGCCACGTCCTCGGCCCAGATGGGCTGGAACAGAGCGCGCCCACGGCCGGCGACGGGCACCAGCGGCAGGATGCCGAGGCGCGTCAGCAAGGTCATCCAGGGGTCGTCAGGGGCGTAGACGATGGAGGGCTCGAAGACCTGCGTCGTCAGGCCCGAGCGCTCCACGGCCTCGCGGGCGAGCGCCTTGGCGCGGAAGAAGCGGGTGCGCGAGGCCGGGCCGGCGCCCAGAGCCGAGAAGAACAGGAAGCGCGAAGCGCCCTCGCGCTCGGCGGCGCGCACCAGGCGCAGCGTGGCCACCGCCGTGAGCTCCTCGATGGATCCGCGCGGCTGGTCGCGGATCGAGGCGGCGAGGTGGATGACGGTGTCCACCCCCCGCAGCGCGTTGCGGAAGGAGGCGGGATCGCCGAGGTCACCCAAGGCGAGCTGCACCCGCACCCGCTCGCCTCCCAGGCGGTTGGGGTCGCGAACCAGGCAGCGCACGCTCTCCCCCGAGGCCACCAGCCTTCGCAGCAGCGCCGAGCCCACGGTCCCCGTCGCGCCGGTGAGCAGGATCACTCGGGCAACATAGCCCGCGCGGAGGGCTGGATAGAATGCCGCGCCTCATGGCTTACGTGATCGCCGAACCCTGCATCGGCCAGAAGGACAACTCGTGCGTCGAAGTCTGCCCGGTCGATTGCATCCACCCCACGCCGGACGAGCCCGACTACGACCAGGTCGAGCAGCTCTACATCGATCCCGAAGAGTGCATCGACTGCGATGCCTGTGTGGAGGCCTGCCCCGTCGACGCCTGCTTCGCCGAGGACCAGCTCCCCGACGAGTGGACGAAGTTCGTCGACACCAACGCGCAGTACTTCCAGAGCGCTTCCTAGGGCCGCGCGGGCGGGAGCGGGTAGCCCGCCGAGAATTCCCTCAGGCGCCTGAGCGCTTGCCGGGAGGGGTGCCGACCCGCCGCGCCCTAGGCGCGAGAGCCAAGCCTCGCAAGGACGCAGGGAGGCGAAGCCTGCTTCGCAGGTGAGCCGACCGAGGACGCCGCGAGGCGCCGGCTATCGCGCCTAGGGCGCCATCGGCAGCGCGGTGCCGGTGACCTCCGGGACGGGCGGCCCGATCGGCTCCTGGAGCGTGGCCAGCTGCTGAGGGGTCGCGGCGATGAGGCCGCGGGCGGCGTGGAAGATGGCCTGCGCGGCCGGGGCGTCGGGGTCGTCGAGCACGAGCGGGCGGCCCTCGTCGGAGGCCACGCGCAGCTCCTCTTGGAGCGGGACCTTGCCCAGCAGGGGCACGTCGAGCTCGTCGGCCAGCTGCTGGCCCCCGCCCTCGCCGAAGATCGTGAAGCGGTCCCCAGCGGGGGTGGTGAAGCCCGACATGTTCTCCACCACGCCGGCGATCTCGAGCTCGTAGCGCTCGGCGGTGTCCGCGGCGCGCCGGGCCACGTTCTGCGCCGCGGGCTGCGGGGTGGTGACGATCACGAAGCGGGACTGCGGCAGGAGCTGGGCCAGGGTCATCGAGACGTCACCGGTGCCGGGCGGCAGGTCGATCAGGAGGTAGTCGAGCTCCCCCCAGTCCACGTCCTCGAGGAACTGGCGGATGGCCTTGTGGAGCATGGGGCCGCGCCAGGTGATGGCCTGGTCGGGCTTGTCGAGGAAGAACTCGATCGAGATGGCCTTGACGCCGCCGGCGGCGTCCAGCGGCAGGATCTTGCGCTGGGCGGAGACCATGGGGCGGCCGTGCACGCCCAGCATGCGGGGGATGGAGTAGCCCCAGACGTCAGCGTCGAGCGCGGCGGCGGCCTTGCCCTCCATCTGGAGGGCCGCGGCCAGGTTGGCCGTGAGGGTGGACTTGCCCACACCCCCCTTCCCGGAGCCGACGCAGATGACGTTCTTGACCGCAGCCAGAGCGCCCTGCGGCAGGCCACCCTGGCGGCCGAGGCGCTGCTGAAGGCTCTGTTTCTCCTCGGGCGAGAGGACATCGAAGCCGACATTGACCTGCTTGACGTCCCCGAGCTCCATGACATTCTGGCGCACGGCGGTCTCGAAGTGCGAGCGGATGGGGCAACCGGCGGTGGTCAGGGAGACCACCACGTCGACGGCCCCGGGCGCCGGCTGCTGGATCGAGCGCACCATCCCCAGCGAGACGATGTCCTTGTGCAGCTCGGGGTCTACGACGCCGCGGAGGGCTTCCCGGATCTGGTCCTCAGAGGGCACGCCCTGATTCTAGAAAGGCGCGCCCAAAAAGAAGCCGGCCGGGTCCCGAAGGACCCGGCCGGCTGAGGGAGGAGAGATACTGCATCACTGCCGACGAAGTATGAGGTCGGCAGTCTCGCCCCAGCCGCTCTCTCCGAGACGGCGGGGATAAGCCGGAGGGCCGGGAAGCTAGGCGAGGCTCGCGACCTGGTCCTGAACCTTCTGGACCTGGTTCTGCACCTCGCGACGAGTGGTCTTGACCTGACGCTCGACGTCACGCCGGGTGGTCTTCACCTGGCGCTCGGCCTCGCGGCGGTTGCGACGCAGCGTGCGCTCGACCTGAGTGCGAGTGCGCTTGACGCGACGCTGCACACGGTTGCGAGCGGTGGTGCCACGACGCTCCGCACGGCGGAGGTCGGTCGAGACGCGGCGAACGAGCTTGTTGAGCTCGCGCTGCCGGCTCGCGGGGCTCTTGACGTAGGGCTCCACGGTCTCGACGACGCTGTCCCGCGCGATGAGGGTTGCCCCCACGGGGATCAGCACGGCACGCTGGGCCTGGCTGGCCGCGGCCTTGGTGCGCTGGACGGCGTACGCCAGCCCGGTCTCGGCCGTCTTCTCGGCGCTGGCGGCCGTCGTGGCGGCCGAACGGGCGGTCGCCTTGGCGTTGCCCTGGGTCTGACGCGCCCCGGCACGGGCCGTGTTGCGCGCCGTGGTCTGGGTGCGGCGGGCGTTGGACCGGGTGGTCCGAGCGCTCGAGCGGGTGGTGTTGCCTCCGCTCTTGGTCTGGTTGCGCTTGCGGGTCGCGGCGGCCTTGCGAGCGGCGGCGCGACGCTGTTGAGGGGTCTGCTGAGCCATTGAGTGTTTCCTTTCTCCTCCCCTGCCTGGGGTCTGGATCATAAGCTTATTAGTTCTAAGCTCAATAGGACTATACCACCGAACACACGTACGTAAACCTCTTCTGTCGGGCCGTTACGCAAGCTGCCCGGCGAGGCGGTCTAGGCGGAGGCGAAAGTGGCTTCTGCCACGCGGGCCGACCAAGCGGCGGGGCGCCTGAGCTCGGTCAGGTTGGGCAGGGAATCGGGGCCCTCCCAGACACGGTTGAGGCCCTCGATGCCGTGCTCGGTCACCACCGCGTCGCAGAAGCGCCGGCCTTCCTCGTACTGGCGCATCTTCATGTCCAGGCCCAGCAGGCGGCTGAGGACCCGCTCGGGGGCCGAGCGGCTGCCGCGCCGGCGCTCCGTGGCATCGCGCAAGCCCTCGTGCTCGGCGACGAGCCCGGGCGCGACAGCATCCATGACGTGCTCGGAATAGCCCTCGATCACCGCCATCGTGGCCTGCAGCCGGCTCATCAGCCGCCGCTGGGTCCGGGTCTGGACCAGGGCGGCCAGGCCGCCCTCGGTGAAGCGCTCGACCAGCTTGCGCGGGTTGGGCAGGCGCGGCAGGGCCCCGGCGTTCCCGCGCCCGATGCGCACGTCGACCGTGTCCATGTACTCGTGCACCAGCTCGCCGAGGTGCTCGCGCAGCCAGGGCACGGCCCCGAACTGGACGACGTGGGTGACCTCGTGGGCGGCGACCCAGCCTTCGAAGCTCTCGCGGTCCACGGCCATGTCGGCGGCTGCCTTCTCGAGGTTGGGGGTCACGAACAGGAGCCGGGGCGGCACGTCGGGGGCCAGCAGGGCGAGCTCGTACTGGCCGAGCA
Organism: Thermoleophilaceae bacterium; assembly: GCA_035296565.1. GTDB lineage: Bacteria > Actinomycetota > Thermoleophilia > Solirubrobacterales > Thermoleophilaceae > JACCZR01. Next base: position 79,649 of record DATHAQ010000028.1, read on the forward strand.
CGCGCTGGGAGACGTAGCCCATGACGAGCCCCGCCTCGGCGGCCAGCGTGGCGTCGGCCCCCAGCCGCAGCGCGCCCGCCAGCGGCCCCGCGAAGCTCAGGCGGCGGTCGAGGCGCCCTGCCACCGGATCGAGCAGACGGGCCAGGGACTCGAGGTTGATCTCGGCCCAGCCGGCGCGGTCGACGATCTCCGGGGCCGGGGCCTGGCCGCTGAGGGTGAAGCCGGTGTAGCGGCTGACCGCGGCTAGGGCGTCGTCGACCTGCGCGGAGAGGTCCCCGGCGGTCGGGGCGGGCCCCTCCGACCCGGCAGCGAGCCGCGCGATCTGCCGGGCGAGCGACCAGTCGACCATGCCTCGGCCCAGGCTACAGCTCGGGCAGCGCCTGCTCGAGCTCGACCACCGGCGCGAACAGATCCCCCTGCTCGGCGGTGCGCTCGAGCACGTCGGCGGCCTCGAAGCGCAGGTCGCCCGGCTCGGACGCGCCCTCGACCTCGTCCCAGGTCAGCGGCGTCGAAACGGTGGGGTGCTCGCGGGCCCGCAGGGAGTACACGCACACCGTGGTCTTGTGCTCGTCGTTCTGGCTCCAGTCGACGAGGACCTTGCCCTTGCGCAGCTCCTTCTTCTGGCTGGAGACCACGAGCTTGGGGTTGCGGCCCTCGAGGTGGCGGGCGAGCGCTTGGGAGAGCGGCTTGGTCTGGTCGTAGGTGGCCGGGCCGTCGAGGGGCGCGTAGACCTGCATTCCCTTCGAGCCCGAGGTCTTGGGAAAGCACTCGAGCCCCAGCTGGTCGAGCAGCTCGCGCAGCAGGCAGGCCACTTCGCAGCACTCCATGATCCCCGCGGGCTCGCCGGGGTCGAGGTCGAAGGCCAGCGTGGTGGGGTGCTCGATTGCCGCCGCCTTCGAGAGCGACGGGTGCAGCTCCAGGTCGGCCAGGTTGGCGAGCCAGACCAGCGTCGGCAGGTCCTCGCAGAGGCAGAAGTCGATCGTCTTGGTGCTCACCGGGATCTCCGCGGACTTCACCCAGTCCGGGCGGTGTGAGGGGCACTGCTTCTCGTAGAAGTGCCCGCCCTCCACGCCGTTGGGGTAGCGCTTGAGCGTCAGCGGGCGCCCCTTCAGGTGCGGCAGCACGTAGGGCGCCACGCGCGTGTAGTAGTCGATCACCTGGCCCTTGGTGAAGCCGGGCACCGGATAGAGGACCTTGTCCAGGTTGGTCAGGCGGAGCTGGCGGCTCTCGACCTCGACGTGCGTCGCGGCCAAGGAGAGCTACTTCTTGGCCGCGGTCTTCTTCTTGGAGGAGCCCGACCCGGCGCCGTTCTTGCTCTTGCTCGACGAGCGCTGGGGCTTGCTCTGCTTCTTCGAGGAGGCGATGCTCGCCTCCAGGGCAGCCATCAGGTCCGGCACCGCCTCCGGCTCTTCGGCCGGGGTCTCGATCTTGATCTCCTCGCCCTCGGCCTTGCGCTCGATCATCTCGAGCACCCTGTCGCGGTACTCGTCGCGGTACTTGTCGGGCTCGAAGTCCGAGGCCAGCGAGTCGATCAGCTGGCGGGCCATGTCCACCTCACGCTTGGTGGTCTTCTCGGACCTGCCGTCGGAGACGTCCTCCAGCGAGTCGGGCGAGACCACCTCGTCGGAGAACAGCATCGTGTCCATCGCCAGCACCCCGTCGCGGGGGCGGATGGCCACCAGGTTCTCCTTCGAGCGGATGACCACGCGAGCGACCGCCACGCGGCCGGTCTCCTCCATGGCCTTGAGCAGCAGCGCGTAGGCCTTGCCGGCGCCCGGGCCCGGCGCGAGGTAGTAGGTGTGGTCGAAGTACATCGGGTCGATCTGGTCGATCTCGACGAAGTCCTCGATGTCGATCGTGCGGGACTTCTCGGGCTGCACCGAGTCCAGCTCGTCGGGCGTGATCACCACGTAGCGGTCAGGGCCGATCTCGTAGCCCTTGACGAGGTTCTCGTAGGGAACCTCCTCGCCGGTGCTCTCGTTGATGCGCTTCTGGCGGACCCGCGAGTTGTCGGACCCGTCCAGCTGGTTGAAGCGCACCGTCTTGCGCGACACGGCGCTGTAGAGCTTCACCGGGATGTTGACCAGCCCAAAGCTGATCGCTCCGCTCCAAATTGCTCGTGGCATGGCCCCACGAAGATACCCATCCGGGGAAGTTTGCCCTCCTCAGCGGGCGGGAACTTGCGGCTCGCGCACCACGTCGGAGGGGTCGACGTCGTCGCGAAGGCCCTTGAACGAGGGCGCGCGCAGCGTCCCCGTCTGGGTCCACTCGCGGAACTCGACCGAGGCCACCAAACGCGGCTCCACGAATACCGTCCCCTTCGGGGGCTGGCGGCCGTGGAACGGGCTCGTGTCGCGCCGCAGGGGCTCGAGCTCGCGCTTGAGGAGGCCGAGCGTGGCCTCGGTGAAGCCGGTGCCAACCTTGCCGGCGTACACGAGCCGGCCCTCGTCGTCGTGCACGCCCACGCACAGCGCGCCCAGGTGCTGGCTGCGCCCGCCTTCCCCCGGGGTCCAGCCGCCGATCACGAGCTCCTGGCTCGCCGTGTTCTTGACCTTAACCCAGCCGGAGGCGCGCTTGCCCGGCTCGTAGGGACAGTCGAGGCGCTTGGCCATGATCCCCTCGATGCCCTGGCCCTTGGTGGCCTCCAGCAGGGCGGCGCCGTCGCCCGCGCGGTAGGCCGGAGTCCGCCAGCGCGGGCCCTCGAGCTCGAGGGACTCCAGCAGGCTGCGGCGGTCCTGGTAGCCCAGCGCGAGAGTGGGGTGCCCGTCGAGCCAGAGCAGGTCGAAGATCACGTAGGTCACCGGGACCTCGCGCACCTTGCGGCGCACCGCGGAATCCGAGGCCAGGTGCATGCGCGACTGCAGGCCCTGGAAGCTCGGCCGCCCCCCCTCGTCGAAGGCGACGATCTCGCCGTCGAGGATCATGCGCTGCGAGCCGACGGCCCGGCCCAGCTCGCGCAGCTCGGGGTAGCGGGAGGTGAAGTCCGCCCCCGAGCGGCCGAAGGCCTCGACGTGGCCCCCGTCCAGGTGCACCACCGCGCGCACGCCGTCCCACTTGACCTCGTAGCCCCAGTTCTCTTCGTCGCGCGGCAGCTTGCCCGAGCGGGCCCTCATCGGCTCGATGCGCTTTGGCATGGGCTCGGCCGCCGGGTCGGCCGGCGGGTCCATGCGGTGGATCAGCCAGTCCTTGTCGCGGGTGTGGATGAGGGCGTAGCGGCCCTGCACGCGCTCGCCGGTCAGCACCACGATGACCTCGTTGTCGCGGAACTTCTCGCAGCTGTAGGTGCCGCGGTCCCAGATCTCCATCGTGCCCGCGCCGTAGGAGCCCTTGGGGATCTCGCCGTGGAAGTCGAGGTACTCGAGCGGGTGGTCCTCGGTACGCACCGCCAGCCGGTTCTCGTCGGGATGGTTGGGCACCCCGCGCGGCAGGGCCCAGGAAGCGAGCACGCCTTCGCGCTCGAGGCGCAGGTCCCAGTGCAGCCGGCGCGCGTCGTGCTGCTGGATGACGAAGCGAGCACCCTCCTCCGCGGACTCGTCGCCCGCGGGCTCGGGCGTCTCTTCGAAGTCGCGCTTCTGCTTGTAGCTGCCGAGCTTGTCGGCCATGTCGGCGATGCTAAGCCAGCGGCGAGCCGTCCAGGTCCTGCCGCAGCTCCTCGATCGAGCGGTGGACCTGCGCCGCGCCGGTCTGGCGCAGCTCGTCCTCGCCGAAGCCGCCGGTCAGCACCGCGACCGTCTCGATCCCGGCGCGCTTGGCCGACTCGATGTCCCAGGTCGAGTCGCCGACTAGCACCGCGTCGTCGGTGTCCGCCTTCTCAAGCGCCGCCTCCACGAGGTCGGGCTCCGGCTTGGTGGCGTCGACGTCGCCGGCCGTCGTCCAGCCATCGGTCAGCTCGCGGGCGTCGAGCAGATCGAGGTAGTGCTCGACCTCGTCCGGCTTTGCGGAGCTGGCGAGCACCACCGCCTTGTCCCGCGCCTTGAGGTCCTCGATCAGCTCGCGCGCCCCGGCGAGCGGCTCCACTTCCTCGATCAGTGCCATGTAGAGCGCCTTCTCGGCCGAGCGGATGTCCTCGCCCTTCTCCTCCTCGGCCTCCTCGCCCGCGAGCTCGGTGACGATGTGATCGCCGCCCATGCCGATCGCGCGGTGGATGCGCCAAACCGGGAGCTTGACGTCGTGCTGGCGAAACGCCCGGTACCAGGCGATCGCGTGGTGGAAGTTGGTGTCGACGAGGGTGCCGTCGACGTCGAGGATCGCTGCGCGGGCCATGGTCTGCGAGGTGCCCCGAGGGGGCCCGCGGCAAACGACTAGGACAGGCGTCCAGGGCGGCGGGGCCGGACTCGCGGGCCCCCCGCGGAGCGGCGAAAGGGAAGGGGGATGACCCTCCGTCGCCCGCACATCATGCTGCTGTCCGTCCTTCTGGCCTGCATGGTGGCCCCGGCCGCCCCGGCCGCCGAAGCCGCGGGCCGGTGCGCCAACGCCTCGGCCAGCCCGAGCAGCGTGTCCCGCAAGACCGCGGTGAGGGCCACGGCGTGCCTGCTCAACCGCGAGCGGGGCGCACGAGGGCTGCGCAAGCTGAGGCTCAATGGCCGCCTGTCGCGAGCCGCCGTGCGCCACGCGCGCGACATGGTCCGGCGGCATTACTTCTCCCACGTCTCCCCGTCGGGCGGGACCCTCGGGCGGCGGATCAGGCGTACCGGCTACCTGAGGCGCGCCCGCTCCTGGTGGGTCGGCGAGAACATCGCTTGGGGCTCGGGCGTCCTGGCCACCCCTGGCGCCATCGTGCGGGCCTGGATGAACAGCCCCGGACACAGGGCCAACGTCCTCGACCGGCACTTCCGCGAGATGGGCCTCGGCGTGGTGCGCGCCTCGCCGCACGGCACGGGCGTCAACACCTTCGGCTACCGCCGCTAGGCCCGCCTGGTTTCGGGCTCGCGGGCCCGGGGGAACCCGAACCCATGGGGGCTCCCAAGCTGATGATCGCTCTCCTGGGAGCGGCCGCCATCGTGGTCGGCGCCATCGGCGTGCTCGCGTTCGAGACCTGGTGGGTCCTCATCGTGGCCTTGCTGGCGCTGGCGGTAGCGAGCGCCTTCGTAATGGGCTTCGTCGGCCGCACGCTGCAGAACGCCGACAAGCCCGATCCGGTGACCGAGGCCCGACTGGAGGAGGAGGGCAGGACGTGACCGCCTCACCGGCCCTCGAGGTCCCGGGCACCCCGGCGCCCGACGCGCCGTTGCCCGACGCGCCCACGGGTCCCGACATACCGCCCGACGGCCCGGACGCCCCGCCGGTGGAGCCGCCCGACGGCCCCGCCGTGCCGGAGCCGGCGCCACCCACCGAGCCCCAGCCCGGCGCACCCGACGTGCCGACGCCGGACCCCAGCGGGCCCGAGACGCGCAGCTAGCGGAGAGCGGGCCGAGCGCCGGCCGGCCGAGCGGCGCCGCTAGCCATGCTCACGCCACTCGGGCGAGGGTCGGCGTGTCCTCGATGAGGTGGATGGTCGCCTCCTCGACGGTGGGCTGGATCTCCGGCCAGTGGCCGTCGACCTCCTCCAGCAGCTCCGTGGCCCCCTCGATCGTCAGGCCGCCGTCGTGGCGGTCGAAGACTCGGGGATCGATGTAGGAGGAGCGACACACCGCCGCGGTGTTGCCCATGTGCTTGGCGACCTCCTTGACCACTTGCGTCTGGACCCGCTTGCGTGAGGTCTTCGAGGCGGTCCTCGTCCCCGCGAGGGCGAGGAACCAGGCGGCCAGCACGGTGGCGCTCCACGTCCGGAAGTCCTTCGCTGTGAAGTCCGCCCCGGTGATCTCCTTGAGGTAGTCGTTGATGTCCTGGGACTTGACGTCGCGCCAGCGCCGGCCCTCCCGGTAGGCCAACAGCTCGTCGATCCCCCCGCGGCGGCGCTTGAGGCGGCCGACCACCTCGGCCACACCGGGGTCCACGAGCGCATGGACCTTCCGCCGCTTGCCCTTCGCCTCGTAGTTGAAGGTCACCAGATCGCCGTCGATCGTCGCGTGGCTCTTCTTCATCGTCGCCAGGCCGTAGGTCTCGTTCTCCTCGGCGTAGCTCTCGGAGCCGATGCGGAAAAAGCCGCGGTCGAGCAGGCGCAGAGCGCAGGCGAGGACCCGCTCGCGGTCCATGTCCTCTCGCCCTATGTCCCGCTCCACGCGCCGGCGGACGTCGGGCAGGGAGCGGGCGAAGTCGAGCATCTCGTCGAACTTCGCTGCGTCCTGGCGGTGGCGCCAGCGCTCGTGGTAGCGGTACTGCTTGCGCCCCGCAGCATCGGTGCCCGTGGCCTGGATGTGACCCATCGGATAGGGGCAGATCCAGACGTCCTCCCAGGCGGGTGGGATCGCGAGCTCCTCGAGGCGCCGCTTGACCTCGGGGTCGCCCACGGGGCGGCCGTCCTCGTCGAGGTACTGGAAGCCCTTGCCCCGGCGGCGGCGAGTGATGCCGGGGGCCGAGCAGTCTGAGCGTCTTAGCCTGGGCACGACAGGCGAACATACCCACGCGGGGGGTGAGCCATTCGCGGTTACCCTGCCTCTGTGCCCCCGGCGTCCGACGGCCTGAACCGCGCGCAGCGGGCGGCCGTCACCCATCCGGGCGGGCCGCTCGTGATCGTCGCGGGCGCGGGCACGGGCAAGACCAGGACCCTCACGCGCCGCTTCGCCTGGCTCGTCGAGCAGGGCACGCCCGCCGACGAGGTGCTCGCCCTCACGTTCTCCAGCGCCGCCGCCGCCGAGATGCGCGAGCGCCTCGAGGCGCTGATCGAGGTGCCCTACGAGGAGCTGCACGTGGGCACCTTCCACTCCTTCTGCTCGCAGCTGCTGGCCGACGAGGCGCTCGAGGCCGGCCTGGACCCCTTCTTCACGGCGGTGACGCCCGCCGACCGCCTGGCGCTGCTGCTCGACCGCCAGGCCGAGCTCACCCTGCGCAGGCATGAGATCCGCGGCAACCCGGCGCCGTTGCTGGCGAGCTTCGTCTCGCGCATCGACCGGCTGAAGGACGAGATGGTCGGCTGCGACGCCTTCCGCGCCTACGCGGAGGAGCTGGTCGAACGCTGCGCGGGCGCCGACGACGCCGCGCGCGCCCACGCGGGCCGCGAGCTGGAGTTCGCCGGGGTCTACACCGGCCACGACCAGCTGCTGGCCGAGCAGGGCGCGCTGGACTTCGGCGAGCTGATCTGCCGCGCCTACGCGCTGCTGCACGAGCACCCGCACGTGCGCCGCCGCGCGGGCGAGCGCTTCAGGCACGTGCTGGTGGACGAGTACCAGGACACGAACTTCGCCCAGGGGATGCTGCTGGGGCTGCTCGCCGAGGAGCACCGCAACATCACGGTGGTCGGCGACGACGACCAGGCGATCTACCGCTTCCGCGGCGCCTCGCGCAAGAACCTCGAGGCCTTCCGCGAGGAGTTTTCGGAGGCGAAGACGGTGAAGCTGGAACGCAACTACCGCTCGGGGCAGCGCATCCTCGACGCCGCGCGGGCGGTGGTCGAGCCGACCGAGCGCCTCGACAAGAAGCTCAAGGGAAAGGGCGGCGGCGACGTGCGCTTCTGGCGCTGCCAGTCCGAGCGCGCGCAGGCCCAGGCGGTTGCGGCCGAGGCCGAGCGGCTGGTGACCGGCGAGGGCGTGGCCCCCGACCAGGTGGCGGTGCTGGTGCGCTCGGTGCGCCACGAGGGCGCCACGGTGGGCGCCGCGCTCGAGGAGCGCGCGCTGCCCTTCCGGCTCAGCGGCTCGGCGGCCTACTTCCAGCGCGCGGAGGTGCGCGACGTGCTGGCCTGGCTGCGCCTGCTGGCCGACCCGACGGACTCCGGCGCGGTCGTGCGCGCCCTCTCGCGGCCGCCGATCGAGCTCCGCTCCGTGGACGTCGCCCGGCTCACCCAGCTCGCCCGCCGGCGCAAGCTCGACATGCCCAGCGCGGTTGCCGCCGGGCTGGAGGGGCCGCAGCTCTCGCCCGAGGGACGCGAACGCGCGACCTCCTTCCTCCGGCTCTACCGCTCGGCGTCCAGCGCCTTCGAGGACCGCCGCCCCGACGCCTTCGTGATGCGGCTGATCGAGCGCATCGGCCTGCGCCGCCAGCAGGTCTTCGCGCGGCGGGCCGACACCGCGGAGCGCCTGCGCAACATCGCCAAGCTGCCCGAGCTGGCCACGGCCTACATGCGCCGGGAGCCCGGCTCCACGCCGCGCGAGTTCACCCGCTACCTCGACGCGGTGGCCGAGTCCGGCCTGCGCGAGGAGGAGGCGCCGGACCCCACCGCGGAGCCCGCCGTGCGGGTGATGACGATGCACGCCGCAAAGGGACTGGAGTTCGACCACGTGTTCGTGCTCGGGCTGAGCGCGGGACGGGTGCCCGGACCCTGGCGCAAGCGCTCCGACGGCGTGCCCGACGAGCTGGTGCCGGAGACGGTCCGCTCCGGCGAGGACCGCAAGGCCCACGAGGACGAGATGCGCCGGCTGCTGCACGTAGCCATGACGCGCGCGCGGGCGACGCTGGTCCTCTCCTACGCCGAGCGCGGCGACGGCACGGTGCGCTCCTCTCCGTTCGTCGACGCGGCCCGCGCGGCGCTCGAAGCCGAGGAGGAGGTGATGAACGAGGAGCTGTTCGGCCCCGCCGAGGGCCTGCACTCGACCTTCCGCCTCATGCGCGACGAGCTGCTCGACACGGTGGCCGAGGTGGGCGGGCGGCTGGCCGAGCTGCGGCTGGACACCTACATGGACGTGGCCGGCGGGGTGGCGCGCTACCTGGAGCTGCTCAAGGTGGCGGCGCTCATCTCCCGCGCACGCGAGGGGCAGGACTTGGCCGACGCGCTTCCCGAGATCAACGAGGTGCTCGCCCAGGGGGCCACCCCCGAAACCCGCGAGCTGCTGGCCACGTCGGCACTCGACGACTGGCTCCGCGACGCCGCCCGCGAGGCCGAGCGGCGGCCGGTGGCCGCCCCGGAGGGGTCGGAGCCCTCGCTGGACCCGTTCATCCCGCGCCGCGGCGAGGGCCTGATGCTGTCGGCCTCGGACATCGACACCTACCGGCTCTGCCCGCTCAAGTACAAGTTCGCGCGGGTCTTCCGGATCCCGCAGGAGCCCACGATCCACCAGCGCTTCGGCATCGCCATCCACCAGGTGCTGGAGCGCTGGCACCAGGCCGGCGGCGACCTGATGGAGCTGTTCGAAGCTGCCTGGCGGCGCAACGGCTTCGGCGACTCCGACGACGAGCGCCAGTTCCGCGAGCGCGCGGTCGCGGCGCTGGAGCGCTACGAGCAGACCGAACGGGCCAGCAACGCCGAGCCGGTGTGGTTCGAGCGCTCTTTCTCGTTCCGCATGGGGCCGCACCTGCTTCGCGGCCGCGTGGACCGCGTCGACCGCCATCCCGACGGCAGCTACGAGCTCATCGACTACAAGACCGGCAAGGCCAAGAGCGAGGCCGACCTGCGTGAGGACGTGCAGCTCTCGCTCTACCAGATGGGCGCGCGCGAGTCGTGGCGGCTGGAGACCTCCGCGCAGTCCTACATGTACGTGCTCACCGGCGAGAAGGTGCCGGTCGAGCACTCCGAGGAGGAGCTCTCACGCGTGCGCGACACCGTGGGAGAGATCGCGGAGGGCATCCAGGCCCAGGACTTCGAGCCCAGGCCCTCGCGCGAGATCTGCTCCTTCTGCGACTACCGGATCATCTGCCCGGCCGCCGAGCGCTAGCCGGCCTCCGGGGTCTTGGCGGGCTCGGCCGCGGGCTGCTGAGCCTGCGGCGCCTGCTGAGGCGACCCCAGGACCGCCGGGCCCCCGGCCTGCGCCTCCAGCGAGTGGTTCAGGCTCGTCTGGGTCAGGTACATCGCCACCGGACCCAGGAAGATCCAGAGCACGAACATGAGCCCGGGCTCCAGCCCCTGGTGGGGGCTCCCGGTGACCCGATCGGCCGCGGCGACGCGCTTCGTGTAGTTGAAGTACGAGACGAACGGAGGCACCAGGATCAGCGCTCCGAGCGTGATCGCGAGCACCGAGTTGACGGGGTTGTCGCCCAGCTCGTCGGTGTTGTGGGCCGAGCCGATCTCGGCCAGCTCCTTGTTCGTCTTGTAGTACCAGACCACCGCGTAGATCCCGAGCGTGATGAGCGAGAGCCCGATCACCCCCAGCGGGTGGCGAATCTTGCCGGGATAGGACGACCCCCGGATCTGCACCTCGTCTGCCATTGCGAGTCCCCTCCTGTAGCTGTGATCCGACGCTAACCGCAATGCCGCTCGCGCGCTAGGGGTCGGGGGAAGAACGCTGCCCGCGCCGGCCTCGTGTTCGTGGGCTACCTAGTCGGACTCTGGTCCGCGCTGGCGCAGGAAGCGCTGGAAGTCCCGGGCGATGGTGTCGGCCGAGGGGATCTTCTCCTCGTTGTCCTCCTCGAGCTCCGCCTCGTCGGCGGCCGACTCCAGGCGCTCGACGAAGGCCTTGACCTCGGGGTCGCTGGCCACGGCGGCGCTCACCTGGCGCTCGTAGTCCTCGGCGGCGGTCTCCAGCTCGCCCGCCTCCACGGCCACGCCGGCGGCGCCCTCGAAGGCCCGGACCAGCGCGAGCGCCACCTTGGGGTTGGGCGCGGCGGCGACGTAGTGGGGCACCGACGCCCACAGGCTGACGGAGGGCAGCCCGGCGTCGGAGCAGGCGCGATGCAGGACGCCCACGATGCCGGTGGGACCCTCGTAGCTCGTCGGCTCGAAGCCCAGCTCGGTGACCAGGTGCTGGTCGGACGCGAGCCCGGTGAGCGACACGGGGCGGCTGTGGGGCACGTCGGCGAGCAGGGCGCCGAGCGTGATCACCCTTCGCGCGCCGGTCTGACGGGCAACCTCGATGACGGCGTCGCAGAAGCGCCGCCAGCGCAGCGAGGGCTCAACGCCGCGCAGCATGACCAAGTCGCCATCGGCCCCGGGAACCCTCGCGGCGGAAAAAGAGTTCGAGGGCCACTCGACCTTGCGCACTGAGTTGTCGTCCAGCTCTACGGTGGGGCGCACGGCGGTGAAATCGAAGAACTCCTCGGGGTCCACGCTCGCCACCTCGAAGGACTCGAAGTGGTCGTGCATGAAGGAGACGGCGGCGGTGGCTGCGTCCCCGGCGTCGTTCCACCCCTTGAAGGCACACACGAGGACCGGAGCCCTCAGGTCGGGGCGCTCTGACCAGCGAAGGTCGGGCATGCCCTCCCACCGTACCCACATGCGGCGGAGCGCAGCCGATCAATGTTCGGGAGCACTGCATGCGCGCCATCGTCCGAGGCCCGACCCAACATTGTCGTGTGCCCGCCACCGCCGAGCACCGACCGACGCTCGCCGAGCTGCGCCCCGGAGCCGAGCTGCGCGGGGTCTTCGCCTGCACACGCAAGGACCGCCTGACCGCCCGCACCGGCTCTCCCTACCTCGCGCTCGAGCTGCGCGACCGCACGGGCTCGGTCCCGGGGCGCGCCTTCCGCGAAGCGGACTTCCTGGCCGCCCAGTTCGAGCAGGGCGACCTGGTGGAGGTGGAGGGTCGGGCCGAGCGCTTTCGCGACCAGCTCGTGGTGGACCTGCGCTCGGTCAAGCGGGCCGACCCCGGTGGCGTCGACCCCGCCGACTTCCTGCCCGTCGCCTATCGCGACCTGGACGAGCTCGACGGCTTCCTCGAACACCTCGGCCGCGAGGTCTACGATCGCCGGCTGCGTGGCGTGCTCGACGCCTTCCTCGAGGACGAGGGCTTCCGTGCCGATCTGCGCCGCGTGCCCTGCACCCGCAACGGCCACCACGCCTACCTGGGCGGCCTGCTCGAGCACACCGTGGCGGTCGCCACCCTGGCGCTGGAGACCAGCGTGCTGCACCCCCGGCTGGACTCGGACCTGCTGATCTGCGCCGCCCTGCTGCACGACATCGGCAAGACCCGGGAGTTCACCCTCGGCGCCGAGATCGCCCTGAGCCAGGAGGGCGCCCTGATGGGACATCTGGCACTGGGCCAGCAGATGCTGCTGGAGCGCGGATCAGGCGTCCCGCGCGAGCGCCTGCTGGCGCTCGTGCACTGCGTGCTCGGCCATCACGGGCCCGACAACCTGCCTGGGCGGCGCTTCCGCTCGCCCGAGGCGATGGCGCTGGCCCGGCTGAACTCGCTCGACGCCCAGGTCAAGGGCGCGCTCGAGCACGGCCTTCCGGGGTGAGGGTCAGGCCGGCCGGCGCGGGCGACTTCGAGGTGGTCACCGCCCTGCTCGAGGAGCTGGGCCGGGCGCGCGTGACCGACGAGACCCGGGAGGCGGCTCGTGCGCTATACGAGCGCCACCTGGGCGACGACCGGGCGACCCATCTCGTGGCCGAGGACGAGGCCGGCGTGATCGCCTTCTGCTCGCTGCACCTCCGGGACCGCCTCAATTACCCCACGCCCGACGCCTGGATCCCCGACCTGATCGTCACCGAGTCGGCTCGGCGGCGTGGCGCGGCGCGGGCCCTGCTGGAGGAGGCCGAGCGCATCGCCCGCGAGCGCGGCTGCTGGCAGCTGACGCTGGAGTCCGGCCACGCTCGCCGGCTGGCGCACCGGCTGTACGCCCGCCACGGGATGACCGACGCCGGCAAGTACTTCACGAAGCTGCTGAGCTCGTAGAGCGAGCGGTGCTCGCCCGGCCGGCCCCCGGCCTGCGCTCCTCCGAACCGGGTAAAGCGAGCGGTGCTCGGCCGGCCGGTGCCCGGCCTGCGCTCCTCCGCTACCAGTTGAGCTCGTAGAAGAGCATCGACGGCCCGTCGGGGGCGCCCTCGCGGTTGGTGAAGCCCAGGCTCTCGTACAGGCTTCGCGCCGCCCTGTCGTCCACGCTGGTGTTGAGGTCCATGCCGTCGGCACCGCGCTCCTTCGCCAGCGCGATCGCACGCTCCATGAGGGCCCGGCCCAGGCCCTTGCCGCGCATGGGCGGCGTCACGTAGAGCTCGGCCAGGTAGGACTCGCGGCCCGGCGTCCAGATCGACCGGCGGTAGCGGAGCACGACCACGCCGTCGGGACCATCGCCGGCAAGGAGCACGTCGGTGTCCTCCTCGAGGAGCAGCGCGAAGCGCTCGGCCAGCGCCGGTGCGCCGGGAGTCGGGTCGTCGTACTCGCGGTTGAAGGCGTCGAGCAGGCGTCCGATGTCCTCGACGTCGCCCGCGCCGGCGGACCGGACGGGGGTCACTCCGTTCAGCCGCCTCCGAAAGCGACGACCATGTCGGTGAGCAAGCCGAGCGCGAAGCCCGCCGCCACCATCCACAGACCCAGCTGCTTGTGGCCTAGGCGGCGGACGCCCGTCCAGACCTCGCCGATCACGTAGAGCACGGCTCCGCCCGCCAATCCGTAGAAGAGCAGCTCCAGCGGCTCGGACTCGACGGAGTAGCCGACGACCGTCCCCAAGAGCACAGGTCCGCCGCCGACCAGCCCGGCCAGCCCCAGCCACGCCCACGAGGGGCGGACCTCGCCCAGGGGGCCGACGATCCCGAACCCCTCCGTGGCGTTGTGAAGGGCGAAGCCGACGATCAGGACGGTCGCGAGCCCAATCTCGCCGGCGTTGGCGGAGACGCCTATGGCCAGCCCCTCCGCGAAGTTGTGCACGCCGATCGCGGCCGCCACGGTCATCCCGACCCGCAGGGCATGAGACCGCACCGTGTCGCCGTGCTGGGAGATCAGCTGGGCGTCCTCTACCGACAGGACGTCCACAGAGCCCCCGGCCACCGGGGGCGGGTCGGGGTCTCCGGGGCGCATGACGCGCTCCAGGAACGCCAGGCCGCCGGTTCCGGCCGCGAACCCGCCGCCGACGAGCAGGAGGTAACCGAGGGCCTCGCCCGCCTCGCCACCGCCTTCGCCCCACTCCTCCCAGGGCTCCTCGAGAATCCCCAGCCCGTGCTCGAAGATGTCGGCGAACAGGAAGGCGAGGATCCCCACGGCGAACATGGCCAGCGCCACGCGACTGCGCCGGCTGATGTTGCCCAAACGCCCGACGGGCAGGCCGAGGTAGATTGTGAAGCCCGCCAGGGCGCCGAGTAGAACCGTCTCCGCGAAAGTCATAGTTAGGGCACCCTAATACATTTGTGCGGCGTAGGCTGGCCGCTCAACGACCAGGGGAGGAGCCGTTGGACACCAGCCGCCTCAAGAAGATCGACCTTTTCTCCGAGCTCGACGACGAGGCGCTAACGCGCATCGCCGACATGGCGCGCGAGACGACCGCCGACGAGGGGGAGAAGCTGGTCCAGCAGGACGCCGCCTCGGACCAGCTGATCGCGATCGAGGAGGGCACCGTGGAGGTGCGCAGCCACGACGAGAAGCTCGCGACGCTCCGGCAGGGCGACGTCGTGGGCGAGGCGGGCCTGCTCAAGCGCGGCCTGCGCAACGCCGACGTGGTGGCCACCGACAAGGTCAAGGCCATCTTCTTCACGCAGGACCAGGTGCGCGCGTTGCGGCGCGACGTGCCGGGCTTCGACGAGCGCCTCCAGAAGGCGATGGAGGACCACGGCGGCTAGGCCGCCCCGGCGATTTCCCTAGCTAGGCCGCGAGCTTCATCTCGAGCCAGACGCGGGTGCCCTCCGAGCCGTCTACGCCCCAGCGGTCGGCCAGGCTGTCGACCAGGAACAGGCCCCAGCCGCCCGGCTCGTCGGCGCGTCCCCTCCTGGCGTCCGGGTAAAAGCCCGGCCCGTCGTCGACGATCTCCAATCGCAGGCGCTCCCGGCTCGCCTTGACCTTGACCTCGACGCAGCCGTCCGCGCCGGCCTGGCCGTGGCGGATGCTGTTCGTCACGACCTCGCTGACGACCAGGCGCAGGGAGTCCGTCAGGCCGGCGTCGTCGTAGGCCTCCTCGGCCACCGAGCACACGAACTCGCGGGCCACCCCAGGAGCCTCCGGCCCGCCCAGGCGCAGCTGTCGTACCTCTGGCACGTCTCTCGTGTTCCCCGGCCCGCGTCGGGCGTAACGGGCTATAGCCTGCTCGCCCGTGTTTTCCGACCAGGCTCTGCCCCCTTTCCTCGACCGCCTTCGCGAGGACCTGCCGGGCCTGGACGTCCTCGACGCGCACACCCACATCGGGTTCAACGACCCCGACGGCGTGCGCTGTTCCCCCGAGCAGTTGCTGGAGGCACTCGGCGTCGCCGGCAACCGCAGCGTGGTGTTCCCCATGCACGAGCCCGATGGCTACCCGTCGGCCAACGACTGGGTACGCGAGGAGGCCGAGCGCTCCGGCGGGCGACTGATTCCCTTCGCCCGTCTGGACCCCCGCCAGGACCCGGTGGCGGAGGGCAAGCGCTCGCTGGACGCCGGCGCCAAGGGACTGAAGCTTCACCCGCGCGCCGAGCGGTTCTCCATGGACGAGCCCGCGGTGGAGGCGGTCGTCGCCCTCGCCCAGGAGCGCTCGGTGCCGCTGATCGTGCACGCCGGGCGCGGGATCCCCGCCCTGGGCCGCCACGTCGTAGAGCTGTGCCGCACCCACCCCGGGGCCAACGTGATCCTCGCCCACGCCGGGATCTGCGACCTGGCGTGGATCTGGCGCGAGGCGCGCGAGCTTCCCAACCTCATGTTCGACACCTCGTGGTGGAGCGCCGGCGACTTGCTGGCGCTGTTCTCGCTCGTGCCCCCCGGTCAGGTCCTGCTGGCCTCCGATGCCCCTTACGGGAGCCCCTCCCTCGGCGCCGTGCTCTGCCTGCGCTCGGCGCTGCAGGCCGGGCTGGACGAAGACGCCGTGCGGACGGTGGCGGGCGGCCAGATGGAGCGCCTGCTGGCCCAGGAGGAGCCGCTGGACCTCGGCCCCGCCCTGGACGGGGCCCCCGGGCGCGACCTGCTGCTCGACCGGGTGTGGACCTTCCTCACCTACGCCACCGGGCAGGCCCTGCAGGGAGTGCACCCGACCGAGGCCATCGACCTGGCGCTTCTGGCCTGCGAGGTGGGCGACGAGGCGCCCGAGGCGCCGGTCTGCGAGGCCGTTCTGGCGCTCCTGGAGGACACGGAGAACCTGCCGCCCGACCCCGACCGCCCGTCGAGCTTCATGCCCGTGCTGCCGCGGCTGGTCCTCGCGGGCCTGCTCGTGCGCACGCCCGACGTGCCGCTGCCCAGCGTGGAGACCCCGGTGGACGTGGCGGCCCGCCCGAGGGGGACCGGCTAGGCCTCCACGACGATGTGGCGCACGGGCTGGGTGAAGCGCTCCTCGGCCTGCTCCACGATCCCGTCCTCGAGGAAGCCACGCTCGCCGTCGGGGTGGGTGAAGAGCACGATCTCGTCGGCGTCGTAGGTCGCCAGCGCGTCCTGGAGGGCGAGCAGCGGATCGGACTCGCCGGTTTCGCCGGCGGCGTCGATGCCCTCCTCCTCCATGCGCTCGACGGTCTCCTCCTGGACCTCCTCGGCCCGGTCGATGGCGGAATCGGGGTCGGAGAGCCAGAAGCGGTAGCTCTTGTCCAGCGCCGGAGCGACGACGAACACCTCGGCCTGCTCGGCCTCGGTCTTGCCGATCGCCGACTTGAGCGCCTCGCCCGAGACGGGCTCGCTGACCAGGGCCAGGATCCTCTTCACGCGACCTCCCTGAGGGCCGAGATCTCACGCCGTGCGGCCAGCTGCTCCAGCGCCCGCGACTCGAGCTGGCGCACGCGCTCGGCCGAGAGGCCGAGACGGCGGCCGGTTTCGCGCAGCGGCTGTGGATCCTCCCCGTCGATGCCGTAGCGCAGGCGGATAACGCCCTGCTCGGGCTCGGGCAGGTCGCCGACCGTCTCGCGCAGGGTCGCCTGGGCGAGGCTGACCGACACCTCCTCCTCGGGCTCGGGCTCGCCGCTGGGCAGCAGGTCGCCCAGGGCGGTGTCCTCCTCCTCGCCGACACCGCGATCCAGCGAGGTGACCGTGCGCGCGGCGTCGCGGACCTCTTGGAGCTCCTCGAGTGGGATTTCCGCCTTGGCGGCGACTTCCTCGTCGGTCGGGTCGCGGCCCAGCTGAGCCGCCAGCTCGCGCTCCGCGCGGACGAGCTTGCGCTCGCGCTGGCCGATGTGGACGGGGATGCGGATGGTGCGCGCCTTGTTGGCCAGGCCGCGCTGGATCGCCTGACGGATCCAGAAGGTCGCGTAGGTCGAGAATTTGAAGCCCTTGCGGTGGTCGAACTTCTCCGCGGCGCGGATCAGCCCGAAGATCCCCTCCTGGATGAGGTCGAGCAGCGAGAGCTCCTGGCCCTGGTACTTCTTGGCGATCGAGACCACCAGGCGCAGGTTCGAGTTGATCATGCGCTCCTTGGCTTCGAGGTCGCCGGCCTCGATGCGCTTGGCCAGCTCGACCTCCTCGTCGGCGGTCAGCAGGTCGTAGCGGCGGACCTCGTTGAGGAACAGCTGGAGTGCGTCGGTGGTCGCGCCTGCTACCTCGTCGTTGCGGTAGGTCGTCGGCTGGACGTTCGCGCGGCCGCAGTCGTCGGTCAGGTCGACGCCGAGCTGGTCCAGCTCGGCCTGCAGCGCCTCCACCTCTTCGTCGGGCAGCTCCAGCGCACGGACGAGCTCGTCGAACTCCGAGAGGTTGACGCAGCCAACCTCTTCGCCCCGCGCCACCAGAGCGGTCATCTCGGTTCGGCTCACCCTTCCGGGCTACCCGCCGACTCGACGGCCGACACGTCATCGACCATGTCGAGGTGCTCGTCCAGGCGCGTGATGGTGAACACCCGCTGCACGCTCTCCGGGCCGCGCACGACGGCGAGGCGGCGGGCCTCTGCCCGGGCCCGCTGGTCGGCGGTGACCACCATGCGAAGGCCGGTCGAGTCGAGGAAGGTCAGGCCGCCCAGATCGAGCACGATCACCGGCGGCTGCCCCTCCTCGATGCGCTTCAGAGCCTCCTCGACCTTGGGCACCGTCGAGAGGTCCAGCTCCCCGCGCAACGCAAGGTGCGCGAAGCCGGCGCTCTCCCCCTCCTGGACGTCGAGGATCGTCACGCGCGCAAGACTACCCGCGTGCGGGCGCTTCCTCGGACCCGCGCAATGCGCGCCGCGCGAGGCGGTAGGCGAAGAACAGCTGGACCACCGCAAAGGCGATCTGAAGGGCCCGCTCGGGCAGCTCGTTCGCGACCACCGCTCCCACCGCCACGCCTACCGGGCTGAGGATCCCGACGATCACGCCGTCCCGCAGCCGGAGGTTGCCGTAGCCGTGCTGGCGGTAGGCGCCGACCGCCGCGACCACGACCACCGCGAACAGCGACGTCGCCTCAGCCTCGACCTGTACCTCGTCGAGGAAGACCACGAGCCCGGGCACGAACAGGACCCCGCCTCCCACCCCGACGAGGCCGCTGACCACCCCGGCGGCGAAGCCGATCGTCAGCAGCCCGATCAGATCCGTGGCGTCCATCAGAAGATGAGCACCGCGGCCGAGACCGCCAGCAGCACCGCGAACGCGCCCGAGACGAAGCGGTCGGGCAGCTTCTGCTGGAGGGCCGTGCCGACCAGCACGCCGCCGACCGCCGGAGCGCCGACGAGCGCGCCCGCCAGCGGGTCGACGTTGCCGTAGAGCGCATGTGCCGCCGTCCCGAGCGCGGCGATCACCACGATCGCCGCCAGCGATGTCCCCGTGGCCTCGCGGTCCTCGTAGGCCAGCCAGAGGATCAGCAGGGGGACGATGATCGTGCCGCCCCCGACCCCGAAGAGCGCGCTGAACGCCCCCGCCGTGGTGCCGATCGCCGCGAGACGAAGATGGCGGCGTGACATCGCGAGGCATACTACGGCCGGTGTCCGCCCCTACAGCAGACAGGATCGCGCCGCTGGTACGGGACCCGGCCCGCGCCGCGATCCTGCTCGATATCGACGGCACTCTCGCGCCCATAGTCGAGCGGGCGGAGAACGCCCACGTACGCGAGGAGTCCTCGAAACTGCTGGGCCGCCTGGCGCGGCGCTACCAGCTGGTGGCCTGCATCTCGGGGCGGTCGGCCGCCGAGGCACGCCGGCTGGTGGGTGTCGGCAGCATCGCCTACGCCGGCTCCCACGGAGCCGAGCTGCTCGAGGCGGGCGCGAGCAAGGCCACCACCCTGGCCGCCTTCGCGAGCTGGGAGGATTGCGTCCGCGGCTTCGCGGCCGAGCAGGACACCCCGGAGCTGCGGGTGCTGCGCGTGCGGATGGAGGACAAGGGCCCGATCGTGGCGTTCCACTGGCGTGGGACGCCCGACGAGGAGGCCTCGCGCACACGTCTCGAGGGCCTCGCCGCCGAGGCCGAGTCGGCCGGCTTCGCGACCCACTGGGGACGCAAGGTGCTCGAGGTCCGCCCGCCCGTGCCGGTGGACAAGGGGCAGGCCGTGCGCACGCTCTGCGAACGCGCGCGGCCCGCGGCGGCGCTCTACGCCGGCGACGACGCCACCGACCTCGATGCCTTCGCCGCCCTGCGCCGCATGAGGGACGAGGGGCTGCTGGAAACCGTCATCTGCGTAGGCGTCCGGTCCGACGAGGGCCCCACGGCGATCGTGGACAGCGCCGACCTCGCCGTCGACGGCGTGGCCGGAGTGGTCTCCGTGCTCGAGGCCCTCTGATGCGCTTCCGCGAGTTCTTGCGCGTCTCGGTGCTGCTATGCGGGGGCGCCGCGACGGCACTGGCGGTGGTGACCATCATCGGCGCCAACCGCGACAGCGACTATGTCCTCGCTCTGCTGGCCGCCGGCTGGTGGTTGGCCGCCCTGGCCATCGGGCTCTTCCTGGGGCGCGGCAGCCGGGTCAGCGAGGGGATCTCGCGGCTGCTCAGCTCCGCGCGCACGGCCACCAGCCTGCCCGAGCTGGAACCCGGCGCCGTGCTCTTCAACCGCATGTGGCCGCTGGCGGTGTTCACCATCGCGGCGGGCGTCGTGGGCTTCTTCCTGCCCCCGGTGCCGGGCATCGCCACCGGGTACGCCATCCTGCTGGCGCTGACCGCCCGCAACCAGCACCGCGCCGTGCAGGCGATCGAGGAGCGCGACGGCATCCAGTACTGGTTCGACCGCACGCCACCGCTGTCGGCGCCGCGACTGGTGCGCACGCCCGGGCTGCGGCGCGTCGAGCCGACCCAGAGCTACGACGAGGCGGAGCTGTCGCGTTTGCGCAGCCGGTCGAGCTCGGGCCACGAGCGCGTGTTCGCCACGTGCTCGGGCGTCAGCCAGGCGCGCCGGGCGGTGGCCACGCCGAACCAGATCTTGTGGAGCGTGTCCACGCCGTGCGCATCGGAGTCGACGGTCAGCGTCACGCCGGCCTCCGCGGCGCCGCGGGCCAGGGTGTCGGGGAGGTCGCGGCGGTTGGGGTTGGCGTTGATCTCCAGGAAGGTCCCCGTGCGCGCGGCGACCTCCACCACGCGGTCCACGTCCAGCGCGTAGGGCTCGCGGCGGCCGATCAGCCGTCCGGTGGGGTGGCCGATGACGTCGACCAGCGGGTGCTCCATCGCCGCCACCATGCGGGCGGTCATCTCCTCTTCCTTCATGCGGAAGGAGGTGTGCAGGCTGGCCACGATCCAGTCGAGCCGCTCCAGCACGTCGTCGGCGTAGTCCAGCGCGCCGTCGGTCAACACGTTGACCTCTGTGCCCGCCAGCAGGGTGATGCCTTCGAGCTGCTCGTTGGCCTCGGCGATCCGCTCGACCTGCCGCAGCAGCTCGTCGGGCTGCACGTCGTTGCCGAAGCCGTGCGAGGCGGAGTGGTCGGTGATGGCCAGGTACTCGTAGCCGCGCTCCAGGGCTGCGCGGCCCATCTCGAGGATCGAGTTGCGCCCGTCGGAGGCCGTGGTGTGGCAGTGCAGGTCGCCCTTGAGGTCGCTCTGCTGAAGCAGCTGGGGCAGAGAGCGGTCGCGCGCGCGCTCGAGCTCGCCTCGGTCCTCGCGGAGCTCGGGGTCGATCCAGCTCATGCCCAGCAGCGCGTAGACCTCCTTCTCGTCGGCGAAGGCGTGCGTGGTGCCGCTCTCGTCGTCCTGCACCCCGTACTCGCTCACGTGCAGCCCCTTTCGGACCGCCGCCGTGCGCAGCGCCTCGTTGTGGCGGCCCGAGCCCGTGAAGTGCTGGAGCAGGTTGCCGAAGCTCTCCTCCGGCACGATGCGCAGGTCCACCGGCAGGCCGTGGTGGGTCAGGCCCTTGGCGCCGGCCTCGCCCGCCACGTTCACCGACTCGAGTGCGGGCAGCTTCGTGAACGCCTTCGTCACCGCTCCGGGCTCGGAGGCCGCCACCACGATGTCCAGGTCCTTGACCGTGTCGGCCAGCCGCCGCGCGCTGCCGGCCAGCTCCACCCGCAGGGTGGCGGGCTCGTCACGCAGGCCCTCCACGATCTCGTTGCCCACCGACAGCGCCTGGTCGAGCAGCAGCCGCGGCGCCTCGGGTCCCTTCTCCAGCGCCGCGAGCACGTTGTCGCGCGCCTTGGGGCCGAAGCCCGGCACGTCGTCGAGGCCGCCGGCCGCCGCGGCCTCCTTGAGTTCCTCGAGCGACCCGATCCCGAGGTGGTCGTGCAGCACCTTCACGCGCTTGGGCCCGAGGCCGGGGATGCGGGTCACCTCCACCAGGCCGGGGGGGATGCGCTCCTTGAGCTTGTCGGCCGAGGGGATGGTCCCCTGCTCGAGCAGCGCGCCGATCTTGTCGGCGATCGCCTTCCCGATGCCGGGCAGGGACTCCGCCTTTCCCTGGCGCGCCATCTCGGCCACCGAGGCGCCGGAGTCGCGGATGTTCTTCGCCGCGGTCCGGTACGCCACGACCCGGTACGACGAGGCTCCGTCAAGCTCGTAGAGGCTGGCGAGCTCGTCGAAATGAGAGGCGATCTCCGCGTTGCGCACGGGGGCTTAGGGTAAGCGGCTTCGTGCCGGGCACCTGGCTGATCCTCCCCACCTACAACGAGGCCGACAACCTCGAGAACATGGTCCGCGCCGCACTCCCGCGGCTCGCCGCGGCCTCGCCCGAGCACCACATCCTGGTGGTTGACGACAACTCCCCCGACGGGACCGGCGGGATCGCCGACCGGCTGGCCGCCGAGATCGACAAGGTCGAGGTCCTGCACCGCCCCGGCAAGCAGGGGCTGGGCCGCGCCTACCTGGCGGGCTTCGAACGCGCGCTGGATCAGGGCGCCGAGCGGCTCATCGAGATGGACTGCGACTTCTCACACGACCCGGCCGACCTGCCGCGCCTGGTCAGGGCGGCCGATGACGCGGATCTGGTGCTCGGCTCGCGCTACGTGCCGGGCGGCGGCGTGGAACGCTGGGGCGTGGTGCGCCGGGCGCTCAGCCGCTGGGGCTCGCTGTACGCGCAGGTGCTGCTAGGCCTGCACCTGCGCGACCTCACCGGGGGCTTCAAGTGCTTTCGCCGCTCGGTGCTGGAGCGCCTCGACCTCGAGGGCATCGCCGCCGACGGGTACGGCTTTCAGATCGAGATGACCTACCGCGCCGTGCAGGCCGGCTTCCGGGTGGTAGAGGTTCCGATCGTCTTTCGCGACCGGCGGGTAGGACAGTCGAAGATGTCCGCGCGCATAGCGCTCGAAGCGGTGTGGAAGGTGCCTGCGCTTCGCGTGAGAGGCCGAAGCTATACTTTCTGAAGTGAAGAACCGAGAGGAGCGCAAGTGGCAGCAGTCGATGAGGTGACGGACAACAACTTCCAGGCCGAGGTGCTCGAGTCGCCCGAGCCGGTGTTGGTCGACTTCTGGGCGCCGTGGTGTGGTCCCTGCCGCATCGTGGCTCCCCACCTCGAGGAGCTGAACAACGAGCGCTCGGACATCCGCGTGGTGAAGCTCAACGTGGACGACAACCCGAACACCGCGGCCCGCTACAACATCATGGCCATCCCGACGATCCTGCTCTTCAAGGGCGGAAGCGTGGCCCACACGATTCAGGGCGCGCTGCCGAAGAACCGCATCGTGACCGAGATCGAGCCGGCCCTCGCGTAGATGCCCTACGTGACGGTGGAGTGGTTCGAGGGCCGCTCTCCCGAGCAGAAGGCAGAGCTGGCCAAGCGGATTACCGAGGCCCTAACGGAGGTGGCCGGCACGCCCCCCGAGGAGGTCTGGATCCGCTTCGAGGACTCCGCGCGCGGGGACTGGGCGATAGGCGGAGAGCTCAAGAGCTAGGCGCGGGCCACGGCGATACGAAGTTCGCGGCCGTCGATTGTCGCGCGCTCGCCGCTCTCGGAGGCGTCGTAGGCGAGCGACGTCGCGAGCGTCTCGCCGCTCACGTAGCGCTCGTGTGCTCGGGCGGCCTCGACCAGCTCGGCGTCGCCGCCCAGGGTGAGCGCGATCCGGTCCTCGACTCTCAGGCCGGCGTCCTTGCGCGCCGCCTGCACGGCGTGCACGATCTCGCGGGCGAGGCCCTCGCGGCGCAGGTCCTCGTCGAGCTCCAGGTTGAGCGCCACCGCGTGGGTCCCCGCGCGCTCGAGCTGATAGCCCTCCAGCGGCTGTAGGGCCATCTGGACGTCGCCGGGCTCGAGGGTGTGCTCGCGGCCGTCGACCGATATGCCGATCGGACCCCCGCTGCGAACACGAACGGGGTCCAGGCCCGCCACGGCGGCGGCCACCTGGGGCATGTGCTTGCCGAAGCGCGGCCCCAGGGCGCGGTAGTTGGGCTTGAGCTCCCAGCGGCCCAGCTCGTCGGCGTCGGAGACGAAGCGCACCGAGCGCACGTTGAGCTCATCGAGCACCAGCTCTCGGAAGCGCTCGATCGCCTCGCGCTCGTCGGGACCGGCCACGATCACCGCTTCGGCAAGTGGCTGGCGCACCTTGATCTTGGCCTGCGCGCGTGCGGAGCGGCCGAGCTCCACCGCGTCGCGCGCCACGTCCATCTGCCACTCCAGGCGCTCGTCGCGCTCACCCCCACGCGGCCAGTCGCACAGGTGCACCGACGACTCGCTGCCGTCGAGGTTGTCGTAGATCTCATCGGTGACGAACGGAATCAGCGGAGCGAGCAGCTTCGAGACGGCCACCAGGCAGCTGTGCAGCGTCCAGAACGCTGCCGGGTCGCCGTCCCAGAAGCGCCGCCGCGAGCGCCGGACATACCAGTTGGAGAGCTCGTCCACGAACGTCGCCACGGCGCGGCCGGCAGAGGTCGTGTCGTAGTCGTCGAGGCGCTCGGTCGCGACCTCGTTGGCGGCGGCAAGCCGCGAGAGCGCCCAGCGGTCGAGATCGGTGAGCCCCTCGGGCGACGGGTCGACGTCGTTGACGTTCGCGTAGAGGACGTAGAAGCCGTAGGTGTTCCAGAGGGTGAGCATGAACTGGCGCACCGCCTCGCCGACCGTCTCGAGCGAGAAGCGGTAGCCGTCCCACGGCTGCTTCGAGGTGAAGTAGTACCAGCGAAAGGCATCGGCTCCGTGGGCGTCGAGCACCTCCCAGGGCGTCACCACGTTGCCCTTGCTCTTGCTCATCTTCTGCCCCTCGGGGTCGAGGATCAGCCCGAGGCAGAGCACGGTCTCGTACGACGAGCGGCCGAAGAGCAGGGTGGAGATGGCCAGCAGCGAGTAGAACCAGCCGCGGGTCTGGTCGAGCGCCTCGCAGATGTAGTCGGCCGGAAAGCGCTCCTCGAACAGCTCCTGGTTCTCGAGCGGGGCGTGGTGCTGGGCGAAGGGCATGCAGCCCGAGTCCCACCAGACGTCGATCAGCTCGGGCACGCGGCGGAAGGTCTTGCCGTCGCGCTCGAAGCTGGCATCGTCGATGTAGGGGCGGTGGAGGTCTGCGGGCACCTCTGCGCCCAGCTCGCGAAGCTCATCCACGCTGCCCACGCAGATCACCTCCGAGCCGTCCTCCGAGCGCCAGATCGGCAGCGGGGTGCCCCAGTAGCGCTCGCGCGAGAGGGCCCAGTCGACGTTGTTCTCGAGCCACTTGCCGAAGCGCCCGTGCTTGATGTGCTCGGGATGCCAGCTGATCGCCTCGTTGGAGGCCAGCAGCTCCTCCCGGCGGGCGGTGGTGCGCACGTACCACGACGACTTGGCGTAGTAGATGAGCGCGGTGCCACATCGCCAGCAGTGGGGGTAGGAGTGCTCGTAGTCCTCGGCGCGCAGCAGGCGGCCCGACTCCCGCAGCGCCTCCACGATGTCCGGGCCGGCCTCGCGCACGCCGCGACCGGCGAAGGGCTCGATGCGCTCGTCGAAGGTGCCGTTCGGCCTGACCGGGTTCTGCAGGGTCATACCGAAGCGCTCGCCCAGCGCGAAGTCGTCCTCGCCGAAGGCAAGCGCAGTGTGGACGATGCCGGTGCCGTCGTCGGTCGTGACGAAGTCGGCGGGCAGCACGGTGTGGCTGCGAGGCCCGAAGTCGGTCACGTAGGGGAAGGGAGGCTCGTAGGAGAGCCCGACGATCTCGCCCGCGGGCTCGGTCTCGGCACCCTCGCCCAGCACCCGCTCCACCAGGTCGGCGGCCAGGATGAAGGTCTCGCCGCCCACCTCTGCGCGGACGTATTCGATCTGCGGATTGACCGCCAGCGCCGCGTTGGACAGAAGCGTCCACGGGGTGGTGGTCCAGGCCAGGAACGACACCCCCTCCTCCCCGCGCACCGGAAAGCGCACGTACACGGCGGGGTCGACCACGTCCTCGTAGCCCAGCGCCACCTCGTGCGAGGACAGCGCGGTGCCGTCACGCGGGCAGTAGGGGACCACCTTGTAGCCCTCGTAGAGCAGGCCCTGGTCCCACACCTCCTTGAGCGACCACCAGACCGACTCGATGTAGGAGTTGTCGAGGGTGAAGTAGGCATCGCCGGTGTCGATCCAGAAGCCGATGCGCTCGGTAAGGCGGTTCCACTCGTCGACGTACTCGAGCACCGACTCCCGGCACTTGGCGTTGAACTCGGCCACGCCGTAGCGCTCGATGTCCTCCTTCTCGGTGAAGCCGAGCTCCTGCTCGACCTGCAGCTCGACCGGCAGCCCGTGGCAGTCCCAGCCCCCCTTGCGGTGGACCTGCCGGCCGCGCATGGTCTGGAAGCGCGGGAACACGTCCTTGAACACGCGCGAGAGCACGTGGCCGGCGTGGGGGCGGCCGTTGGCGGTGGGCGGGCCCTCGTAGAAGACGAACGGCTCCGCGCCCTCGCGGCGGCGTACCGACTCGCGGAAGACATCGCGCTCGCGCCAGCGCTCGAGCACTTGCTCCTCGAGGGCTGGGAAGGACTGCGAGGGGTCGACCGGGCGGTGCGGCGGGGGCACCGCCCGAGGTTATTTGCGGGGCCGCGCAGGAAGAACGTGCGGACCGAGCGCGGGGCGGCTCAGGCGGCCAAACGCCTGCACAGGTCGGCCAGGTCCCGCTTCTCGGTTTCGTCCAGGCCGCCGAAGGCGTGCGAGACGCGCTCGGTGTGGGCGGGGAAGAGCCGCTTGGCCAGCTCGGAGCCCCGCGAGGTGATGTCGACCGCCGACGCCCGCCGGTCGTGCTGCAGGCGCCGGCGCAGGACCAGGCCGCGCGCCTCCAGCGTGGCCACCACCTCCGTGGCGTTGGCCTTGGTCAGGCCGAGCCGCCGCCGCAGCGCCCGCAGCTCGATCGACCCGCCGGCGGTGGTGAGCACCACCAGCACCGAGAAGCCCGCGGCCGTCACCCCCTCGCGCTCGAGGTCTGCGGACAGCGAGCGGCGCAGCGAGGTCTCGGCGCGCAGAAGCGCCTCCAGCGCCCGGTGGGCCAGCGGGTCACCGACCTCGAGTGCCCTCATGGGGCGGGAAGCTAAGCGTGGCTGCGGACGTTCTCGGTGCTCGGCTCTGCGGATCCGGAACGCGCCGGGGCGGCGCCGGGGGTGTGCTCGCGGTCCACCAGCTCGCGCAGGCGCTCGACGGCCTCGGTCGGCACGTTGCCCAGGCTCGGCACCGAGCGCTCGCCCTTGACCGGCATCGACTCGCGGTACTCGACGACGGGCGCAGAGGAGCCCACCTGCTTGACCGCGTACATCAGGCGGCCGACCACCTCGAGCGTGGCGTCGCCTCCGCAGAAGACGAACGCGGTTGGCTTGCAGGCGCGGATGGCGCGCGCCGCCCGCTAGGCCGAAGGAGAGCAGCAGCGTCGGGAAGGCGGCGCGGCGCAGAGCCAGCTCCAGGGCCTGCACGTGCAGGGCCTCGAGGTCGAGGCGATCGCTGGCGTCGAAGATCACCACCGACTCCTCGCGGCTGGCCGGCAGGGCGATGCGCCGCTGGGCGTGTAGCCAGCCGGTGGCCCAGCGACAGGCCAGCTCGAACTCGGGCTCGCGCGAGGCGCGGTCGTCGGCGGCCTGGACGGCGGGCAGCAGCACATCCTCCACGGTCCGCTCCACCGAGCGCACCGCCAGGCTCTCCTCGAGCACGCGATCGGCGGCGACCTCGTCGAAGCGGTCGAAGGCGTCGAGTAGGCGGTTGGCCGAGCTGGGGCCCTCGCCGCGGCGGCGGGCCACCTCGATGGCCGAGGAGATGTTGTGCGTCTCCAGCAGGGCACGCCTCAGCGCCTCTAGCTCGGCGAGGTCGTACTGGCGGTGCCCGCCGGCGGTCCTTCGCGGGCGCGGGTAGGTGAAGCGCCGCTCCCAGCTGCGCAGGGTGTTCGGGCTCACGCCGAGCAGCTCGGCGGCCGCATGCGTGCGAATCCCGCTCATGGCCACGTTCCCTTTTTTCGCTGCTCAGCGGGCTTTTCGCAACCGGTGCAGGGGCTCTTGCACCGAGACGAGCGCCGCGCGCGGCGGTCCACAGGTGCCCACCTTGAACGACAGCGAGCCCGCCCTGACCGGCTGTGGCGCGGTCATCCGGCGTACCGACGCCCGGCGCACGGCCACGGCCAGCTCGCTCTCGGGGTCGGGCAGCTCGTCGCCGAACATGGCCTCGGCGGCCTCGCTCACCGCCTTCACCTGTAGGTCGTGTCCCACCACGGCGAACGCCGGCCCGGGGAGCTCGTCCTCCCGGCACCACAGCAACATCCCGAGCCCGCAGGCCGGGCACACGCGGTGCGCCGTCTCGGGATCGGCCGTGCGCCCACATCGTGAGCAGAAGCACGCTCCTTCGCGCTCTTGCGACACGCTCCGAGCATCCGCTTGCCGTGGCCCGCGCCGCGGCCGTGCGGGATAGTGCAGCGAATCGGGGGATCGACTCTGCTCAAGTGTCTCGTCGCCGCGGCGCTGCTCGCCGGCTGCGGCGCCGAGGAAGAGCTGCCCGCCGCCTGCCGGGAGGGCGAGCGCGCGATCACGTCGGCCCTCGCCTCGGCCCCGGGGCCGGTGCGGATCGATGGCGTGGCCCTCTCCGGCTGCATGACCGACTCGGCCGACGCCGCGGAGCTGCAGCAGTTCGGCGGAGCGGTCAACGCGGCTGCCGCCAGGCTGGCGGACATCGCCGCGGAGCGGCCGGCCTCGGCCGAGGCCGTGCGCCTTGGCTACCTGGCGGGGGCGGTCGAGCGGGGCTCGCGCCAGAGCCAGGGCCTCCACTACGAGCTGCGGCGCCGCCTCGAGCAGGAACTCGGCCGGGTGGACCGCTCCAGCCCCGCGTTCCGGCGCGGCCAGCGTGCGGGGCTCACCAGTGGGTAGGTTCAGGCCATGTCCGTGACCGAGCACCAGCTGTGGGGCGGGGAGACCGCCAAGGCCGTGGAGAACTTCCCCGTATCCGGCGAGCGCGTGCCGGTGCCCGTCATCCGCTGGCTGGGGCGCATCAAGGGGACGGCAGCCGCGGTGAACGGGGAGCTGGGGCTGCTCGAGTCCGACGTGGCCGAGCGAATCGCGCGAGCCGGCTACGAGATCGCCGAGGGCAAGCACGACGACCAGTTCCCGATCGACGTCTTCCAGACCGGGTCGGGCACCTCGTCGAACATGAACGCCAACGAGGTGATCGCCGAGCTGGCCGGCGACGAGGCCCACGCCAACGACCACGTGAACATGGGCCAGTCCTCCAATGACGTCTTCCCCTCGGCCGTGCACCTGGCCGCGGTGGCCGAGACGCACGACAAGCTGCTGCCCGCGCTC
The DNA here is from genome assembly GCA_035296565.1 of Thermoleophilaceae bacterium. Classification (GTDB taxonomy): domain Bacteria; phylum Actinomycetota; class Thermoleophilia; order Solirubrobacterales; family Thermoleophilaceae; genus JACCZR01. The sequence continues at coordinate 108,416 of DATHAQ010000028.1, forward strand.
GAGCGCCTGAGCGGCTCGCTGGGCGGCAAGTCGAAGGAGTTCGCCAACCTCGTCAAGGCGGGGCGGACGCACATGATGGACGCGGTTCCGGTGACGCTCGGGCAGGAGTTCGCCGGCTACGCGGCGCAGATCCGCCTCGGGCGCGAGCGGGTCCAGGCCGCGCTGCCGCGCGCGTCGCAGATCCCGCTCGGCGGCACCGCGACCGGCACCGGCCTGAACACCCACCCGGAGTTCGCCGAGCGCGTGCGTGCGAAGATCGCCGAGGACACCGGCGTGCCGATCGACGGCCCCGCCGAGCCCTTCGAGGCCCAGGGCAACCGCGACGCGCTGGTCGAGCTCTCCGGCGCCCTCAAGGTCGTGGCCGTCTCGCTGACCAAGATCGCCAGCGACCTGGTCCTGATGGGCTCCGGTCCGCGGACCGGCCTGACCGAGCTGCAGCTTCCCGAGCTCCAGAAGGGCTCCTCGATCATGCCGGGCAAGGTCAACCCGGTCATCCCCGAGGTCGTTCTCCAGGTGGCCGCCCAGGTGATCGGCAACGACATGGCGATCACGGTCGCCGGCTCGCAGGGGGCCTTCGAGCTCAACGTGCGTGTGCCGGTGATCGCCCGCAACCTGCTCGAGTCGATCACCGTGCTGACCAGCGGCTCGCACATGTTGGCCGAGAAGTGCATCGACGGCCTCGAGCCCAACGAGGAGGCGCTTACCCGCCACGCGGAGTCGACGCCGGCGATCGCCACGGCGCTGAACCCCTTCATCGGCTACGACAAGGGCACGGAGATCGTGCAGGAGGCCGTCGCCTCGAAGCGGACCATCCGCGAGGTGGCGATCGAGAAGGGCGTGGACGAGGAGACGCTGGACCGCGCCCTCGACCTCAAGGCGATGGCGGATGGCAGCAAGCCCTCGGCCTGAGGGTCAGCACGCCCGCGCCGCGGCGCCCGCGGGCGGACCAGGTACTCCACCCGGGAAAACCCTCAGCCGCCTGACGAATTCCCCGGAGCGGTGAGGGCGTCCGCGTCCTGGTTCGGTCGAGCCGGCGCTAGACCAAGGCGGGCGCGGGCAGGGTGAACAGCCCGAAGAAGCGCTCGGCGGCTTCGCGGTCGCCCTCGACGGTGGCCACACCGGCGGCCTCGGCCTCATCCAGCCCGATACGGCGGTGGGCCAAGGCCAGGAGCGTCTCGTGGTCGGTGGTGACCACGGCGTCGGGCTGGTCGACCTCGCCCCGCTCCAGTGTCAGGTGGGTGGCGACGACGGCGCGGAAGCGCTCCTCGCCGAGCCGGAGCTCGAGGGCGGTCTCGAAGCCCTGCGCCAGCTCGGAGTCGAACAGCGTCATCAGTGACAGGAGGTGCGCGTCGAAGCTCATGCCACAGCCGTCGGGCGCAGCCGGAGCGCGGGCGCCCCAGCGGCCAAGGGCGATGAGCACCTGCTCGAGCTCGCGGCCCCAGTCGGTGAGCTCGTAGACCTGGGAGGCGGCGGGCGGCGGCAGCTTGCGGCGGTTTACCACGCCGGACTCCTCCAGGTCGCGCAGGCGTTGCGAGAGAACGTCGGGGCCGACGTGGGGCAGGCCTGTGCGCAGGTCCGTGAAGCGCTTGGGCCCAAGCATCAGCTCGCGGGCGATCATCAGCGACCAGCGCTCGCCCACGCGGTCCAGCGCGCGCGGGATGCCACAGGCCTCTTGATAGGTGCGCTTGGTAGGCATGGGGAAATACTACCCGAAAATCGGCTTCTTAAATCTTTTGATTGGTTTTTCCAACTTTGTGGTAGGAATCCAGGTATGCCGACTACAGCACACCGCACCGCCACCCGAGAGGAGTGGCTCGTGGCCCGCCGCGAGCTACTGGAGAAGGAAAAGGAGCTCACGAGGCGCAGCGACGAGCTGGCCCGCGAGCGCCTCGAACTGCCGTGGGTCCCCGTCGAGAAGGAGTACCGCTTCGACACCCCCGAGGGGACGAAGACGCTCGCCGAGCTGTTCGAGGGGCGCTCGCAGCTGCTCGTCTACCACTTCATGTACTCGCCCGAGATCGACGGCGAGTTCTGCCCCAGCTGCTCGCTGGCGGCCGACCACTTCGACGGCCCTCGGGCCCACCTCGAGCAGCGCGACGTGAGCTTCACGGCCATCGCACGCGGCCCGCTCGAGAAGATCGAGGCCTACAAGGCGCGCATGGGCTGGGAGTTCCCCTGGGTCTCGTCGCTCGGAAGCGACTTCAACTACGACTTCAACGTCTCCTTCACCCAGGAGCAGCGCGCGGGCGAGGCGGAGTACAACTTCTCGCCGATCCAGCAGCCCTTCGCCGAGCTGCCCGGCATGAGCGCCTTCGCGCTCGAGGACGGGGTCGTCTACCACACGTATTCCTCCTTCGCCCGCGGCGGCGACGTGCTGATGGGCGTCTACCAGCTGCTCGACCGCGTGCCCTACGGTCGTAACGAGGACGGCTTTGAGCACCACCCGATGGAGTGGGTGCGCCGCCACGACGAGTACGCCGCGGCAGCCGTGTGATCGCGCACGTCGCCGGCGTCCCCGCCGAAGAGCTCTTGATTCTGTTGATCAACGGAACGGCCGGTCTGGCATGGGCCGCCATCCGAGAAAGGAGACGAACCCGATGACCGACCGAAACCGCTGGATAGCCCTCTACGTGCTGTGCACGGGAATGCTGATGATCGTGCTCGACGTGACCGTCGTGAACGTGGCGCTCCCGTCCATCCAGGACGACCTGGGCTTCTCGCAGTCGAGCCTGGCGTGGGTGGTCAACGCCTACCTGATCTCGTTCGGCGGCCTGCTGCTGCTGGCCGGCCGGCTCGGCGACCTGATGGGGCGCAGTCGCATGTTCCTGGCCGGCCTGGCCGTGTTCACCGTGGCCTCGCTGCTGTGCGGCCTGGCTCAAAGCCAGGAGGTGCTGGTGGCGGCCCGCTTCCTCCAGGGAGTCGGAGGCGCGATGACCTCCGCCGTGATTCTGGGCATGATCGTGACGATGTTCCCCGAGCCGCGGGAGCAGGCCAAGGCCATCGGCGTGTTCGCCTTCGTGGCCTCCGCCGGTGGCTCGATCGGCCTTCTGGCCGGCGGGGTGCTGACCCAGTCGATCAACTGGCACTGGATCTTCTTCGTGAACGTCCCGATCGCGATCGTCACCGCCCTCTTGGCCCGGCGCCTGCTCGAGCGCGACGAGGGCATCGGCTTCGGCGAGGGCGCGGACGTGCCTGGCGCCGTGCTGATCACGAGCGCGTTGATGCTGGGCGTCTACACGATCGTCAAGCCCGCGGCCGACCTCGGCTGGGGCGACCCCCAGACCCTCGCGCTGGGCGCCGGCTCGCTGGCGCTGCTGGCGGCCTTCGTGGCCCGCGAGGCCAAGGCCGCCAACCCGCTGATGCCGCTGCGGCTGTTCCGCTCGCGCAACATGTCGGGCGCCAACGTGATCCAGGCCCTCTCGGTGGCGGGAATGTTCGGGATGTTCTTCCTGGGCTCCCTCTACCTCGAGCGCGTGCAGGGCTACGACGCGCTGGAGATCGGCCTCGCCTTCCTGCCGGTGACGCTGGTCATGGGCACGCTGTCGGTGCGCTACTCGGAGCGGCTCGTGATGCGCTTCGGCACCCGCCAGACGCTGCTGCCCGGGATGGTGCTGATCGTGATCGGCCTGCTCCTGTTCACGCAGGCGCCGGTCGACGGCGACTACCTCACGCACGTGCTGCCTCCGATGGTGCTGTTCGGCTTCGGTGCCGGCCTGTCGTTCCCGGCGCTGATGAACATCGCCATGTCGGGCGCGACGTCGGAGGACGCGGGGCTGGCCTCCGGGCTGGTCAACACCTCCGCGCAGGTGGGAGGCGCCCTCGGCCTGGCCGTGCTGGCCACGCTGTCGGGCTCGCGCACCGAGGAGCTGGCGAAGGCCGGCGAGAACGCGGGCTCGGCCCTCACACAGGGCTACCACCTCGCGTTCCTGGTCGGAGCCGTCCTGGTGGCGGTCGCCACCGTGGTAGCCGTGGTCGTCCTGGAGCCCGAGGACAGGGCTGCGACCGTGCACGACGGGCCACACCCTCGCCCCGAGCCCGCGCTCTCCGAGAGCTGAGCGCTGGCCACCTACGCCCTCATCCACGGCGCGGCCGACTCGGGCGCCGCCTGGGGCCGTGTCGCCTCCGAACTGGAGGCGCGCGGCCACCGGGCGCTGGCCCCCGACCTGCCCTGCGACGACGTCTCGGCGGGCTGGGAGGAGCACGCGGCCGCCGTGTTCGACGCGGTGGGCGAGCCCCGCGACCTGCGGGTGGTAGCCCACTCCCTCGGCGGCTTCACCGCGGCCCTCGTGTGCTCACGGGTATCCGCGGAGTCGCTGACCTACGTCGCGGGGATGGTCCCCGAGCCCGGCGAGACGCTGATGGAGTACTTCGCGAACACCGGCACCCCGGAGAGCCCGGAGGACCCGATCGAGGCCTTCCTGGCCGACCTCCCCCGCCAGGAGGCCGAAGCGGCCCTGGCTGCGGCGCGGCCTCAGGTGGCGCCGGCGACGGGCGAGCCGGTTCCCATCGAGGGGCGGCCCGAGCTGCCCACCCGCTTCCTGCTCTGCCGCGAGGACCGCACCTTTCCGCCCGACTGGACCCGCGGCATGGTCCGCGAGAGGCTGGGCATCGTGCCCGACGAGATCGACGGCGCCCACTGCCCGTTCCTGAGCCGTCCGGCCGATCTGGCTGCCTACTTGGCATGAGGAAGCTCGTCTACTCGATGCTCGTCTCGCTGGACGGGTACGTCACCTCGCCCGACGGCGGGCTCGACTGGGCCCGCCCCGACGAGGACCTCCACCGCCACGCCAACGACGAGCTCCGCGAGGCCGGCGCGGAGCTCTACGGCCGGCGCATGTGGGAGACGATGGCCGCGCACTGGCCGACCGCCGACCAGGACCCGGAGATCTCCGAGTGGGAGCGCGAGTTCGCGCTGCTGTGGCAGGCCTCGGAGAAGGTCGTCTTCTCCTCCACGCTCACCGAGGTGGAGGGCGAGACCCGCCTGGTGCGCGAGGACGCGGTGGAGGAGATTCGCAAGCTCAAGGAGCAGCACGGCGGACCACTGGCCATCTCGGGCCCCACCGTCGCCGCGGCCGCGGTCCGCGCCGGCCTGGTCGACGAGTACCGGCTCTACCTGCACCCCGTCGTCCTGGGCGGAGGGCTGCGCTACCTGCCCGACCTGGACGAGTCGCTCGAGCTCGAGCTCGCCGAGGAGCGGCGCTTCGATTCGGGGGTCACCTACCTCCGCTACTTGGCTTAGTCTCGGCGCCCGTGCGTGCGCGGGCCACCGAGCCGGGGACGGGCCGCCGGGCCGCCCCGGCGATCTACGGCCAGATCCTCAGCACCGCGGTGGTCGCCACGCTGTCCGAGGACCCCGACTACGCAGTCTCCGACGTGCTGATCGCGGTGATCGTGACCACGATCGTCTTCTGGCTGGCGCACGTGTACGCGGAGTCCACCGCACGGCGGCTCACCATGGACCGCAACCTGCAGCTGGAGGAGATCGTGACGGTGGGACGCGAGGAGGGGACGATGGTCCTGGCCGCCATCCCCACCGTGCTCGTCCTGAGCCTCGCCGCGTTCGAGGCCTTCGGCCGCACCCTCGCGCTGGACCTGGCCCTCGCCCTCGGCATCGCCGAGCTGGTCGGCCTGGGCTTCGTCATCGCCCGCCGGTCGGGCTTCCGCTTCTGGGGCAGTGTGGGCTCAGTGCTGCTGACGGCCTCCTTCGGCGTGATCATCGTGGCGCTGAAGGTCGCCGTCCACTAGCGCTTCCACTTCACGCTGCAGCCGATCGGGTCGGTCCGTGCCGTCTCGGGCGCCCGGCCCTCGAGTACGGCGTCGAGCGCGTCGCGAAGCCAGCGGGCGTCCTGGCCGGGGTCCGAGTGGTCGGCGTCGGGCGCCCCGCGGTAGACAACATCGCGGTCGGCGTCGAGCACGAACACGTCCGGTGTGGTCTTCGCGCCGTAGGCGCGCGCGACGTCCTGCGACTCGTCGCGCAGGTAGGGCGCCGGCCACGGGCCCTCGGCGGCCACGCGCTCGCGCATGGCATCGAGCGAGTCGCGCGGGTAGCGGTCGGCGTCATTGGGGTTGATCAGCAGCGTTCGCACGCCGCGCTCGGCGTAGTCCTCGGCCACCGCCAGCAGCCGGTCGTGCCATCGCAGCGCGTAGGGGCAGTGGTTGCAGGTGAAGGCCACCACGGTCACGCCTTGGGGGCCGTGCTCTTCGCCGTCTGTGTCCGGAAGCGTGAAGTCAGGCGCTGTGCTCAAGGTTCCTCCTCAGCACGTCTCGCAGGTCCTGGGGGTCGGGGACGGGCGACACCCGCCCGTCGCGCAGGGTGTAGACGCGGCAGCTGAGCCCGTAGGCCTCGTCCTCGGGCGGCGGGACGACGTCGCGGCCGTCCACCCGGATCGTGGGCGAGCCGATGAAGCGCTCTCGCGCCGCGTCCTCGTCGTCCGCGACCTCGCGGACCTCGACGCTGGCAGGGTTCAGCCCGAGCTCGTCCATGGCCTCGCGCAGGTCGGCGAGCGCCTCGGGGTGAGACGGACAGCCGTCCCACCAGAGCAGCTCGACACGGGTCACTGCTTTCTCCTAAGGCTCCTTCTCTGGGTCGGGCTGCACGTTGACGACCGTCTCGATCCACTCGGTCGTGTCCCGAAGCACGTCGTCCCTGTTGGTCTCGTTGAAGATCTCGTGGCGCGCGCCGGGGTAGTGGCGCACGCTGACCTCGGCGTTGGGCAAGTGCTCCAGCAGGCGCCGGCTCCCCTCCAGCGGGACGAGCTGATCCGCCTCGCCGTGCTGCCAGAGCACGGGTCCCCGGACGCGCTGTGCGTCGAGCGCCGCGTCGAGCAGCGCCGTCGCCATGGCGGCAAGCATCTCCCGTCTGAAGCCGCCGTGGTAGACGAGCGGATCGGCGGCGTACGCCTGCTGCACGGATTCGTCTCGGGAGAGCACCGCGATGTCGACGGGGATCTCGGGCAGGGGATCCAGGGCCAGGAGCGCTCCTGTCCCGGGATTGCCCACGAGCGGCGCGGCGAGCACCAATCCGGCGAGCCCTTCGCCCTGGCGCTGCGCGTATCTGGTGGCGATCAGGCCGCCCATCGAATGGGCCACCACCACGAGCGGGCAGCCGACGTGCTCGGCGCGCGCCTCCTCGACCAGCAGGTGGAGGTCCCCGACCACAGGCTCGAAGTCGGTGATCAAGGCAGGCTCGCCCTCTGAGCGCCCATGGCCCACGTGGTCGAGCCCGTAAACCGCCGCTCCCCGCTCGGCGAAGGCGTCCGCTACGTGGTCGTAGCGGCCGATGTGCTCGCCGTATCCGTGCGCGATCACGACCAAGTGGCTCGGATCCGCGCGCTCCCACGTCCGCACGTGCAGCGAGCCGGCGTGGCCTTGAAGAGGTCGCTCGTTCATGGGGTGGCTCAGGGATCCGCCAGGCGAAGGTGTAGGGCGGGTACCTACCCGGCTAGAGGTTGACGGCGACGTACTTGGTCTCGAGGTACTCGGCGATGCCCTCGTTGCCGCCCTCGCGGCCCACGCCGGACTGCTTCCAGCCTCCGAAGGGCGCGCCGGCGTTGGAGACCAGGCCCTGATTGAGGCCGATCATCCCGGTCTCGAGGCGCTCACAGACGCGGAAGGCGCGCTTGAGGTCGTTGGTGTAGACGTAGGCCACGAGGCCGAACTCGGTGTCGTTGGCCGCAGCCACCGCCTCATCCTCGTCGGAGAAACCCTTGACCGGCGCGACCGGGCCGAAGATCTCCTCCTTGAGCAGCTTGGCGTCGTCGGGGATGTCGCTGAGCACCGTGGGCTCGTAGAAGTAGCCGCTCCCGTCCACGCGTGAGCCGCCGACGACGGTCGAGGCCCCCCTGCCGGTCGCGTCGTCCACCAGCTCGGCCACCTTGCCGCGCTGGTCATCGTCGATCAGCGGGCCGACCTCGACACCCTCCTCGGTGCCGCGGCCGACCTTCATCGCGCCCATGCGCTCGCCCAGCTTGGTGGCGAACTCGTCGGCCACCGCGCCGGCCGCGTGGAAACGGTTGGCCGAGGTGCAGGCCTCGCCCACGTTGCGCATCTTGGCGATCATCGCGCCCTCGACGGCGGCGTCCACGTCGGCGTCGTCGAAGATCAGGAAGGGGGCGTTGCCGCCCAGCTCCATCGAGGTCTTGAGGATGTTCTGCGCGGCCTGCTCCATCAGGCTGCGGCCCACCTCGGTGGACCCGGTGAAGGTCAGCTTGCGCAGCCGCGGGTCCTCGATCAGCGGGCCCATGGTCGAGCCCGACGAGGAGCTCGTGATCACGTTCAGCACTCCGGGCGGGAGCCCGCACTCGTGCAGGATCTCGGCCAGCGCGAGCATCGACAGCGGCGTCTGCTGCGCGGGCTTCATCACCATCGTGCAGCCTGCCGCCACGGCGGGGCCGATCTTGCGCGTGCCCATCGCCGTGGGGAAGTTCCAGGGGGTGATCATCAGGCAGGGCCCCAGCGGCTGGCGCATCACCAGCACGCGGCCCGCGCCGTTGCCGGCGGTCTTGTAGTAGCCGTCCAGGCGCAGGGCCTCGCCGGCGAACCAGCGGAAGAACTCGGCCGCGTAGGCGATCTCGCCCTTGGACTCGGTGATCGTCTTGCCCATCTCGAGCGTCATCAGCAGCGCCAGGTCCTCGGCGCGTTCGTTGAGCGCCTCGAAGGCCTTCTGCAGGATCTGGGAGCGATCGTTGGGAGCGCTCGCGGCCCACTCCTCGCGCGCCTCGTGCGCGGCGGTGAGGGCGGCCTTGGCGTCCTCCGCCGTGCCGTCGGCGACCTCGGTCAGCGTCTCGCCGGTCGAGGGGTCCTCCACCGGCAGCTTGTCGCCCCCGGAGGCGTCGCGCCACTCGCCGCCGATCCACAGCTGCTTGGGGACGCGCTCGACGACTTCCTGTTCCCTGGTGGCGACGCTCATGCGCACGTTCTACCCGAAGGCGCCGGGCCTCAGTCCGCCGGGCGTGCACCCGGTCGCCCTTTCGAAAACTCGTCAGGCGGCTGAGCGTTTTTCCGGACGGGTGCCCCGTGTCGCGGGCCTGGCCGGCTCCGGTGCCCCCTAGGTGGCCACCGTCTCGGCGCCCAGCTCCTCGGAGATCGCCACGTCGATCGAGTAGTCGATCGGCAGCACGACCACGGTGGGGCCGTCGTGCGCCAGCGCCTCGCGCAGCCGCCGGGGGAAGTCCTCGGCCGACTCGCAGCGCCACGCGGGTAGCCCGAAGGCGTGCGCGAGCTGCACGAAGTCGGGGTTCGTGAAGTCCGTCCCGAAGTGGTCGCCGAACTTCTTGTCCTGCTTCCAGACGATCGAGCCGAACTGCTCGTTCTCCCAGATCACGTTCACGAAGGACGTGCGCAGCCGCTTGGCGGTCTCGAGCTCCTGGAAGTTCATGAGAAAGCCGCCGTCGCCGTTGACGGTGACCACGTTGCGGTCCGGGTGCACCAGCTTGGCCGCGATCGCGGCGGGAAGCGCGAAGCCCATCCCCGCCAGGCCGTTGGCGATCAGGCAGGTGTTCGGCTCGTGGGCCGGGAACATGCGCCCGATCCACAGCTTGTGCAGGCCGACGTCGGAGATGAGGACGTCGTCGTCGCCCAGCACCTGCCGGATCTCGTACAGCGCGCGCGGCGGCTGCATGGGGAAGGAGTCGTCGTCGCGGGCGGCCTCGAGCCGGCCCATCACCACGTCGCGCAGGCGCGAGGAGCCGCCGCCGGGGCCGAGGCCGGTGCACTCGTGGGTCAGGCGTTTGAGGATCCGGTTGATGTCGCCCACCAGGTCGACGTCGGTGACGAAGTACTCGTCGACCTCCACGGGGACGGTGTCGATGTAGACGATGGTCTTGTCGCGCTTGTCGTTCCAGTGCTCGGGCGAGTGTTCGACGAGGTCGAAGCCGACGCTGATCACCACGTCGGCCTCGGCGAAGCCCGCCATCTCGTAGTCGCCGGCCTGCAGGCCGACGGCGCCGAGGGCGTTGTCGCCGCGGTTGTCGATCAGGCCCTTGCCCATGAACGTCTCGGCCACGGGGATGCCGGTCACCTCGGAGAACTGGCGCAGCGCTGCACTGGCCCCTACCCGCACGGCGCCGTTGCCGGCCAGCACGATCGGGGCGCTGGCGTTGCGGATCAGCTCGGCCGCCCGAGCGATCTCGTCGCCCGAGGGCTCGGGGTGCCGCAGCCGCTCGCTCACCGGGATCGGCTCGGTGTCGACCTCCTCCTCCATCACGTCCTCGGGGATCTCGATGTGGGTGGGGCCGGGCTTCTGCTGCTGGGCGACCTTGAATGCCTTGCGGACGACCTCGGGGATGATCCGGGGGTTGTTCAGACGGGCGTTCCACTTGGTGATCGGCCGCAGCACGCTGAGGATGTCGATGTACTGGTGCGACTCCTTGTGCATGCGCTCGAGGTCGCCCTGGCCGGTGAGGGCCACCAGCGGCGCGGAGTCGAGGTAGGCGTCGGCGACCGACGTCGTGAGGTTCATGGCCCCCGGGCCCAGCGTGCCCAGGCAGACCCCGGCGCGGCCGGTCAGCCGCCCGTAGACGTCGGCCATGTAGCCACCGCCCTGCTCGTGGCGGACCGGCACGAACTCGATCTCCGAGCGCGCGAGCGACTCGTTGAGGTCGACGGTCTCCTCGCCCGGGATGCCGAACACGTGGCGCACGCCCTCGTTCTCCAGGCACTCGACGAAGAGGTCGGAAGCCTTGCGCTTGGCCACGGCGCGGCACACTACACATGCAATGCCGAAGGCTCGCTACGCCAAGAGCGGGGATGTGAACATCGCCTACGTGACCGTGGGCGACGGCCCCGTGAACCTCGTCTGGGTGCCCACCTGGATCTCCCAGTGCGAGTACCTGTTCGAGGAGCCGTCGGTGGCGGCCGCCTTCGAGCGGCTGGGCGAGTTCGCCACCGTCGCCCTCTTCGACCGGCGCGGCAGCGGGCTGTCGGACCCCATGGCCGAGGCGCCCATGCTCGAGGAGCAGATGGACGACGTGCTTGCGGTGATGGACGCGGTCGGCTTCGAGCAGGCCGCCGTCTCGGCCACGATCGAGGGCGGCCCGATGGGAGCGCTGTTCGCGGCCACCCGCCCGGACCGCTGTGAGCGCCTCGTGCTCTACTCGGCCTTCGCCCGCTCGCTATGGGCGCCCGACTACGACTGGACCTGGAAGCCCGACGAGCGCGAGGAGCGCTCTAGGCAGATGGTCGCGCACTGGGGCGACGGGTTGATGGCCGGCGCGGTGGCGGCGAGCCGGCAGAGCGACCCCGCCTTCATGGACTGGGCCGGGCGCCTGGAGCGCCTGGCCGCCAGCCCGGCGACCGCCGAGCGCATCCTGGAGCTGATCGGCCAGTTCGACGTACGCCATGTGCTCCCCTCGATCCGCGTGCCGACGCTCGTGCTGCATCGCCCCGCGGACGGCTTCCTCGACGTGCGCCACTCCCGCTACCTCGCCGAGCACATCCCCGACGCCCGCCTGGTGGAGCTCGAGGGTACGGACCACCTCTTCTCGCTGGGCGACGTGGACACCCTGATCGGTGAGATCGAGGAGTTCCTGACCGGCCACCGGCGCGAGCGCGAGCCCGACCGGCTGCTGGCCACCGTGCTGTTCACCGACATCTGCCACTCGACCGAGCGCGCAGCCGCGCTGGGCGACAGCGCCTGGAAGAGCCTCTTGAGCCGCCACGACGAGCTGGTGCGCCGCGAGCTGTCGCGCCACCGCGGCCGCGAGGTCAAGCACACCGGCGACGGGTTCCTGGCCACCTTCGACGGGCCCGCGCGCGGGGTGCGCTGCGCCCAGGCGATCAGCGAGGGCATGAAGGATTTGGGCATGGGCGTGCGGGCCGGCGTGCACACCGGCGAGCTGGAGATCCGCGACAGCGACGTGGGCGGGATCGCCGTGCACATCGGGGCCCGCGTCATGGCCAAGGCCGAGGAGCACGAGGTGCTGGCCTCGAGCACCGTCAAGGATCTGGTCGTCGGCTCGGGACTGGACTTCAGCGACCGCGGATTTCACGAATTGCGGGGGGTTCCCGGCGAGTGGCGGCTGTTCGCGGTTGCTTAGGCAACCGCCACTTTTCGCCGAAATGGGGGTTGTGACAGCGATGCGGCGCCCCACCCTTGCTCTGCTCTGCCTTGCCTTCGCGGCCGCCCCGGCGGCCGCCCACGCCGCGACCGTTCACGTCGTGCGCGGCGGCGGCTTCGGCCACGGCGTGGGCCTCAGCCAGTACGGCGCCTACGGCTACGCCAAGCACGGGCGCGGCTACGAGGCGATCGTCAAGCACTACTACCGGGGCACCGAGCTGTCGCAGGCCTCCTCGCGCCCGACGCGGGTCCTGCTGGCCGCCAGCCGCTCGACCATCCGCTTCCGCGGCGTGTCGCGCATCGGCCCGCGCACCGCGCGCCCTCGCGCCACCTACACCGCCAAGCGCCGCGGCTCGAAGGTCGCGGTGTTCTCCGGCAGCCGGCGCATCGGGACCTTCTCGCGCGTCAGCGTCTATCGGCCGCGCAACGTCAGCCGGCTCCTGGGCCGGGCCCTGACCGGAGTGACCAGCGGCAGGTACCGCGGCAAGCTCGTGCTGCGGCCCGGTTTGGGCGGCGGCGTGACCGTCGTGAACGCGCTGGATGTCGACTCGTACGTGAAGGGCGTGGTGGCCGCCGAGATGCCCTCGTCCTGGCATCCTGAGGCCCTCAAGGCCCAGGCCGTGGCCGCGCGCTCCTATGCGCGCGCCTCCTCCCCGCGCTCGCGCGTGTTCGACCACTATCCGGACACCCGCTCGCAGGTCTACCGCGGCGTGGCCGGCGAGCGGCGCAGCACCAGCCGGGCCGTCAAGGCCACCGCGCGCCAGGTCCTGACCTACCAGGGCAAGGTCATCACCGCCTACTTCTTCTCCGCTTCCGGCGGGCACACCGAGAACGTCGAGAACATCTTCGGCGGCGACCCCCAGCCCTACCTGGTCGGAGTCGAGGACCGCTACGACAGCATCTCTCCGCAGCACCGCTGGAGCCGGCGCTTCTCGGGCGCGTCGCTGGACTCGCGGCTCGGCGCGCCGGGGAGCTATCGCGGCCTGCGCGTCCTGCGCCGGGGCGCCTCGCCCCGGATCATCCGCGCGCAGGTGCTGGGCTCGAGCGGCTCGCGGCGGGTCACCGGCCCGCAGCTGCGCACCCGCCTCGGGCTCTACGACGTGCCCTCCAGCTTCACCACGGTGTCCAGCTCGCAGGCTCGCCTGGCGCGGGTCGCCGGACCGGGACCGACAACGCGCAGCCCGCAGCTGGTCGGGCGATTCTCCCCCGCCCCGTCCTCGCGGCGGCTGGTGGTGGAGCGCCGGGTCGGCCGGCGCTGGAAGCGCGTGGGGCGTGGCCGGCTATCGCCGGCAGGCGCGTTTCGTGTGGTGGTCCGCCGGGGCGGCGTGTACCGCGTGCGAGCGGCGGGACTGACGGGCCCCGCCACTCGTCTCCGGTGATCCTCGAGCGGGCGGCGCCTTGACGCGAGCGGTGCTCGCCCGGCCAGCGCCCGGGCTGCGCTCCTCCGGTGACCTTTGGAGCGAGCGGTGCTCGCCCGGCCGACGCCCGGGTTGCGCTCCTCCGCTAGACCTCCGAAGCCATGCTTCGCCCGCTGCTGGTCCTGGCGCCGCTCGCCGTGCCCGGCGCGCCTCCCCCCGATGCGCACGCCGTCCACGTCATTCGCGCCGCCGGCTTCGGGCACGGGGTGGGCCTGAGCCAGTTCGGGGCCTACGGCTTTGCCCGGCGGGGGCGTGACTACCGGCGCATCCTGAACCACTACTACCGCGGGGCCGAGCTGACGCGGATTCCTCCGCGCGAGACGAGCGTGCTCGTGCGGCGCGGCTACTCGGCAGCGAGCATCCGCGGGGCGAGCCGCATCGGCGATCGCAGCGCTCGGCCCAACGTCACCTACACGGCACGACCGGGCGGGCCGGGCGTGCTGCTCTTCCGTGGGCGCAACCGCGTGGGCAGCTTCACCGAGCCGCTGGGTGTCTCACGCGGGGGCGCGCCCGTCCAGCTCCTGGGCAAGGCCGACACCGGTGTGTCCGACGGCAGCTACCGCGGGTCGCTCGTGCTCCACCGTGCGCGGGGTGGGCTGATGGTCGTCAACTCGCTGCCCCTCGACGACTACGTCCGCGGCGTGGTGCCGGGCGAGATGCCCGCCGGCTGGCATCCCGAGGCGCTCAAGAGCCAGGCGGTGGCGGCGCGCTCCTACGCCCTTTCCTCACCGTCGCGCTCGAAGCTCTACGACCACCTGCCCGACACGCGCTCGCAGGTGTACCTGGGGGCTTCCGGCGAGCGGCCCGAGTCCAGCGCCGCCGTTCGCGCCACCGCCGACCAGGTGCTCACCTACCGCGGCAGGCCCATCACCGCCTTCTTCTTCTCCACCTCGGGCGGGCGGACGGAGAACGCCGAGAACTCGTTCGTGGACTCCGGCCCGCGGCCGTATCTGGTGAGCGTGCCCGACCCCTACGACCGCATCTCGCCGCGCCACCGCTCCGAGCTGCGCTACTCCGACCGCGCCATGGCCCGGCGCCTGCGCGGGCGCTACCGCGGTCGCTTCCTGGGCGTGCGGGTCACAGAGCGCGGGGTCCCGCCGCGGATCGTACGGGCGCGGATCGTGGGGACGCGGGGCTCGGATCCGGTCGACGGCGGCCGGCTGCGAACACTCCTGGGCCTGCCGGACACCTGGGCCCACTTCCACAAAGTGGTGAGCTGGGGCCGTCGCCGGCGCATCACGGGTTGGTTCGAGCCGAGGGGCTCGGGCCGCGTGGCGATCGAGCGCCGGGTGCGTTGGCGCTGGCGGCAAGCGGCGCGGGGCGTCGCGACCTTCAGCGGCGACTTCTCGGTCCGCGTACGGGGCGGCGTCTACCGCGCGCGCTCGGGCGCCCTGACCGGCCCGGCGGTGAAGGTCGGCCGCTAGCGCACGAAACACGAGATTTCTTGCCCGCCGGGTAAGAAATGCCGCGCACGCGGCGCTCACTGCTCGTACCCGTCCACAAAGGAGACACCATGAGCAGCGCCGTCGCGGCCGCCCTGCGGCCCATTCCCTTCCCGCGCTTCGAAACCCTTCGCAACGACCCCGCGGCACAGGCCTTCGTGCTGCTTCGGGTTGTGTTCAGCGTCGCGCCCATCCTCTTCGGGCTCGACAAGTTCGCCCACGTGATGAACGACCACTGGGCCCTCTACCTGGCACCGGAGTTCAACGACCTGATCCCCGGAAGCGCCGCCGACGCGATGCACCTGGTGGGGATCGTGGAGATCACGGCCGGCCTGGTGGTCGCCGTGGTGCCGCGCTTCGGCGGGCTGCTCGTGGCGGCCTGGCTCGGCGGCATCATCGTGAGCCTGCTGCTGGCCGGCGGCTACGGGGACATCGTGCTGCGTGACCTCGGCCTCCTGACGGGTGCCTTGGCCCTCGCGCGGCTGGCAAGCGCTCAGCCCGGCGTGAAGCGGAACGTCACGACGTCGCCGTCGCGCACCTCATAGTCGCGACCCTCGACGCGCAGCAGCGCCTGCTCGCGCGCGGGCGCGTAGCCGCCGGCCTTGACCAGGTCGTCCCACGGGACCACCTCGGCCGCCACGAAGCCGCGCTCCATGTCGGTGTGCACCGCGCCCGCCGCGGGGCGGGCGCGAGTGCCCGCCGGAATGGCCCGGGCCCGCGCCTCCTTGCCCTGGCCGGCGGTGAAGTACGAGATCAGCGACAGCAGGGCGAAGGCCTCGCGGATCACCGTGGTGAGACCCGACTCGGCCACCCCGAGATCCTCCCGCATGGCCGCGGCGTCCTCGTCGGAGAGCTCGGCAAGCTCGGCGTCCAGCCGGGCGCTGACCGCCGTCGCGCGGGCGCCGGTCCTGGCGGCGTGCTCGGCCAGCGGCCCGGGCGGCTCGAGCGGCTCGCCCTCGGCGACGTTGGCCACGTAGAGCACGGGCTTGGCCGTCAGGGCGCTGAGCTGCCGCGGCCCCGCGGGCGCGTCCTCGGACCCCGGAACCGAGCGGGCCGGCCGGCCCTCGCGCAGCGCCTCCACCACCTGCGCCAGCCAGGCCGCCTCGGCCTGCAGCTCCTTGTCGAGCGACCTTGCCTGGCGCGACACCCGCTCGAGCCGCCGCTCGGCGGTGTCGAGGTCGGCCATCAGCAGCTCGGTCTCCACCGCCTCGACGTCGGACAGCGGATCGACGGCCCCCTCGGTATGGACCACCTGCGGGTCGTCGTGCGCTCGCACCACGTGCAGGAGGGCGTCGGTCTCCCGGATGTTCCCCAGGAAGCGGTTGCCGAGGCCCTCCCCCTGGTGCGCCCCGCGCACCAGCCCCGCGATGTCGTGGAACTCGATCGCCTCGTGCACCACCGGCCGGGCGCCCACGGTCTTGGCCACGGCGTCCAGGCGCTCGTCGGGCACGGGCACCACCGCCACGTTGGGCTCGACGGTGGTGAAGGGGTAGTTGGCAGCCTGCGCGCCCGCGGCGGTCAGAGCGTTGAACAGCGACGACTTGCCCGCGTTGGGCAACCCGACGATGCCGACCTTCACGGGGTCAGCCGGGCCAGCGCGTGCCCGAGGGCGGCGCCCGCCAGGGTGTCCGAGGGGTAGTGCAGGCCCAGAAAGGGGCGGCTGAGCGCTACGACCAGCGCCAGCGCGTACACGGGGCCGCCGCCCAGGCCGCGCGCCGCGGCGAAGGAGGTGGATGCGTGGGCCGAGGGGTAGGAGAGCTCGGAGACGGTCGGCATCAGCGGGGGCAGGTCCTCGAACACCGGCCGGTCGCGGGGCAGGGTCAGCTTTATCGACGAGGTGACGAACTGGGCGACCGCCACGGCCCGCATGGTGCGGAGGTAGCGGCGCCGGCCCGAGGGGTGCAGCACGGCCCCGGCCAGCGCGAGCGCGTGCCACAGGGCCGCGTGCTCGGTGACCCGGCCCACGGCGATGGCGGCCGCCTCGGCGGAGGGCGTGTGCCCGCGGGTGCGCAGCACCCTCAGCAGCGCCAGGTCGAGGGCCCCGAGCGTTCTGCGCGCGCTAGAAGCCGACGCGGTGCTCTTCGGTCTCGACCCGGACGTAGACGATCTGCGACAGGTCGAGCGAGACGTCGGAGTCCTCGGTCTTGAGCTCGTGCCAGCGGTCCGAGCTCTCGTCGGCCAGCGCGTCGCGCAGGGCCTTGAGCGGCTCGTCGCTCACCCTCAAGGCCAGCGACTGCCCGCCCTGGAATCCGATGTCGACACGATTGGGGCGCTCCGCCATCAGTGATCCTCCGCCGGTTGGACGATCTCGGTGAGCACGCCGCCCGTGGCCTTGGGATGCAGGAAGGCCACCCGGCTGCCGCGGATGCCCGTGCGGGGCTGCTCGTCGATGAGGCGCAGTCCGGCTTCGCGCAGCTCCTCGAGGCGGGAGTCGATGTCGTCGGTCTGGTAGGCCACGTGGTGTAGCCCGGGGCCGTTGCGCTCCAGGAACTTACCCACGGCGGTCTCGGCCCCCAACGGGCTGAGCAGCTCCACATGGCCCTCGCCGATCTCCAGCAGCACGGCGTCCACGCCCTGCTCCTCGACGGTCTCGCGGTGCTGCTCGCGCATGCCGAACCGATCGCGGTAGAGGGTCACGGCCTCGTCGATGTCCTCGACCGCCACGCCGATGTGATCGATGCGCCCGAACAAGAGGGCGCTGAGACTACCTATCGCCCTGGAGGCCCTCGGAGGCCGCGATAGTGGCCGGTCCCGGGTGCCGGGCGGGGTCCGGCGCTGAGCCGTTCTCTCCCCTGTACGAGCTGACGATGCGCTCGATGTCCTCGCGCTCGAGCACCTCGTTCTGCAGCAGGGTGAAGACAAAGCCCTCGAGGAGGGTGCGGTTCTGGGAGACCAGCGCGAGGGCGCGCCGGTGCGCGAGGTCGGTGATGTATTGCTGCTCCTCGTCGACAACGCGCCGCGTGGAGTCCGACAGGGAGTAGTCGTCGGTCGGGATCTGCTTGGACATCACGTCGGTGCCCATGCCGTAGTCGGTCACCATCCCCCGGCTGATCTCGTGGACCCGGCGCAGGTCGTCGGCCGCGCCGGTGGTGACCTTGCCGAACACGACGTGCTCGGTCACCCGGCCGCCGAGCAGGACCACCATGTAGTCGATCAGCTCCTCGCGGGTCTTCAGGTAGCGGTCCTCGTCAGGCAGGTTCAGCGTGTACCCGAGCGCCTTGCCGCGGGGGACGATCGAGATGCGGTGAACCTTCTCCACCGAGGGCAGAAGCTCCGAGCACAGGGCGTGGCCGGCCTCGTGGTAGGCGACGACCTTCTTCTCGTGCTCGGTGATCACCCGCCGTGACTGCATGCCGGCGATCACCCGCTCGAGCGCACCCTGGAAGTCCTTGGTCTTG
This sequence comes from Thermoleophilaceae bacterium, assembly GCA_035296565.1. GTDB lineage: Bacteria > Actinomycetota > Thermoleophilia > Solirubrobacterales > Thermoleophilaceae > JACCZR01. The sequence goes on from DATHAQ010000028.1 coordinate 126,729, forward strand.
ATGTGGTCGCGCCCGTCCCGGCCGGCGAAGATCGCCGCCTCGTTGCAGATGTTGGCCAGGTCGGCCCCCGTGAGCCCGCTGGTCTGGCGGGCGATGATGTCGAGGTCGACGTCGCGCAGCGGCTTGTCGCGCACGTGTACGCCGAGGATCTCCTTGCGGCCCTTGAGGTCGGGCGGCGTGACGAAGATCTGGCGGTCGAAGCGCCCGGGGCGCAGCAGCGCCGTGTCGAGCTTGTCGAGGAGGTTGGAGGCGCCGATGACGACAACGTCGTCGCGGCCGCCGAACCCGTCGAGCTCCACCAGCAGCTGGTTGAGCGTCTGGTCCTTCTCGCCGGAGATGTCCTTGCCACGGGCGGCGCCCACGGCATCGAGCTCGTCGATGAAGACGATCGCCGGTGCGGCCTTGCGGGCCTCCCTGAACAGCCGCCGGATGCGGGCGGCGCCCAGGCCGGCGAACATCTCGACGAACGCGGGGGCCGACTGGGCGAAGAACTCCGAGCCGGACTCCTTGGCCACCGCCTTGGCCAGCATGGTCTTGCCCGTGCCGGGCGGCCCGTGCAGCAGGATCCCCTTGGGGACGCGCGCACCGAGCTGGTGGAAGCGCTTGGAGTCCTGGAGGAACTCCACCACCTCGCGGAGCTTTTCCTTGGCCTCGTCGGCCCCCGCGACGTCGTCCCAGCCGATGGCCTCGTTCTGGCTCGGCTTGATCTGCTGCGGCTTTGTCCGCAGCGGCATCGTCTTCAGGAGCATGATCATCACCACGGCGATGAGCCCCATGAAGATGATCGGAGCCATACGATGGCCCAGTCCTCGAAACCGGACAGGAATGAGCCGAGTCCCAGCACTGTGACCCTTATCGGCGGGTCAGGTCACGGGCTGATGCCGAGGATTTGGATGTAGGCGCCTTCCCACCTTGGAGCAGGGTCGGCCCTCCACCTCGACGATGTCGGCGGTGTAGTCGTTGGAGCCGCGCACCAGCGAGGAGCCGACGCCGTAGGAGTCGACCGGTGCCCCCACGGCCTCGAATGCGCGGATGCGCTCTGCGTCGAAGCCCCCGCTGGCCACGATCTTCACGCGCCCGTGACCGGCGTCGTCGAGTGCCTGGCGCACGCGCTCCACCAGCCGGATGTTGACCCCGGTGGGGTCGAACTCGCCCATCTCGGTCCACAGCGCGCGGTCCACCAGCGTGCCCGAGGTGTCCAGGCGCACGCCCCACAGATCGTCCCCCAGCGCGTCGGCCACCTCGAGCGAGGTCCGCACGGAGTCGTTCTCGAAGTCGACCAGCACGACTACGTTCATCTGGTCGGCGAAGCGCGTGGCGAAGGCCTTGGCCGCGCCGGCGGTGTCGCCCTCGTACGCCGCGATCAGCCCGTGCGGCACCGTGCCCACGCCGCGCCCTCCCCACCACGACGCCTGGGCGTCGGTGGAGACGCCGATCGCGCCGGCCACGTGGGCGGACCAGCCGTCCCCGGTCTGCACCAGCCAGTGGTCGTGGCGGGCGGGGAAGTAGAGGATCGGCTTGTCGTTGGCGGCGGCGACGACCTCCCTGACGTTGCTCATGATCAGTGTGCGGCGGGCCAGCGAGCCGAGATAGACCGTCTCCAGGTGGGCGAACAGCGAGTAATCGCCCTCGATGGTCATGACCGTCTCCCACGGGACCAGCTCGTCGCCCTCGTGCAGCGCGTGCACCTCGAGCTCCTCCCAGCCGCGCCCGTCGCGCCCGGCGCACTGCTTGAGGATCGCGATCGCCTCGTCGATGCCGCCCAGCACCGACCGCTTGCGCTGGAAGACCTGCATGAGGACATGCGGGTGCCTGTTCTCGGTCTCCAGGAGCTCTCGTGTGAAGGTGAAGTAGGCGTCGGAGTAGTAGCCCTCGCGGATGCGCTCGACGGGGAGGCGAAAGACCTCGGGGGCCAGCCGCTCCCGCGTGGCGCTCACGGCGCGGTCTCGACCCGCAGGATCTCCGCCAGCGCGGCGCGGCCCACCTCGAGCTGCTCCTCGCTGGGCTCGCGCGTCCCCACCAGCCGCTGGATCTCGTGGCCCGGCTTGCGCAGGGCGCGCGACAGGCTCGTGCCCTCGTGACGCTCCGACCAGGCGAACACCTCCACCGCCACGGCGGCGCTGCCCAACGCCACGGTGACCTCGGCGGCCGGGCCCTTCAGGCCCGCCCTGCGCGCGGCGACGTTGCCCACGGCGGCGCTGGCCAGCATCGGCGCCACCAGGTTCGAGCCGCAGCGGTCGTGCTCCTTCTCGGCCTCAGCCGCCTCACCGTCCTGTTCGTAGGCGGCGATGGCCTTGTGCTCCACGCCGTGGTAGGCGGCCAGGTCTCCCCCGCGCAGCGCCAGCAGGGCCGGCGCGAGGCTCACGAGGCTTACGGCGGCCTCGCGGCCGACGGTGCGCGCCCCGGTGGAACGGATGGCCTGGCCGAGCACCGCGGCGCCGGCCATCGTCCCCAGCGTCCGCACGTCCTGCATCGGCAGCTTGGCCTCGGGGAGGGCCCGCTTGACAAGCGGGATGACCGCCATGGCCTCGGCGAGCTTCGTGATGCCGCGCACGCCGGGGATGCGCTCGCTGGCCCGGCCGCCCAGGTCGGGCTTGGGGCCCGAGCCCACCTTCAGCTCGCCCTGCGGGGTGCGCACCGCGGCGGCCCAGTGGGTGGGGCCGTGCACCAGCAGTCCGTTGCGCAGGGCCATGCCGCCGAGCCTCAGCTTGTCCTCCGGGGTGCTCACCCCAGCGTCCTCTCGATCAGTCCCGCGTAGAACCGCGCCGCGAGCCCCAGGTCCTCAACCGGGATGCGCTCGTCGGCCCCGTGGATGAGGGGGGCGGCCTCGAACAGGTCCATCTTGCGCTGGGGGAAGAAGCCGTAGGCCACGCAGTGGGGGAAGGCGTGGCGAAACCAGCGCGAGTCGCTGAAGCCGGGGAGCACGACCGGCGCCACCTCCGCGCCGGGCTCCTCTTCGGCGATGAAGTCCTTGATGTGGTCCATCAGAGGAGTGTCGACCGGAGAGCGGTTGCCGATGACCGTCTCGCCGAACTCGACTCCGAAGCCGTTGTCGCCCACCACCTCGCGGATGCGCTTCAGCGCGTGCTCTTCGCCCAGCTCGGGCGGCACGCGGCAGTCGACCTTCAGGTCCGCGCGCGCGGGGATCACGTTGATCTTCTCCGAGGCGCTGATCATCGTCGGCGTCAGCGTGACGCCGAGCATCGGCTCGATCAGCACCGCGACGCGCGGGTCGGTCGCCTCGATCTGCTTCAGCGTCCCCTCGAGGTCCTCCGTGCTGAGGCCGAGTGCCTCGATCAGGCCCTGGGGCTCGGGCGAGAGCTCGTACTCGGGTTGCCCGTCGCGCATGGCCTCGAGCACAGGCGCCATCTTGGCCAGCGCGTTGTCGCCGATGCGCGGGATCGATGCGTGCCCCGCGCGCCCGCGGGTGGTGAGCGTGAAGCGGAAGACACCCTTCTCGGCCGCGCAGACTCCGTAGACGCGCCGGCCGTCGTATCCGATCACCTGGCCCGCGCCCTCGTTGACCACGAGGTCGCAGCGCACCTTTTCCGCGTGCTGCTCGCACAGCCACTGTGCGCCGTGCTCGGCGCCCGCCTCCTCGTCGGCGGTGACGATGATTTTGAGCTCGCCGGCCTCGGGCCGCCAGCCCTCCTCGGCCAGCGCCACGGCGGCGGCAATCTCGGCCGCCACCTGGCTCTTCATGTCCAGCGCGCCGCGGCCCCAGACCGCTTCGTCCTTGACCTCGCCCGACCAGGGGTCGGTGCTCCAGTCGGCCGGGTCTGCGAGCACGGTGTCGACGTGGCCGAGCAGCACCAGTCCCGGGCCGTCGGAGCCGGCGGCGAGCCGCGCGACCAGGTTGGGCCGGCCCTCGACGTCGGCCAGCAGTTCGGTCTCGAAGGCGGCGTCGCCTAGCAGCCCGGCGAGGAAGCGCTGGGCCTCCTCCTCGTTTCCAGGAGGGTTGACCGTGTTGAAGCGGATGAGCTGCTGCAGCAGCTCGGTGGCGCGCCGCTCGAGATCCTCGGGCTCGGGCAAAGTTCTTCCGAGGTTAAACCCTCGGGGTCGCCGGCAGGGTCTCGGACACGGCCCGCGCGAAGGTTGCGGCGTGGCCCTCGCGGCGGCACTCGAGCAACTGGCGAGTTCTCCCGACATGGTCGGGGAAAGTCGACAACGGGGTAGGTTCGCCCCGTGCTCCACCACCGCGAGGAGGGCCCGCCCGACGGTCCCGTGGCGCTCATGCTTCACGGCTACCCGCAGTCGTCCTACATGTGGCGCTACGCGCTGCCCGCCGTCGCGGCGAGGGGCTGGCGTGGCGTGGCGCCCGACCTCGCGGGCTTCGGCGACTCCCCACCCGACCCGCCCGGCACCTGGGAGCGCCAGGTCGAGGCGGTCGAGGGCTTCCGGCAAGAGCTCGGGCTCGACCGGGTCGCGCTCGTGGTGCACGACTGGGGCGGGCTGGTGGGTCTGCGCTGGGCCTGCGACCACCCCGACGCGGTCAGCGCCCTGGTCATCTCGGACACCGGCTTCTTCTCCGACGGCAAGTGGCACGGGATGGCGAAGGCGCTGCGCACCGAGGGTGAGGGCGAGGAGCTGCTCGGCAATTTCGACCGCGACGCCTTCGCTCAAGTGGTCCAGAGCTCGTCGAGCGGGATCGACGACGCCGCTGTCGACGAGTACTTCAAGTGCTTCGGCGACGAGACACGGCGTCGGGGGCAGCTCGAGCTCTACCGCTCGGGGGACTTCAGCAAGCTCGAGTCCTATGAGGGCTGCCTGGCGAAGCTGGACGTGCCCGCGCTGCTGCTGTGGGGAGCGGACGATCCCTTTGCCCCGCTGGCGGGCGCGCGCCGCTTGGAGCGCGAGCTGCCACAGTCGCGCCTCGTCGTGATGGAGGGAACCGGGCACTTCGTGTGGGACGACGCCGGCGAGCGGGCGGCCGAGGAGCTCGCGGAGTGGCTCGCGTGAAGGGGCGGGCGCTGCTGGCCGCCACTTTCATCGGCACCGGCCTCAACCACTTCCGCGTGCCCAAGACCTACGAGTCGATCATGCCCGACTACCTGCCGGCCCACCGGGAGCTGGTGCTGGCCAGCGGCGTGGCGGAGGCAGCGGGCGGCGCGGGGGTGCTCAGCGAGCGCACGAGCCGTCTCGCGGGCTGGTGGCTGATCGTCACGCTCGTGGCCATCTTCCCCGCCAACGTGCACATGGCGCTGCACCCCGATCGCTACGAGAAAATCCCGCGGGCGGCCCTGTACGCCCGGCTACCGGTCCAGGCCCTGTTCGTCCTCTGGGTCTGGCGCGTGGCCATCAGGCAGCGTTAGCTGGGCCGGCGCCGCGCGGGCAGGCTGGGACACTTGAGCCGTGGAGCAGCTCTTCTCGACGGGCGAGGGCCCACCCGGACGCACGAAGGTCGCCGCCGCCGAGCAGCCGCTGGCCGCCCGCATGCGCCCGTCCTCGTTGGGCGAGTTCGTGGGCCAGGAGCACCTTCTCGGGCGCGGCTCGGCGCTGCGGGCGGCCATCGAGGAGGGCCGGCCTCACTCGATGATCCTCTACGGCCCGCCAGGGACCGGCAAGACCACTCTCGCCCGGCTGATGGCCACCAACGCCCGTGCGGCCTTCGAGGAGGCCTCGGCCGTCAATGCGGGCCGCCAGGAGGTACGCGACGTGATCGAGCGAGCTGAGCACCGCCGCTCCACCAACTCCGAACCGACGATCTTCTTCCTCGACGAGATCCACCGCTTCAACAAGGCCCAGCAGGACACCTTGCTCCCCGCAGTGGAGGAGGGACTCGTGGTCCTGGTGGGCGCGACCACCGAGAACCCCTACTTCGAGGTCAACAACGCGCTGCTCTCGCGCACGCAGGTCTACGAGCTGCGCCAGCTCCAGCCCGAGCAGGTGCTCGCGCTGCTACAGCGCTCGCTCGGCGACGAGCGCGGACTGGGCGGGCGCTGCGCCGCAGCCGACGACGCGCTCGAGTTCCTGGCGCGCCGCAGCGGTGGCGACGCCCGCACCGCCCTCGCGGCCTTGGAGCTGGCCTGCGAGACGGTCGGCGACCGGCCGGTGTCGCTGCGCCACGCCGAGGACGCCCTCCAGCGCCGCGCGCTGCGCTACGACAAGGAGGGCGACCAGCACTACGACACGATCTCCGCTTGGATCAAGGCCACGCGGGGCTCGGACCCCGACGCGTCGCTGCTCTACCTGGCCACGATGCTCGAGGGCGGCGAGGACCCGCGCTTCATTGCGCGGCGCATGGTGATCTTCGCCAGCGAGGACATCGGCAACGCCGACCCGCGGGCGCTGGAGGTGGCGGTGGCCGCCGCCCACGCCGTCGAGCACGTGGGGCTGCCGGAGTGCGCCCACAACCTCGCCCAGGCCTGCGTGTACCTGGCGCTCGCGTCGAAGTCGAACGCCTCCTACAAGGCGCTAGGGGCCGCGCGCTCCTGGGTGCGCGAGAACGGCGTGCCCGACATCCCGCACTACCTGCGCTCGGGGGCCTACCCGGGCGCCGAGAGCCTGGGCCGCGGGCAGGGCTACGAGTACCCCCACGACGAGCCCGATGCGCTGACCGGGCAGGAGCTCATGCCGCCGGAAGCCGAGGGCGTCCGCTTCCTGGAGCTCTCCGAGCACGGCGAGGAGAACAAGCTGCGCGAGCGCGACGCCGAGCTGCGGCGGCGCAGGAGCGAATCCTGAGCCAGGCGGCGCTCGAGGACGTCGGGCGCGTGCAGCCCTTCTGGGCCGCCCTGCCGCTCGCCGACCGGGCCCGCTACCTGCGCCGCTGCGCGCAGGTGATCCTTGACAGCCTCGACCCCCTGGCGGACCTGATCGCCGGCGAGACGGGGCTACCGCGAGCGGAGGTGCTGTCGACCCAGCTGCTCACCTCGGTCGACGCCCTGCACCGGACGGCTCGCAACGGGCCCGACGCGCTGGCGGATCGCCGGGTGGGCCTGCCGCTGCTCACCCGGCCCAAGCGGGCCTACCTGGTCTGCGAGCCGCTGGGCGTGATCGGCGTGCGTGGCGCGGCCGCGGAGCCGTGGACGCTGCCGCTGCAGGAAGTGGCGATCGCGCTCATGTGCGGCAACGGCGTGCTGCTCGACAGCCCGCCGCTGGGGGAGCGGATCCGCTGGGTCTTCGAGCGCGCGGGCGTGCCCGAGGGCGTGGTGTGCGAGGTCGCGCCGGGCGCCCTCGACGAGATCGGCGTCCGACGGGTGCTCGGGCCGCCCTCCGGCGGCAAGGGGCCGATGCTCGTGCTCGCCGACGCCCCGCGCGGCCACACCGTCTCCGGCGCGCTGTGGGGCGGCTTCGCCACCGGGGGGCGCTCACCCTCGGGCGTCGCCCGCGTGTACGTGGTACGGGAGGCCGCTGAGCCGTTCGTCGAGCGGCTCGTCGCACGGGCCGAGACGCTGGGCTCCGGCGAGGTGGCGCCGCCCGAGGACCCCGGCGAGCTGCAGCGGATGGTCGACGAGGCCGTCGGCCAGGGCGCCGAGCTGCGCTGCGGCGGCGCGGACGGCGCCGGGTTTCCACCGGCGGTGCTGACCGGGGTCACCGACGAGATGCGCGTCGCCCGCGAGCCTCCGCGGGGACCGGTGCTGGCGGTAACCGTGGTCGAGGACGAGGAGGCGGGCATCGCCGCGGCGAGCTCCGCCCCGTGGGCCGTGAGCGCCTCGGTGTGGACCTGCGACCGCGCGCGGGGCACCCGCATCGCTCGCCTGCTTCCGGCCGAGCGTGTGTGGGTCAACGACCACATGCACTGGGGCTCGGGGCGCCTGCGCTCGCGTGCGGGGTTCCACGAGTGCGTGCAGGTCCGGCTGGTGGGCTGGGAGCCGTCGCACACCGGCGATGCCTGGTGGTTTCCCTACGACGAACACCTCGCGCGCGCACTCGAGGCCGCCTCGCGGATCGTCTACGGGCGCGACGACGACAAGCCGGCGGCGCTGCGCCGCGGCCTGGGGCCGTTGCTGAGGGTGGGCACCCGCATGCTCCGGCGCTAGGGGATCGAGCGGCGGTGCTCGGCCGGCCAACGCCCGGCCTGCGCTCCGGGCGCTAGGTCGCCGGCCGCAGGTTGGCCGCGCCTGCGAGCAGCGGGACCGCAGCAAGGGCGATCAGCGCGAGCTCGCCGTGGTCGCGCTCGATGGCCGCGCCCGAAGGGGGTGCGGGTCACGCAGCGCGGGCGGCGGGCACGTAGCGCAGGCGCTCGGGCAGGAAGGGGATCACTGCCCGCTTGACGTACTCCGCCCCCCCGGCCACCAGCGCCTTGCGCACGGGCGCGGGCGGCAGCGGGGCGAAGCCGTACTCGCGGCGGATTCGTCGCGGCAGCAGGGCGATGGTGATGAAGTTCGCCGTCTCCAGCAGCGGCCGGGCCACCCAGGGCAGCGGCGGCTCCATGACGATCTCCTTGGCGCGCTTGCGCGCCCAGTCGGTCACCAGCAGCGTGTCGTCCTCGAGCATTTCGCGCCGGTAGTCGTGCAGATCGTCGAGCGTGTCGGGCATGTCGGCGTCGGCCAGGCCGAACAGGTTGCCCACGAGCTTGTAGTCCTCCCAGTAGCGCTCCTCCTCCGTGCGCGACATCGAGCGCACGTACTTGCGGTAGACGACCACCCCGGAGTCCACCAGGGTGAACAGCACCCACAGCAGGAGGTCGGGCTGGTCGGCGCGGTACGGGGTGCCCGCGGGGAAACGGCCGGTGGGCTCGCGCAGCCGGCCCCTGACCTTCGCGTGCATCGCGCGCACGTGAGAGGTGATCCGCTCGGCCTCCTCCGCCTCGCCGAAGCCGATCGTGCTCATCACCTCGGCGGTGCGGGCCAGGCGGTCGTAGGGCTCGTCCATCGCGGTCGAGTGGGCGAGCAGGCCGGAGACGGCGAGCGGATGCGCCGCTTGCATGAGCAGGGCGCGCGGGCCCGACAGCGCGATCGCGCGCTCGCGGTGCACCACGCGAAGCATGGAGGAGTCGTCGAACAGGCCCGGCACGTCTCCCCAAGGTACGCGGCCTAGAATCGATCAGACCATGCCTGCCCAAGCTTTCGCCGGCAAGGAATGCGTGTGCCAGTTCAGGCGCGGCATCTGCGACCAGAGCTGCGTGCAGGGCATGCTCGACACGCCCTTCTACATCGCATGCCTGAAGCTCACCGGGCGGCGCTGCCTGGTCGTGGGCGGTGGTGAGATCGCGCTGGAGAAGGTCGAGGGCCTGCTGGCCTGCGACGGCGACGTGACCGTTGTCGCGCCCGAGGCCAATGAAGCCATTCGAGAGCTGGCGCGCGAGGGCTCCGTCGCGTGGGAGCGGCGCGAGTACGGCGGCCCCGAGGATCTGGAAGGCGTGTTCATGGTCATCGCCTCGACCGATGACACCGACGTGAACATCGCGATCTACGAGGACGCGGAGAAGCGGGCGATGCTCGTGAACGTCGTCGACGTGCCGCCGCTGTGCAACTTCATCCTCCCCGCCATCGTGCGCACCGGACCGCTGGCGATCGCCATCTCCACGGCGGGCGCGTCACCCGCCCTGGCCAAGCGCATCAAGGCCGAGATCGCCGACGAGTACGGCGAGCCCTACGCGCGGCTCGCCGAGCTGCTCAACGAGGTGCGTGGCTGGGCCAAGGGCAACCTGCCCACATACCAGGACCGCAAGGTCTTCTTCGAATCGATCGTGAACGGCGAGCCCGACCCAGTCGAGCTCCTCCGCACCGGCGACGAGCGGTCCGTCCGCGACCTGATCGCCGCGGCCCAGCGCACTGCGCAGCCGGCGTAGTTCAGTACCAGCACGGTTGCCCCCGATCCGGGGTGAGGTGAAGATGGACCCGGTGCGGCGCTCGAAGACGCTTGCTTGGTCGCTTGGCGCCCTGATCGCGGCCCTAGTCCTCGCCGTGCTCATGCTCGTGGCCGGGGCAGGCGAGCGCCACGAATTCTGGGGCGACGCGCTCGCGGTGGTCGCCGTATTCACCACCACCGGGGTTGGCCTCGCGATCACAGCCCGCCAGCCCGGCAACCGCATCGGTTGGCTACTGATGCTGAACGGCCTCCTCCTTGTCCTGTCAGGACTCGCAGAGGGCTGGGCCGCCTACTCCGCCGAGCACCCGGGCGCCCTGCCCGGCGAGCGGCTCGCGGCCGTATGGGACACCAACGGCTGGCCGCTCCTGTTCGCGGCCATCGTCGCTCTGGCGTTCGTCTTCCCGGACGGCCGCCTCCCGTCGCGGCGCTGGCGGCCAGCGGTGGCGCTAGCCGTGGTCGCGTTCTCCTGCACGCTGCTGGGCGGCCTGCTCTCGGGGGACCGGCTCGACGAGCCCTTCGAGCACGTCCGCCCGCTCGACGTGCTGCCGGGGGCGACGAGCGGTGCACTGCAGGGGCTCGGCCTGCTCGGCATGGTCATTGCGTTCGTGCTGGCGTTGAGCGCCCTGGTGGTCCGCTTCCGGCGGGCCGAGGGCGAGCAGCGGACCCAGATCAAGTGGATTGCCTGGGCCGGAGCGTTCATCCCGCTCTCCATCGTCCTCGGCACGCTCGACCCCAGCGACGCCCCGGGCATCGCGACCTTCGTCGGCCTGGTCCTTGTGGAGATCGCGATTCCGGGAGCCATCGGCGTCGCGATCCTGCGCTACCGCCTCTACGACATCGACCGGCTGATCAGCGCCACGCTGGTCTACGCCGTTCTGACGGTCTGCCTGGGCACCTCGTTCGCCGCCGTGGCGCTGGTCCTCGGCATCGTCCTGGGCGGGGGCTCGGTCGCCGCGACCGCGGCGGCCACCCTGGCCGTGACGCTCGCCTTCCGGCCCCTGCGCGATCGCGTGCAACGGCTCGTGGACCGGCGCTTCGACCGGCTGCGCTACGAGGCAAATCGGCAGGTCGACGCCTTCCTCGCCGAGCTGCGCGAGGGCCGGGCCCAGCCCGAGGCGGTGGGCGCTGTGCTGGCCGTCGCGGTGTCCGACCCCAGCCTGCGCGTGTTCTTCTGGCTGCCCTCCGAGGGACAGCACGGCGACGACGCCGGCCACCCCGTACCGGTCCTGCCCGCCGAGCCGGCCGGGAGGACTCCGGTGCGTCGGGGAGAGCTGCATCTGGCGACGATCGTGCACTTGCCTCAGGCGAGCGGTCCCTCCCCCCTGCTCGATGACCTCATCGTCCGCGCGGGCCTCGCCATCGAGATCGCACGCCTGCGAGTGGAGGTCCGACACCAGCTGGCCGAAGTCGAGGCCTCGCGCTCGCGCATCGTGTCGGCCGGCCTCGAGGAGCGGCGGCGGCTGGAGCGGGACCTGCACGACGGCGCGCAGCAGCGGCTCATCTCCCTCGGGCTCGAGCTTCGGCACGCGCAGCACGAGCTCGGCGCGGGTGAGGCCAGCGCGACCCTGGACTCGGTGGTCGCAGGCCTGACCGACGCCATAACCGAGCTGCGGGAACTCGCCAGTGGCGTGCGGCCGGCCGCGCTGGACGACGGCTTGGCCCCGGCGCTCGAGGAGCTGGCCGCCCGCGCGCCCATCCGCACGGAGGTCACGGCCACCTCTGAGCGCTTCTCCGCAGACCTCGAGGCCGCGGCGTACTTCGTGGCCAGCGAGGGCCTTACCAATGCGGTCAAGCACGCCGGCGGGTCGCAGGTGCGCCTCCAGGCCCGCCGCAGCGACGGGCGCCTGGTGTTGCGCGTCGAGGACGACGGCCGGGGCGGCGCGGCGCCGGGCGGCGGCTCCGGCCTGGTCGGCCTCGCGGACCGGGTGGCCGCGCTGGGTGGAGAGCTGGACCTGCAGAGCTCCGAGGGGCGCGGGACCGCGCTGGTGGCGGAGTTCCCGTGCGGACAGTGATCGCCGAGGACCAGGCGCTGCTGCGAGAGGGCCTCGCCCGCCTGTTCGGCGATGCAGGACACGACGTGGTGGCCACCGTGGGCGACGGCGACCGCCTGCGCGGAGCCGTGAGCGAGCACCACCCCGACCTGGCGGTGGTGGACGTGCGCATGCCACCCACCTTCACCGACGAGGGCATCCGCGCCGCCCACTGGATCCGCGACGCCCACCCCGAGGTGGGAGTACTCGTCCTCTCCCAGCACGTCGAGGCGGCGGGCGCCGCCGATCTCGTGACCCAGAGTGGCTTCGGGTATCTGCTGAAGGACCGGGTGCTCGAGGTGGACGAGTTCATGGAGGCGGCGGAGCGGGTCGCGCGGGGCGGCTCCGCGTTGGACCCGAAGGTGGTCCAGCGGCTCGTCTCGGCTGACGCGGGTATGAACGAGCTCTCCGAGCGCGAACGCGAGGTGCTGTCGCTCATGGCCGAGGGCTTGACCAACGCGGGCGTCGCCCGGCGCCTGTTCCTAACCGAGCGCACGGTCGAGAGCCATGTGCGCAACGTCTTCCTCAAGCTCGACCTCGCGGCGGAAGAGGACGGCCACCGGCGCGTGCTGGCGGTGCTCTCCTTCCTCAAGCGCTCTCAGTAGAGGCACTGAGGGAGGTCTGGTGGCAGCCCCGATGACGGGGGCAGCAGCGCGTCGGAGGATGGGGGCATGAAGACCAAGACATCCCTGATCATCACCGTCCTCCTGGCCACCCTGGGCCTGGCCGCTAGTCCCGCCCAGGCACGCGACCGCACCCTGGTCGTGCCAGGCAAGTCAATCGGCGGGGTCAAGCTGGGCCACAGCCGCGCCAAGGTCAAGCGACTCGAGCCACTGGGCCACAGCCGCCCGTGGAAGCGCGTGCGCCACGGCAGGCAGACCTGGGAGACCTACCGTGCTCAGCCCTACGGCTCGCAGATGATCATCGGCTTCTCGGGCCGCCGCTCGGCCTCAAAGGTGCGCTTCATCTCGACCGGCGTCGGTGACTGGCACACCGCGAACGGCCTGGACTATGGCGACTCGAGGGTCGAGGGGATCGGGCTCGTCGGCGGCGGTGACATCTACAGCAAGGACGGCGACGGCCGCCGCGTCGATGCGGAGTACGGCTTCGACGCCGCCTACCTCGAGCGCCGGTACAGCGCCCGGCGCTGGTTCTACCTGACCTTCAACACGAGCGGTAGCGATGACGTGTCGCAGTCGCTCGCCGGCTTCGCGCTCTCTTCCCGCCGCATCCCCTGAGGCAACCAAAGCAACAGATCGGAGATCACCTCATGTCCACCACAGTCAGCCGTTCAGCCGTCGACCTGGGAGAGCAGCGGGCGCGCCCCGGCCTCGCCTTGGCTCTCGCGCTCCTGGCGATCCCCGGCTCCACCGTGGCCTGGGATCTGCCCGGCGGAGGCTTCGTCTTCGGACTGCCTCTCGCCATCGCCGCGGTCGTGTTGGGGGTTCAGGCCCGCAAGCGCTCGCAGTCAGGGCGTGGCAAGGCTTTGGCCGCCATCCTGATCGCCGGGGCGATGCTGGTGATGATGGTCCTCTGGATCGCCGCCAGCGCCCTGTAGGCGTCACGGCGCGTACGCTCCGAGCGTGCGCGCCGGCGACGTCATCTGGAACCCGCTCACCGGGGAGAAGGCGATGCTCGTCGAGTCGGCCGAGGAGACCGGCGGCGAGCGAATCATCTCGGACTTCTCGGTCGAGCGGGGTGGCTTCGTCCCGGGCGGCGAGCACCTCCACGACCACTGCGCGGAGCACTTCGAGGTCCGCGCCGGCCGGATCAGCTTCGTGATCGAAGGAGAGGAGCGGGAGCTCGCTGCCGGCGAGCGGCTCACCGTGCCGCCAGGCACCTGGCACCACTGGTGGAACCCCGGCGGGGAGGAGGTGCGCCTGCGGACCCGGGTGGAGCCGGCGCTGGACTTCGAGCGCGCCATCATGGTGATCTGGGGCCTGTGCGCCGACGGGCACGCCGACGCGAACGGACGCCCTTCGCCACTGCTCGGCGCCCTCTTGGCCACCCGCTTTCGCCGTGAGATCCGCTTTCGCCGGCCCCCCGATCTCGTACAGAGGCTGCTGTTCCCCGCCCTCGCTTCCGTCGCCCGCCGGCGCGGCCTCGACCGGACGATCGAGCGCTACCTGGACCCCGCCACGCACCCTTCGGCGCAGACAGGCATGGGTCGCCTCCCCGAACGCGTGATGCAGCCGGCGGCTGGCGCCCGGTGAGCGAGCTCTCGCACCTCGACGATGCCGGGAGGGCCCGCATGGTCGACGTGGGCGGCAAGGCCGCGACCGACCGGCGGGCAGTCGTTCGCGCCGAGGTGCGCATGCGCCCCGAGACCGCGGGCGCCGTCGCCCGGGGCGACGGGCCCAAGGGCGACGTCGTCTCGGTGGCACGCATCGCCGGCATCCAGGCGGCCAAGCGGACAGCCGAGCTGATCCCCCTCTGCCATCCGCTGCCGCTTTCCTACGTGGACGTTGCGATCGAGGTGGGCGAGTCCAGCGTGACGCTCACGGCCGAGGCGCGCACTACCGCGGAGACCGGCGTCGAGATGGAGGCCATGACCGCCGCCTCGGTCGCTGCGCTGACGGTCTACGACATGGTCAAGGGCATCGAGCGCGGCGTGGAGGTGGGGCCGGTGACCCTGCTGGAGAAGACGGGCGGCAAGGAGGACTGGCGGCGGTGAGGGCCGGCGTGATCACGGTGTCCAGCTCGCTGGCCCGCCGAGGCGGCGACGACCGTTCCGGCGACCAGCTCGTGGAGCTGTGCACCGCGGCCGGGCTCGAGGTCAGCCACGAGCTGCTCCCCGACGACCGCGCCGCGATCGCGGCCGCGCTGCGCCGGCTGGCCGACGAGGAGGGCGCCCGCTTCGTGTTCACCACGGGCGGCACCGGGCTGACGCCCGACGACGTGACGCCCGAGGCCACGCGCGACGTGATCGACCGCGAGGCGCCAGGCTGGGCCGAGGCGATCCGGGCCGACTCGCGCGGCCACACGCCGCTGGGAATCCTCACGCGGGGCATCTCGGGGGTACGAGGCCGCACGCTGATCGTCAACTTCCCCGGCAACCCCAAGGCGATCGGCCAGTCGTGGCCGGTCGTCGAGCCCACGATCAAGCACGCGGCCGAGACCCTGGAGCGGGGCTAGCCGGCCATGGCCTTGGCGGCTCGCTCCTCCATCTCCTCCGGCGGCACGTCCTCCACGTGCGTGGCGATGTTCCAGTGGTGGCCGAACGGGTCCTCGAACTGGCCGCTGCGGTCCCCGTAGAACTGGTTCTCGACGGCACGCATCTCGGTTGCGCCCGCGTCGAGGGCGGCCTGGTGGACGGCGTCGACATCCTCCACGTAGACGTGGATGGTCACCGGGGTGCCCCCCACGGTCTTCGGTCCCAGCGCCCCGGAGTCGGGGTGCTCGTCGGCGAGCATGATCACGGCGTCCCCGACATCGATCTCCGCGTGACCGAGCTTGCCGTCGGGGCCCGGCATACGGGCACGCTCGGTAGCGCCGAGCACCCGGCAGTAGAAGTCGATCGCCTCCGCGGCGCCGTTCACGTGTAGGTATGGCGTGACCCGCGGATAGTTGTCCGGGATGGGCTTGACCTCGGCCATTTCGCGCCTCCTTCTCCTCGCTGGCGTTGCGCGGCGTGTGCCTTGTTCCCACTTATAGCCGAGCGGGCGCCGCCGTAGGGTTTCGCGCGGGTGAACGCGGCGATCGAGCTCGAGTGCGTGGAGCGCCGCTACGGCGAGCGCGTGGCCCTGGCCGGAATCAGCGCGACCGTCGGGGAGGGCGAGACCCTCACCGTGCTGGGCCCCAACGGCGCGGGCAAGACCACGCTGCTCAGGGTGCTGGCCACGCTACTGCGCCCGCACGGCGGTCGGGCGCGAGTGCTCGGGGCCGAGCTGCCGGACGAGGCCTGGAAGGTCCGCGGCAACGTGGGCCTCCTTGGCCACGAGCCGCTGCTCTACCGCGACCTCAGCCCGCGCGAGAACCTGCTCTACCACGCGCGCCTGCATCGGGTGGGCGAGGAGCGCGTGGGCGAGGTGCTGGCCGCGGTAGGCATGGAGGGCCGCGCGGAGGAGCCGATGCGCGAGCTCTCGCGCGGGATGGTGCAGCGCGTGGCGAGCGCGCGGGCGGTGCTTCACGACCCGCCGCTGCTCCTGCTCGACGAGCCGCGAGCCGGGCTCGACCCGGCCGCCGCCGAGCTGCTCGAGCCGCTGCTGGGGAGGGCCTCGGGGCGCACGCGCGTGCTGGTGACCCACGACGTCGAGCAGGGCCGCGCCGAGGCCGATCACGTGCTGGTGCTCGAGGACGGGCGTGCGGCGTGATCCGCTCGGCCTCGGCGATCCTGCGCAAGGACCTGCGCCTGGAGGCGAGGACGAAGGAGTCCGTGCCGGCGATGCTGCTGTTCAGCGTCACGGCCTTCGTCCTGTTCCACTTCGGCCTGGACCGCGACTCGCTCGACGGCGAGTTGGCGAGCGGCGTGCTCTGGGTCACGCTGCTGTTGGCCTCGGTCATCGGGGTAACGCGCCTGTTCGCCGCCGAGCGCGAGCAGGGCGGCATCGACGGTCTCCTTCTCTCCCCCGCCGACCGCACCGGCCTGTTCCTGGCCAAGGCGGCGGCGCTGTTCGTCTACCTGGCGCTGGTCGAGCTGGTGGCACTCCCGGCCTTCACGCTGCTGCTGCTCGGGCCGGGGCTGCAGCCGGAGCTGCTGTTGATCCTGCTCCTGGCCAACCTCGGGCTGGCGAGCGTCGGCGCGCTGGTCAGCGCCCTTGCCAGCGAGGGGCGGGCGCGGGAGCTGGTGGTACCGCTCATGCTGCTCCCCCTGCTGACGCCGCTGCTGATCGCCGCGGCCGGCGCGACCGAGCCGCTGTTCAGCGGTGACGGGGGCCCCGAGGACCTCGGCCGCTGGCTGGGGCTGCTCAGCCTCTACGATCTGGTGTTCGTACTCCTGTCAGTGGCCGTGTTCGACTACCTCCTCGACGATTGACGTACGCAAGGGGCCTCAAGCCGCTCTCCATCGCCACCGTGGTGGCGACCGTCGTCGGCTTCGCGCTCGTCTTCTTCTACGCGCCGGTCGACGCCGACCAGGGCTTCGTCCAGAAGATCTTCTACGTGCACGTGCCGATGGCGATCGTGGCGCTGTGCGGCTTCGTGGCCGGCGGCATCATGGCCATCAAGCACCTGCGCTCACGCGATCCCTCGTGGGACATGCGTTCCTACGTCGCCATCCACATGTCGATCATCCTCGGCCTGGGCGTGCTGATTACCGGGGCGATCTGGGCCAAGGCCTCCTGGGGCCACTGGTGGGTGTGGGACGAGCCGGTGCTGGTCTCCTTCCTGGTGGTGTTCCTGCTCTACTGCGTCTACTACCCGCTGCGCTTCTCGATCGAGGACCCCGAGCGCCAGGCGCGAGCGTCGTCGGTGTTCGCCATCGCCGCCGGCGCCTTCGTGCCGATCAACTTCGCGGCGGTCCGCCTCGCGGAGAGCTTTACCCATCCGCGCGTGCTCTCGCAGACCGGCGGCGACCTGCCAGGCGAGATGCGGCTGACCTTCCTCGTCTGCCTCGCCGCCATGAGCCTGCTGTTCGTGACGCTCTGGAAGCTCGAGCTGACCTCCAAGCACGCCGCGATGAGCCTCAAGCGCCTGCGCACGCGGTTGGCCGCCGCGCCCTCCTGATGCCCGCCCTGCCGCTCGACGAGGCGGGCAAGTACGTGGCCGGCGCCTACGTTGTGTTCGTGGCGCTGATCCTCATCTACGTGGCCATACTGGGGGCGAAGATCGCCCGGATCGCCCGCGAGATCGACGAGATGGCCTCCGAGAAATGACCACCGAGCTGATCACACTGGGCGCCTCGCACAAGACGGCGCCGCTGGCGCTGCGCGAGCGCCTCGCCCTGCCCGAGGGCCGCGCCGCGCGCGTGATGGCCGAGCTCGTGGGCCACCACGCGGTGCACGAAGCCGTGGCCATCTCCACCTGCAACCGCACCGAGATCGTGCTGGTGGCGGCCGACCCCGTCGAGGCCGAGTCGGTCACGCTGTCGGTGCTGGCGCGCGAGGCCGAGATCAGGCCAACCGAGCTGCTCGGCCACCTCTACTCCGTGCACGGCCGCGAGGCGGTCTCCCACCTGTTCGAGGTGGCCTCCGGGCTGGACTCGATGATCGTCGGCGAGGCCGAGGTGCAGGGACAGGTCAAGCGCGCCTACGAGCTGGCGCTGGTGGAGGGCGCCACCGGCCCGATCGCCAACCGCCTGTTCCGCGAGGCGCTGGCCACGGGCAAGCGCGTGCGCACCAACACGGGCGTGAGCCGCTCGCGGGTGTCCGTGTCCAGCGTGGCGGTGGAGCTGGCGGCGGACATGCTCGGCGACCTCTCCCAGCGCCGCGTGCTGGTCGTCGGCGCCGGTGAGAACGGCGAGTTGACCGCTCGCGCCCTGAGCGAGCGCGGCGTGCAGACAGTGTTCGTGGCCAACCGCCACTACGACCGGGCGATCGGGCTGGCCTCGCGCTTCGGCGGCGGCGCCGTACGCTTCGACGAGCTGCCCGCGGAGCTCGAGCGCGCGGACATCGTGGTCAGCAGCACGGGCTCGCCGCACCAGATCATCGGGCGCGACGAGCTGCAGCTGGTCGCCTCGGCGCGGGCCGGCCGGCCGCTGGTGCTGATCGACATCGCCGTCCCGCGCGACATCGACCCGACCGTGCGCGACCTGCCGGGCATCGCTCTCTACGACATGGACGACCTGCAGCGCGCGGTGGACCGCAACGTCTCGGCCCGCGAGGCCGAGGCCACCCGGGCGCGGACGCTGGTGGAGGGCGACGTGGAGCGCTTCGAGCAGTTCCTCGCGCGGCTGGACGTGCTGCCCACGGTGGCCGCGCTGCGCGAGCGGGGCGAGGCGATCGCGCAACAGGTGCTGCGCGAGAACGAGCCCCGCTGGGAGTCCATGTCCGAGGCCGACCGCGCGCGCCTGGAGGCCATGGCCCGCTCGATAGTCGCCCGGCTGCTGCACGAGCCCACGCTCCGGCTCAAGGGCGGCGCGGGCGAGGAGGACTCCTATCTCCACGTGCAGGCGGTGCGTGAGCTGTTCGCGCTCGAGGCCTCGACGGAGGAGCGCCCCGCCGCCTCGGTGACCGAGCTGGGCTCCCGCCGCCGCCGCCGCGGGTGAGGCTCGGCACCCGCGGCAGCGCCCTGGCGCTGGCCCAGGCGCGGCTGGTGGCCGACCTGCTGGGGGGCGCCGAGATCGTGGAGGTCGAGACCTCGGGTGACCGCGGTGCGACGGGCGACAAGGCCCGCTTCGTCAAGGAGCTCGAGGAGGCATTGCTGACCGGCGAGGTCGACCTGGCCGTGCACTCGGCCAAGGACGTGCCCGCCGCCCTCCCCGCGGGGCTGGCGCTGGTGGGGGCGCCCGACCGCGCCGACGCCCGTGACGCGTTGTGCGGCGCCGCCTCGCTCACCGATCTGCCCGAGGGCGCCTCGGTGGGGACGGCCAGCGTCCGGCGGCGCTCGCAATTGCTGGCGCTGCGCCCCGACCTCGAGGTGGCCGAGCTGCGCGGCAACGTGGACACGCGCCTGCGCAAGCTGGCCGAGGGCGAGCACGCGGCGATCGTGCTGGCCTGCGCCGGGCTCGATCGGCTGGGGCGGCGGGACGAGGGCAACCCGATGACCGAGCTGGTGCCCGCCGCGGGCCAGGGCTGCATCGCGCTGGAGGCCCGCGCCGACGACTCTGCGGCAGCCGAGGCCGGCGCCTCGGTCACCGACCCGGACTCGCTGGTGCGCCTCACCGCCGAGCGCGCGCTTGTCACCGCACTCGATGCGACATGCGACACGCCGGTGGGCGCCCTGGCCAGGCTCGACGGCCAGGCCCTGCGCCTGACGGCCTATGCCGGGCTGCCCGACGGCAGCGTCTGGGTACGCGACGAGCACGAGGGCTCGGCCGCCGAGCCCTCGGCCCTGGGCGGCCAGGTGGCCGAGCGGCTCGTGGCCGCCGGGGCCGGGGAGATCCTCGACGAGGCCGAGGGGGCGGCGTGAGCCTGGGCATCGTTCACCTGGTCGGCGCCGGCCCCGGAGACCCGGGCCTGATGACGGCCCGCTCGCTCGAGCTGATCACGCGGGCCGACGCGATCCTCTACGACCGGCTGATCCCCGCCGGCTCGCTCGCGGGTGCGCGTGAGGACTGCGAGCTGGTCTACGTCGGCAAGGCGCCGGGCTCGGTGGCCATGGCCCAGGAGCAGATCGACGCACGGCTGGTGGAGCTGGCGCGGGCGGGCAAGCGCGTCGTGCGGCTCAAGGGAGGGGACCCGTTCGTGTTCGGCCGCGGCGGCGAGGAGGCGGCCGCGCTCGATGCCGCCGACGTGCGCTTCGAGGTGGTGCCGGGCGTGACCGCCGGGGTTGCGGCGCCCGCCTACGCCGGCATCCCCGTCACCCACCGCGACGCGGCCTCCGCCGTGGCCTTCGTGACCGGGCACGAGGACCCCGAAAAGCCCGAGACCGCCATCGACTGGCCCGCCCTCGCCGCCTTCCCCGGGACGCTCGTCTTCTACATGGGCGTGAAGAACCTGCCCAAGATCGTCGAGCGGCTGATCGCCACCGGCCGGCCTGCCGAGGAGCCCGCCGCGGTCGTGGCCCAGGGCACGCTTCCCACTCAGCGGGCGGTCAGGGCCCCGCTCTCCGAGCTCTCGGCCCGGGTGGCCGAAGCGGATGTCGGGCCGCCGGCGGTGACGGTGGTCGGTGAGGTCGCGGGGCTGGACCTGACGTGGCTGGAACAGCGGCCGCTGCACGGGCGGACGATCGCCGTCACGCGAGCGCGGGCCCAGGCCAGCGAGCTCGCGCGGCGCCTGCGGGACCTGGGTGCCGAGGTGGTCGAGACGCCGGCGATACGAATCGTGCCCAAGCCCCCGCCCATCGCGTTGGCCGAGATCGAGAGCTACCCGCTCGTCTGCCTGACGAGCCCGAACGGCGCCGAGCTGCTGCTCGAAGGCCTGGCGGCGCACGGCAAGGACGCGCGCTCGCTGGCCGGGGCCACGCTTGCCGCGATCGGTCCCGGGACGGCGGCGGCGCTGGGAGAGCGGGGCCTACGCCCCGACGTGGTCCCGCCGCGCTCGATCGCCGAGTCGCTGGTCGAGTCGCTGGAGGACCTGGAGGTGGATGGGCGGCGGGTGCTGGTGGCCCGCGCCGAGGAGGCCCGCGACGTGCTGCCCGACGCCCTGCGCGAGCGCGGCGCCGAGGTGGACGTGGTGGCGCTCTACGAAACCGTGGCCGAGCCGCTCGGGGAGGAGGAGCGCGCCGCGCTGGCCCGGGCCACCGACGTGACGTTCACCGCCTCCTCGACCGTGCGCTTCCTCATGCAGGCGCTCGACGGCGAGCTTCCGCCTGGCCCGCGGGTGGTCTCCATCGGCCCGGTGACCAGCGCTACCGCGCGCGAGCACGGCCTCGCGGTCGGGGTGGAGGCGACCAGGCATGACCTGGACGGGCTGGTGGAGGCCCTGCTGCGGTGATCGTCTCCCTGCTCACCGACTACGGCCACGAGGACGACTTCGTCGGGGTGATGCACGGCGTGATCGCGGGCATCGCCCCCGAGGCGCGGGTGATCGACATCAGCCACGGCATGCCGCACTACGGCGTGCAGCGCGCCGCCTTGGTGCTTGCGCGCGCCCTGCCCTACGTCCCTACCGGCGTGCATGTGGCCGTCGTGGACCCGCAGGTGGGGACCGAGCGGCGCGCCCTGGCCGTGCGCTGCGCGGAGGAGGACCGTCTGCTCGTGGGTCCCGACAACGGGCTGCTCAGCCTGGCCTGGGAGCGCTTCGGTGGGGTGGTGGAGGCGGTCGACGTGACGCGCTCGCCTCATCGGCTGGAGCCGGTCAGCGCCACCTTCCACGGCCGCGACCTCTTCGCTCCGGTCGCCGCCCGGCTGGCGACCGGCGCCGAGCTGGCCGACGCGGGCGAACGGGTCGAGCCCGACCAGCTGCAGGCGCTCGACCTGCCTCGGGCGCGAACCGAGGGCCGCACGCTGGTCGCCCACGTCCTGAGCCTCGACCGCTTCGGGAACGCCGCTCTGAACGTCGGCCACGACGGGCTCGCAGGCACCGGCCTGACGCTGGGCCGCCCCGTGGGGCTGGAGATCCGGGGCGAGGGGCGCCCCGCCACCTTCACGCAGACCTTCGCCGACGTGGCGAGCGGCGACGTTCTGGTCTACGAGGACGCCTACCGCTCGCTCGCGATCGCGGTGAACCGCGGCGACGCCGGCACCGAGCTCGGGCTCACGCCCGGGGACGAGGTCCGGCTGCGGTCCGAGGGCTGACCGTGCTCGGCCTTCCCCGCCTTCATCACCGCCTGGTCGGCTCCACCAACGAGCGCGCGAAGGAGCTGGCCGCCGCCGGTGCGCCGCACGGGACGCTGGTCACCGCGGACGAGCAGAGCGCGGGGCGCGGGCGCCAGGGACGAGCGTGGAGTGCGCCGGCGGGCACGTCGATACTCGCCTCCCTGGTGCTGCGCGAGTTCGACGAGCTGCTGCCGCTGGTGGCCTCGGTCGCGGTGGCCGAGGCCTGCGAGGCGGCCGGGGTCAACTGCGCGATCAAATGGCCCAACGACGTCTGGATCGACGGCCGAAAGGTGGCGGGCATCCTCGTGGAGGGCCGCCCGCAGGAGGGCTGGGCCGTGCTCGGCGTGGGCCTGAACGTCTCCACGACCGCGGACCAACTCCCCGACGAGTTGCGCGAGATCGCCACCTCGCTGGAGATCGCCGCCCGTCGCTCGCCGTCGCGCGAGGCAATGCTGGAAACCGTGCTCGCCACCCTGGAGTCCCGGCTGGAGGACCCGCGGGACACGGTTCTCGCGGCCTGGTCCGAGCGCGACGCGCTGCGGGGCCGCCAGCTGCGCTGGGACGGCGGGCGGGGAGTAGGGGCGGGGGTCGACAGGTCGGGCGCGCTCCTGGTCGACACCGACGACGGGCAGGTCGCCCTTGACGCCGGTGAAGTACACATAGGGAGCTGACCGTGCCGGCCCACGCGATCCATCCCGACGATGCCGGCTGGGACGAGGCCCGCCGGGCCCGGAACCTGGCGGTCGACCAGCGTCCCGATCTGGTCGTCGTGCCCGAGAGCGCCGAGGAGGTCGCTGGCACCGTGCGCCACGCCGCCGAGAACGACCTCGCGGTGGCCGTCCAGGGACGCGGCCACGCGGCGAGGGCACACGCGTGGTGATCCGCTCGGACCACCCCATTCCACCGGCCGGCTAGCCGCGCGTCGGCCGGTCGATCGTTACGCCGCGTCGCGCTCGGGGCCGGCGGTCTCCTCGCCGCCCGTCTCCTGGGTCTCCAGGACCTTCGGCTGCTTGGCGGCGTCGACCTTGCCCGCGCCGTTGCCCCCCTCGCCTCCGCCGCCCTTGCGGCGCCGGCGGCGTCCGCCGCGCCGACGGCGCCCCTTGGGGAAGTTGCGCAGCAGCTCGCGGGCCAGCGCCGAGGGCTTTCGGGCCATCCGGGTGCGGGCGCCGTCAATGAGCTGCCGGGCCTCGGGCGTGTGGGTGCGCGCGGCAGCCAGGAGCGCGGCCGCCAGGCGGCGGTCCTGCTTTCGGGCCGCCTGCACGATGCGCCTGGCGTTGCGGGCGTGTGCGGCGCCGGAGGAGTTGACCAGCAGTCCGAGCAGGCGCTTGGTCTCCGGCCAGCGCTGCACGGCGTACTCCTCGTGCACGTCCTGGGTGAACTCGGCGAGATCCCAGGTCCAGCGCGAGGCCTGATCGCGGCGGCCTATCTGGCGCTCGGCCAGGGCCTGGAGCATGATCTTCACGCCCTCGCGGCGCTCGTCGCGCGCCCAGGTCCCGACCAGCTCGACGGCCTCGGCGAAGGCCTCGGGATCGCGCAGGTTGCCGACCTCGGTCAGCGCGCGCTGGCGCAGCTGCGAGTTGCGGTTGCGCTGCAGGCAGGTGAGCAGGAAGCGGCGGCGTAGCTCGCCGGTCTGGTCGAAGTGGAGCATGGCCCGGGCGCGCCGCCAGTTGTTCGAGGCCACCCGGGCTCCGGCCAGGGCGGCCCAGACGTGCTGCTCGTTCCAGGACAGGTGCTCGACGGCGATCCGCCACAGCTCGCGCTCGAAGACCTGCGCGCGACGGTCGGGGTCGGCGGTCACCGGCAGGACGCGGCGCTCGACCCGCAGCCTGCGCCCGCGGCCGCGGCGAACCGGGCCAACCACGATGGCGCCGCCGCGGTAGACGTCGCGATCGAGCAGCGAGTGGAGGGTCACCACCGGGTCGTCGTTGGTGGTCGCCGGGTGGACGAAGTCCACGACGATGCCCGCTTCCTTGCCGGGGGTGCGGCGCGTCACACGGCCGACGCGCTGCTGGTAGACGCGCCGTGAGGCGGTGGGCGCCAGGTGCATGCAGACGGTGGCGCGCGGCGAGTTCCAGCCCTCGGCCAGCAGCTGCGCGTTGACGAGCACGTCGATGTCGCCGCGCTCGTAGGAGGCGAGGGTGCGCGTCAGCTCGCGCTTGGGCGTCTCGCCCGAGACGGCCTTGGCCTTGATCCCTGCGGCCTGCATCGCGTCGGCCACGTTGTGCGCGTGGCGCACGCCCGCGGCGTAGACCACGCCGGGCACGTCCCGGAAGCGCACCTTGTAGAGGTCGGCGACCGCGATGTTGAACGGCGCCTGGTCGAGCAGCTCGGCCAGCTCTTCCTGGTCGAAGTCCTGGTCGACTTCCCCGCGGCGCAGGGGCACGTTGGCGATCGAGCGCACGCCAACGCCGGGGGGGATGCGTACGCAGCGCAGCGCCGAGATGACGCCGCGCCGGGCGGCCTGCGCCAGGTCGAAGCGAGAGGTCTGGGTGGGGAAGAGATCGGTGACGTGGCGGGCGATGAGCGCGCCGGTGGCGGTCATGCCGACGAAGACGGGACCGGTCCACTGGCGGATGGCAGCGCTGGTCTTCTCGCCCAGCGCGGTGTGCGCCTCGTCGCAGATGACGACCGTGTAGGCGTCCGAGACCTTGCCGGCGTTGCGCACGAACCACTGGTAGGTCTCGACGGTGACTGGGCCGCCGGCATCTGGCTCGTCGCCGTTGCGGCCCAACAGCGGGGCGCTACCGCGGCCGCGGTAGCCGCGCGTGCGCAGCTCCTCCTGGAACTGCTCGACCAGGTTGCGGCGGTGGGTGAGGATCAGGACGCCGCCGGTGCGCGAGGCCTCGACGAAGCCCATGGCGGCGACGGTCTTGCCGGCGCCGGTGGCGTGCTCGAACCAGAAGCGGCGATCGGCGCCGGGGTCGTCGGTCGGAGCGGCCTCCTCGTCGACCTCGTCGGACTCGGCGTCCGGGTCCCAATCGACGGGCTCCTCGTCGTCGTCGACCCGGTCGTCCCCGACGGGCTCCTCGTCGTCCTCGTCCTCCTCATCGTCGTCCTCGTCTTCCAGCTCGAGCTCCGGCTCGGGATCGGTGGCCGGCAACGGCTCCGGATCCTCAGCTGGGCTGCTGCCGTTGCGAGAGGCCGACTCCTGGATGTCCGAGGTCAGGGCGATCAGCGTGCCCGAGAGGGCGTCCACCTGGTGGGCCGAGAGCGTCGTGCCGTCGGCCAGGTGCGGCTCGTCCTCGGCGAGCAGGCGCTCCAGGCCCAGCATGAGCGAATACTCGCGGCGCCAGGCCAGCGAGGGGTCCTCGCGGCCCTGCCCGATCTCGGCGAGCGCTGCATCCAGGGCACGGCGCCGAGCTGTCCCGGGGGCGAGGGCGACCGCCGGATCCTCTCCTTCGAGCACGAAGGACTCGCGAGCGAATCGCTCGGCGCGTTTGAGCTCGGCGCCGGTCACCGGCACCTCTGCGGTCTGCTGATGGCTGTCAGCCACTTGAGCCTGTCTCTTCGGATGAGGAGTCGGACCGAGCCGCTACTGCGCTTCGAAGGAACGATGCGAGAGGAGCGGCGGGGTCCGGCCTTCTAGGTCGTCGCCACCGGGATCCGGGGCGACGCTGGCACCGCCCCTCCGCGGGCGGTGTTGGTCCCTATTAAAGCACCGCAGAACCAGTTTCGGGGTCTGTCACCCTTTCGGGCGATGGTCAGGGTGCTTGCCCTTTTCGCCTGTGCCGCGGTCGTTGCGGGTTGCGGGGCCGACTCCGGTGACGGCCGGGCCAAGGCCCCGGCAGGCTCGGTCCAGCTCCGGAGCGGCGGCAAGCCCGCATTCCAGCGCGAGCTGCGCGAGCTGAGGGGCAAGCCGGTGGTGGTCAACAAGTGGGCGTCGTGGTGCAGCCCGTGCCGCGCCGAGTTCCCGTTCCTCGCGCGTCAGGCCGAGCAGCGCAAGGGCAAGGTCGCGTTCCTCGGCGTGGACGCCCAGGACGTCGAGTCCGATGCCCGCGAGTTCCTCCGCGAGGAGCCCGTGCCCTACCCCAGCTACAGCGACCCCGAGCAGGACATCGCCGGGCTGTTCAACGGCAAGGTGGCGTTCCCGGCCACCGCTTTCTACGACAGAGCGGGAAAGCTCGTGTATCTCAAGCAGGGTGGGTACGCGAGCGAGAGGAAGCTCTCCGAGGACATCGGCCGCTACGCGCGCTGAAGTACGTCCCGCATTCGACGACCGCGAGGTGAGCGCCGCCCTCGACCTCCGCGAGCGCGTGTTCGCTGTCGAGCAGGGCGTCGACCCTGCGGCCGACCGCGACGGCCGCGACCACGAGGCGCTGCACCTGGTGGCCGTGGACGACGGGGAGGTGGTGGGCACCTGCCGGCTGGTGCTGCACGGCGCGCAGGCGCGGCTCGGCCGCCTCGCCGTCCTGCGCTCCCGGCGCCGCGAGGGCCTCGGCGCCGCGCTGCTGGCGGAGGCCGACCGCCAGGCGCGCGCGGCCGGTGCCCGCCTCATCGACCTCCACGCCCAGCTGCCCGCCCGCGAGCTCTACCTGCGCGACGGCTACACCGAGCGCGGCGACGTCTTCGTCGAGGAGGGCATCGAACACGTGGCGATGGACAAGCGCCTTGCCTGAGCTGCGCACCGACCCCCTCTCGGGGCTGCGGGTCATCGTCGCCGGGGAGCGATCCGAGCGGCCTGGGGCGTTCCTGCCCCCGGCGAAGCGGCCGCCCATCGACGTCGACGGCGACCCCTTCGCCCCCGGCCACGAGGACCACACCCCTCCCGAACTGGACCGCGACGGCGACCCGTGGACGGTGCGCGTGGTACCCAACCTCTTTCCCGCACTCGCGGAGGTGGTGGACGAGGGTGGCGAGGACCCGCTGGCCTCCGGGCGCGGCCAGCCCGAGCTGTTCGCCACGCGGCCCGCGGCCGGCGCACACGAGGTGATCGTCAACGCGCCCGACTCCGTGTGGTCGCTGAGCGAGGTCGGGCCCGAGCAGGTCGAGCGTGCGATGGCGATGTGGCGGCGGCGGATGAACGCCCACGCGGATAGCTCCTACGCGCACCTGATCGTCAACGAGGGCCGAGAAGCGGGCGCCTCGCTGCCGCACACCCACTCGCAGCTCTACGCCCTCGGATTTGTGCCCGCCCAGATCGCCCGGGAGCGCGAGCGCTTCACCGCCTACTCCGACCGCACCGAGGGCCGCAACCTGCTCGAGGACGTGCTGCAGGAGGAGGTGCGCCGCCGCGAGCGCGTGGTGACCGTCGACTCCGAGGCGGTGCTGCTGTGCCCCTTCGCCTCGCGGGTGCCCTTCCACATGCAGCTCGTACCCCGCCGTCCTGCCGCCCGCTTCGAGGACGAGGGCCCGCTGGGCGCCGGGCTGCTGCATGCGGCCCTGGCGCGCCTGCGCGACGCGCTCGGCGGCCTGCCGCCGCTGAACATGTGGGTTCGCACCGCGCCCCGCGGCGCCGAGCACTTCTGCTGGCGGATCGAGGTCCTGCCCCGCCTGGCGCACCTCGCCGGGCTCGAGCTGGGCACCGGTGTGCACCTCAACGTGCTGCCCCCCGAGTCGGCCGCCCGGCGCCTGCGCGAGAGCGGATAGCGCGGGGATAGTCCTCGTCCCCTGTTGTAGCTTCCGCGCTCCATGCCGCCTTCCGAGCGCCCCGTCCCCAGGTACGTCGCCCAGCCGCCGCAGGAGCCGCTGCCCTACGGCCGCTGGGCGGAGACCCTGCTCGGCCACTTTCGCGACAGCTGCGCCGACGTCGGCGAGGAACCGGCCGCTGGGGCCGAGCCCGTCTGGTTTCCCGAGCGCAGCTGGAACGGGCGGACCTACCTTCCGCTGACCGTCGCGTCCGAGGGCGGGGGCGAGCTGTTCGGCTACGTCTCCTGGCGGCGCGAGCACGAGGGCGCGCAGGCAGCGAAGTTCGAAGCCCAGGCCAACTACACCGAGGACACCGCCGACAAGAACCCCGACTGGCAGCTCGACCTCTCCGACGAGGAGATCGGGCACTGGAGGGCGAGCGAGGGGCGCCGTGGCACGATGACCCTGGTCTGGGGCGTGGCCATGGTGCCGAACGGCGTCGTGGCGACCGCTGAGCTCGGCCCCACCACCACCGACCAGTGCGAGCTGATCTCCGACCGCTTCACGCTGATCTCGCTCGACCGCTTCACCGGCGACTACGTCGAGGTCCGCCTCTATGGGCCCAAGGGCGCGGAGCTGGCGGCCGAGCCGCTCTACGAAGACGAGTAGCGGCGAAGTACGCTGCTCTGCGGCCCCGATAGCTCAGCTGGATAGAGCGACTCCCTCCTAAGGAGTAGGCCCCAGGTTCGAATCCTGGTCGGGGCGTTCCAGGAGCGCTTACCGGTTACCATGCTCGGAGAGCCGGCGTCGAAGGGCCCGTGAGGGACTGGTTCGACGGGGGTGAGAGGAAATGCGAATGGACGACCGTGATCCCCAGACCGGGGTAGGTCAGGACAGCGCCGAGCAAGAACTGAGCGACGCAGACCAGACGCTCGCCGATCAGGAGCAGACGCTCGGCGATCGCGATCAGACGCTCAGCGACCGGGACCAGCTGGCCTCGGAAGAGGACCAGGCCGTCTCCGACCGGGAGGCCGAGGCCGGTGGCAACCGTGAGGGAAGGATCAAGGCCACCGCAGCGCGCATGGAGACGACGCGGGAGCGCGAGCAGATCGCCGCCCTGCGCGACGTCGCCGGCGACGATCGGGACCGCTCGGCCAAGCGGCGCGACGAGCTCTCGAAGCTTCGCGACGAGATCGCCCGCCAGCGCGACCAGGAGGCTGCGCGGATCGACGCCAGGGACGACGTCTTCGACCGCCACACGCTCCGGCTGGAGGAGCTTCGCGCCCGTGCGCGGGCCACGCGCGTCCGCGCCGCGGATGACCGCGACCGCGCGGCTCGCGACCGCGTCCAAGCAGCCCGCGACCGCGCCCAGGCGGCCGAGGATCGCGAGCGGGCCGCCCGCGACCGCGAGCTGGCAGGCACCGACGAGCTCACGGGCGCGCGGCGCCGGGGAGTGGGACTCGAGGAGCTCGAGAACGAGATGAAGCGTGCGCGGCGCGAGGGCACCGGCCTCATCGCCGCCTACGTCGACGTGGACGGCCTGAAGGCGATAAACGACAGCCGCGGTCACGAAGCGGGGGACGCCGTCCTGCGAGCGGTGGCCGCGGGGCTGCGTCGACACATGCGCTCGTACGACCTCCTGATCCGGGTGGGAGGCGACGAGTTCCTGTGCGTCCTGCCCAGCGTCAGCGCCGATGAAGCCCGCCGACGCTTCGGCGGTCTCAACGCGGACCTCAACGGAGCAGCGGGCAACTCCGTGAGCATCGGCTACACCCAGCTGCGGGACGACGACACGCCAGAGGAGCTCATCCGGCGTGCCGACGCCGCGCTGCTGGCCTCGCGGAGGGGCTAGTTCGCCAGCAGGGCGAGGGCCCGCCGGTAGGGCGGGGACCCGGTGTCCACATGCCGCCGAGGGTGCTCGAGACGATCCTCCAGATCGGCCCGCTTGACCGCGCGGGCGAGTGCACCTGCGCCACCTGACGCCCCCAGGATCCGGTTCACGTGGGACAGGTAGCCCATCTCGTCCTGGTTGGGAGCCGGCCGGGTGAGCAGCCGCAGCGCACGAAGCTCGTCGTCGGACACCCCAGCGTCAAGCAGCTCCTCCTCGGGGACCGTCGTCCACTCGAGCACCTCGTGCAGCCAGCCCACGTTGCGAGCGAAGGGCGGACTCGCGAACGCCACACGGCGGACGTGGGCGATCAACGGCGCGCCCGTGGGCTCCAACTGGCCGGCGTGCGCCGCCTCCGCGAGTGCGCGGGCCTCGTCCGGGCTCAGGGGGACCCCAGGGCGGTCATCCCGGTGACCCTCCCACCATGAAGCGGCAGAGGCAACCGTGCGTGTACACCCGGCGGGACACGTCCCTGCACCATTGCCCGCACTCGACCGGGCAAACAACCTGTCCGGGTGTTCCGTTTCCGAGCACGCCAGCGGCAGAGCCCGCCGGACCAGCTCGAGGTCTGTCGCGGCTGCGGCCGCGACCTGGTTCATCCCGTGCGCTGGCGCGAGGCCGATCAGCACCACTGGTGGGTGGAGCTGCGCTGCGGAGGGTGTGGTGTTCGCCGCCGTGGGCGCTTCCCCGACGACTCAGTGCAGCGCTTCGACCGGCGGCTCGATCGCGCCCAGCGGGAGATCGAGAGCGAGGCCGACCGGCTCCACTTCGCATGGCGCTCTCAAGAGGCCGACGCGTTCGCCGCAGCGTTGGAGCGCGATCTCATCGAGGCCGGAGACTTCGGCGGCTGAGAGCCGACAAGGTGGCAGGCACCACGACCTGAGGCATGGCTCCCAGGTGGCGCCAGGGCCGAAGTCCCGCAGTATGGGGAGCATGGAAGTCGTCGTTTTGGCGTTCGTGATGGTCGCGGGCCCGCAGATCCTCAGCTCCATCTTCTTTGCCACCAGCGACCACTGGCGGCCCACCTCTGCGGCCTACATCGCCGGCGCGGGGATCTCGATCAGCATCATCGTCTCCGCCGCGTTCCTGCTGAGCAGCGGCGCCTCGAACGAGGGCACGTCGGACAAAACCCTCTACTGGATCATCCTTGCGCTGCTCCTGTTCGCGGTGATCCACACCTTCCTCACGCGCAAGACGGCGGAGCCGCCCAAGTGGATGGGCAAGCTGCAGACGGCCAGCACGCGCTTTGCCTTCATACTCGGCTTCCTGCTGCTCGGCGTCTTCCCGAGTGACCTCGTGACGTCGGTCTCCGTCGGGTCCTACCTCGAGGCCAAGGGCCACCCCCTCTGGTACTTCCTCGCCTTCCTCGGGCTCACGCTGCTGTTCCTGGCCCTGCCGGCCCTGACGCTCCTCATCCTGGGCTCGCGGGCCGAGCCCTACCTCCCGAAGGCGCGCAACTGGATGACCCAGAACGCCTGGATCGTCAACGAGCTCGTGCTCGCGCTGTTCATCGCCCTCGTGATCAGCAACATCGCGAGCTGATCGGCGGGGAGGAGCGACTCACCTGGGCGGGACACGCCACCGCCCTGATCGAGACCGGCGGCGAGCGCCTGCTCACCGACCCCCTGCTGCGCGAGCGAGTGGCCCACATCAGCCGACGCGCCCCTCTCCCCGCCCGCGAGCTGTTCTCGCCCCTCAGCGCCGTGCTCGTCTCGCACGCTCACCGCGATCACCTCGACCTGCCCTCGCTGAAGGCGCTGGACGTGGAGGGCCCGGTCCTGGTCCCCCGAGGCTGCGGCCGGCTGGTGGGGCGCGCGCTCCCGGCAGCCACCGTGCACGAGCTCGAGGCGGGGGACCGCGTGACCCTGGGAGCAGTCGACGTGGTGGCCACCCACGCCGAGCACGACGGGCGGCGCATCCCGCTCGGGCGGCACATGCCCTCGTTGGGCTTCGTGGTCGAGGGCCCGAGCCGGCTGTACTTCGCGGGCGACACCGACCTGTTCCCCGGGATGGGCGAGCTCGGCCGCCTCGACGTCGCCCTGCTGCCCGTGTGGGGCTGGGGCAAGCGACTCCCGCGCGGCCACCTGACCCCCGAGCGCGCCGCACGCGCGGCAGCGCTGATCAGGCCGGAGAGGGCCGTTCCCATCCACTGGGGCACCTACGCGGCGCCGCGAGCGTGGCTGCCCGAACCCGACCGCCCGGCGCGGAGGTTCGAGGAGCTGGTCTCCGAAGGGGGGTCAGGAGTCGCGGTCAGCGTCCTGGAGCCCGGAGACCAGCTCGCCCTTTCCGGCTGAGGAAACCGAGTAGCTGCTGTGGCCCAGCCCGGCGAGCCACCGCCTGAAGTGGCGGTGCATCGCCTCGGCCCCGACCACCGGCTCCTCCGGCTCGGCCCACTCCGACGGGACCATCGCGAAGGGCCGGGACTGTCCGCCGCCCATTCCGCCGTGTGAGCCGACCAGCTCCTCGAACGCGGCCACCTCGTCGGTCGCCGGCCAGTAGGTGCTGTTCACGACGATGTCCGGGCAGTGCGGGAAGCCGTCGGTGCGGCGCACGTGGCGGGCGGCGGTGGGCGGGAACGCAGCGAGGGGGTCCTCTCCCTCCACCCGTTCGTCGTCGAGGAACCGGATGCCGCCCGGCCCGAGGACGACGGCTCCGTCGCGCTCGGAGCGCACGAGCAGGAACCCGACCCCGGGGTGCTTCCGCAGCGTGGGGATCAGCTCGGGCCACCTCTCCTGGATGCGCTCGAGCGTCACCCTGCCGGGCTCGCGCGGAAACGACACGAGGCCGAGGCAGCCGGAGGCCATGACCGACAGCTCGGGCACCTCGCCGTCATCCCTCTTCTCGTCGTCCTCGCGGCCCCGGCCGAGGCCCTCGGTGAGCGAGGCGCTGAGGTAGGCCGGAGCCTCGTTGCTCCGGGCCGCCGAGGCCTCGACGTGAGTGGCGGCGGTGGCCTCCTGCACCAGGTCCTCGAGCGACACGCCGTAACGGTCCAGGAAGGTCTCGCCCTGGGACTGGCCGTGGTCGGAGAGGACGACGAAGCAGTACGGCCGCGGTGCGTCGCGTGCGGCGGCCACGATGCGTCCGATCCGGCGGTCGACCTTGCGCAGGACCGAGAGAGCGTCTGCGCGCTCCACGCCGGAGTGGTGGGCCACCTCGTCGTAGGCCAGGAAGGTCGAGTAGCCCACCGGCCGGCCGGCGTAGAGATCGGAGATGACGGCCTGCACCTGGAGGTCGGTCTGGATCACGGTCCCCCAGGCGCGGACCATCGCGTACTTGCGGTCGCGTTCGATCCTGGGTCGCACGTCGCGTCGCCGTTGCTGTGCGGCGAACCAGCGCTCCTGGACGATGTCGGCGATCGTCAAGGCGATGGTCCGGGTGACGTTGTAGGGGTTGGCGAAGTAGGCGAAGTAGTCCTCGCCGATGCGGCCCTCGCGGTGGCGGTCGAGCACGGTGCTCATCGTGAGCAGCGTGTGGGCCGCGTCGCCCGACACGATGTTCGCCCGGCTGGCCCCGTCCTCGTGCAGCAGGCCGCGGCCGTCGGAGTGGCGCCGCTCGATCTCGGCGGCGTCGCGGGGGTGGTTGGTCACGATTGCGGCACCGCGGTCCTTCTCCCACCAGCGGAAGGCCGGTATGTCGTCGTTGTCGCCGTGCAGCAAGCCTGCCTGGCACGCGCCGGTCTGCGAGGACCAGTCCGTCTCCCAGGCCATCAGCCGGTGGCTTCCCTCGCGAAGCCAGCGGGCCAGGTTCGGCGCGTTCCCGTCCCGGATGGCGCGCTGCAGGACGTCGTGGCCGAGGCCGTCGATCTCCAGGAAGTAGACCCCCGGGACGTCGAAGTCGCCCCCGGCCCGGTGGCGCGCGGCCTGGCGGCGCACCACGTTGCGGTACCAGAAGTCCTCGTCGTCGATGGCGAGCAGCGACGTGACGGCTGTGTTGACCACCGTGAGCCCGAACGCCACCACAACTCCCACGCCCGGCCGGGTTACCTCGACGCCCGGCTCCAGCGCGGCGATCCCCGCCACGACCGCTCCGTTGAGCAAGAGCACCCCGAGCCCCAGTGTGAGCACGGTGAAGGGCAGCGCCACCCGGATCAGCAGCGGCCACACGAGCGCGTTGACCAGACCGATCACCACGGCGGTCACCAGCGCCCAGCCGAAGTCCTTGACATCGAACCCGGCCAGCAGGTCGCTGAGGAGCATCAGCGCGCCCGCCGTCACCAGCAGCACCACGAGCGTGCGCCACACCTGCGGCAGGCCGGGCCGGCGGCTCACCCCGGCACCCGGACGACCACGCTCCGGGCCACGAAGTCCTGCAGGGCGCGGCGGTGGCGGTCGAACAGCACGGGCACGAACCCCGCGAGCAGGGGAATGGCGGCCAGCCCAAGGGCAACCAGCCTGAGCGCGGCCGTGCGCCGCGTGAGGGTCCGGCCGTCCCGGCACTCGACGCGGATGCGCATGACGCGGTCGCCCGGGGTCTCCCCGGTGGCCGACCAGAAGACGACGAAGTAGCCCACGGTCCACAGCACGAAGATCACGCCGCCGGCGGCGAGCAGCGCCTTGTCGACGTCGTCCGGGGTGTTCAGCACCGAGAGCGCGAGGCCCACCACCACGCCCACGGCGATCCCGGTGAGGTCGACGATCGCGGCGTCGATGGCGAAGGCGAGGGCCCGCGTCACCAGTCCGGCGTAGTTATTCAACGGCCGGCCTGGGAGACCGGCCCAGAAGCCGGCGGGCCAGCCGCTCGAGGCCGTCGTCCGCGCGCTCGGACTCCGCACGCACCTGGCCGGCGACCTGGCCGGCGAAGCCGACCCCCTGACGGCCGATCGCGTCCGTGACCGCGGGGCTCTCGGCGATCTCCGCTACCAACCGCCACAGCTCGTCACTCTCGTGCAGACGCCCCACCACGGCGTCGACCAGGTGTGTCTCCATCGCCTGGTCCACCCCCTTCTCGAGCTCTGCGCTCTGCACCACCTCGTCGACGATGCCGGCGGCGATCAACTCGCGGGCGAGGCGCTCCGGCACGCCGTGGCGGACCAAGTCGCGGGCGAGGGCATCGACCAGGGGCCCGGCGAGCGCCTCGTCGAGCGCTCGGTCCAGTGCACCGCTCGCGAGCACCCGCCGGACCGCCTCGTCGGTGAAGGGCGCGGCAAGTACGGCGTCGAGCGCTGCCAGGCAGACGGACTCCGCGAGAGCGAGCGGAGGCCGCAGGACATAGCCGATCAACCCCATCCGGGGGCCCTCCCCCTCGCCGACCCGGGCTCCATCGAGGGCAGTGCGCCGACGGGGCTGATGCTCGGGCCAAAGATCCCGATCCCCGGTCCGAATTCGCCTCCGCCCCAGATCGAGAAGGCGGCGATCGCGCTGTCGATGGGGGCAAAGCCCCGGATGCCGTTCAGCACCCCGGTGATGAGTGTGATCGTGCCGGCGAAGAAGTGCCGGCCTCCGCCCTCGACGTCGTCCATCTCTCTCTCATCAGGTTGCGGACATCGCAATGCTCCGCGGGCGCGGGTCGGGGCGCAATGGTGCTGGCACCCCCCCGGAGCGCCGGAGGGCACCCTTGCCCCGGGCCGACGCCCAAGCGACCCTCGGCGTGAGCAGTGTCCACCATCGTGGCCGCCCATCCGTCGTCTCGCGAGCGCAAGGCCCGCGGCAAGTCCGCGCGCACTGGCATGCCGCGGTCGGCCCACGGCGAATGGGCTCCCGCCGCCGGGCGCTTCGATCCGGTGGCGATGCTCGAGGAGCAAGCTGGGGAGCGCGTGCCCAGCCTCGTCCCCCTGCGCTACGGGCGCATGTCGCGCTCTCCCTTCGCGTTCTTCCGCGGCGGCGCCTACCTGATGGCGGCCGACCTGGCCAACGGCCCCGACTCGGGCCTGGAGGTCCAGCTCTGCGGCGATGCGCACCTGTCCAACTTCGGGGGCTTCGCCGGGCCCGACCGCCGCTTCCTGTTCGACCTCAACGACTTCGACGAGACGCTCGCGGGCCCGTTCGAATGGGACGTCAAGCGGCTGGCCGCCAGCCTCGAGGTCGCCGGCCGCCAGCAGGGGTTCGCTCCCAAGGCGCGCCGTCGCATCGTCTCCCACTCGGTGCGCGCCTACCGCGAGACGATGCGCCGCCTGGCCGGCATGGGCAACCTCGAGGTCTGGTACGAGCGCCTGGAGTTCGACCGGGCGTTCGCCCAGCTCGAGAGCAGACTCGACGCCAAGACCCTCCGGCGGGCCCAGAGCAACCGGGAGAAGGCGCGCAGCAAGGACAGCCTGCGTGCCCTGTCCAAGCTCACGACTGTGGTGGACGGCGAGCACAGGATCGTCAGCGACCCGCCCTTGATCGTCTCCGCGTCCGAGCTCCTGGCGCAGAACGGGACCTCGCACGAGGAGCTCGACGACCGCGTGCGCCAGCTGCTCTCCGCCTACCGGCGCACCCTGAGCGGCGAGCTGCGGCGCCTCTTCGACGGCTACCGCTACGTGGACCTGGCGCGCAAGGTGGTGGGGGTCGGCAGCGTGGGGACGCGGGCGTGGGTCGTTCTCTTGATGGGGCGAGACACACGGGACCCGCTGTTCCTGCAAGTCAAGGAGGCCCAGCGCTCGGTGCTGGAGCCGTTCACCCGGCGCAGCCCGTTCCGTAACCAGGGCCAGCGCGTCGTAGAGGGGCAGCGCCTGATGCAGGCGGCCGGCGACATCCTCCTCGGCTGGATCCGCGCCCCGGGACCCGACGGCCGCGAGCGTGACTTCTACGTCCGCCAGCTGTGGGACGAGAAGGGCTCGGCCATCGTCGAGGCGATGAACGTACCCACCTGTGACCTTTACGGGCAGATCTGCGGCGCGACTCTGGCGCGCGCCCACGCCCGCTCGGGCGACCGTGTCGCAATAGCGGCCTACCTGGGCCGCGGCGAGACCTTCGACGACGCCCTGGCCGCGTTCGCAGAGGCCTACGCGGACCAGAGCGAAGGCGACCACGCAGCGCTGCTGCGTGCGATCGCGGAGGGCCGCGTGACGGCTCAGGCAGAGGAGTGACGTGGCGGTGGGCGTGCTCACAGTGGACGACCAGGAGTTCTTCCGCTCGGCCGCCCGCGAGGTGATCGACGCGACGCCGGGCTTCCGGAGCGCCGGACAGGCGTGCTCGGGCGAGGAGGCTCTCGAGCTGCTGGAGGAGCAGGCCGGCGCCCAGCTCGCGCTCGTCGACGTGCGCATGCCCGGCATGGACGGCGTGCAGTGCGCCCAGCGGATGAAGGCCGCTCAGCCGGACCTGGTCGTGGTGCTGATCTCGATCGACGACCGCTCGAACATCCCGGCGTCGGCGGGCCAATGCGGGGCGGCGGAGTTCGTCCGCAAGCAGGACTTCGGGCCGTCGCTGCTGCGGGCGCTCTGGAACCGCCACGGCGCCGCCGCGTAAGGTCGCCTACATCGCGGTCCGTGTCGTGATAGCGGAGGACAGCCTCATCGTGCGCGAAGGCATCCAGGAGCTGCTTTCGTCATCCCCCACGACGGAGGTCGTCGCCGCGTGCGAGGACGTGGACTCCTTGATGGAGGCGGTCGACGGGCACGAGCCGGACGTGGTGCTGAGCGACATCCGCATGCCGCCCACCAGGACCGACGAGGGCATCCGCGTGGCTGCGCGGCTGAGAGAGAACCACCCCGAGCTCGGCGTCGTGATCCTGAGCCAGTTCGCAGACCCCGCCTACGTGCTCGCCCTCCTGGAGTCCGGCTCGGACGGGCGCGGCTACCTGCTCAAGGAGCGGGTGCACAACCGCGGCGAGCTGGTGTCGGCCATCGACGCCGTGGCGCAGGGCGGCTCGGTGATCGATCCGAAGATCGTGGAGGTGCTGGTGGGGGCCCGCATGCGGGCCCAGCGCTCACCCCTGGGTCAGCTGACCCCGCGCGAGCACGAGGTGCTGGCCGAGATCGCCGAGGGCAAGAGCAACACGGCGATAGCCGACTCGCTCGTGCTGACCAAGCGCGCGGTGGAGAAGCACATCAACTCGATCTTCATGAAGCTCGACCTGGCGGCGTCCGACGACGTCAGCAAGCGTGTAAAGGCCACGCTGCTGTTCCTGGCGGAGGGGGCCTAGCCGAGCAGCTTGGCCTTCTGGGCCGCGAACTCCTCGTCGGTTAGCACTCCCTGAGCGTGCAGCTCCCCGAGCTCCTTGAGCTGGGCGATCGGGTCAGGGCCTCCACCGCCCTGAGGCGGCGGCTGTTGCGGCGGCGCCTCCTGCGGCGGGGCGTCCTGCGCGGCCCAGCGCTCGTCCTGCCGACGGCGGACCCGGCCGGAAACGGCGGTTGCGGTGCCGGCGACGGCCGCGGTGCGGACGACGCCTCGGAGAAGTCCTGGCATCGGTGGTTCCTTTCCTCAGGCCGCGGCTTCGGCGGCGTCTAGTGCGGCGGCCACATCCTCGATCGGAATGCGCTGGGTGGCGAGCAGCTGGCCTCCGTTGCGGCGCACCGCATTGGCGAACGGCGCCGCCCAGCGGTTCTCAAAGACCAGGAGTACCGCAGCCGAGCCTGGCTCCAGCGCCTCCGCTGCGGTGACCATGTCGTCGTCGCCGAGCAGGCCCGAGGAAGCTCCCTCGAAGGCCCTGAAGTCGCCCACGCCCTTGCTGTCGAGGTCGGTGGCGTCGAAGCCGG
This sequence comes from Thermoleophilaceae bacterium, assembly GCA_035296565.1. GTDB lineage: Bacteria > Actinomycetota > Thermoleophilia > Solirubrobacterales > Thermoleophilaceae > JACCZR01. The sequence goes on from DATHAQ010000028.1 coordinate 164,876, forward strand.
AGACCTTGCCGTCCTCCGCCTTGGTCACGAACATGACGTCGAGCACGCGCACGGTGCCGTTCTCCACCAGCTCCATGAGCAGCGGCACGGCCTCGCCGGTCATCGGCGCCCCGGGTGGGAACCCGATCACGACGATGTCGATCGGCCCCATTTCCTCGTCGTCCATCGCCATCCGTTCCTCCTGTCGTGGTCGCGGAGAGCGAGTGTCGGGCAGGCGCGCCCGGGGCAGCAAGGGTGCGCGCCGGATCGCGCCGGTAGTGCGAGCACCATTGCGGCGACGGCGCGGGCAGGGTTCGCTGGTCCGGTGGACAAGGCCCACCGGCGCACCGCCCTGACCCTGATCGTCGTCGCGTCGATCGTCGGGTTCCTGGCGATCTTCGCGCTGTGGGCCAACCGCCAGCTGCTGGACACCGACAACTGGGCGGAGACCAGCAGCGAGCTGCTCGAGAACGACGAGATCCGCGGCCAGGTCGCCGGTTTCCTCACCGACGAGCTCTACGCCAACGTGGACATCGAGGAGCGCCTGCGTCAGGTGTTGCCCCCCCAGGCGGCAGCGCTGGCCGGGCCGGCAGCGGGGGGCCTCAAGCAGCTCGCCGAGCGCGGCGGGAAGGCGCTCCTCGGGCGGCCCGTGCCCCAGCGCCTGTGGGAGGAGGCCAACCGCCGGGCGCATCGGCAGCTGATCGCCTTGCTCGAGGGCGGCGGCGATGCCTTGTCGACTTCCAACGGGGAGGTGACGCTGGACCTGAAGGGCCTGCTCGGCCAGACGGAATCCCGTGTCGGGATCGGAGGCCGAGCCGCGCAGGCCCTGCCCGAGGGAGCGGCCCAGATCAAGATCCTCCGCTCCGACCAGCTCGACCTCGCTCAGGACGCGGTTCAGGCCCTGAAGGCTGTCGCGTGGGTGCTCGTACTCCTGACCCTGGGTTTGTTCGCTCTCGCGGTCTACCTGGCCCGCGGGTGGCGCCGGGAGGCCCTGCGCGCCTGCGGTGTGGGCTTCATCGCCATGGGGGTGGGCGCGCTGGTGGCCCGGGAGCTCGCAGGGGGCGAGGTCGTCGACGCGCTGGCCACCACGGCCTCGGTGGAGCCGGCGGTGCAGGCCACCTGGACGATCTCCACGTCGCTCCTGGTCCAGGCCTCCGTGGCGGCGATCGGCTATGGCGTGGTCATCGTGGCCGTCGCCTGGCTGGCGGGCCCGACCCACGCGGCGGTCGGCGTGAGGCACCGCTTGGCCCCCTGGCTGCGCCAGCCGCGCTTGGCCTACGGCGCCGTGGCGCTGATCGTGGTGCTCCTCGTGGCGTGGGGCCCGACCCCGGCGACACGCCGCCCCCTCGCGGTGCTGCTGCTGGCGGTGCTCCTCGTCGTGGGCATGAGGGCGCTCCGCCGCCAGACAGAGCTGGAGCACCCGGCCCCCGCATCCTGAGGCTCAGGAGAGCGGGATGCTCCCGGAGACCACCGAGCCGCGCCCGGGAGACGAGCGCAACTCGAGCCTGCCGCCGACCGCCTCGATCCGGTCCCGCATGTTGGTCAGCCCCGTCCCGCCGTTGTGTGAGTGGACGTCGAAGCCCTCGCCGTCGTCGGTCACCTCGAAGCGCAGCATGCCGTCTTCGTGTAGGTCGATCGAGACCATGGAAGCGTCGGGCGCGTGCTTGGCCGAGTTCTGGAGCGCCTCGAGGCAGCAGAAGTAGACGGCGCTCTCGACCGCCTGGGAATAACGGCCCACCCCGTCGGGGCTCACGCGCGTTTGGGTGGGCGCCCGCAGCGCCGCCGCGTGCAGCGCCTCCGGCAGGCCCCGCTCGGCCAGCAGGGACGGGTAGACGCCGCGAGCGATCGAGCGGATCTCGTCCAGCGTGTCCGTCACCTCCTCACCCAGCAGATGCAGCCGCGGCAGGCCTTTGGCCGGATCCTCCCGCATGAGCTCCTCGGCCAGCTCGAGCTTGATCCGCAGCGCCACCAGGCGCTGCTGCGCTCCGTCGTGGAGGTCGCGCTCGATGCGCCGACGCTCCTCGTCGGCCGCCGCCTGGATCCGCCCGCGGGACTCGTCGATCTCGGCCAGGGACGCCGTGACCTCGGCCGCGAGCCGCTCATTGTCCAGCGCGATCCGCGCAAAGGACACAGCGGCTTCGAGCAGCTGCTGCTGATGGAGCAGCGCGGCGTCGTGGTCGATCAGCGCGATGACCCGACCCTCGCTGACGACCTCGGTTATGTGACGCCGTGGCCGCGGGGGCGGCCACGGCGTAGGAGCGCCGAGGACGAGGCGCAGCGACGGATCGCCGAGAGCGGTGGCCAGCGAGGCGCCCAGCTCGGCGGGGCGGCTCCCGGCCTCCAGGCGCGTGCCGAGGTCCGCCACGGCGTCGGCGATCAGCATCCGCTGTCGGATCAGGCCGAGGCCGAAGCTCGCCGCCATCGCCGGAACGGCCAGCGCTGCAAGCCACGCCAGGGTTCTGGCCACGGGGGTGCCCGGGCTGGCGAAGCGGGCGACGATGGCGCTCAGCATCACGGCCAGGCGCAGGATGGCGACGATCAGTACCGGATTGAGCGTGCGGCGCAGGAGCGGCGTGGCGCGGCGAACCCGCATGGCCAGGCGCACCAGCACGGCGCCGAAGATGAGGACAGTGAGCGTCTCACGCAGCGGTCGGACGGCCGCGTCGATCCAACCCGGCTCCGAGCCCACCGCCATGAACGCGTTGTCCGGGCAGACGCGGTTGCAGCTCGAGACCGCTGAGGGGGATGGGTATTGGTCCGTTAGCAGCGCCGAGGGCAGGTACAGCGCGGTCACCACAGCGGCGCCGGCCCACACGAGGGCCCGGTCGACGCGCTCGGTGAGCCAGCCGGTCGGGAACGATAGGACGAGGTAGATCAGAGCGACCTCGATCACCCAGCCCGAAACCCTCCCGACGCTGTACGGGAGCTCGTGGTCGGACTCGGCCAGCGTGGTGAGGAACCAGCCGAACCCGGTGAGCATCAGCAGCCGACCGAAGCGCTCCGAGGGCCGGCGCTGCCAGGCGTAGGCCCCCACCGCCACGGGAACCACGACCATCAGCGCGCGCGCCACCGCGGCCCCGGCGGAGGCAGTTGAATCGAAAGTCACCGCGGCGGAAATTCCGGCCAGAGCCAGTGCGGCAGAGACCGCGGCGGCGGTTATCGGTGACGGGGGCCGGTCCTCGTGCGAGTCCGCGACCGCGGCCACCCCGGGGAGACGCATGTCTTCTGCCCTTGCTGCTCGGGCATCCACCTTCCAGGAGCTCTCGGGAAGCACGGCGAGCCTACCTCAGACCGACCGGGCCGCACGCTCGCGGTGTTGCCAAGGCGCTGGAGAAGGAAGTCGAGGCGGAGCCGAATGAGCTCGAGGAGCTGTTGGCCCGGGTGGGCACGAGCCCTGACCCAAAGTGCAACAATGCGGTCTCCAGATGGGACGTAGGCGGTCGTGCCACGGCCGTCGACCGGACCAAAGGGGGCGCGAATGAGCGCAACAGCAAACCGCCCGCCTATCGGCCGCTACCGGGACGCCGTCACGGAGCTGCTGGAGGCGGGGACACCCTTCGCCGAGATCGAGCAGGCGATAGCTCGGGTGCACGAGCTCGACGAGAACGAGCGGTCGGCGCTGTGGCTGTTCGCCCTGCTCAAGGGTGACCGGGCCCCCCGGCGGCCTTCTGCCGGCCGGCCCCGGCTGGCGATCGTCGACTGAGGGGGGCCAACGATGAGCATCAACGGGCATCCCGGAGCCGGGCCCTCCCCCGGCCCGGACGAGAACATCAGCCTACGCCTGCCCGCGTCCCTGACTTCGGCCCGGCTCGGGCGGCTCGCCTGCCGCCCGCTCCTCCCCCGCATGGGAGAACGGGGCGGCGACCTCGAGCTCCTGGTCACCGAGCTGATCACCAACGGCGTCCGCCACGCGGAGGTCGAGGGTGAGAACTCGATCTGGCTAGGGGTGAGCGTCGGAGCCACCCACGCCAGGGTCGAGGTGGTGGATCGAGGCATGGGATTCGAACGACCGGCGCTTCCCGAGCCCGGCTCGAACACCACAGGAGGCTGGGGGCTGGTCGTGGTCGACGAGCTCTGCGACGACTGGGGGATCTTCCAGAACGGGGGTACGCACGTCTGGGGCGAGCTTCCCTTCATCTGCGTGCCCACCTAGCCTTCGGCGCCTGCACCTTCGACGTCTCCTCGGGCCCGCCCTGGCGGTCAGCGTTGCCTTCCTCGCCGCCTGCGGCGGCGAGGACGAGCCCAGCGCGACCTCGTCCGCGCAGCCGCCCGACAAGCCCGCGGAGCCTCCAGCCGGCTGGCGAACCGTCGCGAACGGCAAGGCCGAGGTCTCGATCGCCGCGCCCCGCCGCTGGCGGGTCACCGGGCGCCGGCGAGCCACGCTGATCCGCTCGCCCGACCGCACGGTGGCAGTGACCTTGGTGGCCGACCGCTCCCCTGCGGGCCGCGAGACCCCGGCCGCCGACTACGCCCAGGACACGCTGACCCAACTACCGAACTTCGAGGGCAGCGTGGATCCCCACCCCGCGCGGGTGCGCGGGTCCCCCTACCGCTCGGCCCAGGTGCAGGGCCGCGGCCGGCTCCCGCGCAGCAAGGCAGAGCAGCTGATCACGGTGGCCGCCTTCTACCGGGCGGGGCGCGTCACCTACGCGGTCGTGGCCTTCCGCCAGCGGCAGACCCCGGCGGCCACGCTGGAGCGCATGCTGGCGACCGTCCGCGGCGGCTGACGGCCCTCCCAACGACGGGAGCTATCCGCGGTCGGGCCGCTCGGGGTACACGTCATCGATGGAAGCCAGGGCGCGGTAGGGCGCTCCGGCCGCGCGCTCGATCGCCTCGCCTCCACCGGCCAGGCGGTCGAGCACCGACACCACGCCCGCGATCTCCAGGCCCTCCTCGCGGATGCGCTCGACCGCGGTCACGGTCGAGCCGCCGGTGGTGACGACGTCCTCGACCACCAGGCAGCGCTCCCCGGGCTCCAGCGGGGGGCCCTCGACCCAGCGCTGGAGGCCGTGCGACTTGCGCTCCTTGCGCACGAAGAAGGCCTTGACGTCGGCGCCCGCGGCCAGCGCGGAGCAGGCCACCGGGTCTGCGCCCATTGTCAGGCCGCCGACGGCGGTGGCTCCGCGCGCGCTTGCCTCGGCCGCCACCAATCCGCCGAGCGCGGCGAAGCCGGCCGGCCGCAGGATCGCGCGCTTGGCGTCGACGTAGTACTGGGCCTTGGCCCCGCTCGTGAGCGTGACCTCTCCGATCACGAGCGCGTGCTCGCGCAGCTCGGCGACCAGTCGGCCGCGTAGATCGGACAAGGTGGGCACGGGGCGTGCCGATTCTAGGAAGGGATGGCCACGCTCCTGCGCATCGCCGCCGCCGTGATCTGCTCGATCCTCGTGGTCGGCTTCGTGACGTTCGCCATCGATGAGTCCGGACGGGCCTCCCAGGCGCAGATCCGCTCGATCGACCCGGACAAGGCCGAGCACGTCCGCGAGGGCAAGTCCGGGCCCGTCAAAGAGGCAGTCAACGACGCCAACGAGTTCTTCCTGGCCCCCTTCGACGACGTGAGCGACTCCCGTAACGCGTGGGTCCAGCACCTCGTGCCGAGCGCGCTGGGGCTGCTTTTCTACGGTCTGGCCCTGATGTTGGTGGCCAATTACCTGCCCAGGCCGAAGCGCGCAAATAGCGACTGGCGCACCGCGTAGCCAGACCGCAACTTCCCCTGCAAATCGTGTTGTAGTACCGTCTGTTGCGGTCAAACGCCGAATTCGTTCGTCTCAGGACGGACGGAACGGGGGAACCACTGCGGTCCTGAGGGGCCGCGGGGGCGAATCGCCGCCAGTGCGGTGGCGTAGCGCGACTTCCACGCGCGAGCCCGTCAGCTAACCCCGTAGGCACAACGGAAGAGGAGATCGGACTCGCATGAGCACCCTTGAGCGTGACCTCGCGCTGCACGAGCCCTGGCAGAAGTCATTGGAGCGATCCCGGCGCCGCCGTGAGTTGGCGGCCCGTGCCCGCAAGGAGGTGGCCCGGCGCAAGGGCGCCTCGGCTGCGTTGGCCACGGCGATGCTGGCCGGCCCCGCCGCGCCGTTCGCCGCTGCCGCCCAGGGCGGCAGCTCCAAGCGCAGCAACGACGCAAGCGCCCCCTCCGACGCCGGCTCGGGCCGGCAGATCGAGATCCGCGCCGGCGGCCTGCCGCTGAGCTTCGGCTACGAGGGTGACCTCGTGGCCGCGCTGCAGAAGGGCGTTGGCGTCGACTCCGACGGCATCTTCGGCCCGATCACCGAGAGCGCCGTGAAGGCCTTCCAGCGCCGCGCGGGCCTGCCCGTCACCGGCATCGTGGACCCCACGACCTGGCAGGCGCTGTTCTCGGGCTCCCCGGCACAGGACAAGGCATCCTCCTCTTCGGCGCCCGGCCCCGTCGTGGACCTCGAGGCCCCCAAGGCCGTCGAGCGCGCCGTCCCCGCTGTCAAGACCGTGCCCGCCGTGGCCAAGGAGGCCGCGCAGCCCAAGCTCCGCGCCGCGGAGTCGCGACCGGCCAGGCCGAAGGCGAAGGCCAAGCCGCGCCGCGAGGCCGTGGAGCGCAGCGAGCCGCGCCGTCAGCGGCGCGCGGCGCCCAAGCGCCATTCGGCCCCCAAGCGCCACTCGGCGCCAAAGCGCGTGAAGACCAAGCCGGTCGTGGACCGCGGCGGCTCCGAGTCGCCGCCCGTGAGCGGCGCCTGCGGCTCGCGGCTGGTCAAGCCGGTCAAGGGCATCCAGACCTCGCCCTTCGGGCCGCGCGGCGGCCGCATGCACGAGGGCCTTGACATCGCCGCCCCTACCGGCACCGCCATCCGTGCCGCGGCGTGCGGCGTGATCAGCTTCCGCGGCCAGCAGAGCGGCTACGGGAACATCGTCTGCATCAAGCACTCCAGCCGGTTCACCACGTGCTACGCGCACATGTCGCGCTTTGCCGGTGTGACCGGCCGGGTGCGTGCCGGCCAGGTGATCGGCTACGTGGGCTGCACCGGCCACTGCACCGGTCCCCACCTCCACTTCGAGACCCGCGTCGGCGGATCGGCCCGCGATCCCGCGCCGTACCTGCGCGGGGCCCGGATCTCCAGCCAGCCGACGGTCAGGCGAGCATCGGTCCGCCGTGCTCCGGTCCGCAGGGCCACGACCCGGACCGCGTCGAGCGGGGGCAGCTACCAGGCAACCTCCTCCTCGCGTTGGAGCGGTGGCAGCCAGTCGACGGCCACGGCCGCGCAGAGCTCGGGCTGGGAGCAGCAGGCCCCGGCGCCTGCTCCCGCTCCGGCCCCCGCCCCACGGGCGACCGTGACCCCGGTGCAGCCGGCCCCGGCGCCTCAGCCGGCGCCCGCCCCGGTGCAGCAAGAGGCCACGGTGACCCCCGAGGCGGCCCCGCAGCCCGCGCCCCCGGCCCCGGCCCCTGCGCCGACTCCGGTGACGCCCGAGCCGGAGGCTCCGCAGCCCGCGCCGGCTCCGGCCGAGGAGCCCAAGCCGGCCGCGACCACCCCGGCCGCGCCGGAGCCCGAGGCCCCGGCCGAGCCGAAGGTCGAGGCGCCCGAGGGCAACGCGCCGGAGACGCAGGCCCCCGAGGCGTCCGCGCCCGAGGCCCCCAAGGCAGAGGCCCCGGTGCCGGCGGCGTCGAGCGAGCCGGAAGCGAGCAAGCCGGCTGCCGCGGCTGCTCCCGCTACTCCGGCCGCTCCGGCGGCTCCGGCGGCTCCGGCGGCCGAGCCGGCAACTCCGGCGACGCCCGCCGCGCCGAGCGGCGACGCCACGCCGTAGAGAGGTCGAAGCACATCACCGGTCCGGCGAGTTCGTCAGGAAGCTGACGAATTCGCCGGACCACGTGCGCACGTCGCGCGAAGCTGACCTCCGGCGATGCCCTGAGCGGGCCGAGGGCCGCACGTCGCAAGGACGCAGGGAGGCGACTCCTGCTCCGCAGGCGAGCCGACCGAGGACGCCGCGAGGCGCAGGCCATCGGCCCGCTCAGCGGTAGACGAAGATGGTCATGCCGAGCCGAATGCGGTGGTCAATGGCCTTCGCATTGGGGATCGGCACCCGCAGGCAGCCGTGGCTGGCGGGATACGTGGGCACGGACCTGTACCCGTGGATCGCGTACCCGCGGATGAAGTAGTTGGAGTGCACCATGCCCTTCGAGTTGGTGCCCGGCTGCTTGCGATAGAAGCGGAAGCGCCCGAAGACCGTGGGCGTCGAGGGCGCGCCCGACGAGGAGTGGTAGACGGCAACGGGGCGGCCGCGGCGGATGAACGCGAGCACCTGGCGCGACCAGTCGAACTCGACGTGGTAGCCGGCGCGGGGATGGCGGGGCCGGAAGGCACCGCGGCCGCGGAACACCCGCGAGAAGATCCTCGAGCTGGCGCCGGTGGTGCGGCGCATCTTGTTGGTCTTGCGGTAGGCGAGCACCGCTCGCGCGGTGCCCCCGCCGTAGCCGCCGCCGATCGGCACCGCGAAGCCGAGCCGCCGCAGCCCGCGCTGCAGCAGCCGCACCTTCGGGCCCCGGGAGCCGGGGCCTGCCGAGAAGCGGACGACCTTCAGCCGCTTGGAGGCCGCCGAGAAGGCCTTCTGCTGCGGGGTGGCAGCGTGGCTCACGACCGCCCGCAGAGTCCCGCGCCGCCTGACCCGGAAGCGGACGACGAACCGCCCGCGGCCGTGTCCGGCCCGGCCGACCGCCACGCGCTTGGCCGACGTGACGCGCCGGCCGCGGCGCAGCGCCACGGTGACGACCTGGCCACTCACGAACGGTGACACCGTGCCCACCACGGTCACCCTCTGGCCGGGCACGAAGTAGTCGGCGCGCCTTGTGCCCATGCCGCCCCTGAGCGAGAGATCGGCCTGGCCGTTCTGGGCAGCCGGAGCGGGCGCCGGCTTGGGCGAAGGGCTCGGCGGGAGCTGGGCCTGTGCGGCGGCGGGCGCCGTTGTGAGGGCGGCGAGAGACACTGCGGTGACGATCGCCGGCCGCCTCATGGGCGCATCACCTTACAACGGCCGGCTGCGGTCCCCGAGCGGGAAGCGGCCGGGGGCCCGGCGGGAGCAGCCGCGGGGCGAGCATGGCCGCGCCGATCATCAGCGGACCGACCACGACGGAAACCTGCCAGCCCCCGTCGGCCTGCACGGCGTAGGCCACCGCGTTGTTGAAAGCATGCATGCCGACGACGGGCCACAGGGAGCCGGTCCTCTCGTAGACCAGGCAGAGGATCACGCCCAGAACGATCAGCGGGGGCAGGATCAGCAGCTGGTCGAGCCCCTCGAAGCCGTAGTGCACGAACCCGAAGATCACGCCGTTGACCAGCGCGGCGGCGGCGATGCCGAAGCGGGTGCGCAGGGCCGCGTAGAAGAACCCGCGGAAGAAGACCTCCTCGGCCAAGGGGGCGAGGATCATCACCACACAGCCCGCGATGATCAGCCCGAGGGTGCCCTGATCGGCGCCGAGGCTCTCGGTGATCTCCTGCTGGGCGTCGGGCCGTACGAGCGCGCCGTAGAGCAGCGTGAAGAGGTAGAAGGCCACCAGGCCGAGCGCCGCCCAGCCCACGGCCGGCCAGAAGGCCGTGCGCCTCAGGCCGAAATGCCACGCGCGCGGGCGCGCGACCAGCGCGGCGAAGAACACCGCGGCGGCCACGAGCGCGATGTCCTGAATGCCGGTGGCGAGCACCGTGAAGCTCGCCGGCTGCTTCTCCCCCGGCTCGACTCCGAGCGCAGCGGCGGCGATGCCCGCCAGCAGCAACGTGGCCAGCAGCGCGACGACGAACGCGGCGAAGCCGAAGCCCCAGGGCCAGCGCGGCGGCTCGTTGGACTGCTCCACCCGGCTCAGATTAGGCGGGCGAGGTCCCCGAGCGAGCGGATGGCGCCTCCGCCCTCCCTGTCGAGCAGCACGCCTTCCATACCCGTAGCCCGGGCGCCCAGCACGTCCCTCTCGACCGAGTCGCCGACGTGCAGCGCCTGCTCGGGGCTCGCCCCCGCGAGCTCGAGGCCGAGCAGGAAAGGCGCGGGGTCCGGCTTGGCCGCGCCGGCCTCGGCCGAGGAGACCACGCCGTCCACCAGCCCGAGCAGGCCCGCCTCCTCCAGCACCCTGGGCAGCGAGCAGTCCCAGTTGCTCACCACCACTAGCCTGAGGCCGTTCGCGCGCAGCTCCCATAGCGCGGGCGCCGCGTCGGGGAAGGCGCGAAAGCGCAGCGCGGCGAGCATGGGCTCGAGCAGGTCCGCCACCCCGAGCTGTTCCTCCAGCACCCGGGCGCAGCGGGACCGGAGCTCGGCCAGCGAGATGCTGTCGCGCCCCTCGAGGTGGTGCTCGAGGTAGAAGGCGATCTCCGCCGCGAACGCCCGCTCGGCGTCCTCGGGCGAGACGTCGACACCCCTCTCCGCCAGCGCCGCCACCAGCCTGGGCGCGGGCGCCTCGAGCTCGACCAAGGTGCCGAGCGCGTCCAGCGAAACCGCTCTTCTAGGGTGCGCGGGCATGCCAGATCTTCTCATCGGCGGCTTGATCGACGAGAACCGCGACACGATCACCGCGGCCGCGACCCTGATTCTCGCGGCGGCCTTTGCCCAGGCCGTGGACTGGGGTATCCGCAAGCGGGCCAGGGCGCTCGACGAGCGGGCGGAGGGGCGCGGTCTGTCGGCCGAGGCCGAGACCCGGCTGAGGCTCCTGCGCCGCCTCACCTTCGGGGTGATCATCCTGCTCGGGATCGCGCTCGCCCTGGTGCAGTTCCCGGCGGTCAAGCGGGTGGCGACCACCATCCTCGCCTCCTCCGCGGTGCTCGGCCTGGTGATCGGCTTCGCGGCGCGCGCGACCCTGGCCAACGCGGTCGCCGGCGTCCTGCTGGCGATCACGCAGCCCGTCCGCGTCGGCGACCTCGTCACCTACGACGACGAGACGGGGATCATCGAGGACATGCGGCTCGCCTACACGACGATCCGCCTCGACAACGGCAGGCGCCTGGTGGTGCCCAACGAGAAGCTCGCACAGAACCCCGTCGAGAACCACTCGGTGGTCGACCCGCGCGTGCAGGTCGAGGCCTCGGTGTGGCTGCCTCCCGGCGGCGACGCCGACCGCGCCATCGAGCTCATCGAGGATTCCGAGCGGGCGATCGAGGCCGCCGTCGCGGACACCGATCGCTTCGGCATCAAGCTCAGCGTCTACCAGTGGTGCGACCACCCCCAGGAACGCGGGCCCCTGGCCTCCAGGCTGCGCCGCGAGTGGTTGCGGAAGTTGCGCGACGAAGGGCTATCCTCATCCGTTGCCCCTGCCTTCGACCCTGACCCTACGCCGGAGCCCACGGATGATCCGGTGAGCGAAGGAGAGCGCACGTAGGGAGGCGAAAGCCGGCAGGGGCAACCGCCGATGACCCAGCGCCAGCGAAAGACCCGTCGACGCCGCCGCAGGGGCGGCAAGAGCAAGTTCTTCCTCGCTCTGGTCGTGCTCGCCCTGACCGGCGCCGTCGCGCTGATCTCGGTGACGGGCTACGTGCTCGCGGTGGCCGCGACGGCGCCGGCGTTGAGCGAGCTGAAGCCGATCGACAAGGGGGCCACCTCCGTCATCTACGCCGCCGACGGCTCGCGGCTGGGCTACGTCCGCTCGGACGAGATCCGCGACCCGGTCTCCTGGCGCGAGCTGCCCGAGAGCATGCGCGAGGCCGTCGTAGCGATCGAGGACGAGCGCTTCTACAAGCACAAAGGCGTCGACTACGGCGCGATCGTGCGCGCGGGCGTGCGCAACATCGAGTCCGGCAAGAACGTGCAGGGCGGCTCGACGCTCACCCAGCAGCTCGTCCGCGCGCTCTACATCAAGGACCCGGGCCGCAACTACGCGCGCAAGATCCGCGAGGCCAAGCTCGCCTCCGAGCTGGAGAAGGAGCACTCCAAGCGCTGGATCCTGCACAACTATCTGAACTCGGTCCCCTTCGGGACCGTCGGGGGGCGCACCGCGGTGGGCACCGAGGCCGCCGCTCAGATCTTCTTCTCGAAGTCGGCCAAGCACCTGCGCCTGCACGAGGCCGCGATGCTGGCCGGACTGCCGCAGGCGCCCTCGCAGTACAACCCGTTCCGCAACCCCAGCGCCGCGCTGCAGCGCCGCAACGAGGTGCTGCGGGGGATGGTCAAGAACGGCTTCATCACCCGCGAGCAGGCCACGGAGGCCTCGCGCCAGGAGCTCGGCGTGCGCCGCGGGCGCCGCTACACCGCGCGCCGTGAGCCGTACTTCTTCGACTACGTCGAGGAGAAGCTGATCGAGGAGTACGGCGTGGGCGTCTACCGCCGCGGCGGGCTCAAGGTCCACACGACCATCAACCCCAAGCTCCAGCAGGCAGCGCGCAAGGCCATCACCGGCCAGCTGAGCTACCCCGACGACCCCTCGTCGGCCATCGTCTCCATCGATCCGAAGACGGGCTACATCAAGGCAATGGCCTCCAGCGGCACCTACAACGACCGCAGCTTCAACCTGGCGGCCCAGGGCCACCGCCAGCCGGGCTCGGCGTTCAAGACGTTCGTGCTCACCACCGCCGTGCGCAAGGGCTACAACCCCAAGACCACGCGCTACACCTCACGGCCCCTGAACCTCAACGTGCCCGGCTACGGGCCGTGGAAGGTCAAGACCTACGACGGTTCCTACGGCGGCAACATGGACCTCGTACGCGGAACGCTGAAGTCCGACAACACCGTCTACGCGCAGCTGATCGTCGACCTCGGCCCCAAGGCGGTGCGCGAGACGGCCCGCCTCATGGGCATCAAGACTAAGCTCGACGGCCTCCCGGCCGAGGGCCTGGGCGGACTGCGCCTCGGCGTCTCGCCGCTGGAGATGAGCAACGCCTACGCCACGCTTGCCTCCGGGGGCATCCGCAACAATCCCCAGGCGATCAGCCGCGTCGAGTTCGCCGACGGCAAGTCCGACAAGCTCGGCAAGCCCAAGCGCAAGCGCGTCTTCGGCGACGGCGTGGCGCTTGAGGTGACCAAGATCCTCGAGATGAACGTCAAGAGCGGCACCGGCACCAAGGCGAGCATCGGCTGCCCCGCCGCCGGTAAGACGGGCACGACCGACAACTTCAACGACGCGTGGTTCGTGGGCTACACGCCCAAGCTCGCCAGCTCCGTCTGGGTCGGCTTCCCCAACGCGCTCAAGGAGATGCGCAGCGTGCACGGGGTCAGCGTGGCCGGAGGCACGTTCCCAGCCCAGATCTGGCACGACTACATGGTGGTCGCCGGCTCCGGGAGCTGTGAGTCGTTCCCGAGCACGGCGAACGAACCGGTGAGCTTCTCCAAGTCCGGCAGCGGCGGGGGCGGCTACCAGTCAGGCGCGGGCTCGGGCGGCACCGGCGGCGGGTACACGGGCGATGGCTCCTACAGCTCGCCCTCCACAGGAGGCGGGGCCGGGGGTGGCGGCGGCGGCTACAGCCCGCGCCTGTACGAGTCCCCACCGCAGGCCGCGCCTACGCCGACACCCAGCCCCAGCCCGAGTCCCAGCCCCAGCCCCAGCCCCAGCCCCAGCCCTAGCCC
>DATHAQ010000029.1:0-5143 GCA_035296565.1 Thermoleophilaceae bacterium
CGCGAGCGCAGCTGCTCGGTCGAGATCCCGGGCAGCACGCGCTGCAACTCGACGAACCGCCGGGGACCGGCGGCGAGGTCACGGATGATCAGCAGCGTCCACTTGTCGCCGACCAGGTCGAGCGCCCGCGCGTCGGGCGCCCACTGGTCGTACGGGTGTCGCTTGGGTGGGGGTACGGGCGGAATGGAGGCCTCCCTCCGTGGGTGATCCAACACGGCTCCTGCTGCGCAGGCTGATCCAACACGGTTCCTCCCTTGGAGGGTATCTCGATGCTCGAACTGCACCCCCTCACGTCACAACGACTTTCGTTGCGTGATGGACGGATGTTCGAGGGCCTTATGTGTTCTGCCCGCCAGTTTCGGAGCCGATGAAGCGTTGCAGTGGGTACGGACGCCTGCTCGAGACCAAGGGGAAACCAAACCATGGGCGAGGTCATCGCACTCGCAGAACATCGGAAGCGCAGGAAGCAGCGGACCGGGCCACCGGCCGGGAGCAGCCTGCGGGTGCACTTCCACTTCGACCTCGCGTGCCCGTTCACCTACCTGGCGGCCGAGCGCGTCGAGCGCCTGATCCCCACGGCCGTGTGGATCCCGACCCGCGGTGACCTGCTGCCGGGCCGAGACGCCGAGGCGGTGCGGGCCGAGGCGCAGCGCCGATCCGGCGAGCTGCGCCTGCCGCTGGTCTGGCCGGATCCGCCGGGCCCGGACGTCGCACCCGTGGCCATGCGCGTGGCCGCCCACGCCGCCGAGCACGGCCGGGGCGCGGCGTTCGCGCTGGCGGCCAGCCGCCTGGCCTTCTGCGGCGGCTTCGCCCTCGACGAGCCGGAGGTCCTCGCCGAGGCCGCCGCCGCGGCGCGCATGCCGGCCTGAGCGACGCGGCGCCCCAGGCACCTGACAAAGCGGCTCGCGCGTGGCTACTTTTGGCGGCGTGCTGGCGGCCAACGTCTACACCGACGCCCTCGCCACGAGCGGTGAGAAGGCCGGATTCTGGCTGCTGCTCGGTCTGCTGGGGTCCTACCTGTTCATCCGCACCAGCGCACGGCTCATGCGTTCGCCCAAGGTGCCGTGGTGGCCCGGCAGCGTCAAGACGGGCGACCTGCACGTCCACCACCTGGTGTTCGGCATCTGCATCGTCATGGTCACGGGGTTCCTCAGCTTCGTGCTGCAGCCCGAGACGCCGTGGTTGGAGGTCCTCGCGGCGATGTTCGGGATCGGCGCGGGGCTGACCCTCGACGAGTTCGCCCTCTGGCTGTACCTCAAGGACGTCTACTGGCAGGAGGAGGGGCGCAGGTCCTTCGAGGCGGTCGCCGTGGCGGTGGTCTTCGCCCTCATCATCCTGATCGGCGCGGTGCCGTTGGACCCGGGCAGCGGGACGCCCGTGGCGGCCATCGCCGTGTCCCTGCTCATCACGATCGCCCTGGCGGTGATCAACGTCTTCAAGGGCAAGCTCCTGATGGCCATCTTCGGGCTGTTCATCCCGCTCGTTGTGCTCATCGGAGCGATCCGGCTGGCCAGGCCGGGGTCGCGCTGGGCGCGCTGGCGCTACAAGAATCCGAAGAAGATGGAGCGGGCGCGCAAGCGCGCCGCGCGGGTGTCCGTCCGCCGGCGGCGCTGGAGCGACCGGATCGCCGGCGCGCCGAGCATCGAGGAGTCCTCGTCGACGTGAGCAAGGTCCTCTACGACAAGCGCGACCGGATCGCCTACATCACGCTCAACCGCCCCGAGGTGCGCAACGCGGTCGATCCCGAGACCCAGGACCTGCTCGTGGAGACCTGGCGCGACTTCCGCGACGACGACGCCGTCGAGGTGGCGATCCTCACCGGCGCGGGCGAGGCCTTCTGCGCCGGCGCGGACCTCAAGACGTACATCCCGCCGATCATCCGCGGCGAGCGGCCGCTGCGCGAGATCGTCGACCTGGGCTTCGGCGGCTTCACGCGCGGCCTGCACCGCATCACCAAGCCGATCATCGGGGCGGTCAACGGCTGGGCCCTGGCCGGCGGGCTCGAGCAGGCACTGGCCTGCGACATCCGCATCGCGTCGGACCGCGCCATCTTCGGCTCCTTCGAGGCCCGGCGCGGGTACCACCACGGCGACGGCGGGATCGTCCGCCTGGTCAACACCGCCGGCGTCGGCGTGGCCATGCACATGCTGCTCACCGCCGAGCCGATCGACGCGCGCCAGGCGCTCGAGTGGCACATCGTCTCGCGCGTGGTGCCACACGAGCGGCTGATGGAGGAGGCCGAGCTCGTGGCGCGCCAGATCCTGCGCAACTCCGCCCGGGCGGTGCGCTCGGCCAAGGAGACGATCCTCGAGGTGATCGGCAAGGACCTCGACGACCAGCTGCGCACCGAGGCCTGGAACTCCTACACGAGCCACGATCCCGACGAGACCCTCCGCCTGCTGCAGCGGTTCTACGACAAGACCGACGCCGGCCGGGCCGGCTCGCACGCCTCCCCGCTGGAATGAGCGCCGAGGTCCGATACGAGCGCCGCGGGCCCGTGGCGCTGATCACCATCGATCGGCCCGAGCGGATGAACGCGATCGGCCCACGCACCCACCGCGAGCTCGTGGCCGCGTGGTCGCGGTTCCTGGCGTCCGACGAATCCCACGTGGCCGTGCTGACGGGCGCAGGGGACCGCGCCTTCAGCGCCGGCGGCGACCTGAAGGCGGCGTTCTCCGACGACCCGCCGGTCCTCGACGACCGTGCCACCGGCGTGCTCGGGCCCTCGCGCTGGACCGGCGTGCACAAGCCGACGATCGCCGCGGTCAACGGGGTGGCCTACGCCGGCGGCCTGGAATGGGCGTGCTGGACGCACATGGCGGTGGCCGACGCGCACGCCACCTTCGGCGTCACCTGCCGGCGCTGGAACATCGGCCTGGCCGACGGCGGCACGCAGCGCCTGCCGCGGATCGTGGGCTGGCGCCGGGCGATGGAGCTCATCGTGACCGGCCGGGTGATCGACGCGGCGACCGCGCTGGAGTGGGGCCTGGTCAACGAGGTCGTGCCGAGCGGGACGTGCGTCGAGCGCGCGCTGGAGCTGGCGCAGACGATCGCCGCGCTCCCCCAGCCGGCGCTGCGCACCGACCTGGAGGCCGCTGAGCGGGGCTACGGCCGTCCGCTGGCCGAGGGCCTGGCCATCGAGGCGGACTGCTTCGAGCGGTCGCTCTTCACCGGCGACACCGAGGAGGGCCTGCGCCGCTTCAACGAGCGCGACCATCCCGACCGTCGTCCGGGCGGCCGCGTCGCGACGCCGGGGCTCGCCCGCGCCCGGCCCGGCTCTCGCGGGAGCGAGTCGAGGCCGGAGGGCGCACCCGGGGGATAGGCTGCGGGCATGTCGACCGAGACCGAGCAGGGCACGCAGGTCCACGGCGGCCGCCTGATCGCCAAGCGGCTGAGGGCCCACGGCGTGACCAAGCTCTTCACGCTGTCCGGCGGCCACCTGTTCTCCATCTACGACGGCTGCCGCGAGGAGGGCATCGACATCGTCGACGTCCGCCACGAGCAGGCCGCGGCCTTCGCAGCCGAGGGATGGGCCAAGGTCACCCGCGAGCCCGGCGTCGCCGCGCTGACCGCGGGGCCCGGGGTCACCAACGGCATGAGCGCCCTGGGCTCGGCCCAGCAGAACAACTCGCCGGTGCTCGTCCTCGGCGGCCGGGCGCCGGCCATGCGCTGGGGGCAGGGCTCGCTGCAGGAGGTCGACCACGTCCCGTTCGTGGCCCCGCTGACCAAGCTGGCCGCAACGGCGGGCGCGACCGCCGAGATCCCCGGCCTGGTCGACACCGCGCTGCGGACCGCCATGACCCCCGCCACGGGACCGGTGTTCCTGGACTTCCCCCTCGACGTGGTCTTCATGGAGGCCGCCGACGCCGAGGCCCCGGCCGCCCTCCCCGCTTCCGAGGACCTCCCCGCCGCCGAGGGCGTGGAGGGCGCGGCCGCGCTGCTGGCCGGTGCTCAGCGGCCGGTGATCATGGCCGGGACCAACCTGTACTGGGGCCACGGCGAGCACGCGCTGCGCGAGCTGGCCGAGGCGCTGGGCATCCCCGTGTTCCTCAACGGCCTGGCCCGCGGATGCCTCCCGGCGGACCACGAGCTGTTCTTCTCGCGCGCGCGCTCGAGCGCCTTGGAGGGCGCGGACGTAGCCGTCGTCGCCGGCGTGCCGATGGACTTCCGGCTGGGCTTCGGCGCGTCCTTCGGCGAGGACACGCAGATCGTCTCGGTCGACTTCGCGCCGCCGCCGCGCCCGCACCCCCGTCCGGTGGCGGCCGAGCTCGTCGGCGGCATCCCGGCCACGCTGCGCGCCCTCGGCCTCGGCGCCGGCGGCGACCCGGCCCGCACGCGGACGTGGCGCACGCGCCTGGACGCGATCGAGCGCGAGAAGCGCGCGGGCGAGCGCGAGCAGCGCGAGGACGGGCGTGCGCCGCTGCACCCCCTGCGCCTCTACCACGAGCTGGCCGAGGTCATCGACCGCACGGCGATCGTCATCGGCGACGGCGGGGACTTCGTCTCCTACGCGGGTCGCGTCGTGGACTCCTACGAGCCCGGCTGCTGGCTGGACCCCGGCCCGTTCGGCTGCCTGGGATCGGGACCCGGCTACGCCCTGGCGGCCAAGCTCGCGCACCCCGATCGCCAGGTGGTGCTGCTGCTCGGCGACGGGGCCTTCGGGTTCTCGGGCATGGAGTTCGACACGCTGGCCCGCCACGGCGTCGACGTGGTCGGCGTCATGGGCAACAACGGAATCTGGGCCCTGGAGAAGCACCCGATGGAGTTCCTCTACGGCTACTCGGTGGCCGCCGAGCTGCGTCCCGAGACGCGCTACGACCAAGTGGTCGAGGCCCTCGGGGGCTTCGGCGCGCTGGTGCGCGAGCCGGCCGAGCTCAGGCCCGCCCTGGACGCCGCGTTCAGCGCCGGGCGGCCCGCCCTTGTCAATGTTCTGACCGACCCCTCAATCGCCTATCCGAGGTCCTCAAACCTCGCCTGAGCAGGGATTCTCGCGAGCCCGCGAATCAGGAAACGCGCTTGGACGGATGTATGATTGTGGGGTCTCTCAACGCTCGGGCATACTCGCTCGCGCCGGGTGAAGAGGCCGTTCACAGCTACCCTCGAATCTCGGTGCATAGGTTCGGGCGAAGCCGCATCGAATCGG
>DATHAQ010000030.1:0-25318 GCA_035296565.1 Thermoleophilaceae bacterium
GTTTGGGTTCGTGTCCGAGGCGCGGGTCAGTCCCAGCGGGCGCATTCGGAGCACCGAGGTGGACTCCGACAATTCGGAGGAGCTCTTCGACCCCATCGTCGACGGACAGGGCAAGCGCCGTCGCCTGGTCGACGTGACGAGGTTCGAGTTCAGCGGCCGGTTCGTCACCCGTCGCCGGATTCGCGGTCACTGGCGGGCACGCAGCGTCCTGTTGGATCAGAGCGCCGCCTTCGAGTCGAATGAGGGCGTCTTCGACCGCTGTGACACGGGGGACGTGACTTGGAGCGCGCGGTTGCGTCGACGCTGAGCGATGCGAGTACTCGCACCCTTCTTCGGCGTCCTGGTTGCGGGCAGTGTGATTGCCCCGCCGGCGCAGGCCGCTTTTCCCGGCCGCATCGACTGGGCGGTCCGGCCTCGGTAGGCGTTCCACCTACCGACCGTTCTTCCGCAAGGCCGTGTTGACGGCTTCCCACAGCGCCAGACGGAGCTTGTCACCCCCGAAGTCCGGGCTCAGCGCAGCCTTCTGCTCGTGGCCGGTGCCGACCCGCTCACGCGCATCTGTGGCTTTCTGCTCGATGACCTCCAGCTCAAGCTCGGTCAGGTGGCCGTGACGAGCCATCCACCCGACGCTCTCGACTTCGCGCTCATGGCTCAGGCGGGTGATGGTGCGTAGGTCTCGGTCGCTGCGGTCGATTTCGGTCAGGTACTGCGGCCGGCCGGCCTCGTATTGCCACCAAGCGTTCGGACGACGGCCGGGGACGAATGGCGGCTCTAGGTACTCGTCCATAAGCCTGTCTCGATTGAGCTCCCATGCCTCGCGGCGCTCGTCATCGGAGGCGAACATCGACTCGGTGCCGTGAGGTGACCGCCATCTCGGAACGCACCCGTACCGAAGCTCGTCCTCGACCGCGCTCTCCCAGGCGGCCCATGTCTGGGCTTCGGGATCCCGGCCGGTGGTTGCCAGGTAGCGGTCCTCGTCGTAGTGGATCCGGCAGAGGCCGCGCCCGTGGGCCTTTGCATGGCAGCCATCAACAGTGCAGACACCTTTCGCGGCTCCGGTCACCACTTTTCGCTCCTAGGTGGTGGTGGATGTTCCTCAAGTCGAGCCCCATCGGCGGTCCAAGCAGGCGCAAGAGGGGTATATGCCCGGGCGCCAGACAGGTCGCGGATCCTCTCACCAGGCGGGATACTGCGCGGGCGATGTCGCAGGAGAACGTGGAGATCGTGCGGCAGTACTTCCCCGCGTATGACCGGAGCGGCTTGGACGGGCTCACTGAGTTCTGGCATCCGGACATCAACTGGCGAGCGACCGAGGGCGCGCTCGATGACGTCGGGCTGATGGAGGGCCCCGACGCGTTGCGCGACTACTACTGCCAGTGGGAGGAGACGTTCGAGAAGGGCCGGGTGGAGGCCGAGGAGCTGATGGATGCAGGGGACCAGGTTGTCGCCCTCGTCCGCGGCATGGGGCGGATGAAGGACAGCGAGGTGGAGATCGACATCCGCTACGCGATCGTCTTCACAATTCGGGACGGCAAGATTGCCGCGGGGCGCGAGTACTTCACCCGAGAGGAAGCGCTCAAAGCCGCCGGGCTGTCGGAGTAGGCGATGTCGCAGGAGAACGTGGACTGTGCGTCTCGCATGTATGACGCGCTGAACAGGCGCGACGAGGAGGCGCTGCTTCGAGAGATGGACGCGGAGGTCGAAGGCGTCGTCTACTTCATGCAGTCCGAGGGCACCGTCTACCGGCGACATTCCGGCGTCCGCCGCCTGTTCGACGAGCTGTTCAGGGCTGACTGAAGGGTTCAAGCTGCAGTCCTCGACCGCGATTCGGTCAGGCGGTCGATGTCCTCCCGCTTGATTCGCACCGCCCGACCGTGTCCGCCGATCTGGACAATCGGTAGGTGCCCCTCGGCGATCAGCCGGCGGACGGTCGGACCGGAGCGCCCGAGCAGTAGCGCGGCCTCGGGAACCGATAAAAGATTGTTGTCGCTCACTGCACAGCCACCCCCTGGGGGTCGATCGTCGCGTTGCGGTCGCCCCGGTGAGATGGCTGACCTCTTTTCCTTGTCGTTGAACTTTGACGAAGGGGCGGACGAGTAGTTCTACGCGCGGTTGAGCACCGCCTTTCGCTCGTTCGGTCGCTCTCGAACATCTGGCGGCCGGGACCTTCATCGGTCTTGCGAGGGCCTCGGCCCCTCTTCAGCGTCACTGAGGGACCCCGGGCCTTTGCATGGCTGATCTTCTTTCTGGAACTGGAAGGGCAGCGACGTCATGCGGCCCGCCTCTCCCGCCACCGCTGTTTCTCCCAGCGCAGCGAGATCCGATAGTCGACGAGGGGGTCGGCTTCCCCGCAGGGCAGGCAGAGGGTGACCGGCCCGTCGTGGCGGTAGACGAGCTGATCGTTGACCCGCAGTCGCCGGCCGCAGGACGAACACCGACACCCCTTCTTCGCAAAGGTCAGGTAGTACCTCGTCCGCATCGTGTCGTGGTGATCGCGCTTGACTCGGGCGATCGCAGCCTTGGCCTGGCGCTTCTTCTCTCGCGACCTGTAGCCCATCGGGGCTTTCCTCTCTCTCTCCGCGCATGGGCAACTGCCCTTACCGGAGGGGTTGAACGGCTTCTGGGGGCTCTTGCCGACCTCCGGTTCCCATGCCGCTCGAGGTCCGAGGCGCCTGCAGCTCTGCCTGGCTCTGTCCCTTGGAGATCTCCAGCGGTGGTGGCTCATCACGCACTTGGCGTCTGCCTTGTGTTCCACCTGGCCCAGTCAGTCGAAGGCCACCCACCGGGGCGTTGGCAAGTGAGGGGGCGCGGGCTACCGCGCGTCCGCGGGCTACCCTGTGACCACCTCCTCGCTGGGACGCGGAGGGTCAAGCTGTGAGACGAGGCCAGCCGGGGGGCTGGCCTTCGTCGTTCTGGAGAAGTTGTTACGCCGCGGTCGACGGGATAGGGCGCCGTCGTATGCACCGCTCCACGAACTTGAACTGGTTGGTGGAGATCACGCCGCCAGGGAGGGTAGCTCCGGCTCAGCGTTCGCCCGGTGCGGCAGCGGCGGCCGGCTCGCCGCGGCCGAGCATGGCGTCCTCGCCCTCTGTGGCGAACACGTGCAGCCCGAAGCGTGCAGACAGCTCCCGGCACACGCTGATCCCTCGGACGCTGTTGCCGTAGGCGTCCAGGCCCGGCGAGTACACGCCGATCCCCAGCTTCCCGGGCACGACGGCCAGGATGCCGCCGCTCACCCCGCTCTTGGCCGGAACTCCAATCGAGTAGGCCCACTGGCCGGCAGCGTCGTACATGCCGCACGTGTACATGGTGCTCAGGAGGTCGCGCACACGGCTGCGGGGCAGGGCCCGCTCTCCGCTGAACGGGTTGGTGCAGCCGTTGGCGAGCGTGGCGGCCATCACGGCGAGCTGAGCGCAGGTCACGTGCACCGAGCACTGGCGCAGATAGAGGGCCAGCAGCTGCTCGATGTCGCCCTTCAGCATGTCCTCGGCGCGCATGAGGTAGGCCGTCGCCCGGTTGCGATCCGCCGTGCGCAGCTCGCGGGCGAAGGCCCGCTGGTCCACCTCGAGGCCCTCGTCGGCCGCGCAGGTGCGGATCACGTCGAGGATTCGCTCGATCTTGCGCTCGGAGCTCTCACCCCGGACGAGGTCCGTGGTCACGAGGGCTCCTGCGTTGACCATCGGGTTGTGGGGCCGATGGTTGCGCTCGTCGAACACGATCGAGTTGAACGAGTCGCCGCTGGGCTCGACTCCCACCCGTCTCAGCACCTCCTCGCGGCTGTGGTCGGCCAGCGCAAGCGCGTAGGCGAACACCTTCGAGATCGAGTGCAGCGCGAAGGGCCACTCATGGTCGCCCGCCGCGTACAGCTCGCCATCGGCGGTCGCAAGGCAGATCGCGAACCGGTCGCGCTCGGCGCCCGCCTAGTCGGGGCCGTAGTAACCGCGCCCGGACTCGTAGTACTGGACGACCCGCTCCGAGTCGACCGGAAGATGGCGCTGGTAGAGCTCCTCGAGGCGCTCGGCGACCTGGGCGCGGATCTCGGAGCTCGGCATCGAGCTGATGATGGCGCGATTCACCCAGGCGAGGCGCGGAGTCCTGGCCGGCCGAGGAGGGTGGGCCGGTAGATTGGCCCGAGATGGACGTCGCGGTGCTCGCGCTCGCCGGCTGCGCGACCGCTCTTGCCACCGGGCTCGGAGCCCTTCCGGTCTCGCACCTGGGCCGCCGGGCCGAGGAGCTTCGCCCTGTGCTGTGGGGATCGACCGTCGGCTTGATGGGCGTGGCCGCGGTGGTGGGCCTGCTGCTGCCGGCCTTTCGGGAGGGCTCGACGGGCTCGGCCACGGCGGGGCTGGCGGTGGGGATCGTGTTCCTGCTCGCCTCGCGGCGGCTCCTCTCGCACCGAGACGTCCACGTCGGGGCGCTCGCGGGGGCGGGCGTTCGACGCTCGATCCTAGTCTTCGCGGTGCTGCTGGTGCACAGCCTCCCCGAGGGCTTCGCGCTCGGCACCGCCTTCGCCTCGGACACCGAGGGTCTGAGCCTGTTCGTGTTCCTCGCCATCGCCCTGCAGAACGTCCCCGAGGGCACGAGCGTCGCAATCCCGATGGAGGCAGCCGGCTTTGGGCCGCGGCAGCAGTTCTGGGCGGCCGTCGTCTCGAGCGTGCCCCAGCCCGTGGGCGCACTGATCGCCTATGCGCTGGTCCAGGAGATCGAGGGTCTGCTGTCCTTTTCGTTCGCCTTCGCCGCCGGAGCCATGCTCGCCCTGGTGGTCGTCGAGCTCGTACCCCAGGCCTTCCGCCGCGGCGCCGTCGCGCCGGCGGGCGCCGGGGCGGTGGCGGGCGCCCTGCTGATGGGCGCGCTCGCGCTGACGCTAGGCGTGTGAGCTCGCGTTGACCCAGCAGTGCGGGATGCCCCGGTGCTCGGCCACCATCCGTTGGGCCCCGCGCAGCAATGGTCGGTCGACCCGCGGCTTGAAGCTGTAGCCCGCTCTCGATCGCACGAAGAAGGGGCGCCCCGAGCCGGTGACCCGTAGTCCCGCCGCGCCGAACAGGCGGCGGTAGCAGGCCAGGTTCATGACCCACCACAGCGGCCAGCCGGGGGCCTCCAGCCGTGCAACGGGGCTGGCGCGGGTGCAGCAGCGTCAGCGCCGGGGGGATGGAGTCGACCGAGAGCAGGGTGCCCTCGAGGACGCCGCGGACCGCCGCCAGTGCGCCGACAGGATCGCGCAGGTGCAGCAGCAGGCTCCCCACGAAGACGAAGTCGAAGCGGCCGAGCTCCGAAGGGTCGAGGTCGTAGACACGCAGGTTGCGGCGCTCGACGCTCGAACTCAGGGCCTCGTGCGCCAGCTCGGCGTCACGACGGGCAGGCGGATCGAGTGGTACCAGGGGATGTCGCCGACGCTCACCGCGACTATGTGAGCAGAGTCCGCAGGTCGGCCTCGAGCTCGGCCCTCTCACAGGCCAGCTGCGCCCACGTGACCCGGACCGGGCGCCAGCCCGCGACGCTCAGCATGCGGTCGCGCCGGCGGTCGCGCTCGAAGGCGCTCCTCGTCGCGTGCGCTCTCTGGCCGTCGAGCTCCAGCGCCACGCGCTGCGAGCGCCAGAGGCAGTCCACCTCGATTGTGGTCCCGTTCAACTGCAGCGAGACGTTGGTCTCCGGTCGAGGCAGGCGGGCTCTCAGCAGGAAGGCCAGGAACCGGCGCTCGAGCTCGCTCCTGGTGAGACGAAGGTCCACGCCGGCGCCGAGCATGCCGCGAAGGGCCCGAGTGCCGTGGCGGCGCGGATAGCGGTTCAGCAGCCGCTCCAGCGCCGCGCGGTCGAAGACGCGACGGAACTCCGCCTCGCGGATCGCCGCCGCGAGCTGGTCGGCCGCCAGGAGCGCGGCCAGGTCCAGCAATGTGCGGGCCACGTTCGTGACGGGAATCCGGCGCACCACCGTGACCTCGTCGTCGCCTAGCCGCGCGTAGCGCTGGCGGACCCCGAGCCGGTCGCGACGCGAGCGCGGGACCGTTATCTCCATCGTCGTCCGCGAATCGCGCCTCAGCTCGTGCAGGCCGGCCGCCGACCGGTGGCTCAACACGGCGCCAGGGCCGCCGGCGAGCACGGCCGCGCGGCGCGCGGCGTCGGGGGTGAGGGCTCGATGGCCCAGCGCGTAGACCCCGCGTTGCAACTCGTGCAGTCGTCCGCTCCGGAGGCGGTACGAGATGGCCCGCGGCCCGAGCCCGAGCGCCACGAGCTCGCGATGTGCCACGACGCCGTGTCGCTCGGACGCGTAGTCGGCGATCACGGCATCCATCTGACTTTGACGACGATTTTGCGCGTCAAACGCAGACGGATGGGCCACAGGTGCCACTGTGGCCCGCGGGATGCCGGCGGGGTTGCGCGCGTTACAGGTCTACGTCGGGCGGCAGCCGCCCCTCCTCGGCGAGCTTCTCCGTGTGCGCGCGCAGCGTGAGCGCCGCCGCCGGGCGCAGGTGCTCGGCGGCGTCGGGCCAGGCGCGGTCGAGGAGCTCGTCCTCGCTGCGGGCCCCCTCCTCGAAGGCGGCGACCAGGCGCCGCTCCCGGTCCAGGCGGTGCTCGAGGTACTCGTCGAGCTTGGCCGCCGGCTCCCAGACGTACGGGCCGTGGCCGGGACATAGCACCTCGAGGTCGAGCGAGCGCAGCCGGCGCAGCGAGTCGAGGTAGGCCCCGAGCGAGCCCTCCCCCGGTGCGATGAAGACGCTGCCCTCCCCCAGCACCGTGTCGCCGGTGAACAGCCAGCGGTCCATCAGCAGGCAGACGCTGTCCGGCGAGTGACCAGGGGTCGCAAGGGCCGTGAAGGGCCCGGCTCGCTCTCCCTCACCGGGCCGGTGGACGGACACGCCGAAGGCCTCGGCGGCCTCGGCGTGGTCGGCGTGCCCGTGAGTGAGCACCACGGCCTCGACCTCGCCCGCCGCCGCCCGGACGGCGTCGAGGTGGTCGTCCAGGAGGGGCCCCGGATCGACCACCCAGCCGCCCACCACGTAGGTGTTGGTTCCGTCGAGGGTCAAGGGCGAGGGGTTGTTCGCGCGCACGCGGGTGACCCGAGGCGGCTCGCGCATAGCCGGGATCTTGCCTGGCGATGTTGGGAACAGCTCTCCGATGGGTATTGACTGACCAGTCAACCGATCGACGACCGTGCCTGCAGCCGCCGCTTCATGCCCCTATGACGACCTTGTCAACCTGAGGTTGGCCGGGGGCCCCGATGCTGCGGGCATGGCGCGCCGCGCGCTTGCGCGGCTCCAGGGCAAGCTGCATCCCGGGACGGTCGAGGTCATTCGCCTCCTGGTGACCGAGCTGGTCACCAACAGCGTTCGTCACGCGGAGGCCCGAGCGGTGGACATGCGCGTCCACGTCTCCTCCGATCAGGTCCGGCTGGAGGTCGCCGACCGCGGGCCCGGCTTCGAGTTCGAGGCCCGCGAGCAGGACCAAGACCCAGAAGGCGGCTGGGGGCTCTTCCTCGTCGACCGCCTGGCCGACCGCTGGGGAATCAGCACCCACGCCGGCGCCAGCCGGGTCTGGGCCGAGCTCGACCGGTGACCGATCCGAGCGGCGGTGCTCGGCCGGCCAACGCCTCGCGCTAGGGCCTAGGCCTCTTCGCCGAGCCGCATCTGCTCGCCCTCCGGGGGCCCGGGCGGCTCCTGGCCCAGCAGAGCGCGCAGGCGCGTGGCGGCCGTGGGCGCATCGTCGTCGCGGTTGTTGTTGAACATCGCGTGCACCTCATCCGCCTCCTCCGCCAGGCCGCGCGCGCGGCCGGCGATGTCCTCCAACTCGTCGTCGGAGTAGACCCAGCCGAAGCGCTCGGCGACCGACTTGCCGTGGAGGTACCCCTCGGTGTTGCGCCCGTGCATCCGCAGGTAGGCCAGCCCGTCGGCGGTCACCGCGTCCAACGCGGGCATGATCGGGATGTGGTCGCCTGGCGGCGCGTCCACTCCCACGTAGGCCACGTTGTGCTCGGAGAACCAGGCAAGCGTCTCCTCCAGCCGCTTCTCGCGCACCCAGCCGCCGTGGCGCAGCTCGACCGCCAGGCGGTGCGGCCGCAGCGCCTCGACCAGGTCGTCCAGCTCGTCCAGCCGCGACTCTCCCGGGGCGAACGCGGGCGTCAGCTGCAGCAGGAGGGCCCCGAGCTTGCCGGCCTCGACGAGCGGCTCGAGCTCGGCCAGCGTACGCTCGGCCACCGCGCGCTCGAGGTCGGGCTCGAGCACCACGCGGCCGCGCTCGTTGGTGCGCGTGTGCTCGCGCAGGTCCTTCGGCAGGGAGTCCAGCGACGCGGCATGCCGGGACAGCAGCCGGTGCAGCTTGACGTCGAAGGTGAACCCCTCGGGGGTCACCTCGGACCAGCGGCGCACGGTGTCCTCGCCGGGGATGGCGTAGAACGTCGAGTTGACCTCCACCGCCTCGAACTGGGCGGAGTACCAAGGCAGGCGCTCGCGGGCGGTCATGCCCTGCGGGTACCACTTCTCGACGAAGCCGGGGTCGGCCCAGCTGGACGTGCCGACCCGGATCCGGCCGCTCATACAGTCACCTCGTGACCCTCGCGATCGAGCTCAAGGGTGTGGTCAAGCGCTTCGGGGCGATCACGGCCGTGGCGGGCCTCGACCTCGAGGTCCCCGCCGGGACGTGCGTGGGGCTGCTCGGCCCGAACGGCGCCGGCAAGTCGACCACCATGCGCATCCTCACCGCCCAAGCCATCGCCGACGAGGGCGACATCACGGTGCTGGGCTACCGGCTTCCGGGCGAGAGCAAGCAGGCCCGGGCCGAGTGCGGAGTCGTGCCGCAGTTGGACAACCTGGACACGGCGCTCACCGTCGTCCAGAACCTGCAGGTGTTCGCGCACCTCTACCGCGTCCCCCGCGCCGAGCGCCGCGACGCCGTGGAGCGCACCCTCGAGATCGCCAAGCTGACCGACCGCCGCGACGCGAAGGTCGACCAGCTCTCCGGCGGCATGCGACGCCGCCTGCTCATCGCCCGCGGGCTCGTGCACCGCCCGCGACTGCTGTTGATGGACGAGCCCACCGTGGGGCTCGACCCGCAGGTGCGCCAGGAGCTCTGGGCCCTGATCGACTCGCTGCGCTCGGAGGGGACCTCGATCCTCATGTCCACCCATTACATCGAGGAGGCGCAGCGGCTGGCGGACACGGTTGCCATCATGGCCGACGGCAGGGCCGTCGCCACCGGCAAGCCGGGAGAGCTGATCGCCGAGCACGCCGGCCGCAAGGTGGTGGAGGTCTACGGCCCGCCCGCGCGACTGGCAGAGGCTGAGCGCGAGGCCGCCGCGGCGGGCTATCGCACGCGCCGCACCGGCACCTCGGTGTCGGTCCTCAACGTCGACGGCGACGCGCCCGACGGCGAGCGGCGCTCGGCGACGCTGGAGGACGTCTTCGTCCTGCTCACCGGCGAGGAGGTCGCGTGAGCGCGGCCAGCGGAGCCGCGCCGCGCCGGCGGCTGGGCCGGCTGGAGCGCCGGGCGCTCGGCGGCGTCCTGATCCGCGAGGTCATCAACTTCTCGTCCTACTGGCGCTCGACCACCTTCTCCTCCACGGTCGAGCCGACGATCTTCCTCGTCGCCTTCGGCTTCGGCTTCGGGTCGCTGGTCTCGACGGTGGCCGGCCTGCCCTACGTGGAGTTCGTGGGCACCGGCACGGTGGCGACGGCGGTGCTGTTCTCGTCGGTCTTCCCGGCGATGTTCTCGAGCTTCGTCAAGCGCGAGTTCCAGCGGACATACGACGCCATCCTGGCCGCGCCGGTCGACGTCGAGGAGTTGGTCACCGGCGAGGCGCTGTGGATCGCGTGCCGGGCCGCGGTCTACGGCAACGTACCGCTGCTCGTGGCGATGATCTTCGGGCTCGACCCGAGCTGGGGCATGTTGCTGGTGCCCTTCATCTCCTTCATCTCCGGTTTCGGCTGGGCCGGCTTCGGCATATCCGTGGCGGCGATCCTGAAGTCGATCGACAACTTCGGCTACGTCACGTCGTCGGTCATCACGCCGCTGTTCCTGTTGGCGGGAACCTTCTTCCCGCTCGACCAGCTGCCGGAGTGGGCGCGGGTGCTGGCCCAGCTGAACCCGCTGCACCACTCCGTGGTGCTGGTCCGCCACGCCGCCTTCGGCTTCGAGGGCTGGAGCGACCTCGGCAACGTCGCCGCGCTCGTCGGCTTCGCGCTGGTCATGTGGCGGCTGGCCATCAACCGCAGCGAGCGGCGGCTGATCGTCTAGAAGCCGCTCAGCGCGCGGGATCGACGCGGAGGGCCAAAGGGCGATTAGGCTCGTGCTCGAGGTGGCCCACCAAGGCCAGCAGATCGCCAACCCGCGCACCGGTCAGACGATGACCTTCGTCGAGCTGCGCCCCGAGCTGCTGCGCATCGAATCGACGCACCCGCCGGCGCCCGAGCGCGAGCCACTGCACACCCACCCCAAGCAGGAGAGCACGGTCGAGGTCCTCTCGGGCTCGATGGTCTTCGAAGTCGAGGGCGAGCGTCGCGAGGTCGCCACCGGGGACTCGCTCACCATTCCGGCCGGCGTGAGACACCGCTTCTGGATCGAGGGCGACAAGGAGGCCCGCTCCATCCAGCTGTTCGAGCCGGCGCTCGACATCGCGTCGTTCTTCGAGACGCTCTTCGCCCTCGCCGCGCGCGACGAGCTGGACGAGAAGGGCATGCCGGGCCTGCTTCAGCTGGCGGTGATGGTGCCCGAGTTCGGCGACGAGGTGCGGCCCGCCAGCCCGCCGTGGCCGGTGCTGAAAGCCCTGACCACTGCGCTGGGCCCGGTGGCCAGCATGCGCGGCTACAAGAGCCGCATCGAGCTCTAGCGGGGCCGGCGCCCACGGGCTCGACGTTCCGCCTGGTCGGCAGGACGTAAGAGCCTCAGCCGCCCCTCCCCCGCCCGAAGGAGTTGGCCGCCGGAGCCAGCGCGCGCAGCTGGGCGCTGCTCTCCTCCTCGGGCTGGGTGCTCCACATGCGCCGCGGCTCGATGTGCTTGACGGTGGCCTCGGGCACGTCGCTCGGCCGCTCGAGGCGGGAGATACGGTCGACCAGTACGTTGGTCACCCCCTCGCGGCGCTCGAGGCGCCCGCTGGCGGTCACGAAGGGCTCGGCGCGCACCACCAGCCGGTGGCGCTCGTAGACCGGCGGCGTGACGATCAGGTTGATCGTGCCGGCTTCGTCCTCGAGGAGCATGAAGGTCACCCCTTTGGCGGTGGCCGGGCGCTGGCGCGCCACCACCAGGCCCGCCACCTGCACGCCGTCGCCGTGTCGGCGCGCCTCCAGGCCCGCACTCGTGACGTACTCCGATCCGAGGCCCGGCCGCATCAGCTCGACCGGGTGCTCGTTCAGCGTGACCGATGTCGACCCGAGGTCGGCCAGCATCCGGTCCCAGGCGCTCATCGACCGCAGCTGAGGCGCCTCCTCGGGATCGAGCGGCAGCGCCAGCTGGCGCCCACCGTCGACGGCCACCGACGGATACGCCGCCCCCAGCTGCCACAGGGCGCGCCGACGGCGCTCGGAGACCGGCCCGTCGACGAGCGCATCGCAGGCGCCCGCCCAGGCCAGGCGCTCGAGCGTCTCCGAGCTCGCCCCGGAGCGCGAGGCCAGATCGCCGATCGACCGGTACGGCCGCCGTTCGCGCTCCTCGACCAACGCCCGAACCTCCTCCCCCCGAACCCCCGACACGTACCCGAGGCCAAGGCGAACCGCCAGCGACTCAGCACCCGCAGGTGGCGACGAGACAGGACCCGCGGCCGCAACCGCCTCGACCGAACAGTCGACAGACCCGGAGACGACGCAAGGAGGCAGCACGGAGATCCCCCGCCGCTGCGCCTCATGAGCCAGGGCATCCGGCGGGTAGAACCCCATCGGCTGCTCGTTCAGCAGGGCGCACAGGAACTCGGGCCCGTAGTGCACCCGCAGCCAGGTCGACTGGTAGGCCAGCAGCCCGAAGGCCGCCGAGTGGGCCTTGGGGAAGCCGAAGCCCGAGAAGCCGACGATCTGGTCGTAGACGCGCCGCGCGGTCTCCTCGCCGGCGCCGTTGGCCATGCCGCCCTCCACGAACTTCTCCTCGTAGGAGCGCATCGCCGCCTCCGAGCGCTTGCGGCTCATGGCCCGCCGCAGCCCCTCGGCCTCGCCGGGCGAGAAGCCCGCGAAGGCCATCGCCACCTCGATCACCTGGTCCTGGAAGACGATCGCGCCGAGCGTGTCCCTCAGCACATGCTCCAGCGAGGGGTGCTCGTAGGGCACGGCGTACGACGGGTCCTCCCGCAGCGCCTTCTTGCGCTCGATGTACGGGTGCACCGCGCCGCCGATGATGGGGCCGGGACGCACGAGGGCGACCTGCACGGTCAGGTCGTCGAGCGACTCGGGCCGGGTGCGCTTGAGCATCTGCATCTGCGCGCGCGACTCGATCTGGAAGACCCCCGTGGTCTCCGCCTTGTGGATCTCGGAGTACACGCGCTCGTCGCCGAAGTCGATGCGCGAGAGGTCGATGTGCTCGTGGCGCGCCTCATGGATGAGGTCCACGCAGCGCTCGACGCAGGACAGCATCCCCAGGCCGAGCAGGTCGATCTTCAGAAAACCGGCGTCGGCGCAGGAGTCCTTGTCCCACTGCACCAGCTGCCGGCCCTCCATCGCCGCGGGCATCACCGGGCAGACGTCGATCAACGGCTCAGTGGAGATCACCATGCCGCCCGAGTGCTGAGTGGCGTGGCGGGGCAGGCCGGCCACGTCGCGCACCAGCCGGGTCAGCGCCTGCCAGCGCGGTGAGCGGCTCCTGGCAGGGTGACCCCCTGCGGGGGCACCCTTCGGAGTGGCGGCGTGCACCTGGCCCACCTCGTCCTCGATCTCGTTGCCCTGCCAGGGGTCGGCGTAGCGGGCCAGGCGCTCGATCTCGCCCGGCGGCAGGCCCAGCGACTTGGCCAGGTCGCGGATGGCCGAGCGCACCTGGTAGGTCGCGAAGGCCGCGACCAGCGCCGAGCGCTCGGGGCCGTAGCGATCGTGCACGCGCGGGATGAGCACGTCGCGGATGTCGCGCGGGAAGTCGAGGTCGATGTCGGGCAGCGCGGTGATCTCCTCGTTGAGGAAGCGCCCGAGGAAGAGGTCGCACTCGACGGGGTCGACGTGCGAGAGGCCGGTCAGGTAGCAGACGATCGAGGACACGCTGGAGCCCCTCCCCCGCCCCGGCGGCAGCAGCGCACGCGCCACGCTGGGCCCGCGCACTTCGGTGGCCACCTCGCGGGCCAGCTCGAGCAGGTCGCGATGCAACAGGAAGAAGCCGCTGAGCTCCAGCGAGGAGATCACCCGCAGCTCCTCCTCCAGACGGGCCTCGGCCTTCGCGAGCGTGGCCCGGCCGGCGTAGCGCTCGTCCAGGCGCGCGCGGCAGATCTCGGCCAGCTTGCCGTCGGACTCCGGGTCATCGGAGCCGGGGTAGCGGTAGCCGAGGTCAGAGCTCAGGTCGAAGCGCAGGCGGTCGGCGATGCGGCCCGACTCGTGCACCGCCTCGGGGTGGTCGGAGAAGCGCTCGGCCATGGCCTCCGGCCGCCCGAGCACGTGCGATGCGTTGCCGCGGCGAAGCGGCTCGGACTCGTCGAGGGTCTTGCCCTCGCGCACCGCCACGAAGGCGTCCTGGAGGGCGGCCCGCGAGCGGTCGTGGGCGTGGACGTTGCCCGTGGCCACCACCGGCACGCCCAGCCTCGAGGCCAGCTCGCTCAACAGCCTGTTACGCCGGCGGTCGTGGCGGGCGAAGGGTCGCTGCAGCTCCACCCGGAAGCGGTCGGGCCCGAAGGCGGCCAGCAGGCGGCGGGCCACAGCCGCCGCGCCCACGTGGTCGCCGGCCTCCACCCGGCGGGCCACGGCGCCGTCGCGCGCGCAGCCGCTCAGGCACACCAGGCCCTCGGCGTGCTCCTCGACGTCGGCCAGCGAGACCTCCGGCTCGCCCACCTTCGGCTCCACTCGCGGGCGCTCGCGCGCTCGGGCGCGAGGCCCCTCCAGCGCCCAGCGCTCGGCCCAGCCCTCGCCGGCGTCCTGGGCCCAGACGCGCGTGTGCGCGTGGGCCTTGGTCAGCAGCCGGCAGAGGTTGCGGTAGCCCGTCCTGCTCTCACACAGCAGCGTGAGGTGCGAGCCGTCGTCGACCGAGACCTCCGCTCCGGTGATCGCCCGCACGCCCAGCGGCTTGGCCGCCTGGACCAGCTCCATGGACCCGTAGATCCCGTCGTGGTCGGTGAGCGCCAGCGCCTCGTGGCCCTGCTCGGCCGCCGCTCCGGCCAGCTCGACCGGATGCGAGGCCCCGTCCAGGAAGGAGAAGGCCGAGTGGCAGTGGAGCTCCACGTAGGACACGAACACATGTTCGCATCCCTGTCCAGGCTCGGCTTCAGATCCGCAACCCTCGTCCGCTCGGAGGGCTATCGCCCCGCCGTGGGCGCCGGAGCGGTGCGCGCCCAGCTACGCCGCGGCGCCGGAGCCCAGTTCGACCCTGGGTGGTCGAGGTGCTCCTTCGGCCCTGGTCGAGGAACAGCCCTCGGTGGAGGGTTCCCGCTCGCTCAGAGCAGCTCGCGCACCCGCTCGATAGGCCGGGCGAGCACCGCCCGGCCCCCTTGTTCGACCACCGGTCGCTGCAGCAGCGCCGGGTGCTCGGCCATGAGCACGATGGCCTCGTCGTCGGAGACCTCGCGCTCGGCCAGCCCCAAGTCCCCGTAGACCGGCTCGCGGGCGCGGAAGAGCTCCCGTGCCGGCCGGCCGGTCTTGGCCACCAGCCTGCGCAGCTCCTCCGCGGTCAGGGGCTCGACGTGGAAGTCCACCCGCTCGAACTCGACGCCCTCCTCCTCGAGCAGGGCCGCCAGCTTGCGGCAGGTCGTGCAGGTGCGCTTCTCGTAGACCGTCACCGGCACTGATTCTCTTCGATCGCCGCCCAGCGCGCCGAGCGCTCGTCCACGGCGACCGCGATCGGCTCATCTACGCCCGCTGGGCGTACCAGCGGCCCTTGATCAGATCGCGGAAGACGACAGTGTTCCGCCCGTCGGCCAGCACCAGCTCGAAGTAGCGCCGGCGCAGGGGCCGGCCTGTCCACCACAGGTCCTCAACCACCCACTCCTCGCGCACCGCCTCCACCGCCATGCCCGCCACGGACTCGGGCACGCCCCGCTCGCCGGGACGGACGGTGACCGGGCGCGGCTCAGACAGCCGGGTCGAGCGAGCGGTGCTCGGCCGGCCGGCGCCCGGCCCGCGCTCCCTCGCCGGCCGGCGAGAGCTCACCTGCGCTTCCTCTTGTCGTCGAGGAAGGGCGCCAGCAGCGTGCGGCGCTCGGGCAGCCGCGAGCCTGGGTCGACCTCCAGGATGCGCAGCGCCGCCTCGGGGCCCGCCGACTGGCGGGCCTGGCGCACGGCTTCCCCCAGCCGCTCGCGCCGCACCGCCGCCGGGTCGCGCACCAGGTGACCCTGCTCGTGGGCGGGCGGACCGAAGGACTCGACCTCGAGGCCCAGGGAGCCAGCCGGGGCGGGCAGCACGGCCAGGCGGGTGCCAAGGGCCAGGCGGATGCGCTGGGCGTCGGCACTCGGGGTGCGCAGGGTCACCGCCTGGCGCCAGGTCCCTCCCGCCACGAAGCGGGCCGAAACCGCCAGCGCGCGCAGGGAGCGTCCCCGCCGCTCCCGGCGGGCCAGCAGGCGGGCTATCAACAGGTCCAGGGCGCGCTCGAGCTGCTGCCCGGAGGCGGCCTCGGGCAGGTCCAGGCGCTCGGACACCGGCTCGGGCGGCCGGCGCGGTTCCAGCGGGGTGTCGCGCCCGCGCGCGAGGTCGAGCGCCAGCAGGCCGGGGGGGCCGAAGCGCTCGGCCACCGAGCGCGAGGGCAGGGCGGCCAGCTCGCCGAGGGTGCGCAGGCCCAGACGCTCGAAGACGTCGGGCAAGGCGGCCAGCTCAGGCCGCACGCGCAGCATGGCCGCGGGCAGCGGGGCGAGGAAAGCGGCGGCGTCGGCCGCCCTCACCTTCACCGTGCGCCGCCGTGGCCGCGCCTGCCGGGCGGCGGCGTAGGCCACGAAGCGGCAGGGCCCGGCACCCAGGCGAACACTGCCGAGCACCCGCCTCGCGGCGCTCAACACGTCGTTGAGCCCTCCCCCGTGCAGCCCGTGCAGGCCCTCGGACTCGAAGTACGCCTCGCCCGCCCGGTCGGACTCCGGCGCCGCGCCCAGGCTCTCCACGCGGTCGAGCACCATCCCCCACAGCTCGCGCACCCCCTCGGGATCGGGTGGGACCAGCCGCAGCTCTGGACAACGCGTCAGGGCCTCCCCCACGTGCATGCCGCGCACCACGCCGAAGGCCTCGGCCGGAGCGGAGACCTCACCCACCATCTGCTCGCGGCCGGCCTCGGGGGCCAGGGCCACCGCCTCCCCCAGCAGAGCGCGATGCTCTCCCAGGGCCGCGACCAGCTCGAAGCGGGGGATGAGGGCGCCGATCACCATGATCGAACGTATGTTCGCATCATGTCAAGGCCGACCGCAACCTCGCTTGCGCCACACTGCATCCATGAGCGTCTGCACACATCTGGACCAGGTCGAGGTCAGCCCACCCCACGACGTCAAAGGCTGCGAGGAGTGCCTGAAGACCGGCGACCGCTGGGTCCACCTGCGCGCCTGCCGCACCTGCGGCAAGGTCGGCTGCTGCGACTCCTCCCCCAACCGCCACGCCACCGCCCACAACCACGAGACGGGCCACCCGATCGTCTCCTCGGCCCAGCCAGGCGAGGACTGGTCCTACTGCTACGAGGACGACGTGGTGTTCATCATCGAGGCCTAGGTGCTAGGCGAGCTCGGGCAACGACGCCGGGGACTGGCGCAGGGCTTCTGGTCGGACGGGGCCGAGCGATGACCCCCAAGTGGACGGCCGGCGACATCTCCGACCAGGCCGGCAAGCTCGCGGTCGTGACCGGCGCCAACAGTGGGCTCGGTCGCGTCACCGCGCTCGAGTTGGCGCGCCACGGCGCCGAGGTGGTCATCGCCTCCAGGAGCGTCGACAAGGGCCAAGCCGCCGCGAACGAGATCGAGGCCGAGACCGGTGGGCCCAAGGCCCGCGTGCTCGCACTCGATCTCGGCAGCCTCGACTCGGTGCGCGAGTTCGCCGGCCGGCTCCAGGGAGAGCGAATCGACCTGTTGATCAACAACGCCGGCGTGATGATGACCCCGCGGCAGGCCACGAGCGACGGGTTCGAGCTCCAGTTCGGCACCAACCACCTGGGCCACTTCGCGCTCACCGGCCTGTTGTTGGAAGCCGTGCAGCGCTCGGACTCCGGCCGGACCGTGACCCTGAGCAGCAACGAGCACAAGAGCGGCAAGCTCGACTTCGACGACCTCCAGAAGGAGCGCTCGTACAGCCCCCGCGACGCCTACCAGGCCTCGAAGCTGGCCAACGCCGTGTTCGCGGTCGAGCTCGACCGCCGGCTGCGGGCAGCAGGGTCCCCGACGATCAGCGTGTTCGCCCACCCGGGCTACTCGGCGACCAACCTGCAGAGCACGGGGCCGACCGGCATCGCCAAGGCCGCGATGGCGATCAGCAACCGGCTCCTCGCCCAGAGCGCCGAGCGCGGGGCCCTGCCCACCCTCTACGCCGCGACCGCGCCCGGAGTCCAGGGCGGCGAGTACTACGGGCCGGACGGGCCCGGCGAGTTCCGCGGGCTGCCGAGGAAGGTCGAAGCGATCCCGCCGGCCTACGACGAGGAGAACGGCCGCCGGCTGTGGGAGGCCTCGGAGGAGCTGACTGGGGTCCGCTTCCTGTCGGGCGCCGACGTAGGCTAGAGCGCCGCGAGCCCGGCGGCCACGCTGGCCAGGCCACCGGCCGCCACCAGCGCCAGCACCAGCGTGGAGAAGCGTTCGGCGTCAACCAAGCGAAACAGCCGGCAGCCGAGCAGGTGGCCGGCCACCACGAGCCCGAGCAGGGGCGCCACCAGCTCGGGCTGGAACGCGTCGAAGCCGTCCCCGGCCGCGAGCAGGAGCGCGGCGCCGGCGAGGTTCAGAAACAGGAACGCGGCGGCCAGGGAAGCCCGCAGCTCGCCCGGGGTCAGCCCCCGGGCACGCAGCCACAACACCAGCGGCGGGCCGCTGAGGCTCACCGACGTGGTCAGCGCGCCGCTGGCCAGCCCGGCGGTCAGTGCTCCCCGTGGGCCCGGCGCGGCCGTCGGCTCGGGGGCGCGCCAGGCTAGCGCCGCGGCTGCCACGACGCCCGCGCCCACCACCACCTGCAGCACGGGCTTGGGAGCGAGCGCGAGCAGCAGCGCGCCCAGCGCCAGCCCCGGCAGCGCCGCTACCAGGGCGGGCCGCAGCGCGTCCCAGCGCACCCGGCCGCCGTCGCGCAGCACCAGCAGGTTGAGCGCCAGCCCCAGGACCAGCAGCGCCCAGACCGCCTCGAAGGGCTCGAGCACGGCGAGCAGGGCCGGGCTCAGCACCAGCGCGAAGCCGAAGCCGGTGGCCGACTGGACCGAAGCGCCGGTGAACGCCGCGGCGGCGGCGAGGACCATCAGTCCACCGTGACCAGGGTCTTGGGGAAGCTGCTCAGGTTGCGCAGGCCGTCCTCCGCCACGATCACCAGGTCCTCGATCCGTACGCCCAGCTCGCCCGGGACGTAGACGCCCGGCTCGATCGTCACCGCGTTGCCCGCTCGCAGCTCGCCCTCGGCGGTCTTGGTCAACCGCGGGCCCTCGTGTACCTCGAGCCCGACCCCGTGGCCGAGCCCGTGCCCGAACTGGTCGCCGCGGCCGGCCTCCTCGATCAGCGAGCGCGCCGCCTCGTCCACGTCGCGGCAGGCCGTGCCCGCCGTGGCTGCGTCCAGCGCGGCCAGCTGGGCGTTGAGGACCAGGTCGTAGACGTCGGTGGCCAGGGAGCCGAGCTCGCCGGTGGCGAAGGTGCGGGTGCAGTCCGAGCACATGCCGTCGACGAGACAGCCCAGGTCGAGCACCACGAGCGTGTCGGGCGGGATCTCCACGTCGCGCGGCTCGGCGTGCGGCAGGGCGGCGTGGGCGCCGGCGGCGACGATCGAGGGAAAGGACGGATCCTGGGCACCCCGCTCGCGCATCTCGCGCTCGAGGTCCACCGCCACCTCGCGCTCGGTGCGCCCGACCAGGCCGCGCTCGGCGACGTAGGCATAGATCACGTCGCCGAGCTCGGCGGCAGCCGTCATCGCGGCCACCTCGAGCTCGTCCTTCACCTCCCGAAGGCGCTCCACCAGGCCCCCCGCCGGCACCAGCTCCACCCCGTCGGGCACCGCCTCGGACAGGCGGCGGTGGGCCTTCACGCTGACGTTCTCGTCGTCGAACCCTGCGCGGCCCGACAAGCGGGGCGCCAGGTCCTTGGGCAGATCGCGTCCCGGGGGCAGGCGGTCGAACTCGCCGGACACCTCGGTGGCCGCGCGCTCGACGTAGCGGAAGTCGGTGAGGAAAAGCCGCTCGTCCGCGCTGACCACGGCGGCGCCGCTGGTGCCCGTGAAGCCGGTGAGGTAGCGAACGTTGGTGAGGTCGGAGACCAGCAGGCAGTCGAGCTCCTCCTCGGCCACCAGCGCTACGAGGCGGTCGGCGCGGGTGGTCACAGCGCGGCCCTCAGGATCTCCATGGCCTCGCGGTACCCGCCCACCCCCTTGCCCTGCACGTGGCCGAGGCACAGGTCCCGGATCACCGAGTGGCGCCGCCACTCCTCACGGCTCTCGATGTCCGAGATGTGTACCTCCACGGCGGGCAGGGCGGCCACCTCGAGCGCGTCGCGGATGGCGAAGGAGTAGTGCGCCCAGGCTCCGGGGTTGAGCACCACAGCATCGCTGCGCTCGGCGGCGCGGTGCAGCTGCTCGCAGTACTCCCCTTCGTGGTTGGTCTGGAAGAACGAGGCCTCGAAGCCGAACTCGCGCGCGAAACGGCCCACCTGGCCCTCCAGCTCGGCGAGCGTCAGCGTGCCGTACACCGCCGGATCGCGGCGGCCGAGCGTGTCGAGGTTGACTCCGTGCAGAATGGCGACGCGGTGGTTCACGCCAGTACCTCGTCGACCGCCGCCCGCAGTGCATCGCGGTCGACCTCGTGCCCGTGGCTCACATCGCCCGGCGCCTCCACCAGCACGAAGCGCACCTCTCCCCCCTCGCGCTTCTTGTCACGCTCGGACGCCGCCAACACCTCCTCGACGTCCACCCCCTCGACGGACAGCGGCAGGCCATGCGCCTCCAGCAGGCCGGCCACCTCGTCCCGCAGCGAAGTGCGGCCCGAGAGGCGCAGGGCGCAGAGCAGGCCGATGCCCACGGCCTCGCCGTGTCGCAGCCGCGAGTAGCCGGTGGCCGCCTCGAGGGCGTGGCCCACCGTGTGGCCCAGGTTGAGAACCTGGCGGCGACCTGAGTCGCGCTCGTCCTCGGCCACCACGGCCAGCTTGGTGCGCAGGCAGCCGAGAACCACCTCGT
Source organism: Thermoleophilaceae bacterium (assembly GCA_035296565.1). Classification (GTDB taxonomy): domain Bacteria; phylum Actinomycetota; class Thermoleophilia; order Solirubrobacterales; family Thermoleophilaceae; genus JACCZR01. The sequence goes on from DATHAQ010000030.1 coordinate 20,405, forward strand.
CGTCGGGGGCCTCGCCGGCCCGCACCCGCGACCACAGCGCGCCGCCGGCGATCAGGGCCGTCTTGACCACCTCGGCGTAGCCGGCGGCGGCTTCCTCGGGCGGCAGAGTCGCGAGAGCGCTCGGGTCGCACAGCACGGCGCTCGGCTGGTGGTAGGCGCCCACGTAGTTCTTGCCTTCGGGCAGGTCGACGCCGGTCTTGCCCCCGTAGGCCGAGTCCACCTGGGCCACCAGCGTGGTGGGCACCTGGACGTGGCGCGCCCCGCGCTGGTACACCGCGGCGCAGAAGCCCGCGAGGTCGCCCACCACCCCGCCGCCCACTCCCACCACGATGTCGCCGCCCTCCATCTCGGCCCTGGCCAGCTCGCGCAGCACGTGCTCGGCGCCGGCCACCGTCTTGTGCTGCTCGCCGGCCGGCACCGTCACCCGGTGATCGGCGGGCACGCCGTGCAGCTCGGCGACGTTCTCGTCGGTGACCGCGAAGCGCCGGCCGTCGTTGGGCCAGAAGAACGTCGCGCCGAGCAGGCCGCGGCCGAAGAAGACGGGGTAGCTGCCGGACTCCGCGGCCGCCCAGACGAGCCGCGTGCCGCGCGGGGCCCGCGCCAGCGCCTGCACGGCGGGGACGGCGTGACGGACGGCCGCCCGGCCCGCCGGGGGCAACGTGACCTGCGCCGCGGTCTCGTAGATGGCCCGGCGGTCCGCGTGCAGCTGGTCGAAGCGGCCGCGATCGCGAGCCAGCGGGCGGCCCTTGCCCGAGGCCCGACGCCAGGCGTCCTCGGCGCCCACCTCGAGGTGGATGACCGTGTGCCGGGCGAGCGCCTCGCGCACGCGCTCGGAGCCGAGCGACCCGCCGCCGAGGGCGATCACCTGGGCGTCGTCGCGGGCCAACATCCGCAGCACGACCTCCTCCTCGCGCAGCCTGAACAGGGACTCCCCCTCGCGGTCGAAGTACTGCTCCAGCGGCTCGCCCAGCTCGCGCTCGAGCTCGCGGTCGGAGTCGAGCGCCTCGGTTCCCAGCTCGGCGGCGACGGTGCGCGCAGCGCTGGTCTTGCCCGCGCCCATGAAGCCGATGAAGACCAGCGCACCCGCCTCGGCGGCGGGCTCTCCTACCGCCGGAACGGAGGCCGGGGCTCGGCCGGCCGAGTCCCGCCGGTCGTCCTCGTCTACCGCCTCCATTCGATGCGTCCCTCGTAGGCGCGCAGCGCGGCCTTCGCGTCGTCGACGTGGTCGCCGCCGAACTTGTCGCGGCAGGCCGAGCCGAGGACCAGCGCCACCATCGCCTCGGCCACCACGCCGGCGGCCGGGACGGTGCAGGAGTCGGTGCGCTCGCGCAGCGCCTGGGCGGGCTCGTGGGTGGCGAGGTCCACCGAGCGCAGCGGCTTGGTCAGGGTGGGCAGGGGCTTCATGGCGCCGAGCACGACCAGCGGGTCGCCAGTGGTCATCCCGCCCTCTACGCCGCCCGCACGGTTGGTCGCGCGGGTGAAGCCCTCCTCCTCCGAGAAGAAGATCTCGTCGTGGGCCTGCGAGCCCACTCGCCCCGCCAGGTCGAAGCCGTCGCCGATCCCCACGCCCTTCATCGCCTGAATGGACATGATCGCCTGCGCCAGGCGGCCGTCCAGGCGCTCGTCCCAGGACAGATAGGAGCCGAGCCCCGGCACCAGGCCGAAGGCCATCACCTCGTAGACGCCGCCCAGCGACTCGTTGGCCTTTCGCGCGCGGTTGATCTCCTCGACCATCTCCGCGCCGGCCTCGCCGTCCAGGCAGCGCACCGGCGAGTCGTCCACCCCGACGAAGTCCTCGGGCGTAAGGTCGTCGCGCGCCGGAGCGCGAACCGAGCCGATCTGGGTCACGTGGCTGTGCACCACCACCCCGAGCTCGCGCAGGAAAGCCTTGGCCAGGCCCCCAGCCGCGACCCGAGCGGTGGTCTCGCGCGCGCTCGCGCGCTCGAGCACGTTGCGCACGTCGGTGAAGCCGAACTTCTGCACGCCGGCCAGATCGGCGTGGCCGGGGCGCGGGAGGTGGACCTCTTCGACCTGGCCGTTGACCGGCCAGGGGTTCATCCGCTCCTCCCAGTTGGCGTAGTCGCGGTTGGCGATCCGCAGCGACACGGGGCTGCCCAGCGTCTTGCCGTGACGGACCCCCGCGGTGACCTCGGCGCGGTCGGTCTCGATCTTCATACGCCCCCCGCGGCCGTGCCCGAGCTGCCTGCGCGCCAGGTCGCGGTCGATGTCCTCGGGAGCCAGCTCGAGCCCCGCGGGCAGCCCCTCGAGGACTGCGGTCAGGCCCGGGCCGTGCGACTCACCGGCGGTTGTGAAGCGGAGCGCCATCGCGCTCCCAGCCTATTGCGGGCGAATCAGCCGTCCGGCGTCGCCGGGTGGACCGTCGTGTAGTCAGCCGGCGGGTTGGGGCCGATCGGAGGCACCTCGTCGCTGGTGTAGTAGCCCAACGGCGGGTGCGTGTGGCAGCGCTCGGAGTTGAACGGTTTGCAGGGGTTGAAGGGGTTGGTGTAGGCCCACGGGTTGGCCGCGTTGGGGTACGCCTGACCGGCCCCATCGTCGATCGCTATCTCTGTGTCCACCAGCAGCGAGCCCGAGCCCGCGGCTGCGCTCGTCGCGCCGAGGGCCTCGGCGTCGCGAACCTCGCCGTCGCTCACGAGGCCAAACTCGAGGTCGACGCTGGCGGACTTGCTGAGCCGGCCCGCCTCGACGCCGGCCGCCGCGAGGTAGCGGCCGTCGATGTCCAGGGCGACGGGCATCCGCGAGACCGGCTTCTTCTTCATGGACAGCCCCATGGCGATAGGGCGGTTATCGACCCGCGCCCCGGGGAGCTTGAAGGCGCTGGACGCTCGTACTAGCCCGGGTGGCCAGCACTCATGTCAGGAGAGGAAGAGGCGCTCGTACAGGTCGATGAGCTCGGGCCCGGCCAGCACGGCGACCACGCCGCCCAGCGCGAGGAAGGGGCCGAAGGGGACGCCCTTCTTGCGGGCGCCCTTCCCCTCGCGGGCCATTATCACCACTCCCACGACGGTCCCCCCTACGAAGGCGACGAACATCGCCGGCACCACCGACAGGCCCAGGAATAGTCCCATGACCCCGGCGAGCTTCACATCGCCCATCCCCATCCCCGCCGGGTAGGCCAGGGCGGCGATCAGCAGGAATGCGAAAGCGGCCACGCCGGCGATGGCTAGCTCCGGGAGCTCGTCCGGGCGCAGCACCACGCCGATCGCCAACCCGTAGACGGCCAGAGGCCCGACGATGCGGTTGGGGATGATCCGGTGCTCGAGGTCGATGGCGGCCACAGCCACCAGCGCGGCCGCCAAGGGGAGCTCCCAGGCCAGCGCCTCGTCGAAGCCGTTGACGAGCGCCACCGCAACGAACAGGACGGCGGTGAACGCCTCCACGAGCGGATAGCGAGCCGAGATCGAAGTCGCGCAGTTGCGACAGCGCCCCCGCAGCAGCAGCCACAAGAGGATCGGAACGTTGTTCCAGGGCTGTATCGGCTGCCCGCAGCCCGGACACTGGGAGCGCGGCCGGCTGATCGACTGGCCCTGGGGCACCCGGTGGACCACCACGTTGAGGACGCTGCCGGTCACGGCGCCGAGCACTCCGACCAGGGCGGCCATGATCAGTACTGCAACGCGGGGATCTCCCGCCACGCGTTCTGGACCAGACCGGCGGCCCCGTAGGGGCCGATCAGGTCGAAGGCGCCGTTGAAAAAGCTGATGTTGACCTTGTTCGAGCCTACGTCCACTCCGCCGTTCCCGTCGACGTAGACACCACCGTAGATGGTGATGCCGCCGCGCAGAATCACCAGGTCGGCGCTCGAGATGCTGGTGTTGGTGTGGTAGACGACGCCGTAGAAGGTCGAGTTGCCGTCGAACTCGAGCGTGCCGGAGTTCCAGACGATTATTCCGGGCTTTTCGGGGAGAGTTCAGGTCGCGTTGCTCTTGTAGCTGGCCGGGCAGCTCTCGACCCAGACAACCTTGCCGATCAGCTGAGCTTCGGTCTGACAGCCTCGTTCGTGCGTCTAGAGTCGCTTCGGTGCACCTGCGCCGGGCGTTGTTGCTGTTCGCGATGGTGCTCGGCTTCGCCGCCCTGGCCGCCACGATCTCGCAGGCGCCGCGCCGCCAGATGAAGGGGCGCGGGCCAGCGGCGGCCCCGCCTCGGCAGGTGCCCCTCAGCGGACCGGAGCAGGTCCGCCTCTCGGGCAAGGGAAGGCCGCGGGTCGCGCGCGTGCGCGCGGGCGACGCCGCGACCCTCGTGGTGTCGGTTCCCGAGCCGGGCCAAGTCAAGCTGCAGGGCCTGGATCTCCTGGCCGCCGCCGAGCCGTCCACACCCGCCACGTTCCCCCTACGCCTCGAGCCGGGGCGTTATCGGGCGGTGTTCACGCCGGCGGGCTCCGGCGACGTCCGCGCGATCGGGACGGTGCTCGTCAGGCGCTGATCGCGGCGCGGGCGGGGGCCCCGCTGAGGACCAGGTGGTCCGGCGAGCCGTCCTCGCCGCGGGCCACCGTGACCGTGCCGCTGACCGGCACGAGCAGGCCCTCCTTGTGCAGATAGCACGTCTCGATCGGGCTCTCTTCCAGCTCGCCGCCGGCCAGCCGCCCCCGCAGCTCGCGGTGCTCCTTGCGCGTGCTGTCGTCGCTGAGCGAGGAGGGCCAGATGGCTGTCTTGAACTCCTCCTCGGAGTAGCCGACCAGCTCGCAGAAGACTGGGTTGAGCTCCCGGAAACGGCCCTCGAGGTCGAGCAGGGCCATCGGGACCTCCACGTCGTCGAAGCCCTCGCGCGGCTCGCGGCCGGACACGGGCCCGGGCTCGGGCTCTGGAGGGTGGGCGGAGACCGGCGCCGCGGAGGGCTCGGCCACGACCGGGTCTACCGTCGAGGCGCCCGACAGCGCCCTACCCACGGTGTGCTCGA
>DATHAQ010000031.1:0-64179 GCA_035296565.1 Thermoleophilaceae bacterium
GGAGTCGCCCCGCCGTGATGAACTCGCAATTAGGCGCGGCGAGTGCGGTCACGAGGCCGTCGATATCTCCGCGGTTGAAGGCCGCGTAGCCACGGCGTATCAGCTCCACGTTCTCCCGCGACATCGCCTACTCCGACAGCCCCCCGGCTTCGAGGGCTTCGCGCTTGGTGCGAAACAACGCCCACCAGGTGACCTTCCCGTCGCGCACCGTGGTCGCCTGCCACATCTTCTGTTCGACTGGGACGCCGCCGAGCATCCCGACGATGCGCAGGTGCATGACCCCCCTGCCGTCGGCGCCCCCGATGAGTTCGAGCACCTCCCAGCGCACATCTTGGAAGCTGGACACGACCGTCTCCCACCAGGCGCGCACCCCCTCGCGGCCTCGGAAGCTTGCCCCCTCAGCCTCGGCGATCAAGGACGTGAACTCGACGTCTTCCGCCATGAGCGCCAAGAAGCGGTCTATGTCGCCCGCATTGAGCGCGTCGTAAGTGGCCTCGGCGAGCGCACGCAACTCCGGGGGCACCTTCGCCTGCGACATCGCCCGCCCAGTATCGCTCCTAGAAGAGGGCGTCTGGGCCTGCGGCGAGTCTTTTCCTATGGAGCCCGAGGCACTCGACTACTCAGAGGCACTAGCCAAGCTGCTCGAGATGCTGAACCGCCGCGTCGAGGTAACCCTCCGCGGTGTTGGCCGGAAGCCTCCACTGTTCGTGGACTTCGAGGGAACGCTCCAGGAGGGCCAACCGATCGAGGCCGGCGAGATCGGCGTCTGGGACCCCGATGCCCTACAGCTCAGCGTCGGCGACGTGAGGCTGACGCTGCACCCCGATCAGTTCGTGGATGCGATTTGGACCCCCACGCCGAGAGGCGGGTGGCTGAAGCTCGTCATGGGCACCGTGGAGATCGACTTCCACCTCTAGCGGGCCAGCCCCCGCAGGAGGCGCACGGCCTCTACGTCGGGCAGTCGCTGGAGTGCTCGTGCGGCCTGCTCGAGCTCGCGCAGCGTGATCCCCGGGCGCTCGAGCAGCAGGCGGGCCAGCCAGCGAAGCGCCGCCCGCTCGTAGACCTCGGGGTTAGCGCGGCGAAGGAGTTCGCAGACCTCGAGGGCGTCGCGCAGCGGGACCGCCGGGAGTTCGGCCGCTGCCGCTCTTACCTGCATGAGGTTGCCGGATGCCAGGGCGCGCTTGAAACGTCCGTAAGGCGCCCCTTGGCTGGTCACGAACGTATGTTCGCATGAGGCAGTGGCCCTTGCGCCGTCGCCGTGACCGGACTTAGGGTCGCCCAGCAAGTAAGGGAGAAAACCGTGGCAGGGGGGTTCGATAGTGAATGCACCGCAGCAGCCACCCGGGTGGTACCAAGACCCGGAAGGCCCGGGACAGCGTTACTGGGACGGCGTCCAGTGGACAGAGCAACGGGCCCCGCACCAGCAGAAGAGCAACACCGGGCGAAACTGCCTGATCGCGGGCCTCGTGATCTTGGGGGTGATCGTGGTGGGGGTCGTCGGCTGCGTAGCCCTCGTCGGCACCTCGACTACCACCGACGAGCCCGATGTCGAGAAGGGCAGCGGCAACGGAGGAGGCGGTGGCGGCAGCGGAGGGAAGGTCGCCTCAGTCGGAGACAGGTTGACCCTGACCGGTACCACCTACCAGGTGACGAAGGTCAAGACGGCCTCGCGCGTCGGTGACCAGTACACGGGCACTAAGGCCAGCGGGAGGTTCGTCGTCGTAACGATGTGCTTGACGAACAGAAAAGAGGAGCCGGCCACCATCTCCGAGGACGCGATGCGTCTGATCGGGGGCAACGGCAAGAACTACTCCACCTCTGATGAGGCGATCGCGGCCTTCCCGGACCAGACCTTCCTCTTGGAGGAGATCCAACCCGACAACAAGGAATGCGGCAAGCTGGTCTACGACATCCCCAGGGGGGCAGTGTCGGGCTCGAAGATAGAGGTGAGCGACCTGTTCTCCGACTCGAAGGGTCAGATCAAGCTCGGGCTCTGAGCCGAAGAGAGAGGGGCCGTGGAGAACGTCCTAGTTTGCGGTAAGGGTTGTGGAAGGCCCGAGGATCCGAGCGGCGGCGTCCCGAGAGGGGCGCCGTTCGCCGTCCAAGGGCCGGCTTCCTCACCGCGGCGAACGCGGCGGCCGACAGCGTATGGTGGAGCTACCTACGGATGAAGCGACACTGCGAGAACTGCGGACAACGGTTCTGGCTTGCCGAGTATCTACGGCGCACGGGGTACCAGCTGCCGACGAATACGCCCGCTTGCCCTTCGTGCCATGCGCCGGTTGGAGTGACGCCGCTCTATGAGGGCTTCCTCTGCGCTCTGTGGACGCTTGCGTTCACGCTCGTGGCGTCGGCGCTGGGAGTGGTTGGGTTGGCAGCGGCACCGAGCGCCGACGTCAGTGACGCGCTCGCCGTGCCAGCCGTGGGCGTGGGTCTCGCTTTCGTGTTCGTGCTGGGCGGGGTCGTTGGGTCAGTATCTCTACGCCCGACTAGGCCGTCCGCAGTCATCCCGAGTGCGGAGACATCGCGCGCCGGTGAAGCCGCGGCAGATGCGGTCGAGAGCGGTCAGGAGGGGTCGAAGCCTCCGCATCCTTAAGGGACAATCTGGATCACGCCCCCTCGCCTGTGCTTCGCTGCGACGCAGAAGACGCACTTGCGTAAAAAGCCTCCGACGTTCCAGAGACTTCCTGAACGAGGGTGACCGAAGGCTCCGATCCCGGCTGTAAGTTCGGTCGGGATAGTCCCCGAGCCTCATACCGGAGTGGTGCCTCATGCCAGCGCAGCTCTATCTCACAAGCGGTGAAACGTTCGGCCTTGTCGAGGAGGCCGAGGCCGCACGAGAAACAGTCGACCAGTCGGGCGAGTACTGGTGCCGTCTCGAGGTCGCGGCAGGCCGACACGTCTGGGTCAGGCCCCAGCAGGTCGCCGCGATCCTCGAAACTCCCAGCCGGACCCCGCAGGGCACATTCGCTTAGCGGGCGGCATCTGTTCGTTGCGCTCAGCCGATCGGCTGGGATAGGGTGTCCTTACACCTAAGCGCCCCCGCACCGCTTGCAACGGCCGGGGGCATGGCACCGGAGGGATTAGCTCCGATGCGCCGCGGAATCTACTTCCGCGACCTTCGCCGCCGCCCGCCCGGTGCTCCGACAGAGAGGAGCACCACATGAAGCTCATCGTCACGCGCTACGTGCTGGGGAGGGTCTACTGATGGCCCGCAAGGCGACCGGCGCCGTCGTCGAACGCCAAGGCGCAAAGGGCAAGGCGTTCGCCCTTCGCTTCCGCGCCTACGGGAAACGCGAGTACCTGACTCTCGGCACGGACGCCGAGGGCTGGACGCGGGCTCGCGCCGAAGAGGAGCTGGAGAACACGCTCGCGGACGTTCGCCGGGGTATCTGGCGACCGGGAAAGCAGGAGGTGGCGGAGCCTCCGCCTGATCCGACGTTCCATGAGTTCGCGTCTGAGTGGTACGCCGCGAGGGAGCCCGAGCTGGCGGCCCGCACGCAGGTCGACTACCGCTGGCGCCTCTCCAGCCACCTGCTGCCGTTCTTCGCCAAGCATCGGCTGTCGCAGATCACCGTCGAGGAAGTTGATCGCTACCGCACGGCAAAGGTGCGGGAGCGCGATGCGAAGCGTCGGGCTAGGGCGGCTGGCGACAAAGAGGTCGGACGGCCGCTCTCGAACTCCACGGTCAACATGACGCTCACTCTGCTGGGCGCCATCCTGGAGACGGCGGTGGAGTACGGGCACCTCCCGGCGAACCCAGCGCGGGGGAAACGTCGCAGGCTCAAGCAAGAGGAGCCGACGAGGAGCTTCCTACAACCCGAGCAGGTGCAGGCGCTGATCGCTGCTGCGGGCGGGATCGACGACGATCGCCGCGACCAGGGTTGGCGCAAGCCCCTGATAGCCACGCTCTGTCTCGCGGGCCTCCGCATCAGCGAGGCGATGGATCTGCGCTGGCGCCACCTCGACCTGTCGGGCGCGACGCTGCGCGTGGCGGGCTCAAAGACCGACGCCGGCGTGCGGGGCGTCGAACTCACCCCAGCGCTTCGGGAACTCTTGGCCGAGTACCGAGCCCGAGCCACCTATGCGAGCCCGGACGATTTCGTGTTCCCCACCCGGACCGGCAGGCGGAACAGCGACAGCAACATCCGGAACCGGCTCCTCGTCAAGGCCACCGAACGGGCCGACGCCAAGCTCGAGGAGGACGGGAGCGCCCCAATGCCGGAGGGCGTGACCCCACACTCGCTGCGCCGGACATTTATCTCGATTCTCCTGGCGACAGGTGCCGACCCCCGATACGTCATGGGACAGGTCGGGCACACCGATCCGTCAATGACGCTGCGCGTCTACGCCCAAGTCATCCGCTCGGGCAAGGACTACGGGACCAAGGTGGACATCCTCGTCGGGGCTGGTCATTGGGCACGAACGGGCACAAGCCCAGCCGGATTACCGCTGGAGAACGGCCGCTCGACCGTCGCCTGACCCGAGAAAACCCCGCCGGAGCGGGGCTTTCACTCAAAGCGGCTGATGGGATTCGAACCCACGACCTTCTGCATGGCAAGCAGACGCTCTAGCCAACTGAGCTACAGCCGCGCGAGCCGCCGAGTATAGGCGCCGCGAGACCGTATACACCCGGGGGGTATACCCTCAGCACATGGCCACCGCACAGGCTCGCGGCTACAGTGCTACCAAGGACCAGCTCGCCGACCGCCTCACCCGTATCGAGGGGCAGGTGCGCGGCATCGGCCGCATGGTCGAAGAGGAGCGTTACTGCATCGACGTGCTCACCCAGATCTCGGCCGTGCAGGCGGCGCTCGACAAGGTGGCGCTGGGGCTGCTGGACGCCCACGCGCGCAGCTGCGTGGTGGGGATCGAGGACGAGGAGCTGCGCGCCGAACGCACCAAGGAGCTCATGGCTGCGGTGGGCCGGCTCAGCCGCCGGGGCTGACCAGCTCGAGCGACGCGCCCAAGCGCTCCACAGCGGCTGCGAGCTGCGAGCGCTCGGGTGGCGTGAGCTCGGCGAACAGCGTGGCCTGGAGGGTGGTCGTGCCGCGCAGCACGGTGCGCCTCCAGCTGCCCACCCACTCGCCGTCGATGAGAATGGGACGCTCGAGCATTCCCTCCTGGGCAGGCGGCTCGCGCGGCACCATGCGCAGGTCCTTGTAGCTCACTCCGAGCTCGTCGTACATCGGGACCAGGTGGCAGCCTGCGGTCCGGACTTCGGGCCCCGAAAGCGAGGCGTACCAGGGTGTTCCGTCCCCGTCCTGCGCGCGGGCGAGGTCGTCGCCTACCAATTCGAGGCCACGGCGGGCCTGGGTGACGGTGAGGCCCGACCACCAGGAGAAGTCCCTGACGGTGGCGGGACCGTGGCTGGTGAAGTAGCGACGGGTCAGCTCCGCCAGCGCCTCGTCGGCCTCGAGCTCGCGTGCCGCCGGCGCTCGCTGCGAAAGCAGCGAGTAGGTGTGCTGCTTGCCACGCCGCGGGCCGCTGCAGACCAATCCCTCGAGCTCCGCGTACATCACCAGGTGGGCAAGACGAACGCCCCGGGGCTCCTCGACGCCAGCCGCGGCCAGCGCGTCGCCCAGCTCCCTGCGCGTGCGCGGCTCGCCGTCAGCAAGTACCGCGCCCAGGGTTTCCTGGCTGCGAGCTATGACCGCCTCGTCCATGCCCACCCGGCCGTAGACGTAGCGGTTGGCCTGGTGCACGCGAGGGGCCGTGAGAGCCAGGAGCCAGCGGATGTCCCGGGCGCCCACGAAGTGCCAGGTGGGGCGCAGGACGTGGGTACGCAGGATCTCTCCGCGCGCGAAGGCGTCCTCCACTTCCGCATCCGTGCAGCCGCGCACGCGCTCGGCAAGCGACCTCTTGGCCTCGGCGAACTCCTGGGCCTGCACCGCCCCCAGGTGCGCGACGGCCTCGGCGGGCGTCGAGAACCCCTCGCCGGCCAACCCCTGTTCGTGCATGCGCCGGCGGACTACGGCGAGGCGGTCGAGGTCCACGTCCGGGCGGACCCTAGCCTGAGGGCGTGCCCGAGCCACGAGACGATCTGGCCGACCTGCTTCGCCGCCGGAGGCCGACCGAGGACGCCGCCCGCCCCGACGGGGTCGCACGCCGCCACGGAGCCGGCGGCCGCACCGCGCGGGAGAACGTGGCCGACCTAGTCGACCCTGGATCGTGGGTCGAGTACGGCCGGCTGGCGATTGCCGCCCAGCGCCAGCGGCGCGGCCACGACGACCTGGTCGCCAATACCCCCGCCGACGGCCTCCTCGCCGGCACGGCCCGGGTGGACGGCAACCCGTGCGCGGTGCTCGCCTACGACTACACGGTGCTCGCGGGCACGCAGGGGATCACCGGGCACGCCAAGAAGGACCGGCTGTTCGAGCTGATCGAGCGGATGAAGCTGCCCGTCGTCTTCTTCGCCGAGGGCGGCGGTGGGCGCCCGGGGGACACCGACTTCCCGTCGGTCTCCTGGCTGCACGCCCGGGCTTTCGCGCTGTGGGCGCGCCTGTCGGGCCAGGTCCCGCGCGTTTCCATCGTGAAGGGGCGCTGCTTCGCCGGCAACGCGGTGATCGCCGGTTGCTCCGACGTGGTCATCGCCACCGAGGACGCCTCGATCGGCATGGGCGGGCCGGCGATGATCGCCGGCGGCGGGTTGGGTGACGTCCCGCCGGACGAGATCGGGCCGGTGTCGGTGCAGGAGCCCAACGGCGTGCTGGACGTCGTAGTGGCCGACGAGGCTGAGGCGGTGGGGGTCGCCAAGCGGGTGATGAGCTACTTCGCGGGGCCCACGGCGCCCGGGCGGGCGGCGGACCAGGCGGGGCTGCGCGACCTCGTGCCCGAGCGCGAGCGTCGCGCCTACAAGGTGCTCCCGATCATCGAGGCGCTCAGCGATGAGGGCTCGGTCACCGTCCTGCGCGAGCGCTTCGCCCGCGAGCTGGTGACCGCGCTGGTGCGCATCGAAGGACGCCCGGTCGGTGTGATCGCCAACGACACGCGCCACATGGCCGGCGCGGTGACCAGCGACGCCTCCGACAAGGCCGCGCGCTTCCTGCAGCTGTGCGACTCCTTCGGCCTGCCGGTCGTCTCGCTGGTCGACACGCCGGGGTTCATGGTGGGGACGAAGGCGGAGGCCACCGGTCTGGTTCGGCACGCCTCGCGGCTGCTCGTGGCCGGTGCGGCGCTGAGCGTGCCGCTCATCGCCGTGGTCCTGCGGCGAGGCTACGGCCTGGGGGCCCAGGCCATGTTGGGCGGGAGCCTGCACGAGCCGCTGCTGACGGTCGCGTGGCCCAGCGCCCACCTGGGGCCGATGGGCTTGGAGGGCGCAGTGCGGCTGGGGCTGCGCAAGGAGCTGGAGGCCATCGAGGACGAAGAGGAGCGCGAGCAGCGCGTGCGCGAGTACACGGCAGCCGCCCAGGAGAACGCGAAGGCGGTCGGCGCGGCCGAGTTGTTCGAGCTCGACGACGTGATCGACCCGGCCGAGACGCGCGGCCTGATAGCCGCCACGCTCCAGGCCGCGGGACCGCCGCGTCCGACCAGCCGGCCAGTCGATACCTGGTGATGCGCGGCGCCGGTCGCAGCCCGGCCCGGCGCTAGCCTCTCGGCACCCTCCGGCGCCGTGGCGGAGTGGCTACGCAGCGGCCTGCAAAGCCGTTTACACCGGTTCGATTCCGGTCGGCGCCTCTGGCCATGAGCGCCGATCAGCCGCCCTAGGTGTGAGCCTTCATAACCCGGGTAGAGGGCGCCGATGCAGGCTGGCCTGCAGTACCGAGAGCTGTTCCTCCATGCCCTGCTCAACGGCGACGCCCGCGGCGCGGAGATCGCGGCACGGCGGGCCATGGATGCCGGCCTGGACGAGCTCACCGTCTCCGAGCGCGTCATCGCCCCGGCGCTGAAGTCGGTCGCGGAGATGTGCGAGAGCGGCCTGATCGGCGAGGACGAGGGGGCGGAGGCCGAGCGCATCAGCCTGCGCGTGCTCGCGCTGCAGCGGGAGGCCTTTCGCCGCAGCCTCCAGCGCGGCGGTGAGGAGATCATGCTTGCCGAGTTGGAAGGCGACCCGCCCACGCCCGAGCTCAGTGACGCGACCACCCTCCTGCGCCGCGCCGGCTTCCGCGTGAGGCACCTCGGCTCGGGGTTGGCGATCCTCTCCCTGACCCGAGCCGTCGCGCGGCATCGTCCCCAGGCGGTGGTCCTGCACGTCACCAACGCGGAGGTCGGCCTCCTGCTCGAGTACGTGCTCGACGAGATCGAGCTGCTGGCGCCCGACACGAAGGTCTTGGTGGGCGGTCCGGGGACCCCGGCCGACCCTCCGGAGCACGACCGGCTGCTCGGCTGGGATGACCCCAGCGAGATCGTGGCGAAGGTCGACTCGCTGGTGCTGCAGCCCGCGCTGAACTGACCCCGCGGGGCGCACGAGCGGATGTAGATCGCGCGTCAGACCTTCGGGCAGAAGGCCTCGATCGCCCGCCGGGCGATCGGATCGACGATCTGCTGCGTCGCGTTCAAGCAGCGCCGGCGGGCGGTGCGCTTGGCCGCGCGCGAGACGTCGCGGCCGTTGCCGGTGCGGATGAACTGACAGGCCTGGTCGGCGCCCTGGCGCGATGCGGGGTCCTGGATGCCTGAGGCCGCCTGTCGGCATGCCGCGACGCCGAGGCGGTCGGCAACCACGTCGTCGCTGGTGCAGCCGCCGGCCACCGCGACGCACGCCAGCAGGGCGGCGGCGGTCGGTCTAGCTCGCATCTTCGGTGCCATCCTCCTCTTCCCGGCGGTCGACCGCCAGGCGCTCGATCCGCGTCTCGTTGACCTCCAGCACCTCCGCCGAGTGCCCGAGCACCTCGACCCGCTCTCCGGGGGCGGGCACCCGCGCCAGCTGCTCGGACACGTAGCCCCCGACGGTCGTCTCGTGCGGATGATCGAGCTCGACGCCGAGCCGCTCGGCGAGGCTGCGGACCGGCGCCTCGCCGTCGACCAGCAGCCGGCCGTTCTCTTCCCTGATCTCATCCGGCGCCTCGACGTCGAACTCGTCCTCGATCTCGCCGACGAGCTCCTCGAGGATGTCCTCCATGGTCAGCAGTCCGATGACCGTGCCGTGCTCGTCGTGCACCAGTCCGAGATGCAGCCGCGAGGCGCGCATCGTGCGCAGCACCTCGTCGAGCCGTGAGGACTCGGAGATGTGGCCGAGCGGCCGCACCACCTCGGACACCTGCACCTCCTCCGAGCCCTCGAAGCACAGCGGCAGCAGGTCCTTGGCGTTGACCACACCCACCGCCTCCTCGAGCCCGCGCTCGGGCTGGCACACCGGCAGCCGCGTGCGGCCGGTCTCGATCACCCGGGTGGCCGTCTCCTCGGCGGAGTCGGAGGTCAGGACGTAGTCGATCTCCCCGCGGGGCTTCATCGCCTCGCGCGCGCGCCTGTCGCCGAAGACCAGCGCCGCCTCCGACAGCTCGCGCTCCTCGGCCTCGATCAGGCCCTGCTCGGAGCTCTCGCGCAGCAGCGAGCGAATCTCGTCTTCGGTGTGCGGCTGGCTGCCGGCCTCCGAGGCGGGCGGCACGCCGAAGGGCTTGAGCAGCAGGTTGCCCATGCCGTTGAACAGGTCGACCAGGGGCTTCGTCGCCAGGTAGAAGGCGCGCATCATCGGGACCAGCGTCAACACCACGGGCTCGGTGCGCGCGATCGCGAGGCTCTTGGGCGACAGCTCGCCGACCACGACGTGCAGGGTGGTGATGATCAGGAACGCGACCAGGCCGGCGAGCCCGAAGCCGGCGATCCTCGCGGAGTCGCCGAGCAGCGGCTCGAGCAGCTCGTGGAAGGCCGGCTCGCCGAGCGCGCCGAGCCCCAGCGAAGCCATCGTGATTCCCAGCTGGCAGGCCGACAGGTAGGCGTCTATGTGCGCCACGGCGTGGGCGGCCGACTTGGCGCCCGGCCGGCCCTGGCGCTGGAGCTCCTCCACCTGGGTCGGGCGCAGCCGCGTGACGGCGAACTCCGTGGCCACGAAGAACCCGTTCGCCGCGACCAGCGCGAGTGCGAGAACGAGTTCGATCGCCATCCGCGAGGACCCTAGTTCGCCAGTTTGTGAGGATTGGTACCTGGCCGAACGGGGTACCCCAACAATGAGGACACAGAGGAGTGCTGCCATGGCTAAGCCAGTGCGAGGGGACGGCGCGGGCGGCGCCGGCCACCATCCGGAGATCGATTGGCACGCCGCCGAGGAATCTCCCGAGTTCAAGGAGCTGGTGAAGAAGCGCAGGGGCTGGGTGACTCCGGCCACGATCTTCTTCATGGCCTGGTATTTCGGCTTCATCGTCCTGGCCGGCTACGCGCCGGACTTCATGGGCAAGGAGTTCATCACCGACGGCTTCACGGTCGGCTATGCGCTCGCCCTGACCCAGTTCGTGATGGTCTGGGTGCTCGCGGTCGCCTACGTGCGCCGCAGCGGCAAGGTCTTCGACCCGCTCGCGCGCAGGGCCGCGGAGAAGGCACTCGAGAGCGCCGGCGCGCGCCGCTCGACAGGCCGCTTCGTACGGGGCAGGGAATCCGGCACGACCGGTGAGGAGGTCTCCCGATGACGCTCATCGCGGCAGACATCAACGTCGAGGCCCTCGCGATCTTCGCGCTGGTCCTCGGCATCACGCTCGGGATCACGTACTGGGCCTCGAAGCGCACCTCCACGGCCACGGACTTCTGGGCGGCCGGGCGCGGCATAAGCGGCGCGCAGAACGGGTTCGCGATCGCCGGCGACTACATGTCGGCGGCCTCGTTCCTGGGCATCGCGGGTCTGATCTTCCTGTACGGGTTCGACGGCTTCCTGTACTCGGTCGGGTTCCTGGTCGCGTTCCTGACGGTGCTCTTCCTGCTCGCCGAGCGGATGCGCAACACGGGCAAGTTCACGATCGCCGACGTGCTCTCGTTCCGCATGAACGAGAAGCCGGCACGCGGCGCGGCGGCTCTGGGCACGCTGGCGGTGGCCGGCTTCTACCTGATCGCGCAGATGGTGGGCGCCGGACTGCTGATCGACGCGCTGGTGGGCATCGGCTTCGCCCCGGCTGTGCTGCTGACCGGCATCTTCATGCTCACCTACGTGGTCTTCGGCGGCATGATCGCCACGACCTGGGTGCAGATCGTCAAGGCAGTGCTGCTCATGACAGCGACGATCGTCATGTCGATCTTCGTGCTCGTGAAGGTCGGCAACCCCATCGACCTGTTCCGCGACGCCCAATCGGAGTCGGGTGAGGGAGGCGCCTACCTCGAGCCGGGCCTGTTCCTCGCGAACCCGATCGACACGATCTCGCTGGGCCTGGGCCTCGTGTTGGGCACCGCGGGACTGCCGCACATCCTGATGCGGTTCTTCACCGTCCCGAACGCCAAGGCGGCACGGACCTCCGTGCTGTGGGCCGTCGGGCTCATCGGCGTCTTCTACGTGCTGACGACCCTGCTCGGCTTCGGCTCGCGCGCCGCCCTGCAGGGCGCGGGCGCGGTCGACAAGGTCGGCGAGGGCGGCAACCTGGCCGTTCCCTACCTGGCCGAGAACCTCGGCGGGGGCGCGGGCAGCTTCGGCGGCGACGCCTTCTTGGCGATCGTGGCCGCGGTGGCCTTCGCGACCATCCTCGCCGTGGTCGCCGGCCTGGTGATCTCGGCTTCCGGCGCGGTCGCGCACGACGTCTACTCGAACATCGTCAAGAGCGGCAGGAGCACCGAGAAGCAGGAGGTCTGGGTGGGCCGCATCGCGGCGGTGGCCGTCGGACTACTGGCGATCGGCATCTCGCTCCTCGCCGGCGAGGGCCTGAACGTCTCGTTCATGGTCGGCCTCGCGTTTGCCGTTGCGGCGAGCGCGGTGTTCCCGGCGCTGTTGCTGGCGTTCACGTGGCGGCGGTTCAACACCACCGGCGCCATGGTGGGCGTGATCACGGGCGTGGTTTCGTCGATCTTCCTGGTGATCATCAGCCCCAAGGGCTGGCCGGGGCCGGATGGCGAGGGGGGAGCGTTCAGCTTCTACGACCTCTCGAACCCGGGGATCATCTCCATCCCGCTGGGCTTCATCGGCTGCTGGCTCGGGTCCATCCTGAGCAAGGAGGAGGCGACCGCCGAGCGCGAGTTCGATGAGCTGTACGTGCGCTCGGAGACCGGCCTGGGTGCCGAGGACTCTGACCTCGCACTCGCTCCCTCGGGCGACGGTGAGGCCGGCGGCGCGGGCGAGCGTGTGCCCGCTCCCACGCCGGGGTAGAACTACTCTCCGAGACGGTTCGAGGAGAGGAGCGAAGTGGAAGCCAGCACGGAGACCGCGGGCGGGCTCGAGCAGGAGCTCGAGCAGCTGACAGGGCGCGAGACGTTCGAGCCGCCGGCGGGGTTCGTCGAGAACGCGCGGATCTCCGACGGGTCCGTTTACGAGGAGGCGGGCGAGGACCCGGTCGCGTGGTGGGCCGAGCAGGCCAAGGACCTGCACTGGTTCGAAGATCCGTCGGAATCGCTCGACGACTCGAACCCTCCGTTCTACAAGTGGTTCGCTGACGGCAAGATCAACGCTTCGTACAACTGTCTCGACCGCCACGTGGAGGAGGGCAACGGCGACCGCGTCGCCTTCATCTGGCGCGGCGAGGAGGGCGCGGAGCGCCAGCTCACCTACTCCGACCTGCTGGCCGACGTCAAGCGGTTGGCCAACGCCCTGACCGATCAGGGCGTGGAGAAGGGCGACGTCGTCGGGATCTACCTCCCGATGATTCCCGAGGTGGTCGTCTCGATGCTCGCGTGCGCACGCATCGGCGCCCCGCACAACGTGGTCTTCGGCGGCTTCTCGCCGGGCTCGGTGTGCGAGCGCATGCAGTTCTCCGACGCCAAGGCGCTGATCGTCACCAACTACGCGCGGCGCAAGGGCAAGGCGGCCTCCGTCAAGTCCGAGGTCGACGAACTGATGGACGACATGCCCACGGTCGAGACCCTGATCGTGGTGCGCAATACCGACGACGACGCTCCGATGACCGAGGGCCGCGACCACTGGTGGCACGAGCTGCTCGGGGCCGCGGACGACGAGCACGAGGCGGAGCCGCTCGACGCCGAGCACCCGCTGTTCATCCTCTACTCGTCTGGCTCGACCGCCAAGCCGAAGGGCATCCTTCACACGACAGGCGGCTACCTGACCGGCGTCAAGTGGACGACGAAGTACGTCTTCGACATGCGCCCCGAGAGCGACGTCTTCTGGTGCTCGGCGGACGTCGGCTGGGTGACCGGGCACTCGTACATCGTCTATGGGCCCATGTCCAACGGCGCGACGTCGGTGATGTGGGAGGGGGCGCCCGACTACCCCGACAAGGACGCGTGGTGGAAGCTCATCGCCGAGCACGGCGTGACGATCTTCTACACCGCGCCGACCGCGATTCGCGCGGCGATGAAGTGGGGCGCCGAGTACCCCGAGCGCCACGACCTGTCGTCCCTGCGGCTGCTGGGCACGGTTGGCGAGCCCATCAATCCCAAGGCCTGGGCCTGGTACTGGAAGGTGATCGGCGGCGGGCGCTGCCCCATCGTCGATACCTGGTGGCAGACCGAGACGGGACACATCCTCATCTCGCCCCTGCCGGGCCTCACGCCCGCCAAGCCGGGCTCGGCCACCAAGCCGCTGCCCGGAGTGGACGCGGCAGTCGTGAACGAGGAGGGTGAGGACGCCGGCACCGAGCAGGGCCTGCTGGTCCTGCGCAGCCCGTGGCCGGGGATCCTGCGGACGCTGTTCAAGGACGACGACCGTCTCATCGAGACGTACTTCGACAAGCTCGGCAAGGAGACATACGTCGTGGGCGACGCCGCTCGCCGCGACGAGGACGGCTACTTCTGGGTGATCGGGCGCGTCGACGACGTGATCAACGTCTCAGGACACCGGATGTCGACCGCCGAGGTGGAGTCCGCGGTGGTCTCGCACCCCAAGGTCGCCGAGTCGGCGGTCATCGGACAGACCGACGAGGACACCGGTCAGGCCATCGCGGCCTTCGTGACGCTCGAAGGCAGCGCGGGGGAGGGCTCGGACGAGCTCGTGCAGGAGATCCGCGACCACGTGGGCGACAAGATCGGCAAGTTCGCCCGGCCCAAGCGCATCATCTGGGCCGACGACCTGCCCAAGACGCGCTCGGGGAAGATCATGCGGCGGCTGCTGCGCGACATCGCCGAGGGCCGGGAGCTGGGCGACGTGACCACGCTCAACGACCCATCCGTCATGGAGCAGATCGAGGAGCGGGTCCAGGACGAGGATGACGAGAACTGAGGCCCGCCGCGGGCCTTCCCATATTGCTCGCCGCGCTTGCGGCGACGGTCGGTGGCTGCGGCGGCGGGACGACCGTGGACCAGGTCGAGACGGACGTCCTCTCGTCGCTGACCAAGGAGCCGCCGCCGGGGGTCCAGGGAACGATTCTGGACGTTGATTGCCCGGGCTACAGCCAGACCGCCCAGCTCGAGGAGGGGACGCGCCTCCATTGTGGAGCGTTCAACGTCGACAAGGCGGCCCACGCGCCCGAGGAGAAAATCGGAGACATCCAGGTGACCGTGGGCCAAGAAGGCGACTACGCCTTCCGCGCCTGCACTGCCACGGCCTCGGGCCGGGGTCCCAAATGCTGAAGCGCGTTGCTTCAGCAAATGGAAAAGGGGCCCAATCGGGCCCCTCTTTTCCATGGGGACGTTCCACCGGGGCGCTCTGTGCCTCCGGTTCGTCGGTCCACTCCCTTCTTGCATCGGAGGTCCCCAGAATTCCTTTAGTGCGCCTTCGCCCCCGGCCAGGTCCCGACCGCTGAGATGAGGGCGCTGATCACAGGCGGGTCGGGCTACATCGGTAGCCGCCTGGTCGAGTTGCTGGCCGCCCGCGAGGAGGTCGAGCGCATCGTCGTCGCCGACGTCTCCCCGCCGCGCTTCTTCCTGCCCAAGGTCCAGTACGAGCGCCTGGACGTCCGTGATGGCGCGGCCTGCCGCGAGCTCATCGACCGCTGCGCGCCGGACACGCTGGTCCACCTGGCCTTCATCGTCAACCCCATTCACGACGAGGGCCTCATGTACGAGGTCGACGTCAACGGCACCGCCAACGTGCTCGAGGCCGCGGGCGAGGCGGGAACCCAGCAGGTGCTGGTCGCCTCGTCGACCACCGCTTACGGCGCTTTCCCGGACAACCCGGTGCCGATCACCGAGGACTGGCCGGTGCGCGGCGTCCCCGACTACGCCTACGCGCGGGACAAGGCGGAGTCCGATCGCCTGTGCCAGCTGTGGGCGCTGCGCCATCCCGAGCGCATCATGACCATCGTCCGGCCCTGCATCGTGTTCGGGCCCAACGTGGACAACTACCTGGTGCGTTTCTGGACCAAGCAGCCCTTCCAGGCCGACACCGGCAACCTCGACCTGCCGTTCCAGTTCGTGCACGAGGAGGACGTGGTGGAGGCCATCTCCGGCCTGCTGCTGGGCCGTCACGACGGCGCGTTCAACGTGACCGCTGACGGGCTCCTGTCCCTGCGCGAGTGCGCCGAGGTGGCCGGGCTGCCGGTCCGCCGGATGCCCAAGCGTGTCTTCACGGGGATGGCGAAGGCCTTGTGGGCGGCCCGCGCGTCGGAGGCCCCGCCCGGCCAGATCCGCTTCACCGAGCATCCCTGGGTCGCCTCGAACGAGAAGGTCAAGGCCACCCTGGGCTGGCAGCCGAAGTACACCTCCCGGGAGACCCTGGAGCTGACCATCCAGGCACACAAGGGCGTCGGCGAGGCCTCAGCGGTCGGCGGCCCCGCGGCGGCGCCGAAGCCGCCGGCCCCGGTGGCCTAGCAGCGCGCCGGATCACCCGGTAGGTGCCGCGGGCCGGCCCACCCCTCGACGGAATTCGTCAGCGCCCTGACGGATCGCCCGGACGGCGGACGTGGTACGCGTCCCGGCGCGGAGCCCGGGAGGATTCAGCCGGGAAAGCAGCGGGTACGCGCCAAGTGTGGCTCTCCGCGCCGGTCCCCACCTGCACGTCACCCGCGACTCCGACCTTGAAGGGGACGGCAACGTCGGCCTCAGCGGATCCGCGAGGGCGGCGTGGATGGGCTCGCTCGTGGCCTGCCTGATCGTCTGGGCGATAGTCGCCGTGGCGGTCTACGAGCTGCTGAGATAGGCAGCGCCGGCGAGGAACGGCATTGGAACGCCCTGGATCACATCGCACTGCGGCCGTCCGCACGGCTCCCGCGTGAGTAGGCGGCCCTCGTGAGGGCCGTTGAGATGGCCTTGCAGCGTCGTGAGAAGCTAGATGCGGGCGGGCCGGGCTTGCCCCTCCGGAACCCTGCCGGGAGCAACGCTCGTCCCGCCCTTTGTCTTATCGGCACGAACGCGATTCCCTCCACCCCCGGATCGGATCATTGACCACGACGAGAGGTCGGCATGTCGGGGAGGAGGGGCGGGATGGGCTTGCGCCTCCGTCCCTGCCGGGAGCAATGCTCGTCCCGCCCCATGTGTTAACCCGCGTGAACGCGACCTGTTGCGGCGCGTCGACCTCGCGCGCTTCAGGCGCATGGGCCGTGCTGGGCTCGAACCAGCGACCTCCAGCTGTCGAGCCGATGCGAGTTAGGGCCGAAATGGGCTCAAAGCCGCAGGAACATTGGGGCCAAGCTTAGTTCGACGCGAGCCGAAATACGACGCGATTGGGCACGATCCGGGGGGGTTTGGGCACTAGAACGGCGCTAGTGCCCAATCAGCTTGCGGCAGTAGAGGAGACCTTGGCGGCGCGACGAAGCCGGCGCTTCCGAACCCGCGGTTCGCCGGTTCCCCATACCTGGACCGTGGCATCGAGAACGTCTCCCACGGCTTTCCGAATCAGGTCGCGCTGGTAGTCGTCCAAGTTGCGCTCGCATGGGTCGCAGTAGTCCCGCCGCACCGACTGGCCCTCGGCGCTGCACGCCCGCGTGTGGGCCAACCTCATTCCACACCCTCCGCACCTTCCCGCCCCTCGGCGCACGATCTTCTCGATAGCGAGGCGATCGCGCCTAACAGCACTGCTGGAGATCGCTTTCTTCGGATCGTCGTCGCGAACCTGCTCCCCCTCGACGGCGCTCACGGTTGTCACGCGATGGAAGAGGCGGCGGCGCGCCGCCTCGTGGTTCGGCTCTTCCGACGCCTGGGAGAACAGGAGAAGGAAGAGATCCTGTGCCGGGGTGCTGTTGCGCGCGTACCCGCGAACCGCCTCCATCCGGCGGGCCTGATCCAAAGTCTGCCATTCCTCGACCGTGTCTCGGAAGTCGTCATCGGCGAGTAGAGCGAGGACAAGGCCGAGCGGAGCCCCATAACGCTCTCGCATGAGCGCGAGCTCCCGTTCCGAGGGTGGGTCCCCGTCCTCGAGCCGCGCAACGGACAACCAGTCGCGAAAGGCCGACGGCGACGGAAAGTCGCCATTTCCGGGCGCTTCCTGATGGTGAACTCCTGCCATGAGTGTGAACGCACCGTATCCGGCCCCAAGGACGCTCCGTGCCTTTCGCGCGGCCAACGGACTCCGCCAAGCTGACCTCGCTCGGCTAGCTGGGTGTTCGCGCGACACTGTGCGTCGGATCGAGTCGGGGCGACGCCCGCTCCCGGTAACGGCGCGGGCAATCGCTGAAGTCTTCGGCGTTCCAGTCTCGGAGATCTTCGCCGAGGAGGTGAACGCGCCCTGAGCCGCGCGCAGGCAATCGCGGTGGCTGAGGAGTTCTCGGCTGGTGGGCTCGCCTACTTCGTGTCGCATGGCATAGAGCCGGCGACTGCCGTCGCCTGCGGGGTCCGCGAGGAGGGCGGCGCCCTCGTCTTCCCGGGCGGACGACGTCGTGATCTCCGCTCCGGGATAACGAAGCAGCCGGCCGGCGAACCGCTTGAGCACTGGTGGATCACCGAGCCGCAACCTGACCAGCCCGTCCTCGCCTGCGAGGGGGAGGGCGATGGACTTGCCACTGCGAGCCACCTGCCGCAGATCCCCCCGGCCGCTGGCCTCGATGGCCTGGGTGTTCTCGTCGTCCCGGGCTGCGGGTTTCCGGTAAAGCGACTGACGGCCGCTCTGACCGAGAAGGGCGTGTCCGAGGTCTTCCTGGCCTTCGACGCTGACGACGCCGGCCGCAGCTACTCCGCGAAGGTCAGCGAGGCCCTGGAGGCGGCTGGCATCCGTGGGGTCATCGTCGAGCTGCCGGACGGGACCGACCTCGCCGACCAACTGGCCGAAGCCGACGAGCCCGCCGAGTGGCTTGCTCATGCCTTGGTAGATGCCGAGGCCGCAGCCAACTTGCCGTCCGGGGACACGCCCTCCAGCGAAGCCGAGGCGCGCGGCAAGACCTCCTGGGCTTCTCTCGACCTGACTGCGGTACTCGAGGGACGGGACTCCGAGAAACCCCCGGAGATTCTTCGCCGCGAAGACGGGGTCTGTCTGATCTACGCCGGCAAGCTCCATTCGGGTTCTGGCGAGCCCGAAGGCTGCAAGGGCTGGTTCGCCCTACAGGGGTGTTCCGAGTTGATCCTGGCGGGACGGCCCGTCGCCTACATCGACTTCGAGGACGATGAGGCCACGATCGTCTGGCGTCTGTTGGCGCTGGGGTGCAGTCCTGCCCAGATCGCGGAGTGGTTCCGCTACGTCAGACCCCACGAGCCGCTGACGGATCCGGCCCGAGCCGACCTCGACGACGTTCTGAGCCACCAGCCCGATCTCGTGGTGATCGACGGCGTGACCGAGGCGCTGACCATCTTCGGCCTCGACCTCAACGACAACGCCGACAGCGCCCGGTTCTATGAGCTGCTGCCGCGGCCGATCGTCCGAAACGGCGCGGCTGTGCTGCTGATCGACCACGTCACCAAAGACCGTGAGAGTCGAGGTCGCTATGCCATCGGCGCCCAGCACAAGCTCGCCGGCGTGGACGTGGCCTACGGCTTAGAGGTAGTCGAGCCCTTCGGCCGTGGGCGCGACGGGCTGGTCAAGGTCACCGTGGCGAAGGATCGCCCCGGCCATGTTCGCCGCCATGCCGACGAGCAGAACCGGATCGCTGAGATGAAGCTCTCCTCGGACCTCGAGACCGGTCGCGTCACCGTCGACCTGGTCGCGCCAGGCGACGCCACAGCATTCCGCCCGACGTTCCTCATGCGCCGCATCTCGGAGGCCGTCTACGCCGAGCCCGGGATAACCGTCAGGGGCATCCGCGGCGTGCGGGGCAACCACACCGCCAAGCAGGAGGCCCTCCGGCTGCTGATAACCGAGAAGTACGTCGACCGCGTTCAGGACGGCCAGGCGATCAGGCACTACCCGCTGCGTCCCTTCACCGAGGGCGTCCAGGAGGACGAAACAGTGCCCACCGTGCCCACCGTGCCCGAGGCGCGCCCAGACCGTGCCCAGGCACACCCCGAACACACCGTGCCCCGTGCCCCCTCCCCCCTAGGGGGCACGGCGCGGGGCGCGGCTATGGAAGACCACCCTTCCGAAGCTTCACCGCGCCCAACGCTCGAGGTGGTCCCCACGACCACATGCACATGCTCACGGCCAGCACGTTCGCCGCGAGGCGATGGCCCGCCGGTCTGCATGAAGTGCCGCAAGCCCACCGAGGTGGCGGCATGAGCCCGCTCGTCGACGCCGCGACCCTCGCCGATCACCTCGGCATCAGCCGCGACACCGTGTACCGCCACGCGGATGAGCTGGGTGTCATACGCATCGGGGGACGTCTTCGCTTTGATCTCGAGCGGGCGTCGACGCCGGCTGGCGAATCCGCCGCTCAGACCGGAACAACTGCTCCGGTTCCCACGGCGATGACCCCCACCCGGGCGCCTCGCTCAGTTGCGCCCCTGCTCCCTATCCGCGACCGGAGGGCAGCATGAGCGACGACCCCGTCGAGCTGGCCCGTCGTGCCCTGGCCGCTGCCGAACGGCGGCAAGCGGAGCAGCAGGCCGGCGCGGATCTCAAGGGGCGCCTGCGTCACGCTGCCGACGAGGACGGCCGAGTGACCGTGGAGACGGCGCTGGACGCCCTCCAGGCCACACCCGCGGCGCCCGAACCCCAGGCGGAGCGCCCTATCGGGGCGCGCCTCTTTGAGGCACACGCCGCCCGTCAGCGCGCTGCGCTTGAGCCCTTCTTCAAGGAGAGCAAGGGAGACAGCGCGTGACGCCCACTTTTCACACCTTCGGCCGGTTGTCGGCCCGGCCCGAAGAGCCAGGAGTTTCAACTCCCTTCCTCCTGGCTGGACGCGCGGCGACGGCTGTGCGCCGGACGAGCGACCCCTCGCGGCCAGGAGCTGCGAGGGGCGCTCGCCGTTCCCACCTTCAACCCACACGACCCCGGGAGGGCCGCATGACCACCGCAACCAAGTCTGAGACCGACCCCGCTGCCGCCATCGCCACGGTTCGCGAGCAACTCGAGGCCGCGCGCAAGGAACGTGCCCGGCTTGGGGAAGAGGCTCGCGCCGACCAGAGCAAGGTGCAAGCTGCCGAAGCCGCGCTCAACCACCTGGCCCACACAGCTCCCGACCAGTTCGAGGCGGGGCAGCCAGCGGCAAAGAGCGAGGCCGCGAAGGCGAAGCGCATCATCGAGGAGGCATCGACCAGCAGGTGGCCGGCCATCCTCGAAGGTGCCGACCAGCGCATCCGCGACCTCGAGAAGGACGTCGCCAATCTCATACGCGACGCCGCGCCGCAGCTCGCCCGAGCTGAGTACGAGGCAGGCCAGGAGGAGGTCGGGGAGCTGAGGGGCTACCTCGCCGGGGCAAGAGAGGTCATCGGCCGCATCCGCTCCTATGAGCCCGCGTTGCTGTCGATCACCACAGCTTCCGGTGGGGCCATCGACGGTCGGTCAATCCAGATAGATCCGCGCCTAGAGGAACTAGAGCGCGTCCTCGACAGCCTCGAGGATCTCCAGGCCGCGCGTGTTCCTGTCCTTAGCCCCTTCGAGGACGAGGAGCCGCAGGTGGTACGCACCGCGGACGGGGGCTGGGTCCGCGCCACTGTGGCCGGAGACACCGAGCTGGGCGAGCAACCCGAGCGGATAGAGCGCCCGTCGTGAGCGAGAGGGAGGGGACAGCCGAGGACTTCGCTCGCCTGTTCGGGGCTGAGCCGAGAGAACCAGAGCCCAGCGATGAGGAGGTGGTGGGGGCGGCGCAGCAGGTGGACCCACCCTCGCCCGCCGAAGACAAGGAAGACGAGGACGGCTCGCAGTTCCTACGTCAGTTGTTCGAGCCCAAGCGCGGCGAGGTCGAGTTCGTCCGTTCTCTTCATGGAGATGGTTCGGCGTGACCATCCTCAAGTCGTGTGTGACGTGTGGCGTTCCCTCGCGGAAGAGTCACTGCCCCGCCCACAAGCCCAAGCCCTGGGGGAGCTCCAGGCGTCGAGAGCGCATGGGCCTCTCGGGTGGGGCCTGGGCGACGCTGCGGCGTCAGGTACTGACCCGCGATAGAGGGGTCTGTTACCTGTGTGACCGGCCCGGTGCTGACCAGGTTGACCACCTGGTAGACGTAGCCGCTGGCGGGAGCAGCGACCCGTCCAACCTTGCCAGCGCACACACCTCTTGCCATCGACGGAAGCACCGCGACCCGGACTGGGCAGACGGGCGAGTCGAGCGGGCTCGCGTGGCCCTGGGGGGTGGGGGATGACCCCAAGCGACCCCAACCCGATGAGGCCCGTCGCAGTGGCTCGTGGCGCGGGCAAGCCGAGATCGGATTCTTGACCCAGAGATGCGTCAGGCGCTAACGACTACCTCGCGCACCTCGATGTTCTCGAGCGTGACCGCGTCAGGAAGCATCGAGGGGACCCTCTCGGCCATGCCGTTGGCGGTCTCCTCGGATTCGAAGACGACCATCGCCATGCCGGAGTCGTCCTTGCGAGCCCAGTGGCCGGTGACAAAGCCGGGAGCCTGCTCACCCCCGGGACGACCTGCTCGCGCAAGTGCTTCTCGGCAGCCTCCTGGTCGTGGATCGTGACCGTGGAAACAACGGCGTGCATTGAGCTCTCCTTTGACGCGTTGCGGTGCCAAGGCGAACCTATCCGAGCGACAGGGTCGACGCGAGCCCACGGCCGGAACAGCAGCTTCCGTGCGAGCGGGGGGCCCTGAGCATGGCCCGCGAGAACGCCCTCAAGGTCACCTTCAGCGACGAGGAGCTGGCCCGTCTGGACGAACTGCGCCCACCGGGGACCTCGCGCCCAGGATTCCTTCGCTCACTGCTGCGCGAGCCGCCGCGGGACGACGAGGTGGCGACCAGGGGCGAGGCGTTGTCGATCTTGACCCGCCTGGCGCGAGACGGTCGTGTGGCTGCCGCCATCGCGTTGGAGCGCGCCCTGCGCGACCAAGGCGAGGGCAGCGTCGAGGCCGACGAGTTCGATGAGCTCAAGGCGCGGAGGGCTCGCGGTGGTGGCTGATTCCGGGCTAGAGGTGAGCGGGAGGCGACTTGTCGTCCACCTCATGGAAAGCAATCACTCGGTCCGCCGCCACCCAGTGCTTCACGCCTTTGAGGTCCTCGATCACGACGAAGTCCGAAGGTGCGCTCTCCGAGAACCGTTTCGCAAGATTCGCGGGGCTGTCGTCGTCGGTCTGAATCGTCCCGTTGGCGAGCACGATGACCGTCTTCATTGCCATGGGGCGACCCTACCTGCGGGGCATTCGCGTGCCTAGGCAACAGAAGGGTGAGCTCGCCCGCTTCGCCCACTTCTGCGAGGTCCACCTGCGCCTCGAGGACGGTCGCCCACTCCTCATCGAGGACTTCCAGAAGCGGATGCTCGCCGACTTCTTCGCCGGCACGACCGAGACGGTGATCCTCGTCCCGAAGAAGAACTCGAGTCCACCAGCGCCGCCGCCGTCGCCCTCTTTCACCTGGTCACCACCCCCGACGCCGAGTGCGTGGTCGTCGCCGCCTCGCGCGAACAGGCGGGCATCCTCTTCGCCCAGGCCGGCGGGTTCGTGCGCCGCTCGGAGTGGTTGCAGGCGCGCGTGAAGCCGACCATGCGTGAGCTACGCAGCCGTGGCGACTCCGGGCGCATCCGCGTCATGGCTGCCGACGCCGACACCGCGGACGGGACCATCCCCACGCTGGCAGTTGTCGATGAGGTGGCGCGCCACCGCTCGGCTGAGCTGTACGGGACGCTCAGAGACGGACTCGGGCCACGGCAGGGCAGGCTCATCGGGATCTCCACTGCGGGCGATGACGAGGACTCCCCGCTCGGGAGGATGCGCCGCTCGGCCTACAAGCTTCCCACCGTCGAGCGCGACGGCGCCTACCGCTACTGCAAGAGCGGCGACGGCGCGTTCGTCCTTCACGAGTGGGCGCTCGCCGAGGCCGATGACCGCGAGGACATGGCCGTGGTCGCCACCGCGAACCCGGCTTCCTGGCAGACCCCCGACGCGCTGCGCCGACGCTTCGAGTCGCCGTCAATGACCCCCTGGGCGTGGGCGCGCTTCGCCTGCGGCATCTGGACCCCGGGCGAGGACTCGGCGATCTCGGCGAAAGAGTGGGCGGACTGCGCTCGCCCCGGGCTCGAGATCTCTGAAGGCGCGGAGGGCGTCGTGGTGGGCATCGACCTCGGCTGGCGCTGGGACACGACCGCGGTCGTTCCGATCCGCCGTGCGGCTGACGAGACGATTGAGGTCCACCCTCCGGCGATCCTTACCCCGCCCCAGGACGGCACCAGCCTCGACGCCGAGGAGGTCTTCGCCGCCGCCGAAGGGATGGCCGACCGCTGGCCGGGACTCACTTTCGTGTTGGACCCCGAGGCCGGCGGCGAGCAGTTGGCGCAGCGACTCGACCGTGAACTCGACGCCGCGGTGCTGACGCACTCCCAGAAGCCGGGGCCGATGTGCGAGGCGTCTCAGAAGCTCGCGGAGGCGATCGCCACGCGCGGTTTGGCCCACCCCGACCACCAGGAGCTGACGCGCCACATCGTCAGCGCCGCCGCCCGGTTCATTGGCCCGGTCTGGAGGTTTACCAAGCCGAAAGGCAAGAGCCTGCCGATCGACGCCACCGTGGCCCTCGCAATGGCCGTCCGCGTCCTGCAGGCCACCGAGAGCGTCCCCGCTGAGCCCCGGTCCGACGTGGAGGCCCGCGGCGACGCGGTGTTCTTCTGAGGGGGGTTGACCAGATGAGTAAGAGCGACATACGACCCCTCGGAGCCGGTGACGGAATCGGCCGATACTGGATCAAGCAAAGCCCGGGACTACCCGGCGCGGTCGGCAGTCTGCGCCTTGTCCTTGTCGATGAGGCCGGAAAGACGGAGTACACCCCGCTGGCGGCGCCCTGGGATGACGCGGCGATGACCAAGGACGAAGCGGTCCAGGCCCACCTGCGTGGCGCCGTGGCGGAGGCCGACCGCGACCTCGAGCGCCGCCGGCGGGAGGCTCCCGCACTGCCGGAGAAGCCATCCCCGCCAGACCGGGCTACTCAACGCTTCTTGGACGACGGCGACCGCTGAGGATGGGTCACTTCGCTGTGCTCATGGCACCGCCTGCAACAGCAGCTACTCCGAGACCGGGAGCCCCTTGTGGCGGCACGGGGTCAAGCTCACCTTCGCCCAGAGCCCTAGAAAGCCCTGAGCAGCACGTTCAACAGGATGGTCAACCCCACCGAGAGGAGGAGCGACCACACCAGGCAGCCGGGCCGGAAGCGAAACTCGCCCCGGCGGCCCGGCCGCTTGGAGTAGGAGAACAAGGTCTAGCGGCGGTCGCCGCGGTCGTCGTCCTCGGTGTACGGGTCGCGTACGCCGGCCTTGGCGATGCCTCGGCTCAGCATGTAGCCGATCGTCAGCAGCGTGATGTAGAGCCAGACCTTGTCGGCCGTGAAGAAGTCGTTGCCGCCTTCCTGGGCCTCGATCGAGTTGCCGGCGATCAGGATCGCAATGACCGCGAGTACGTACGCGACGAACTCGCTGGTCTTGAAGAACTGCTTGGTCTCGGTGGAGAGACGGCGACCGAAGTTACCGACGCGGCTGCCGAGGTCGGCGCCGCCGGTGCTCGGGCGGTCGCCAAGGGTGTGCTCTCCGCGGCCGCCGCTGCTTTGGCCGTCGCCGAGGGTGTGATCGCGTGTTGCCATGTGGTGTTGCCTTTCTCGCTCGGACGCTGCCCGAGCTGGACGGGAGTGGGTGGGCGTCCGTGCGGCCATCCACCCGAGGGCGGATGCCACCGTCCGACGCTGTGCCCGATACCCGCCCACGGCAGACCCAAACGCGCTAGGCCAGCCCGGTTTGGGCTAATCAAATGACAATGCCAGGTACTAGCGGCCGGGGCCGCAAGACCCGTAGAGCCCTACTGCGTGCGGCGATGCGCGAGACGACCTCCGCGTCCTCGTCCATCAGTGCCCAAGAAGGCATCGAAGTCGCGTCTGTTCACCGCGCCATAGGCGCGGAACGCCAGCTCCACGTTCTCCTGCGACATCGCCTACTCCGACAGCCCCGCGGCGTCGAGGGCCTCCGCGGAGTCGGTGAAACCCTGCATGTAAGCGATCTTCCCGTCGCGGAAGCGGTACAGGACGGCCAACCCTGCGTCGACAGGGATGCCGCTGAGGCCCATCGTGCCGTGAAAGCGCACGGTGATTACAACGTGGGACTGGCCCGAGGCAAGAACCTCGTCAAGCTCGACCCAGGCGTCATCTATCTCCGCGAAGCTCTCGGCCACCCACTGACGCACTCCCGCGTGGCCTTGGTAGGGCTTGGTGAGCGGTCCCTCCGAGAAGTTCACGATCACCATCTCAGGCTGGAAGTAGGGCGCGAGATCAGTGCCCCCTTCGGCGACACTTTCGACGCTCGCCGGATCCGCGAACTCCGAGAGCCAACGGCGAACCAAGTCCACGTTCTCCTGCGACATCGCCTACTCCGACAGCCCTACGGCTTCGAGGGCGTCGCCTCGGTCCCGATAGAGGCGGAGCCGCTTCACCTTCCCCTCGCGCACCCGCACGACCCAGGTCCCACGCGAGTCGACCCGCGCGCCGCTAATCCGTCCGTGGGCGCTGGCGCGCACGAACACGACTACTTCGTCGCCAACCGGCAGCAGGTCTTCGATCTCGACACTGAACTCGCCCCACACCTCGTCTATCTCGTTGCGAAAGCTCCTCGCCCCGTCGATGCCGACATATACGGCCGGATTCAACTCGAGGTCGGACGCGTCTATCTCGACGTCGGACGAGAAAAGACTCGCCGCCTGCTCGTAGTCCTGACGGTCCCAGGCCGCAAAACCGCGCCGGACGATCTCGATGTTCTCCTGCGACATCGCCTACTCCGACAGCCCCACGGCTTCGCGTGCTTGCTGGCGGTCATCAAAGATCTGGAGCCGGACGACCTTGCTGCCGTCCAGCGTCCAGACCGCGAAGTGCATCGTTTCGACCGGCGCACCGCTGACGCGTCCGACATCGCGCTCGCGGATCACCGCCATGACTTGGTCGCCTCCGTCTATCAGCTCCTCGACTTCCAGATCGACCACGCCGAACGCGGAGAGTCCATCGCGCCAGAACTGCCGTACCCCTTCGTGTCCTCGATAGACCGACTTCGAGCCCAACCATCCTCGTCGTGCGTTCGAAACGTCCCAGACCATGTCCTCGGAGTAGACCTCGAAGGGCGTCACCGCGTCACCCCGGGCGAACGCGTCGTAGAGGCCACCCACCAGTTCCACGTTCTCCTGCGACATCGCCTAATCCGACAGGCCCACGGCTTCGAAGGCGGCATCCTTGTCCAGGTAGGCATAAACCTGGACGACCTGGCCGTCGCGGATGGTGAAGGCCCACCAGGCGGACAATTCGAATCCGGCGCCGCTGGTCTTTCCGGTCCCCGTGATTCGCATGTTGGCGACGACGTGCTCTCCCGTCGCTGTCAGTTCCTCGGCCTCGTAGCGGAGGTCCTCAAACTCGGAGACGAACTGCCGGTTGTACGCAATCACCTCGTCGATGCCGCGATAGACACCGGCCTCGGGGAAAGACGGGTCTTCATGCCACTCGATCTGAGGGTGGTAGTACTGCCGGGCGGCATCGAGACCCCCGGCGTTGAACGCTTCGCCCATCCTCCGGGTGATCTCAGCGTTCTCCTGCGACATCGCCTGCCGAGTATCGCTCCTAGAAGGGGGCGTCTGGGCCTGCGGCGAGTCTTTTCCCATGGAGCCCGAGGCACTCGACTACCCAGAGGCACTAGCCAAGCTGCTCGAGATGCTGGACCGCAGCGTCGAGGTAACCCTCCGCGGAGTTGGCCGGAAGCCTCCACTCTTCGTGGACTTCGAGGGAACGCTTCAGGAAGGCCCACAGATCGAGGCCGAGGGAGAGCGGGCTTACGCCGTAGACGCCGACCCCGCCGGGGCCAACATGTACACGTACAACACCAGGTCGCGGTCGGGACTGCTTTCGTCGATGAACGCCAGTACGCGCCGGCCCAACTGCTTCTCGACAGTGCGAGCTATGTCGTCGCGCATGGCCTTGTGGACCTCGCCGCGAACGCGAGGGACCACTTGGGCTCTTGGATCGAAGAGCGTGCCTTCAACTTGCCCGGTTATGCCGCGGACTGTGACCGAATCGTCTCCGAAGGTCGTCTGGACCTGGGCAGGCCCGCCTCCTGTGGCGTCCTGGACCAGCCGCACGACTGCCTCGGAGATAGCGCCAGCTACCCCGTTAGATCTCCCGTCCTCTCCCATGCCGACAGTCGAGCGTAAGGCCATGCTGGGCGATTCGCCACTCTTCGCGCCTCGCCCCGGGAGCGGCTTGTCCACCGCCTTGAGCTGGAGTAGGGTGGCCTCGTCAACCAAGCGGCCCCGGCGGTGCGGAAACACCCCGGGGCCTGGCACCGGAGGGATTAGCTCCGATGCGCCGCGGAATCTACTTCTGCGACCTTCGCCGCCGCCCATCCGGTGCTCCGACAAAAGGAGCACCACATGAAGCTCATCGACACGCGCGACGTGCTCGAGAGGGTCGCCTGATGGCCCGCAAGGCAACCGGCGCCGTCGTCGAACGCCAAGGCACAAAGGCCAAGGCATTCGCCCTTCGCTTCCGCGCTTACGGGAAACGCGAGTACCTGACTCTCGGAACCGATGCCGAGGGCTGGACCCAAGCGCGGGCCGAGGAGGAGCTGGAGAACGTGCTCGCCGACGTGCGTCGCGGAGTCTGGCAACCCCCAAGCCGGCAGCCGGTCGAGCCCGCCCCCGATCCGAGCTTTCACGAGTTCGCCTCGGAGTGGTTCGACCGCCATCGCCAGGAGCTTCGCCCGCGAAGCCGAGAGGACTATGCCTGGGCGTTGTCCCACCACCTCCTGCCATTCTTCGCTGGGCATCGCCTTTCGGAGATCACCGTCGCGGAGGTCGACCGCTACCGCGCTCGCAAGCTCCGAGAGGGAACGCTCGCGCCCAACACCCTCAACAAGACGCTGACGAGGCTCGCCCAGGTGCTCGAGGTCGCCGTGGAGTATGGCTACCTGACCGCCAACCCGGCCCGCGGCCGTCGCCGCCGAGCGAAGTCGTCGACACCCCAGCGGACGTGGCTGGAACCGGAGCAGGTCAAGCCGCTTCTGGAGGGCGCTTCGATACGCGGCCAGCGTGGAGGCAAGACAACGCCCGCGCCTCGAATGAGGGCGCTCGTCGCTACGGGGGTGTGTGCCGGCCTGCGGGTCGGCGAACTGCTCGCGTTGCGATGGGGGGAGGTAGACCTCGCCAGCGGGCGGATAACCGTCCGCGCCGCGAAGACCGACGCCGGTCAGCGTGTGGTCGACCTATGGCCCGAACTACGCGAGGAGCTGTTCGCGTGGAAGTCCAAGGCCCGTCACGTCGGCCATGACGACTATGTGTTCGCCACCTCGACGGGGAAGCCTGACAGCCGTTCCAATGTGGGCCGCGCGCTACGCCGTGCCGTCGAGCGCGCGAACGAGGAGCTGGGGGGAGGAGGCGACGCCGCTACCCGCGGTTAGCCCCCACACTCTCCGGCGCACCTTCGCCTCCCTCCTCTACGAGCGCGGGGAGGACCCGGTGTACGTCATGGACCAGCTCGGGCACACGGACCCCAAGCTCGCGCTACGCATCTACACGAAGGTCGTCGGTCGCAAGCGGCGGAGGGGGGCCGGCGAGCGGCTAGTGGGCGTCCTCACGGGCGCTGAATGGGCACCAATGGGCACCAGCTCTGATTCCGCGCCCGATCTCGAGGGTTTGGTGACCAGTGCCTAGAACGACGAAACCCGCTCTGAGAGCGGGCTTCATGGACATGGGCCGTGCTGGGCTCGAACCAGCGACCTCCAGCTTGTCGAGCTGGCGCTCTCCCGACTGAGCTAACGGCCCGGGCGGGCCGAGGATATCGTTAGCTACCGACCACGCTCAGCAGACGCCGCTCGGCGCGCTGTTGCTTCTCGCGGTCGGGCTCGCGGTTTCCCCGGGGCCCGCGAGACACCTCCGTAGGCGTCCTCTCCTCTCTCCGGCGCAGGCTCTCCCGGGCTCGTCCGCGTGACTCCCTCTGATTCGGCTTGAAGCACATGCTTGTGTGGTGCTCGCAGGCCCGGGCACCTAAACAGACATCAGGGAACTTTTAGTAGCGTGGATCGCTTGCGGCTCTCGGCGCTGATCGCACCCAAGGAACGCGAATTCTTCGACCTCTTCGAGGAGGCCGCGGGGAACATCGTGCGGGCGGCGGATCTCCTCCTGGAGATGATCCGCGACTTCCCGGAGAAGAGCGGCCTCGCCCGGGAGATCCTCATCGTCGAGCAGGAGGGCGACCGGATCACGCACGACATCATCCAGCGCCTCAACCAGACCTTCGTGACCCCGATCGATCGAGAGGACATCTACGGCCTGGCCTCCGCGCTGGACGATGTCGTCGACTTCACCGAGGAGGCCGCCGACTTCCTCATCCTCTACAAGGTCGAGGCTCCCATGGAGCAGTCGGTGCGGCTGGCCGAGGTGCTTGTGACGGCCTGCCGTCAGATCGCCGAGGCGATGCCCCGCATGCGCGGCTTCAAGGACATCTCCCACTACACCGTCGAGGTCAACCGGCTGGAGAATGACGGCGACCGCATCAGTCGCGAAGCCATGGCCGCGCTCTTCGACCACGGGATCGACCCGATGGTCGTTATCCGCTGGAAGGACATCTACGAGCGCCTGGAGCAGGCCATCGACGCCACCGAGCGCGTCGCGAACATTCTCGAAGGCATCGTGATCAAGAACTCCTGACGGGGCTGTGAACGGCGACCTGATCCTGGTGATCGTCGTGGCCGCGGCGCTCGCCTTCGACTTCACCAACGGCTTCCACGACACCGCGAACGTCGTGGCCACCTCGATCTCCACGCGGGCGATGGCGCCCAAGCTGGCCGTCGGCTTCGCTGCCGTTCTGAACTTCGCCGGCGCGTTCATCTCGCTCGAGGTCGCGGCCACCGTGGCCCAGGGCATCGTCGACGCCGACCTGATCACGCCCCTGATCGTGTTCGCCGGGCTGATCGGCGCGATCGCGTGGAATCTGGCCACCTGGTACTTCGGCCTCCCGTCCAGCTCCTCGCACGCCCTTATCGGCGGCGTGGTCGGCGCAGCCTTCGTGGCCGAGGGCGCCCAGGCTGTGATCGGCTCGGGGCTGGTTGGCAAGGTCATCGTCCCCGCCATCGTCGCTCCGATCCTGGCGTTCGCCGTGGCGGGCCTGGGCATCCTCTTCACCTACCGGCTGGTGGGCCGGCTGCGTCCCGGCCCGGTCAACGAGGGCTTTCGCCTCGGGCAGCTGGTCTCCGGCGGCATGCTGGCCATCGCGCACGGGACCAACGACGCGCAGAAGACGATGGGCGTCATCACGCTGGCGCTGGTGGCCAACGGCAACATCGCGTCCGACGACTTCCACGTCCCGAGCTGGGTGGTCGTCTCCTCGGCCGCCGCGATCGCGCTGGGTACCTACGTGGGCGGCTGGCGCATCATCAAGACGATGGGCAGCCGGATCCACAAGATGGATGCGGCGCAGGGCTACGCGGCGCAGGGCGCCGGCGCCGCGGTGATCCTCGCCTCGAGCCACGTGGGCTTTCCGTTGTCGACCACCCACACGATCTCGGGGGCCGTCATCGGCGCCGGCGCCGCGAAGCGCCTTTCGGCCGTGCGCTGGGGCGTGGCCGGCAACATCGTCGTCGCCTGGGTGCTCACCCTGCCGGCCGCGGCGGCCATCGGCGGTCTCACCTACGGCTTCAGCCGTCTGTTCGGCACCGGCTCGGCGGGCGCGATCGTGGTGTCCGCCGTCATCCTCGCCGGCGCGGCCTTCCTGTTCGCTCGCCGGGTCCAGCGCGGCCCGACCGCGACCGCGCCGGCGGAGGGCTGATGCTGCCGCTCGCCGAGGTCGTGGACTGGGGCGGCCTGTGGGAGATGCTGTGGTCGTCGTTCCTAGCCGGCCTGGCGGTCACCATCGCCGCCTCGCTGGCGATCCTCGGGGCCACGCGCGCGGTCGACGCCCGGCGCGCCGGTCAGCTCGTCCCGGCGGGACTGTTCTCGCTGGTGGGGCTGTTCGGCGCCCTGCTGCTCGCGGCCGCCGTGGTGTTCGGGTTCGTCGTGATGACCAGCAAGTAGCTAGGGAAGAGCGCCCAGGAGGTGCTCGATGTCGTCCTCGTTGGTCCACGCTCCGACCGAAGCCCTCACGTAGGGCCAGCCCGGCAGGTGGCGAACGACGACGCCCGCCTCCAGAAGCCTCTTGGAGGCGGCCTCGGGGTCCTCCTCCTCCCACGAGACGAGCGTCGTCCGCCCGCGCGGGGCGACCCTGCGTCCACGCTCGCGCAGGCGCCCGGCCAGTTCCTCGGCACGGTCGGCGGCCGCCGCGAGAGCGTCGTCGAAGCCCGCGGCCTCCAGTACGTCGAGCGAGGCGCCCGCCCAGGCGGTGTGCTCGGGCGGGCGCAAACCCAGATCCAGCCGCGGGCTGTCGGGCTTGAGGGCGGGCTCCATCGGGCGCTTGGGGTCGGCCACCGTGCCGAAGCTGGGCCAGGCCGGCGTCAGATCGTCCAGGCGGCCGGCGCGCACGTAGAGGTAGCCGCTTCCCACCGGCCCGCACATCCACTTCTGCCCGGACGCGGCGTAGAAGTCGCAGCCCAGGCTCTCCACGTCCACCGGAACGGCTCCGAGCCCCTGCGCGCCGTCGAGCAGCACCAGCGCCTCGGCGGCGGCCAGCGCCCCGGCGTCGACGGTCGCGCCCGTGATCCAGGAGACGTGCGAGCAGGCGACCAGCTTGGCCGAGCCCACCTCGCCGGCGAGCTCGCCGAACGGCGCCTGGCGCACGGTGAAGCCGCGCCGGCGCGCGCCCACGGCCAGCGGGACCAGCAGGCCGGGATGCTCCTCCTCGCTGGTGAGTACCTCGTCGCCGGGGCCCAGGTCGAGGCCGGACAGCACGCTGTTCACCCCATCGGTGGTGGAGCCGGTCAGGGCGACCTCGCCGGGGCGGCAGCCCATCACGCGCGCCACCCGCTCACGCAGCCGGTCTGCCGCGCCGATCACGCTCTCGAAGAACGCGATGCCTCCGCGCCCCTGCTCGATCTGCAGGGCGATCGCCTGCTCAGCGGCTGCCCGGGCGCGCAGGGGCACCGGCCCGTTTGACCCCGCGTTGAGGTAGGCCAGCTCGTCGAAGACCGGGAACTCGGCGCGCAGCGCGGCGACGTCCACGACGGCAGCTTAGGCTTCGGCGCCGTGACCGCAGACCTCCAGCCCATGGCGGTCGGGCGGGGGTCTCTCGCGGCCCACGCTCCCGTAGCCGGCGCTGATGCCGTCGAGCGCGTGCACGCCGCCGCGCGGCCGCTGCGAGGCAAGCGGGTGCTGCACGTCAGCGCTGCAGGAGGGGGCCGCCGAGTGGCCGAGAGCCTCGGGGCGCTGCTGCCGCTCGTCGCGGACGCGGGGCTCCAGGTGAGCTGGCGCGTGTTGTTCGGCGACGGCGAGGTGGGCGCCGAGCTGCGCGACGGCCTTCAGGGTGCCGAGACGGCGATCTCCGACGAGGGCTTCGAGGCCTACCGCGACGACTTCGATAGGGCCGCCCGCTCCCTCCCCGAGCACGACGTCCTTGTCCTGCACGACCCCGGCGCCCTGGGACTGGCCGAGGAGAGCGATCGGCCCGCGGTGTGGCGCTGCCACGTCGACGCCGGCGAGCCCGAGCCCGCGGCGTGGGAGCGGGCGCGCCCACTGGCCGAGGCCTGCGCGGCCCGGTCGGTGCCGGCCGAGGGCTTTGCCCCGCCCGGGCTGGAGGCCGAGGCGATCGCCCCGGGCATCGACCCGCTGAGCGTGCGCAACGCCGAGGCCTCGCCGTGGCTGACGGGGCGCGTGGGGCGGGCGCTGGGCATCGACCTCGAGCGGCCGTTCGCGTGCCAGGTCATGTCGCTGGACCGCTGGAAGGACCCACACGAGACGCTGGAGGCCTTCTCGCTCGCGCGCGACGAGCTCCGTGGGCTGCAGCTGGCCCTGGTGACCGACCTCCACGACGACTGGCCGGCGTTCAAGGAGCTGACCGACCTGGCCGAAGGCCAGGAGGACGTGCTGCTGCTGTCGAGCTACACGGGGGTGGGACAGCTCGAGCTGGGAGCGGTCCAGCGCCTGGCGCGCGTGAGCCTGCATCGCGCCTTGCGCGAGGGCTACGGGCTGGCCGCCTCGGAGGCCCTGTGGAAGAACACGCCCGTGATCGGCGGCCGCGACGGCGGGGTGCCGCTGCAGGTCCGCGACGGCATCGACGGCTACCTGACCGAGGGGCCCGAGCAGACGGCCGAGCGACTCGTGGAGCTCGTGGGCGACCCCGGCGCCGCGGTGGAGATGGGCCGGGCAGGGCGCGAGCACGTACGCGAGCGCCATTTGGTCACCCGGGCGCTCGAGGGAGAGCTCCGCCTGCTGGCGAATACCTTGGGCGCATGACGGTCCAACTCCCCGACGGCTCCCCGCTGGAGCTCCCCGAGGACGCCACCGGGGCCGACGCCGCGGCGGCCATCGGCTCGGGCCTGGCCCGGGCGGCGCTGGGGGTGAAGGTGAACGGCGAGCTGCGTGACCTGGCTGCCCCGCTGCCCGACGGCGCCCGGATCGAGATCGCCACCGCCCGCGACGACGACGGCCTGTGGCTGCTGCGCCACGACGCCGCCCACGTGATGGCCACCGCGGTCACCGAGCTGTGGCCGGGGACCAAGGTCTCGATCGGGCCTCCGATCGAGGACGGCTTCTACTACGACTTCGACTTCCCCGAGGGAGTCCGGCTGTCCGAGGACGACCTGCCGCGCATCGAGGAGAGGATGCGCGAGCACATCAAGGGCGACGAGCCCTTCGAGCGCAGCGAGGTGACCACCGGCGAGGCGCTGGACCACTTCACGCGCGAGGGCGAGGACTACAAGGTCGAGTTGATCGAGGACCTGATCCGCGACCAGGGCGTCGACCACGTTTCGCTGTACCGCAACGGGCCCTTCCTCGACCTCTGCCGCGGCCCGCACGCGCCGTCGACCAAGCGCATCAAGGCCTTCAGGCTCACCGGAGTGGCCGGGGCGTACTGGCGCGGCGACTCGAGCCGGCCGATGCTCACGCGGGTCTACGGCACGGCGTTCGGGTCCAAGGAGGACCTCGAGGAGCATCTGAAGCGCCTCGAAGAGGCCCGGGCCCGCGACCACCGCAAGCTGGGGCGCGAGCTGGGGCTGTTCATGTTCTCCGAGCTGTCGCCCGGCTCGCCCTTCTGGCAGCCCGCCGGCGCCCAGCTGTGGAACGAGCTCACCGACCTGTGGCGGGTGGAGAACGAGCGCCGCGGCTACACGGAGGTTCGCACGCCGATCCTTTATGACTCCGAGTTGTGGAAGCAGTCGGGCCACTGGCACGTCTACCGCGACCACATGTACTTCACCGACGTGGAGGACCGGCCCATGGGCCTCAAGCCCATGAATTGCCCGGCTCACGTGCAGCTGTACAAGTCCACGGCGCGCTCCTATCGCGAGCTGCCGCTGCGGATGGCCGAGCAGGGCCTGGTCCACCGCCACGAGCCCAGCGGCACCCTCCACGGGCTGCTGCGCGTGCGCCACATAACCCAGGACGACGCGCACGTGTTCTGCACCGAGGACCAGCTGGAGGACGAGATCGTCCGCTGCCTGGACTTCGGCTTCTTCATCTACGACCTGTTCGGCTTCGAGCCGCGGCTGGAGCTCTCGACCCGCCCCGAGAAGCGAGTGGGGACCGACGAGATGTGGGACAAGGCGGAGGCGGTGCTCGAGCAGGCGCTGGACAACCGGAGGCTGGAATACGAGCTCAACGAGGGCGACGGCGCCTTCTACGGGCCGAAGATTGACCTCCACATGGCCGACTCGATCGGCCGCTCCTGGCAGCTGGGCACGGTGCAGCTGGACTACTACATGCCCGAGCGCTTCGAGCTCGAGTACACGGGGGCCGACAACGCCGAGCACCGGCCGGTGATGATCCACC
The DNA here is from genome assembly GCA_035296565.1 of Thermoleophilaceae bacterium. Classification (GTDB taxonomy): domain Bacteria; phylum Actinomycetota; class Thermoleophilia; order Solirubrobacterales; family Thermoleophilaceae; genus JACCZR01. The sequence continues at coordinate 35,273 of DATHAQ010000031.1, forward strand.
GCGCGCTCATGGGCTCCTTCGAGCGCTTCATCGGGATCCTGACCGAGCACTACGCCGGCGAGTTCCCCTTCTGGCTGGCGCCCGAGCAGGTGGTGGTGCTGCCCATCTCCGACCGCCACCTCGACTACGCCCGCGAGGTGGCCAAGCAACTCCAGGGGCTGCGCGTGGAGGTCGACGAGCGCACCGAGTCGGTGGGACGCAAGATCCGCGAGGCCGAGCTGCGCAAGGTGCCCTACATGCTCGTCGTGGGCGACCAGGAGGCCGAGGCGGGCACGGTGGCCGTGCGCCGCCACCGGGAGGGCGATCTGGGCTCGGTGGACGTCGAGGAGTTCGCCCACGCCGGGCTGCAGGCCCGCTCGGAGAGGCTTGGGAGCCTCGCTATACTCGCCGGTACATGAAGGGCACCCACATCACGCGCCGCTCCTGAAGCGCCCGTGCCCTCAGCTGCCTCTCCCGTTCTCACCGCCTTTGCCGTCTAGCCAGAGTCACGCTTAGTGCCGATCCCGCGTAGGTTCGATCGGCGCCCGCCCGAGCGCGACGAGACCCGCATCAACGAGCGCATCCGCGTCCCCCAGGTGCGCCTGATCGGAGAGGACGGCAACCAGGTCGGCGTGGTCCCCACCGAGGAGGCGCTCCGCTACGCCCAGGAACGCGACCTCGACCTGGTGGAGGTCGCCGCCGAGGCGCGCCCGCCCGTGTGTCGAGTGCTCGACTACTCGAAGTACAAGTACGAGCAGGAGCAGAAGGCCAAGCAGGCCCGCCGCCACCAGAAGCAGGTCAACGTGCGCGAGATCAAGCTCCGGCCCAAGATCGCGGACAACGACTACGAGACCAAGAAGAATCACGTCGTCCGCTTTTTGAACGGGGACGACCGCGTGAAGGTCACGATCATGTTCCGCGGCCGTGAGCAGACCCACCCCGAGCGGGGCGAGCGCCTACTGATGCGCCTGGCCGACGACGTGGCCGAGCTCGGCACGATCGAGCAGCGACCGCAGCAGGACGGCCGCAACATGACCATGCTGCTCTCGCCCACCAAGAAGCAGTCGGAGGACGGGACCGAGGACAGCGCCGCCTCTGCGTGACGTGGCACGCGGTGTCGGGGCGTCACGGTTGTCCGGCTGACAGATCGTCAGCGCGCTGACGATCTTTTCCGGGGCCGCACACGGTCTGCGCCCGTGCGCCGGGAGCCCGTCGCGGTTTCGGCCGCTAACCTGAGTCGGCTCATGCCCAAGATGAAGTCCCACTCGGGCGCCAACAAGCGCTTCAAGAAGACCGCGCGCGGCAAGGTCCGCGGGCGGCATGCCTTCACCAGCCACAACCTGCAGGTGAAGCGCCCCAAGCGTAAGCGGCGCCTGGGCCGGGCGGTAGACGTCCAGGGCAGCGACGCGCAGCGGGTCAAGCGGCTGCTGGGGCCCAAATGAGCCGCGTCAAGCGCTCCGTCCACGCGCGCAAGAAGCGCCGGGCGACCCTGGAGCGGGCCAAGGGCTACCGGGGCCAGTCCCACTCGTCCTACAAGCGTGCCAAGGAGGCCGTGCTCAAGGCGGAGGGCTACGCCTACCGCGACCGCCGCAACCGCAAGCGCGATTTCCGGCGCCTGTGGATCCAGCGCATCAACGCGGCCGCCCGCCGCGAGGGCATGACCTACGCCACGTTCATGCACGGCCTGAAGGCCGCCGGCGTGGAGCTGGACCGCAAGGTGCTGGCCGACATCGCCGTCCGCGACCCCGAGACCTTCCGACGTTTTGCCGAGCGCGCCCGGGAGGCTGCGGCTGCCTGATCCGCAAAAGGCAGACGCAGGACCGACCGGGGCGCCCAGAGAGGCGCCCTTCTTCGTTTCTGAGCCCGTGATCGCCGACCCACCCACACCGAGTTAGTCCTTGATCACTTCCCCCGACAACCAACATCTCAAGACGATCCGCAAGCTGGCCGACCGGCGCTGGCGCGACAAGCTCGACCTGTTCGCGGCCGAGGGCGAAGACCTCGTCGAGGCCGCCGAGGCCGCAAGCTTGGAGCCCGAGGTGCTGCTGGTCGCGGGCGAGGATGTCGAGCCGGCCCTGCTGGACGAGGTGAGCGCGCTGGGCTCCGGGACGCGGGTGATCGGCGTCTACCGGCGGCGTTTCTCCGAGCCCGGCGGCGAGCTCTCGGTCTACCTGCACGGCGTGCACGACCCGGGGAACGTGGGCACGGTCATCCGCACGGCGCATGCCCTGGCCGACGGCCCGGTGGTCCTCGGACCCGGCTGCGCCGATCCCTACGCGCCAAAGGCGGTGCGGGCGAGCATGGGCTCGTTGTTCGCCCGCCCGCCGGCCCGCGCCGGGTTCGAGGAGCTGCGGGGCACGCGTGTGGCCCTCGACGCTCACGCCGAGCAGCCGCTCGGACAGGCGCCGCTCCCCGCGGTCGTCTGCCTGGGCGGTGAGCGGGAGGGCCTGCCGGCCGAGGCGCTGGCGGCGGCTGACGTTCGGGCCCGGATCCCGCTGCGCGGGGACGGCCCCGAGTCCCTCAACGTGGCCGCCGCGGCGGCGATAAGCCTGCATAGGATGGCCGACCGTGGCTGACGCCCCCGCTCGCCTCGAGGAGATCCGCGCCGAGGCCGAGGCCGCGGTGGCCGACGCCGGCAGCACCGACGAGCTCGAAGAGCTGCGGGTGCGCTACCTCGGCCGCAAGGCCGAGCTGACCCGCACCCTGCGCTCGATCGGCGAGCTGCCGCCCGAGCAGCGCGGCCCGGCGGGCAAGGCGGCCAACGTTGTCAAGCAGGCCCTGGAGACCCAGCTGGCCGAGCGTGCCGACGCGCTGCAGGGGGCAGAGCTCGAGCGCCGCCTGGCCGAGGACCGCGTGGACGTGACGCTGCCCGGCGATCCGCCGCAGCTTCCCGGCCACCTGCACCTGGTCACCCAGACGCGGCGCGAGATGGAGGACATCTTCGTAGGCCTCGGGTTCAAGGTCGTGGAGGGTCCGGAGGTCGAGTTCGACTACTACAACTTCACCGCGCTCAACCACCCGCCCGACCACCCGGCGCGCATGCTGCAGGACACCTTCTATCTGTCAGACGAGGTGCTGCTGCGCACGCACACCTCGCCGATGCAGGTGCGCTCGATGGAGGCCCAGGAGCCGCCCCTGTACATCGTGGTGCCCGGGCGGGTCTACCGGCGCGACTCCGACGCCACGCACACACCCATGTTCCACCAGCTCGAGGGCCTCGCCGTGGACGAGGACATCACGCTCGCGGACCTGCGCGGCGTGCTGCTGTCCTTCGCGCGCCAGATGTTCGGCGAGGAGCGCGAGGTGCGCCTGCGCTCGGGCTACTTCCCCTTCACCGAGCCCAGCGTGGAGGTGGACATCTCCTGCTTTGCCTGCGAGGCGACGGGCTGGCTGCCCGACGGCTCGCGCTGCGCGCTGTGCAAGGGCACGGCCTGGATCGAGATCCTCGGCTCGGGGATGGTCGACCCCAACGTGCTCGGCTTCGTGGCCGACAACGGCTACGACCCCGAGCGCGTACAGGGGTTCGCGTTCGGCATGGGCATCGACCGCATCGCGATGCTCAAGCACGGGGTGCCGGACCTGCGCCTGATGTTCGAGAACGACGTGCGCTTCCTGGAGCAGTTCGGGGTATGAGGGTCCCGCTCTCATGGCTGCGCTCGTACTGCGACCCCGGGCTACCCGCCGGCGAGATCGCCGACCTCCTCACCGGCGCGGGCCTGGAGGTCGCGCGTATCGACCGCGTGGGAGTGGGCGAGGGGCCGTTCCTCGTCGGCCGCGTGCTTCACGTCGAGCAGCACCCCGACGCCGACCGGCTGCGCGTCTGCGCGGTCGATGATGGCTCGGGCGAGGGGCGGACCATCGTGTGCGGGGCGCCCAACGTGGACGCCGGCCAGACCGTGGCCCTTGCCCTGCCCGGCGCCGTCATGCCCGACGGCACGCGGCTCGGGGAGGCCGAGTTCAGGGGCGTCCGCTCCAGCGGCATGATCCTGGCCGAGGACGAGCTGGCCATCGGGGAGGACCACGCCGGCATCCTGGAGCTGCCACCCGACTGGCCCGTGGGCGACGAGCTGAGGAGCCACCTTGCGATCGCCGACGAGGTGCTCGAGCTGGAGGTCAACCCCAACCGGCCCGACGCGCTCGGCGTCTACGGCGTGGCGCGCGACCTGCACGCGCTGACCGGTGCGCCGCTGGCCGAGGACCCCACCGAGCGCGACGTCGAGCCTGGCCCCCGTGACGGCATTCCCATCGAGATCGCCGATCCCGACATCTGCTTGCGCTTCACCGGGCGCGTCTTCGAGGACGTGAGGATGGGCGAGTCGCCGCCGTGGCTCAAGCAGCGGCTCACCGCCGCCGGCCAGCGTCCGATCTCCAACGTCGTCGACATCACGAACTACGTGATGCTGACCACCGCTCAGCCCCTGCACGCCTTCGACCTGGACGAGGTGCGCGGCGGGCGGATCATCGTGCGCCGCGCCGAACAAGGGGAGACGATGGTCACCCTGGACGACGTCGAGCGCCGCTTCGACCCCGACATGGCCCTGGTCTGCGACGCCGAGGGCCCGAGCGGCATCGCGGGGATCATGGGCGGGCAGGTCTCCGAGGTCTCGGAGAAGACCACCCGTGTCCTGATGGAGGCCGCAACGTGGGTGGGCTCCAACATCTTGCGCAGCTCCAAGCGGCTGCCGCTGCGCACCGAGGCCTCCGCGCGCTTCGAGAAGCAGCTGCACCCCGAGCAGGCCATGGCCGCGCAGCGCCTGGCCGCGCGGCTGATGACCGAGGTTGCCGGGGCGCGGACGGCCGGCGAGACGATCGACGTCTACCCGCGGCCGGTGCCGCCGCGCACCGTCCGGCTACGCCCGGCTCGCCAGGAGCGGCTCCTGGGGAAGAGGATCGACGAGGAGGAGTCCGCGGCGATCCTCGAGCGGCTGGGCTTCGAGTCCGAGGGGCCGGAGAGCTGGCGGGTGCCCTTCTGGCGCGACTCCGACGTCCAGCGCGAGGCGGACATGATCGAGGAGGTGGCACGGGTCCACGGCCTGGACCGCCTGCCGGCGACGCTCCCCGCGCGGCGCGAGGCGACCGGCGGGCTCACCGGGCACGCCGGGCTGCGCCGTCGGCTGGAGGACGCCCTGCGCCACCGCGGCCTCTACGAGACCGTCTCCTACAGCTTCATCGCGCCGGCCGCGCTCGACCGGCTGCGACTGGGCGAGGGCGACCCCGCGCTCGCCATCGCCAACCCGCTCAGCACCGACCAGAGCGTGATGCGCCCGCTGCTGCTCCCCGGCCTGCTCGACGCCGCGCGGCACAACAACGCCCACGACCGGCCCGACCTCGCGCTGTTCGAGTCCGCGCACGTCTACCGGCCGTCGGCCGTGCCGCCGCCCCGGTCGGGCGACGGCCCGCAGACCTCGCCGCGTGGCGTGCGGCCGTCCGACGAGCATCACCACCTCGGCGCGCTGATGCTCGGGACGGTGGAGCGGGGCTGGCGCTCACGGTCGGTGGAGGTGGACTTCCACGTGCTGCGGGGCGTGCTGGAGGCCGTACTCGCAGCGGCGGGCGTGGAGTGGCGAGCCGAGCCCGCCCTGCGCCCGTACCTGCACCCCGGGCGCACGGCGGCGATCCTGGCCGGGGAGCGGGAGATCGGCTGGCTCGGCGAGCTGCACCCCTTGGCGGCCCGCGGCTGGGATCTGGGCGGGCACCCCGGGGGTGCCTTCGAGCTCGACGTCGACGCCCTCGCCGTGCTCGCGGTCGAGGCCGAGGAGGGCTTCCGCGACGTGACCAGCTTCCCCGCCGTGCTGCAGGACATCGCCGTGGTGGTGCCGGAGGAGGTCCCCGCGCAGACCGTCCAGCAGGCGGTGGCCGAGGGCGGGGGCGAGCTCCTGCGTCGCGCCCGCGTGTTCGACGTCTTCCGCGGCGAGCAGCTGGGCGCGGGGCACAAGTCGCTGGCCCTGCGGCTCGAGTTCCGCGCGCCGGACCGCACGCTCACCGACGAGGAGGTCGCCGCTCGCCGCTCGGCCATCGAGGGCGCGCTGGCCCGGATCGGGGGGCGGCTCCGTGCCTGAGCACCGAGTAGCCGTCCTGGGAGCGGCGGGCTACGGCGGCGCGTTGTGCGCGGCGATCGTCAACGCCCATCCGTCGCTCGAGCTCACCGCGGTCACCGCCCGCTCGGACGCGGGCCGGCGCCACGACGACCTCTATCCGCGCTACGGCGTGGCTCTCAGGCTCGACGAGCCCGACTCCGACCGGGTCGCCGAGCAGGCCGACGCCGCGCTGGTTGCTTATCCGCACCGCGCCGCCGCCCAGGCGGTGCGGGAGCTGCGCGCGCGGGGCCTGAAGGTGGTCGATCTCTCGGCGGACTTCCGGCTGGGGCAGGAGGCCTACGAGCGCTGGTACCAGCCTCACGAGGCGCCCGACCTGCTGCAGGAAGCCGTTTACGGGCTGCCCGAGCTGGGCCACCGTGAGGAAATCGCGCGCGCTCAGCTGGTGGCCGCGCCCGGCTGCAACTCCACAGCGGCGCTGCTGGCGCTGTGGCCGCTGCGCGAGATCGCGCGCGACGCCGTGGTCGACATCAAGACCGGAGTGTCCGGTGCGGGGCGGGAGGCCACCCAGGAGACCCACTTCGTCAGCGCCACGGACAACGTCAACCCGTACAAGACGGAGGGTCACCGGCACGTCGCCGAGTTGCAGCAGGAGCTGCCCGAACGCATCCGCTTCTCCTTCGTGCCGCACCTGCTCCCGATCGACCAGGGGCTGATGGCCTCCTGCTTCGTGAGCGTCGAGGGGGAGCCCACGCGCGCCGAGGTGGCCACGCTGTTCGAGGACGCCTATCGCGACGAGCCCTTCGTGGAGGTGGCCGGCGCGCCGCCGCACACGAGCCACGTCAAGGGCACCAACCGCGCCCGCGTCTACGCCACCGTCGACGAGAGCGGCCGGGTGCTGGTCTTCTCCGCCATCGACAACCTGTGGAAGGGCGCGTCGGGCCAGGCCGTGCAAGACCTCAACCTGATGTTGGGGCTGCCCGAGCAGGAGGGCCTGGCGTGAGCTTCTTTCGCTCCCGCTGGGTGGAGGCGCCCGTGCATGCGCGGGAGCTCGAGCCGCACGCCCTGCCGGCCGGCTTCCGCGCGGCGGGCGTGGCCGCCGGACTCAAGCCCGAGGGGCCCGACGTCGGCGTGCTGGCCTCCGACTCCCCGTCCACGACCTCCGCCGCCCGCTTCACCACCAATGCCCGCGTGGGCGCGCCAGTGGTGGTCTCCCGGGCGGCGCGCCTGGACCGCCTGCGCGCCGTGGTGGCCAACTCGGGCGGCTCCAACGTCGGCGACGGGCAGCGCGGCTACGACACGGCCGTCGCCGTGCAGGGGGCCGCGGCCGAGGAGCTGTCGCTGGAGCCGGCGCAGGTGGGCCTGGCCTCCACCGGAGTGATCGGGGTGGAGCTCCTCCGCGATCGCGTGGTGAGCGGCGCTCGCGAGGCCTGCGGAGCGCTCGGGGACGACGCCGACGCCTTCTCGCGGGCGATCCTCACCAGCGACAGCGGGCCGAAGCGGGTGTGCCTGGAGGTCGGGCTGCCGTCCGGGACGGTCCGCCTGGCCGCCCAGGCCAAGGGCGCGGGGATGATCGAGCCCCGCTTCGCCACCATGTTCTGCTTCGCGCAGACCGATGCCGAGGTGAGCGCCGAGACGCTGGAGCTGCTCACCGGCGTCTGCGTCAGGCGGTCTTTCGACCGCATCTCGGTGGACGGCCAGCTATCCACCAGCGACACCGTCTACGTGCAGGCCGGCGGCGGCTCGGGCGTGCGGGTGGAGCCCGAGAGCCCGGACGAGCTTGCCCTGGGCGAGGCCCTCGACGCGGTGATGCGCCAGCTGGCGCTGGACATCGTGAGCGACGGCGAGGGCGCCGAGCGGGTGGGGCGCGTGGTGGTCAACGGCCCGGCCGAGGCGGTGGAGCCGGTGGCGCGGGCGGTGGCCAACTCGCCGCTGGTCAAGACGGCGCTGCACGGCGCGGACCCCAACTTCGGCCGCATCCTCCAGGCTGCCGGAGCGGCATGGCCGCCGGGCGAGCCCTTCGTGGCCGATCTGGCCATCGAGGGCCGCCAGCTGGTCAGCGCCGGCGACGCCGTGGGCGTGGGCCCCGAAGAGCTCGCCGAGCTCTCGCGGGCGGTGGACGGACACGAGGTCGAATACGAGTTGACGTTGGCCGGCGAAGGAGGAGAGACCGAGGTCTTCTTCTCCGACCTCTCCGAGGAGTACGTGAGCTACAACGCCGAGTACACGAGCTGATGCGCGACGTCGCCACCCTCCTCGAGGCGCTCCCCTACATCCGGGAGTTCCACGGCCAGACCGTGGTCATCAAGTACGGCGGCGCGGCCATGACCGACGCCCAGCTCAAGGAGGAGTTCGCGCGCGACGTCGTGCTCCTCAAGTACGTCGGGATGAACCCGGTCGTCGTGCACGGCGGTGGCCCGGACGTCACCGCCTACATGGAGCGCCTGGGCATGGACGTCCGCTTCGAGCAAGGGCTGCGCGTCTCCGACGAGGCCACCGTGGAGGTGGCCAAGATGGTGCTCGTCGGCAAGCAGAACAAGGACATCGTCCTGCGGCTGGGCCGCCACGGGCAGCCGGCGGTGGGGCTCTGCGGCGACGACGGCCTGCTGTTCCGCGCGCGCAAGCAGCTGGCCGGCGAGACCGACATCGGCTTCGTGGGGGAGATCGAGTCGGTCAACGTGGACGTGCTCAACCACATCGCCGAGGACTACATCCCGGTGATCGCCTCGGTGGGAGCCGACGCCCTGGGCAACTCCTACAACATCAACGCCGACGCCGCGGCAGCGGCCGTGGCCGCCGCGCTGGGCGCCCACAAGGTGCTGTTCCTGACCGACGTCGAGGGCTGGCGGGAGGATGCCACCGACCCCGGGTCGCTGATCTCCGAGGCAACCGTGCAGGAGGTGCGCGAGCGCCTGGACGGCGTCCACGGCGGCATGCGCCCCAAGCTCGAAGCTTGCGTTGCGGCGCTGACGGCCGGGGTCTCGGCCGCCCATATCGTCGACGGCCGCGAGGAGCACACGCTGCTGCTCGAGCTGTTCACCGACAAGGGCATCGGGACCAAGTTGTGTCCTTAGAGGAGCTCCAGAAGCTCGAGCGCGAGGCGCTCATGCCCACCTACGCGCGCAACCCCGTCGAGTTCGTGCGCGGCGAGGGCACGCGACTGTGGGACAGCGAGGGGAACGAGTACCTCGACTTCCTGACGGGCATCTCGGTCGTCCAGCTGGGCCACTCCCACCCGGCGCTGGTCGCCGCGGTGCGCGCGCAGGCCGAGCGCCTGATGCACGTCGGCAACCTCTACTACTCCGAGCCCGGCGTGCGGCTGGCCGCCCGGCTGTCGGAGCTGGCCCTGGGCGGCAAGGCGTTCTTCACCAACTCCGGCGCCGAGGCGGTGGAGTGCGCGCTCAAGCTCGCTCGCAAGCAGAAGCGGGGGGGCGACGTGGTCGTGCTGGAGAAGGGCTTCCACGGACGGACCTTCGGCGCCCTCTCGGCCACGCCGCAGGAGGCCAAGCAGGCTCCCTTCGCGCCGCTGGTGCCGGGCTTTCGGGTGGCCCCCCGCGACAGCACCGACCTGCCCGTGGACGAGCGCACCGCCGCCGTGCTCGTCGAGCCGATTCAGGGCGAGTCGGGAATCCTGCCGGTGGACCCCGGCGTGCTGCGGGCGGCCCGCGAGGCCTGTGACGCGCACGGGGCGCTGCTGATCTTCGACGAGATCCAGTGCGGCATGGGGCGCACCGGCGACCTGTGGGCCTGGCAGGGGCTGGGCGTGAGGCCCGACGTGATGACGGTGGCCAAGGGCCTGGGCGGTGGCCTGCCGATCGGCGCCTGCCTGGCCGGCCCGGCCCACGCCGACGTCCTGCGGGCGGGCGACCACGGCTCGACCTTCGCCGGCGGGCCCGTGGTGGCGTCCGCGGCCCAGGCTGTGCTCGACGTGGTCAGTGAGCCGGCCTTCCTCGCCGAGGTGGCCCGCAAGGGCGAGCTGCTGGCCGCCGGGCTGCGCGACCTCGGCCTGCCCGACGTCCGCGGACGCGGGCTGATGCTCGCCTTCGGCGCGTCCGAGGCCCCCGACCTCGCCCGCCGGCTGCTATTCGAGCGACGGCTGGTGGTCAACGCCACCGGCCCGGACACGATCCGCCTGCTGCCGCCGCTCACCGTCGCCGACGAGGAGATCGTGGAGGCGCTCGCCCGCCTGGCCCCTCGCGGCTGACACGGTGGGGTCAGCGGCGCGAAGCCCGCGGACCACGGGTTGTGCGCGCTCGGGCAAGAAGCCGGGCCGCGGGTTAGAGTTCGGCCCATGAGCGAAGAGAAGAAGCGCACCACCACCGACTCCGGCATCCCCGCGACAAGCGACGAGTTCTCGCTCACTGTGGGCCCCAGCGGCCCGATTGCGCTCCACGACCACTACGTCGTGCAAAAGATGCAGCACTTCAACCGCGAGCGGGTGCCCGAGCGCGTGGTGCACGCCAAGGGCGGCGCCGCCCACGGCTTCTTCGAGGTCACCGAGGACGTGACCCAGTACACGAAGGCCGACTTCCTGCAGCCCGGCAAGCGGACCGACACCTTCCTTCGCTTCTCGACGGTGGCCGGCGAGCAGGGCTTCGCCGACACGGTTCGCGACCCCCGCGGCTTCGCCATCAAGTTCTACACCGACGAGGGCAACTTCGACATGGTCGGCAACAACACGCCGGTCTTCTTCGTGCGCGACCCGTCGAAGTTCCAGGACTTCATCCACAGCCAGAAGCGCCTGCCCGACACCGGCATGCACTCCCACGAGATGCAATGGGACTTCTGGACGCTCTCGCCCGAGTCCGCCCACCAGGTCACGATCCTCATGTCCGACCGCGGCATCCCCGCCTCCTGGCGCCACCAGCACGGGTTCTCCAGCCACACCTACTCGTGGGTGAACGCCAGCGGTGAGCGCTTCTGGGTCAAGTACCACTTCAAGACCGAGCAGGGGATCCAGAACCTGCCGGAAGCCGACGCCGATCGCATCGCCGGCGAGGACCCGGACTACCACCGGCGCGACCTGTTCGACTCGATCGCCAAGGGCGACCACCCGTCCTGGCGGCTCGAGGTGCAGATCATGCCCTTCGACGAGGCCGCGGATTACCGCTTCAACCCGTTCGACCTGACCAAGGTCTGGCCCAAGTCCGACTACCCGCCGATCACCGTCGGCCGGCTGACCCTCGACCGCAACCCGGCCAACTTCTTCGCCGAGGTCGAGCAGGCCGCGTTCAAGCCGGCCAACCTGGTGCCGGGCACGGGCCTGAGCCCGGACAAGATGCTGATGGCGCGCATCTTCTCCTACCACGACACCCACCTGCACCGCGTGGGCGTGAACGCCGAGCAGCTGCCGATCAACGCCCCCAAGGCCGAGGTCACCTCGTACAACAAGGACGGGTCGATGACCTACCGCCACGCGGGCGGCCAGCCGGTCTACGCGCCGAACTCGTTCGGGGGCCCGGAGGCCGTCGGCCCGGAGATGGGCGCCGACCTCGGCTGGGGCGTCGAGGGCGCCGAGCTCGGGCGCTACGCCTACGAGAAGCACGCGGAAGACGACGACTTCGTTCAACCGCGCGCGCTCTACAACGAGGTGATGGACGACGGCAACCGCGAGGCGCTGGTCAACGGCATCGTCGGCCACGCGAGCACTCCGGAGGTCACCGACTCCATGAAGGAGCGCGTGGTCGCCTACTGGGCCAACGTCGACCAGGAGCTGGGCGCCAGGATCGCTGCCGGGCTCGGGACCTCGAACGGCCGGGGTGCCAACGGCTCGGGCCCCGCCTCGCCGGAGGCCACCGAGCTGCTGGCCGAGCGCGCCAACCGGGCATGATTGCCGAGCGGGCGGCGCTCGGCCGGCCGTCGCCTGGACTGCGCTCCGGTCGATAGGAGTCCGTCGCTAGGGTCCGCCGCCGTGGCGGACCGCGCACCACGCACGGCCTCGTACGAGGCCGACCCCGAGCAAGTCGAGCGCGTCCTGCTGCTCTACTCGGGCGGCCTGGACACGAGCGTCATGCTCAAGTGGATCCAGGACGAGTATGGCGCCGAGGTCGTGGCCCTCACCATCGACCTCGGACAGCCCGGCGAGGACTTCGAGGTGGTGGAGGGCAAGGCTCTGAGGCTCGGCGCCTTGGAGTGCCGGATCGTCGACGCTCGCGAGGAGTTCGCGCGCGACTACGTGGCGCCCGCCATCAAGGCCAACGCGCTGTACGGCGGCGGCTATCCGCTGTTCACCGCCCTAGGACGGCCGCTGATCGCCAAGCTCGCCGTCGAGGCGGCGCGCGAGACGGGCTGCGACACCGTGGCCCACGGCTGTACCGGCAAGGGCAACGACCAGGTCCGCATCGAGGCGACGGTGGCCACGCTGGCCCCCGAGCTCAAGGTGATCGCGCCCGTGCGCGAGTGGCAGATGGGCCGCGAGGAGGAGATCGAGTACGCGCGCAAGCACGGTATCCCCGTCAAGGGAGGCACCGAGGCGCCGCCGTACTCGATCGACGACAACCTCTGGGGCCGCTCCAGCGAGGGCGGGCCGATCGAGGACCTCGCCGAGCCGCCGCGCGACGACGTCTTCGACCTCGTCACGCGGCCCGAGGAGGCGCCCGACGAGCCCGAGGACGTCGCCGTCGAGTTCGAGCGCGGCGTCCCGGTGGCGCTCGCCGGTGAGCAAATGGGCCTGGTCGAGCTGCTGGAGCGCGCGGGCGAGCTGGGCTCACGCCACGGCGTGGGGATCGTGGACCACATCGAGGACCGGATCGTCGGCCTGAAGGTGCGCGACCTCTACGAGGTGCCCGCGGCGGCGATCCTGCTGCCCGCCCACCAGGAGCTCGAGAAGCTCGTGGGCACCATTCACCAGAACAACTTCAAGCACACCCTCGACCGCCACTGGGCCTATCTGGTCTACGGCGGGCTTTGGCACGAGCCGCTGCTCGGGGATCTCAACGCCTTCATGGAGAGCGTCAACGAGCAGGTGACCGGCACGATCACAATGCGCCTCTACAAGGGCAGCGCCCGGCCGGTGGCCCGCAGCTCGCCGAACGCGCTGTACGACCCGGAGCTCGCCGGCTTCGGCGAGTCCGGCGGCTTGTTCAGCCAGTCGGCGAGCCCCGGCTTCATCGAGCTGTGGAGCCTGCAGACGCGCATGGCGTATGCAATCCGGAACCGGGGTAAGGAGACCTCATGACCACAAAGAGCTACACCGTCCTCGGCTGGGTCGTCTGGCAGGTCGGCTCCCGGGTCGCCAAGCGCAAGATGGCCGACAACAAGCTGAAGCTGGGCGCGGCAGGCGTCGTAGCCGCGGTGGTCGTCGGCGGCGTGATCGCCGCCAAGTCCGCCGGCGGCGACGAAAGCTGACGCTCAGCTCGTAGCGCTGAGCGCCGCCATGGGCGGCAGCTCCTCGGCCGGCGCGGGCCGCCCGAAGAGGAACCCCTGGGCCCGGCGGCAGCCCAGATCGAGCAGATGAGCAGCCTGGGCGCTGGTCTCGACGCCCTCGGCGATCACGTCGAGCCCGAGCGCGGCGGCCATCGGGAGGATGGCGGCGACGATTGCTGCGTCCTGGGAGTCGTCGCCGATCCCGGCGACGAAGGAGCGGTCGACCTTCAGCACGTCGATCGGGAACCGCCGAAGGTGGCCCAGCGACGAGTACCCGGAGCCGAAGTCGTCGAGGTGGATCCCCACCCCTAGCTCCTTGAGCGCCCATAGGCGCTCGGCGGGGAGCTCGTCCTCGCGGTGCAGGGCGGTCTCGGTGACCTCCAGCGAGAGCCGTCCCAGGTCGAAGCCGGTGGTTAGCGGCAGTCCGCCGATTAGCTCCTGCAGTCCCTGGTCGACGAGCTGGCGGGCGGAGAGGTTGATCGCGAGCTCCAGGTCCGAGCCCGCGGCGCCGCTCCACTCGGCCAGGTCCGAACAGGCCCGCTTGAGGACCCAGCGGCCGAGTTCGACGATGCTCCCGGTCTCCTCGGCGATGGGGATGAAGACGCCAGGCGGGACCGGTCCACGCTCGGGATGGTTCCAGCGCAGCAGAGCCTCGAACCCGGTGGGCGCTCCGGTCTCGAGCGCCACGATGGGCTGGTAGTGGACCGTGAGCTCGTCCTGCGCGATGGCTCGGCGCAGGTCGCGGGCCAGGTTGAGGCGCTCGTGCACCCGTGCGCAGCTCTGCGTCGAACAGCTCGAAGCGCGCGCGGCCGTGCGCCTTGGCGCGATACATGGCCGCGCCGGCGTCGCCGAGCATGCCGTCGGCGGTGGGCCCGGGGTCGCCGGCCACCGCGACGCCCACCGAGGCGCTGACGGCGATTCCTCGCCCCCGGCGGTGAACGGACGGCGGAAGCCGTCGAGAATCCGCTGAGCGACGGCGGCGGCCTCGTGGGGCCCGCTGAGCTCGGTGTACAGCAGGGCGAACTCGTCGCCGCCGATGCGTGCGAGCGTGTCACCGCGGCGCACCACCTCGCCGAGCCGGGCGGGGACGGCCCGTAGGAGCTCGTCTCCGATCAGGTGACTGTGTGACTCGTTGACGAACTTGAAGTCGTCGATGTCCAGAAACAGCACCGCGACAGCGCCGGGGCGCCGGGAGAGGCGGGCCATGGCCTGGCGGACGCGATCCAGGAACACCGCGCGGTTGGGCAGGCCCGTCAGCACGTCGTGGTGGGCCAGGTGCTGGGCGCGCTCGGTGGCCTCCGTCGCGGCGGTCACGTCGTCGAGGATCCCGATGTAGTGGGTGAGCAGGCCGTCGCCATCGTGGAGCGGCGACAGGCTGACGTCGTTCCAGAAGCCCGCGCCGTCTTTGCGGTAGTTGCGGATGGTGACCTGGCAGTGGCGCCCCTCGCGCAGGGCGCCCGCCATCTCGGCCACCTTGGCCGGGGCCGATTCGGGTCCCTGAAGTTTTCCCATGCCGAGGCCGGTGATCTCGTCGCCGGTGTATCCGGTCATAGCCTCGAAGGCCGGATTCGCCCACACGGCCGGGAAGCCCGGCGCCTCCGCGTCGGCGATGACGACGCCGTTACGTGAGGCTGCGAGGGCGCGCCAGGCCAGCTGTTGGTCGGAGATGGGCACTCTGTCCCTTCGCCTCAGGCTTCGGCTTCTGGGAGCCGGGGGGCGATGGGATATCCGTCTAGCTAGCGAGCCCGGCCGCGAGCCCGGCCGCGTTGAGGCTCGTGCCTGAAGCGGGTTCCGATCGTGATCAGCAGATGGGCCACGCCCATGGCGATGAAGAAGACCGTCGGGCTCGTCTCGTCCGAGAACCCGGCCACGAATGGCGTGGCCACGAGGAACACGGCCAGCAGGTAATCGAGCGCCACGTGAGCACTCAGGGGAAGCGAGTCGACCAGGCTCGTGGGCCCATCCGTGGTGGCCGCGGCGGCGAGCACGACCACGCCGACGATGATCGAGATCGCGGTGGCGGTCCCCGAGTCGAACGAGAACACGATCGGCGCCGCGATGAACACAATGGCGGCCACGTACTCGAAAAGGCCGTGCAGAAAGCGGGGGATGGGGCCTTGGGTGAGCACGGGCTAGGGCGCCCCGCCCGAGTTGATCGAGACCAGCTTCCAATCGCCCCCGCGCTCGTTCAGCCTGACCGAGTAGGGCACGGTGGGGGACCCGCTCTCCTTTTCGAATCTGGCCGTGACGGTCTGCCCGCCCGAGCTTGGGGCCGGATCGACGACCACGGTCCCGAAGAGCGTCTTGCGCTTGGGGGGGAGGGCCCTCGCGAACTCGGCGCAGCTGCCCTGGCGGGCGGCGGCCTTTTGTGCTTCGCTCTGGGCCAGCGCGTCGAGGACCTGCCTTCGGGCGCCTCCGGGCGCGATGAGCGAGCACGCCTCCCTGCCGTTGCCCTCGCCGAAGGCTTGGAAGAAGGATGCCGTGGTGGTCCTCGCAGAGCTCGATCCAATGCCGCAGCCGGCTGCGGCCAGGACCACCGCGGCCAGAGCCCCCCCGGCCGTCATCTGACGTCTCCCCATGTAGAGCCTCCCTCGTTGCAAGCCGCGGGAACCCTATCCCGAGATAGCGGGGTCGGCGTGCTTCCACGCTCCCGAGCCGTCGGGACCCGACCTTAAGATCGGCCCCGCGTTGACCTGCGCCCACCTCCACGTCCACTCCGAGTACTCGGTGCTCGACGGCGCCTGCCGGATCGGCGCGCTGGCCGAGCGAGCAGCCTCCTTGGGCCAGCCCGCCCTAGGGCTGACCGACCACGGCGTGATGAACGGTGCCGTGGAGCACTACAAGGCCTGCCGCAAGCACGGGATCAAGCCGATCATGGGCCTGGAGGCCTACCTGGTCGACGACATCAGGACCGAGGCCGTGCGCTACGAGCGCAATCACCTCACGCTGCTCGCCTACGACGACGCCGGCTTCCGCAACCTGGTCAAGCTCAGCTCCGCGGGCTACCTGGAGGGCTACCGCCGCGGCAAGGCGAACGTCGACCTCGAGCTGCTGGCCAAGCACCAGGAGGGTGTCATGGCCCTCAGCGGCTGCCTGCAGGGCCGGCTGTGCCGCCGTCTGGTGGACGGCTCACCGGCCGACGCCCGCGCCCACGCCGACGACCTGCTGCAGGTCTTCGGGCCCGAGGATGTCTATTTCGAGCTCCAGGTCAACGGCATCGCCGAGCAGGACCGGGCAAACGAGGGGATCCTGAAGATCGCCCGGGAGGTCGGGCGGCCAGTGGTCGGGACGGCCGACGTCCACTACCTGGGCCGCGAGGACTTCGACAACCACCAGGCGCTGCTGTGCGTCCAGACCAAGTCCACGCTGCAGGCGCCGAAGATGTCCTTCGACACCAACGAGTTCTACCTGAAGAGCCCGGAGGAGATGGCGCAGGCCTTCGCGCCCTGGCCGGAGGCGATGCCCACCTCGCTCGAGATCGCCGATCGCTGCTCGGTCGAGATCGAGCTGGGCAAGATGCTCATCCCGAGCTTCCCGACCCCCGAGGACGAGCCGGAGGGCGCCTACCTGCGCCGGCTGGCCGAGGAGGGACTGCGGCGCCGCTATGGCGACCCGGTCCCGGCCGAGGCCCGGGAGCGCCTGGACATGGAGCTCGGGGTGATCGGGCGCATGGGCTTCGACGCCTACTTCCTGATCGTTTGGGACTTCGTCAAGTACGCGAAGGACAACGGCATCGCCGTCGGACCGGGCCGCGGCTCGGCCGCCGGGTCGATCACCTCCTACGCCCTGTCCATCACCGACGTCGACCCGCTGGCCTACGACCTCCTGTTCGAGCGCTTCCTGAACGCCGAGCGCGTGTCCATGCCGGACATCGACATCGACTTCTCCGTGAAGGGACGCGACCGCGTGATCCGCTACGTCGCCGACAAGTACGGCCAGGAGTCGGTGGCGCAGATCATCACCTTCGGCCGCATGTTCCCTCGCGCGGCCACGCGTGACGCTGCCCGCGTGCGCGGTCACGACTACGCGGCGGGCGACCGCATCGCCAAGCTCATCCCCGAGCCCGTGATGGGCCGCTCGAAGAAGTTCGAGGAGTACCTGGCGGAGGAGCCCGAGCTGAAGAAGGTCTACGACTCCGAGCCTCAGGCGCGGGAGATCGTGGAGACGGCCAAGGGGCTGGAGGGGATCGTCCGCAACTCATCGATCCACGCGGCGGCGGTGGTGATCGCCGACCGCCCGCTGACCGACCTGGTGCCGCTGCAATTGGCCGATGCCGGGGTTGGGGAGGACGGCGAGAAGGCCTACCGCACCGTCACCCAGTACGCGATGGGCCCGATCGAGGAGATCGGCCTGCTGAAGATGGACTTCCTGGGCCTGCGCAACCTCGACGTGATCGAGTCGGCGCTGGACATCATCGAGAAGTCGACAGGCGACCGTCCGTCGATGGAGGCGCTGCCGCTCGACGACGCCAAGACCTACGAGATGCTCGCCCGTGGCGACTCGGTCGGCGTGTTCCAGTTCGAGTCCGACGGCATGCGCGATGCGCTCCGCAAGGTCAAGCCGACCGAGTTCGAGGATCTGGTCGCGCTCGTGGCCCTCTACCGCCCGGGCGCCATGCGCCACATCGACGCCTACGCGCGAAACAAGCGCAACCCCGAAGCAATCCAGTACCCCGACGAGCGCCTGCGACCTATCACCGAGTCCTCCTACGGCGTGATCCTCTACCAGGAGCAGTCGATGCAGATCGCCAAGGAGATCGCTGGCTTCCCCGGCCCGGAGGCAGACGACCTGCGCAAGGCCATCGGCAAGAAGCTGCGCGACAAGATGGCCAAGCTGAAGGACCGCTTCGTCGAGGGGGCGCGCGCCAGCGGGACCTCCGAGCAGGTGATCCAGTCGCTGTGGGAGACCAACGAGTCCGCTGCCGACTACTCCTTCAACAAGTCACACGCCGCCTGCTACGGCCTGATCTCCTACCGAACGGCCTGGCTGAAGGCCAACTATCCGGCCGAGTACATGGCCGCGCTGATCTCCAGCGTCATGTCGACGAAGGACAAGGTGCCCTTCTTCGTCTCGCGCTGCGAGGAGATGGGCATCGAGGTGCTCCCGCCCGACGTCAACGAGTCCGGGCACGACTTCGTGGTCGCCGGCGGCAACATCCGCTTCGGGCTGGACGCGGTCAAGAACGTCGGCTCGGCGGCGGTGGAGGCGATCGTCGAAGCGCGCCAGGAGGGCGGCGCGTTCACTTCGATCTGGGACTTCTGCCGCAGGGTGGACTGCCATGCGGTGAACAAGAAGGCGATCGAATCGCTGGTGCGGTGCGGCGCCCTTGACTCCACCGGCGCCACCCGCACCGGCATGCTCGAGGTGCTGCCCGCGGCGCAGGGGGCCGGCGCCAAGTTCCAGCAGGACGCCCAGCTGGGCCAGGGCTCGATCTTCGACCTCGAGGAGCCGGCCGCCGCCACGGCCATGCCGGCCCATCAGGACCTGCCGGTTCCGCCGCTGCCCGACGACCGCAAGGACCTCAACCTGATGGAGAAGGAGACCCTCGGGCTGTTCCTCTCCAGCCACCCGCTCAAGGAGGTGCGCGCGGCGCTGCGGGCACGTGTGGACTGCTCCCTGCCCGAACTGGAAGGCAAGAAGGACGGCGAGTGGGTGACCGTCGGCGGCATGGTGGCCGAGGTCAAGAAGATCCGCACCCGCAAGGGCGACCCGATGATGTTCTGCACCCTCGACGACCTGGAGGGCCAGGTCGAGATGATCGTCTTCAACTCGGCGCTGGAGAAGCACGAGGGCAAGCTCGACGGCGACCGGGTGGTGCTCGTACGCGCGCGGGTCGACAAGAAGGAGTCCGACGAGGTCAAGCTCGTGGCTCAGGACGTCGAGGTCTTCGAGCCCACGCCCGAGGAGGTCGAGAGGGCCGCGGCCCAGGCCGGCGTGGCGGCCACGCCCAAGCGGCTGACCCTGTACGTGGCTCCGGAGGTGCCCGACTCGTTCATCGAGGAGCTGCGCGAGGTGGTCGAGACCTGCAGGGGCGACCAGGAGCTGATGCTGCGCGTGGGGGAGAGGAGCCTGCTGCTCGGGCCCGACTTCCGCGTGAGCGGCGACGGCGCCTGTCGCAGCCGGCTCGACCAACTGCCGGGGGCGGCCCGGGTAGTGGCCTAGCCAGGGCCGTTCCAGGCGCGGAGCGGAGCGAGCTCCGGCGCTCCCGCACCTGCTATCGAGGCTCGTCCCAGGTTTACACTTGGCGCGTGCCGCTGCCCGTCTCCGCCGCCGAGCTTCACGAGTGCCGGCAGTGCTGCGCGTTCTGCGACCGGGTGGTGCACCCGGCCGGCTGCGTCGCCTCGAACTGCTCGTTCCTCTACCTCTACGACGACGAGCAGAGCGGGCGCCGCTACATGGGCTGTATGAACAAGGTGTTCGCCGGCGAGATCGACGTCGAGATGTTCGAGGCTGCCCAGCGCACGCGTCATGGCTACGGCGGGGTGAAGATGACCGGCATGCCGATAGCCGCCTGTCGGCAGTCGGTCGAGCGGGCCTACGACGGCTTCGGCGAGCCTTTCGTCTGCGTGAACCGTGGCTTCTTCGAGAAGCCCGTCGCCGACGAGGCCTTCGACCTGCGCGACAGGCTGTAGCCCGCAGCCGGCCTCCGGGCCGGCCTAGGCGATCGCGACGGCCTCCACCCGCCGGCGCTGGCGCGCCTTGAGGTGGCTGCATATGCCGGCCAGCTCCTCCTGGCGATCCTCGGCCGCGGCCAGCTCGACCACCTCGGTCAGGGACTCGTCGGACAGGCCCGCGACGATTCCGTCGAGGCGCTCCGGCGCCTCCAGGAGGTAGCCGACGCGCAGCAGGGCGTCGGCGGACAGGACAGACACCACCGCCGTGAGCGCGTCGGGCGTGAGGTAGGCGACGAAGCCGCTCATCGCCACGTGCTCGCCGCGGCGATCGAGCTCGGCGGCGATGTCGGCCATGCGGTCGGGCGGGATGCTCAGCAGGACGTGCCGGGCGTGGCGGGGGTCGAGCTCCACGGCCACCTCGGCGAGGAACACGTCGGGCAGCCGCTTGACGATGCCCATGATCCGGTCCTCGTCGACCAGCGAGGCCACCCGCGCGGTCAGCAGTGGGCCCAACGCCTTCTCGGCCAGCTTGGCCGCGAGCGCGGCGGGGACCGACGAGGCCGCGGCGGCGGCGCGGGCGAAGGCGCGCCGGTCGGCGTCGAGCAGGTGGTCGCCCACCTGATGGCGCAGCTTGCGCAGCGCTCTGGGCGGACACGCCTCGAGCGCGGCCAGGCGCTCGGGGTCGGTCGCCAGACAGCGCGCCAGCTTCTCGACCTCGGCGCTCGAGTGGAGCGCCGCGCTCATCCGGTCAGCACCTTTCGCAGGAGCGGCTTGAGCGGCCGGGGGGCGAGTCGCAGCGAGGTCTCCACCGACGAATCCAGCTCGGAGGCCTGACGGGCGCGCGCGTCGCGCACGGCGAGCTCGAGGTCTTCGAGCGCCTCGCGCGGCAGCACGGCGAGCGCCTTCGGCGGCCGCGACCCGAGCGCCTCGGTGAGGCCGGCCAGCGGGTCCTGGAGCCGCGCGGGCGCGGACTGGCGCTTCACCGACCCCGGCCCTTCGTCAGGCGCTCGAAGATCTTCGGGGCCTCGCGGTCCACCTCATCGGACATCGCCATGCGGTAGACCGACAGGACCACCTGGGCGGACATCGGACGCAGGCGCTCGATGGCCTGGGCGATCTCCGGCCAGCGCTCCGGCGGCATTCCCTCGGCCTCGAAGGGCTTGACCACGTCGTCCACGAACAGGCGCACGAAGGCCTTGGCGATGGTGCGCGAGCTGTCGCGCACCTTGCCGACCACCGCGAGGGCGTGGTGAAGCGGGACGCCGAGCGCCACCAGCTCCTCGGCCACGTCGAGCAGGGAGGGCGCAGGGGCCTCGAAGCGGTCCTCGCCGAGCGGGATCAGCACCCCGGTGTCGGAAGCCTTTCGCAGCAGCGCCTCGGGGTCCTCGACTGTGAAGCGCTCGCGCAGCTCCTGGCGCGTGAAGACCTGGGAAACCTCGGTCTCGAAGGGCTGCTGGACCATCTGGATCGCGTTGAGGATCTGGTCCGAGGAGGCGGGGGCCCGCTCCACGACCCGTTTGATGGCCGCCAGGTTGAAGCCCTCGTCCTGGAGCTGGCGCACGAGCTTGAGGCGGGCGACGTGGTCCTGCCCGTAGTAGCCGACGCGATCGCGCACGGCGGGCGGCTGCAGCAGGCCGCGTGCGCGGTGGGAGCGGATGTTGCGGACGGTGAAGCCCGTCTCCGCGGCCAGCTCCTCGATCGTGAACGGGTGCTCGGACTCGTCGGGCGCGCCCTCCGGATCGACCACCTTCAGGGGGCGCTCGCTCACGGGCGAAAGCATACCGCCTGTCGATGTCACATCAGACGGTGTCAGCGGCGGCGGCGGCGCGCCTGCCGCCCCGAACGGCGAAGCTCCTTGAGCCTATCCACGTCCTCCTTCTCCGCCGCCTTGCCCGCCTTGCCCGGCCCCTCGAAGATCCCCGGCAGGCCCTCGAAGCGCGGCTCGGAGGCGAACGCCGCGCAGCCCCGGGGCCCGAGCTCCCCGTCGCCCGGCGGGGCGTGGCGGTCGCGGTTGGAGCCGAGGGGCGTCCTGGAGTCGTTGACGTGCAGGACACGCACGCGCCCGCCGCCGACGGTCTCCTCGCAGCCGTCGATCACCTCGCTGAGCTTGTCCGCGGTGCGGATGTCGAAGCCCGAGGCCAGCAGATGGCAGGAGTCCAGGCAGACGCCCACCCGCTGGCGGCCGCGGCACAGTCGGATCAGCTCCGAGAGCTCCTCGAAGGTGCGCCCGATCGTGTCCCCGGCGCCGGCGGTGTTCTCCACCAGCAGGTCGCAGCGGTCGGACTCCTGGAGGGCCTCGCGCATCACCTCGGCCACGCGCGGCAACGCCTCCTGATTGGGCTCCCCCTTGGCCGAGCCGGGGTGCAGGATCACCCCGGCGGCGCCGATGCGGTCGCCCAGCCGCAGCGCGTGGGTGAGAGAGGCGAGCGACTTGCGGCGAAGGTCGCCGTCGGTGGAGGCGCAATTGATGAGGTAGATGGCGTGGATGGCCACCGACTTGACGGGCCCACTCGCCAGTAGCTCCCGGAGGTCCACCTCGTCGGCGGGCTTGGGCTTGCCCGGCGCCCATTGGCGGGGCGACTGGCCCCAGATCTGCATCGCCTCGCAGCCGCGCTCGGCCGCGCGCCTGTAGGCCTCGGGCAGACCGCCGGAGGTGGAGACGTGAGCCCCGACTAGCATCGCCAGAAATTACCTCCGCGGGCATCCCGCCCCGCTGTGCCGACCCCTCTCTCGACATCGCGTCCCCCCTAAGAGTCCGTTTCGCCCCTTCGCCGACCGGCCAGCTGCACATCGGGGGCGCCCGGACCGCCCTCTACAACTGGCTCCTGGCGCGGGGATCGGGTGGATCGCTGGTGCTTCGCATCGAGGACACCGATCGCGAGCGCTCGACCCCGGCGAACGTCGAGCAGATCCTCGACGCCCTGCACTGGCTCGAGCTGGACTGGGACGAGGGGCCCTTCTCCCAGGCCGAGCGGCGCCCGCGCCACGAGGAGGCGATCTCGCGCCTGCTCGACGAGGGTCACGCCTACCGCGACGAGGGGGCCGTCCGCCTGCGGGTGGACCCCGAGGGCGAGACCGCTGTGTCCGACGAGGTACGCGGCGAGGTGCGCTTCCCGCACTCGGGCATCAAGGACTTCGTCGTCGCCCGCTCGGACGGCAGCCCGCTCTACAACCTCGCCGTCGCCGTGGACGACCTCGACATGGGCATCACGCACGTGGTTCGCGGCGAGGACCACCTCTCCAACACGCCGCGGCAGGTGATGGTTCTGGAGGCCCTCGGCGCCGAGCCCCCGGCCTACGCCCACCTGCCGCTGCTGCTCGGCCCCGATGGCAAGAAGCTCTCCAAGCGCCACGGCGCGGCGTCGGTGCAGGAGCTGCGCGACGCGGGGTACCTGCCCGAAGCGGTGCGCAACTACATCGCGCTACTGGGCTGGGGACTCGACGAGTCCACCACCTTCATGACCACCGAGGAGCTGGTCGAGGGCTTCTCGCTCGACCGGGTCTCCAAGTCGCCGGCCGTCTTCGACGAGCAGAAGCTGCGCTGGATGAACGGCCGCTACCTGCGCGAGCTCAGCGCTGAACGCCTGACCGAGATCCTCGAGCAGCGCCACGGGCGGGAGGGCCTGGGCGACGCGGTGGGCATCGCTCAGGAGAAGATGCAGACCCTCGACGACTTCTGGACCCTCGCCGCCTTCCTCGTGGAGCGCCAGGACTTCGACGAGGGCGCCTGGGACAAGGTGATGAGCGACGGGGCGGTCGAGCGGCTGAGCGCGGCCCGTGAGGCGCTGGCCGGCGCCGAGCCCTTCGACACAGAATCCGTCGAAGCCGCCCTGAGGGGCGTGGTCGAGCGCCTTGGAGTCAAGCCCAAGGAGGTCTTCCAGCCGGTGCGCGTGGCCATCAGCGGCACGACCGTGTCGCCGGGGATCTTCGAGTCGGTCGCCGCCCTCGGGCGGGACGAGACGCTGTCGCGTATCGACCTCGCGCTCGATCGCGCGCGAGCTTAACCCCGCTCGTCCATTTGCCGATATCAGTCCGGGTTCTCAAGTGGAAGCTGCCATTACCGCACATACGGTGCCATCCGACACCTGGGGAAGGCGCCCGAGCGAGGGGCACGGACGCAGGCTCACAGCGGCTTTCGAGGCGCTGGAGTCCTTTCCGGCCCTGGCCGAGTCGCGCAACCGCGTGCTAGCGGTCGTGGGCGACGAGAACCCCAGCACGGGTGACGTGGTCGCGGCCGTGGAGTCCGACTGCGCGCTGGTCATCACCGTGCTGCGCATGGCCAACCGCCTGGGAGGGCGCAAGCGCGACAAGATCACCACCGTCCCCAAGGCCGTGGAGGCCCTCAGCCCCGAGGGTGTGGAAGCTCTCGTAGGGCGCACCGCCACGTTCGATTTCTGTGAGCGCTCGCCGGGATGGGACAACGCCCCCGAGCGCTTCCGGCTCCACGCGGTGGCCACGCAGACGGCCGCCGACCGCGTGGCGCGCGTGCTCGACTACCCCGACCGCGACGAGCTGCTGGTCTCTGCACTGCTGCACGACGTCGGCAAGCTCGTGCTCATGCACGCCTACCCGGCCTACCCCGAGCAGATCCACGGCGAGGCCCGCACCCCCGAGGAGCGGATCAGGCGCGAGCGGCGCGAGCTCGGCGTGGATCACGGCCTGGTGGGCGGCGTGCTGGCCCGCCGCTGGGGTCTGCCTGACCGCCTGGCCTCCGCCATCGAGCGCCACCACTCCGAGGAGGCCGAGGGCGAGGCCGCCTTCGTGCGCCTGGCCGACATGCTCGCCCACTACAGCCACGGCCAGAACATCGACCCGCGCGAGCTGCTCAAGGCGGCCCGGGCGCTCGGCCTGAGCGGCGATCAGCTTCGCTCGGTCATGTACGAGCTCCCGCAGGGCAACGGCCAGGCCAAGCGCAACGTCGATCCCTGCCCGCTCTCCTCCCGCGAGGTCGAGGTGCTCAAGCGCCTGGCCGAGGGCAAGGTCTACAAGCAGATCGCCCACGAGCTCGGCCTCTCCACCTCGACCGTGCGGACGCACCTGCACAACACCTACGCCAAGCTGGGCGCGGTCGACAGGGCCCAGGCCGTGCTTATCGCCACCGAGCGCGGCTGGCTCTAGCCGCCGGCGAGCGCCCTGGGCGCTCACCCATCTCCTTCGCCTCGAGGTGTCTGGACGGCGCGCGCGTGTCGGCACGCTGAGCCTCATGGTGGGATACCTTCTCCTCGCCGATGGCCGTCGAGGAGAAGGTCACCTTCTGCCGTATCTGCGAGCCGCTGTGCGGGATGGTGGCCACGGTCGAGGACGGGGAGCTGACCAAGCTCCGCCCCGACCCCGATCACCCTCTCTCCCGCGGCTACGCCTGTCCCAAGGGAATCGCGATGCAGGAGGTCGTCAACGACCCTGACCGCGTGCTCAGGCCGCTGCGCCGCAAGCGCGACGGCGGCTTCGAGGAGGTGAGCTGGGAATCGGCCATGACCGACATCGCCGACCGCCTCTCCGAGGTGCTCGACGAGCACGGCAAGGAGTCGGTCGCCTGGTACATGGGCAACCCCGGCGCCTTCTCCTACTCACACACGCTCTGGGCCAAGGGTCTGCTGGACGCCATCGGCTCGCCGCACTACTACACGGCCGGCTCGCAGGACGTGAACAACCGCTTCGCGGCGAGCGCCCTGTTGTACGGCTCGCCGCTGGTGGTGCCGATTCCCGACCTGCGCCGGACCGATTTCCTGCTGATGGTGGGCGCCAACCCGCTGGTATCGCACGGCTCGGTGCTGTCGGCGCCGCGCGTGCGCGAGCAGCTGCTGGGCCTCGAGAAGCGCGGCGGCCGCGTGGTGGTGGTCGACCCGCGCCGCTCGGAGACCGCCGAGCAGTTCGAGCACCTGGCCATCCGCCCCGACGCGGACGCCTGGCTGCTGCTCTCCCTGCTGCAGGTGGTCTTCGAGGAGGGACTGGCCGACCGCGCCTGGCTGGCCGAGCGCGCCGAAGGAGCCGACGAGCTGGAGCGGCTCGTGGCCGCGCACCCGCCCGAGGAGACCGAAGCGCGCACGGGGATTCCCGCCGAACGCGTGCGCGAGCTGGGCCGGGCCTTCGCCTCTGCCCACCGCGCGGCCGCCTACGGGCGGACGGGCTCATGCCTGGGTCGCTTCGGCACGCTGGTGTCCTTCTTGCTCGACGCCCTCAACTCGGTCACCGGCAACCTCGACGCGCCCGGCGGGGCGGTCTTCGGCAGGCCGCCGATCGCTCTCGACGACGTGGCCGAGAGGGTCGGGCTGGCGTCCTACGGCAAGACCCGCGCCCGCTTCGGCGACTTTCCCGACGTGATCGGCAACCTGCCCGCCTCCCTGCTCCCGCGTGAGATCGAGACACCAGGCGCGCGGCAGGTCAAGGCGCTGTTCGTCTCCGCCGGCAACCCCGTGCTGTCGGTGCCCGACGGCGACGCGATGGAGCGGGCGCTCGGAGAGCTCGACCTGATGGTGGCGCTCGACTTCTACGTCAACGAGACCACCAAGCACGCCGACTACGTGCTGCCCACGACCACCCTGTACGAGCGCGACGACGTGCCGCTCGCCTTCCTCGGCTTCTTCTCCCAGCCCTTCATCCAGACCACCGAGCGGGTGATCGCGCCGCGCGGCGAGTCGAGAGAGGAGTGGGAGATCGTCGACGACCTGGCCCGGCGCATCGGTCTCGCGCCGTACTCGGTCCCGGCTCTGCGGGCTTCCGCGAAGCTGGGCTTCCGTCCCAGCCCTCAGCGTCTGGTCGATCTGCTGCTGCGCACCGGACCCAATGGCGACCTGTTCG
This sequence comes from Thermoleophilaceae bacterium, assembly GCA_035296565.1. GTDB lineage: Bacteria > Actinomycetota > Thermoleophilia > Solirubrobacterales > Thermoleophilaceae > JACCZR01. Next base: position 62,064 of record DATHAQ010000031.1, read on the forward strand.
GGGCGCGCCGGGGCGGGCTGAGCCTGGCCAAGCTACGCGAGCACCCGCACGGCCTCTTGCTGGGCGACGAGATCGAGACCGGCGTGCTCCGCGACAAGCTGCGCACCAAGAGCTCACGCGTGCGCCTGGCGCCGCCCGAGATCGTGGAGGAGATGACCCGCGCGGAATCCGCCGACGGCGACGACCCGGCGTACCCGCTGCGGCTGATCGGCCTGCGCGAGCTCCGCTCGCATAACTCGTGGATGCACAACGCGCCGCTGCTGATGCGGGGCGGCCGTGTGCAGGCGGTGCGCGTGCACCCCGACGACGCGGCGGCCTGCGGGCTCGAGGACGGGGGAGAGGCATGCGTCGAGTCCAAGTCCGGCGCGGTGAACGTGCCGGTCAAGGTCACCGACGAGATGACGCCGGGAACGGTGGCGCTGCCGCACGGCTGGGGCCACCGGGGCGGCTGGCGGCTCGCCAACGAGCACCCGGGCGCCAACGTGAACCTGCTCGCGAGCGCGGAGCCCGAGGACCTCGAGCGCCTGGCCGGCATGGCCTTCCTGAACGGGATACCGGTCCGACTGGAGCCTGCGCGCGGCGACTCAGCCGGAAGCGGGGACGCGCACCACGAGCTTGGTGCCCCGGTCTGAGCTCTCGAGCTCGAGGCCACCGCCCAACAGCTCAGCCCGCTCCCGGATGCTCGCCAGGCCGAGGTGGCCGGCGACCGGGTCCTCGAGCGGCGAGCCGTCGATGCCCCGCCCGTCGTCGAACACGCGCAACTCGATGTCGCCCTCGACGGTGCGCAGGTTCACGTGCACGGTCTCGGCATCGGCGTGGCGGCCGGCGTTGATGACCGCCTCCTGGGTAATCCGGAAGAGCTGGCCGGCGGTTTCCGAGGCCAGGTGGATGCGCTCGATGGTCACCCTCACGTCGAGGGCATAGCGGCGCTTCCAGATCGGAAGGCAGCGTTCCAGGGCCGTCTCGTAGTTGGCCTCCTCGAACGCGAAGGGACCGAGCTCGACGAGCTCCTCGCGCAGGTGGCGCACGTTGCGCTCCGTGGACACGCGAGCTTCGCTGAGAAGCTCGCTCGCGCGCTCCTGGTCTCCGCGAGCCAGCGCCTGGCCCGCGGAGGCGAGGACCATGTCGAGTGCGATGAGCTCCTGGATCGGGCCGTCGTGGATGGCTTCGGCCACCTCGCGGCGGATCTCGCCCTCTTCTCGCATGGCCCGCTGAGCGAGCTCCCGCGCGGTGCGGCTGCGCGCGGCCTCGCGACTTCGCAGGCGGGCCCCGACCAGCCCGCCGGCGCCCAGCGCGATTGCGATCCCTATCCCGGCCTGGGCCCTCACGCGGCCACCGGATCGTCACGGCGGGCGTAGCGGCGGATGAGCAGGGCGGCTGTGAGCGCCCCCGCGGTGTCGATCAGCCAGTCCACCGGCGTGCCGTGACGGCCCTCGACGAAGCTCTGGTGGAACTCGTCGCTCGCCGCGTAGGCGCTCGTCACGGCCACCGCGACGGCCAGGGCGCTCCCGGCCTGCAGCCGGTCGCGCAGGGCGCGCCACCAGAGGGCGCACAGGAGGGCGTACCCGCCGAAATGGACGAGCTTTCGCCCTACCCTGTCGATCCACCCCAGGCCGGAGTCCAGGCTCTGCTGTCCGGAGAGCACGAAGATGATCCCCATGAGGGCAAGGGGAGGCAGGAATGCACGAAACTCCCGCACAGGCTTACCCTAAGGCCCCTTGCTCCAGATCACTTCCAAGTCGCCCTACGCAGTGCGCGCCTTGGCCGAGCTGGCCCGGCGTGGAGGGGCGGCTCCCGTGCCGATCGCCGAGATCGCCAGGGCGCGGGACATCCCCGTGCAGTTCCTGGAGGGCCTGTTCGCCTCGCTGCGCCGGGCCGGGATACTCCAGAGCCAGCGGGGCGTGAAGGGCGGCTACCTGTTCGCCCGCCCGCCGGGCGAGGTCACGGTCCTCGAGGTCGTGGAGCTGCTCGACGGCGAGCTGGGCCCGGAGGCCCGCGCGGCCGGCCACCCGTGGGCCGACGGCGTGGAGGCCCTGAGGACGGCGCTGGCCTCGGCGACGATCATCGAGGTCGCCGAGCGGGAGGCACAGGCCTCGGCGCCCATGTACTACATCTA
>DATHAQ010000032.1:0-18201 GCA_035296565.1 Thermoleophilaceae bacterium
CCCAGGCCGACGAGCGGCATGGAGTGACCGGGGATGGCCCGCGGCTTGCCGTCGGGCCCGTACTTGCCCTTGCGCGGGCCGAGCAGCAACAGGGCCGCCAGCGCGCCGGTCGCACCGATGAGGTGGACCGCCGTGGAGCCGGCGAAGTCCTGCATGCCGGTCGGCAGGAGCGGTGTGTCGCCGTCCTGCAGCCAGCCGCCGCCGAACACCCAGTGGGAGCCGATCGGGTAGATGATCGACGCGAAGATGATCGCGTAGATCACGTACGCCGAGTACTTGATCCGCTCGAGCGTGGAGCCCCAGACGATGGCCAGGGAGACCGCGCAGAACGAGAACTGGAACAGGAACTTCGCCTCGGGCGAAGCGCTGGAGAGCTCCATGACCGGGAACGCCTCGGCCGGGTTGCCTGCGAACTGCAGGAAGAACCCGTTGGAGCCCAGCAGCTGGTCGGAGATGCCGAGCACGTTCGAGCTGCCGAACGCAAAGGCAAAGCCCACCGCCCAGTAGCAGATGGCCGCGATCGAGAGGTTGGTCAGGATCTTGGCCACGCCCGTCCCCGCGTTCTTCGCGCGGGAGAAGCCGATTTCGAGCATTGCGAAGCCGGCCTGCATGAACAGGACCAGGACCGCTGCCACCACCACCCAGAGCGTCGCCATGGGGATGGCCGGGTCGAGCTTCTCGTCGATTGCCGACTGGAGCTCGGCCGAACCCGCGAAAGCGGTCGTCGGAACGATCAGGGCGGCCAACAGGGCCAGTGGTCCGGCTCTGAAGAGCCTGGATCTCATCTTGCGAGTCCTCCTACTTCGGGGTCGAATCGCAAGCTAGGTCCGGATCCAGGATCCGCCCTTGTCCACGTGTCGAAGATTTGCGGGCCCGCTTTCGCCCGCCGGGCGGGTGCTTTACGGCTCTATGCGGGAAACACTGCCGCCGGCATTGTTGGTCACCCAGAGCGAGCCGGCGCCGGCCGCGATCCCAACCGGGGTGCGGCCGACCCGGATGGGTGACCCGACCTGCTCGCCGTCGGCGTTCAACCGGGTGACGGAGTTGCTGCCCTCGTTGACCACCCAGAGCCGATTCTCGAGCACCGCCATCCCCTTCGGCCGGTCGCCCACCCTGGTGGGTCGGCCCACCACCTGTCCGGACTCCGGGTCGAGTCGCGTGACGGTGTCCTCGTCGGTGCTCGAGACCCATACCGATCCGAGCCCCTCGGTCACGTTGCGGATGTTCTTCCCGACGCGCACAGGCCGGCCCTGGCTTCTCCCCGTCGCGGCGTCCAGGCGGCTGACCGTGGCGCCGAAGCTGTTGGTCACCCAGACCGTGCTCTCGCCCGCGAAGATGCCGATCGGGTTGTCGCCCACCGGGATGTCGTCGCCGACGCGGCGGCCCGAGCTCCGGTCGATGCGGGTCACGCTGTCGTCCTCGCCGTTGGCCACCCAGACGAAGCGCGGGCCGAGGGAGAGCCCCTCCGGGCCCGAGCCGACCGGTATCTCCCTCTTGGCGCCCGGGTTGGCGGCCTCGAGGCGGGTGACGGTCCCGTCGTCGGTGTTGGCCACCCACACCGCGCCGCCGGCCGCGGCCACCTCGTCGGGGTTGCTCCCCACCGAGACGGGGGCGCCCGACCGCTTGTTGCTCTTGGCGTCCAGGCGCGTCACCGTTCCGTCGTCCGCGCTGCTGACCCATACGTCGTCGCCGTCCACCGCGATGCCGTCCGGGCCGCTGCCGACCGGGATGGTCGCCGCCACCTTCGCGCCGCCGGAGCCGGAGTCATCGTCGCCTGAGAGGAGCCCCGGCAACACGAGGATCGCGGCCACGACGACCACGAGCAGGATCCCCAGCGCGATGAGGCGGCCCGGCCCGCGGCGCTTGAGCTCGGTCGTACGTTCGCCCGACGGCGCCCGTCGAGGCGCGGCCGGCGTCGCGGGAGCCGAGCCGGCCGGCGTGGGCGCTGCCGGCGCCTGCTCGGGAGATGGAGCAGCGGGACTCATCTCGGTGGGCGGCGCGCCGAGCTCGGTGGGCGGCGCGCCCATCTCCGTAGGTGGCGCGCCCATCTCCGTGGGCGCCGGCTCCGGCTTGCTCGGCGCAGAGCCCGTCTCCGTGGGCGCCGGCCCGGAGGCGGGAGGCGAGGCCCCAGGCGACATCTGCGTCGCCCCCGCGGCCGCCGCGGTCGGCGCGGCGAGGCCCGTGGCGAGGCTGCGCTCGGGCAGCGAACGGCTGTCGCCGGTGAGCGCCGCGCGCGCCGCACGCGCGAGGTCGCCCGCGGAGAGATAGCGCTCGTCGGGGTTCTTGGCGAGCGCTCGCCCGATCACCTCGTCCACCGCCCTGGGCACGCCCGTCACGGCCTTCACGACGCTCGGCGCCGGGTCGTTGACGTGGGCGTACATCCTCGCGATGTCGCTGTCGCGTTCGTAGGGCACCCTCCCGGTGAGCGTGTGGAAGAGGAGGCATCCCAGGGCGTAGACGTCGGCGCGGGCGTCGGCGCGCTCGCCCCTGATCTGCTCGGGCGCCATGTAGTCCGGGGTGCCCACGAACTGGCCTGTCTTCGTGACCCCCGAGGCGGACCCCGTCCTCCTGGTCAGGCCGAAGTCCGTGAGGTAGACGTGCTCCTCGTCGTGCCTGGTGACCATCACGTTCGCCGGCTTGACGTCGCGGTGCACGAGCCCGTTGCGGTGGGCGGCGTCGAGCGCCGCCGCCACCTGCCCGACGATCGAGGCCGCGCGCCGGGGCTCCAGCCGGCCCTCTTCGAGGATGATGGAGCGCAGGTCGGTGCCCTCGACCCAGCGCATGGCGATGAACAGCCGTCCCTCGGCGTTGTCGGCCTCGTAGACCGGGATCACGTTGGGATGCTCGATCGACGCCGCCAGCTCGGACTCGCGCTCGAAACGCACGCGGAACGCGGGGTCGTCGGCAAGCTCGGGCACGATCAGCTTCAGCGCAACCTGCCTCTTCAAGGCCATCTGGGTCGCCCGGTAGACGCGGCCCATGCCCCCTTCTCCGGCCACAGCTTCGATTCGATAGCCGGCGAACTCCGAGCCGATCTCGATGGGGGTCATGCTGCGGCGCCCTCCAGCGCATCGTGGACGATCCCCTCAGCCTCGCTGAGGGTGCGTTCGAGGTGCTCGGGACCGAGGAAGCTCTCGGCGTAGACCTTGTACACGTCCTCGGTCCCGGAGGGACGCGCGGCGAACCAGGCCTGCTCCGCGACCACCTTCACCCCCCCGATCTGGGCGCCGTTCCCGGGCGCCGCGGTGAGGACGTCGACGATCGGCTCGCCGGCCAGCTCGCCGGCCCTCACCTGTTCGGGAGACAGCGCCTTGAGCACCTCCTTCTCGCGCGGCCCGGCCGCCACGTCCACTCGGCGATAGGTCGGATCCCCCAGCCGCTCGGCCAGCCCGCGGTAGACCTCGCCGGGGTCGTCGCCGCCGCGCGCGGTCATCTCGGCCGCGAGCAGACAGGGGATGAGGCCGTCCTTGTCGGTCGTCCAGACCGTGCCGTCGCGGCGCAGGAAGGACGCACCCGCGCTCTCCTCGCCGCCGAAGCCCAGCGTGCCGTCGACCAGCCCGTCCACGAACCACTTGAAGCCGACGGGCACCTCCACCAGCCGGCGACCGAGGTCCGCCGCGACGCGGTCGATGATCGCGCTGCTCACCAGGGTCTTGCCCACGCCGACCTCGGGCGACCACTCCCGGTTGCCCCCGAACAGATAGGCGATGCACGCGGCGAGGTGGTGGTTGGGGTTCAGCAGGCCCGCGCCGGGAGTCACGATTCCGTGGCGGTCGGCGTCGGGGTCGTTGGCGAACGCGACGTCGAAGCGGTCCTTGAGCTCGGTGAGCTTGGCCATCGCGTGCGGCGAGGAGCAGTCCATCCGGGTCTTGCCGTCCCAATCGGGTGGCACGAAGGAGAAGGTCGGGTCGAGCTCGGCGTTGACGATCGTCAGGTCGAGCCGGTGCCGCTCGGCGATGGCCTCCCAGTAGGCGATCGAAGCGCCGCCCAGCGGGTCGACCCCCAGCCTGATGCCGCTGTCGCGAATGGCATCGAGATCGACCACCGCGGGCAGCTGCTCGACATAGGCCGAGACGTAATCGCGGCGATGCGTCGTCGGCGCCTCCAGGGCCTGCTCGTACGGGACGCGCTTCACCCCCTCCAGCCCGGCGTCCAGCAGCTCGTTGGCCTCGCGCTCGACCCGACCCGTGATGTCGGTGCCGGCGGGTCCGCCGCTCGGCGGGTTGTACTTGAAGCCGCCGTCCTCGGGCGGGTTGTGCGACGGCGTCACGACGATGCCGTCTGCCGGGTGATCCCGGTCCTCGCGGTTGTGGGTGAGGATCGCGTGCGAGATCACCGGCGTGGGCGTGAAGCCGTCGTCGGCGTCGATCACCACTTCGACCTCGTGCGCCGCCAGCACCTCGATGATGGTGCGGAAGGCAGGCTCGGAGAGCAGGTGCGTGTCGCGGCCGAGGAACAGGGGCCCGTCGATTCGCTGCGAGGTGCGATAGCGGCAGACCGCCTCGGTGACGGCGAGCACATGCGCCTCGTTGAAGGTGCTCTCCAGCGAGCGACCGCGATGGCCCGAGGTCCCGAAGGTGACCCGCTGGCCGTCGACCGAGGGGTCGGGCTCCTGCTCGTAGTAGGCAGCGGACACGCGATCGACGTCGATCACCGCCTCAGCCCTCGAGGACGCTTCCGTCGGGCACCCGCAGCTGGCCCTCGCCCTCTTGGCGGACATCCGCCGAGCCGCGCACCACGACGTCGCGGCCGAACAGGACGTCCCCCGTCACGCTCAGCCGCTCGCACTCCAGTAGCGAGGGCGCCCCCAGCGGGAAGCGCGCCTCGAAGGCCGGCAGCAGCTTGTAGAAGCTCGAGTCGAGCTCTACGAGCGGGGGCGATCCGTCCCGCGGGGGCGCCAGCGCAACGTGCGCCTCCTCGGTGAGCACGTAGGCGTCCGAGCGCACCGAGAGCAGGTCGTTGGTCGTCTTGACCGGTGCGAACCGGCTCCGCGGGACGCGTAGCGCCCGCGCACCCTCGAAGACGCCGATAGCCGCGCCCATCGCCGTCTCGATCTGGATCACCTCCGGCGAGGACTTGTCCGAAGGATCCACGGTCTTGCGGTTGGCGATCATCGGCAGGGGCAGGATGCCACCGCGCTCGTCGAGCGCGTCGGCCAGCGCCTCCAGGTTCACCCAAAGCGTGTTGGTGTTGAAGTAGCGGTGGCGCCGCACGTCCTGGAAGGCGTCCATGTCCGCGTCGGGCGTCTGCGCGCTCTCGCGGAGCACGAGGCCGCCGCCGGGCATGCCGGCCAGGTGCCCTCCCTTGCGGTCCGCGTCGGTGCGGTCGGCCGCCTCCATCAGGAACGGGATCTCCTCGCGAGCGAACCACGCGAGGATGCGCGGCTCGAGCACGGCGCCCAGGTTGTCCGAGTTCGACACGAAGGCGTAGCGGTAGCCGTTCTCCAACAGCGTGTCGAGCATCCCCGAGCCCACCATCGCGGGATACAGGTCCCCGTGCCCCGGAGGGGCCCACTCGAGATCGGGGTTGGCCGGCCAGCTGGCGGGCTGGAGCCCGTCGACGCCCAGCTTGGGGATCTTGTTCTGTACGAAGTCGAGGGGCACATCGGCGGCGATCTCGGGGTGGCGCGCGAGCGCAGCCAGCGTGGGCTCTCGGGTGGAGAAGCTGTTCATCAGCACCAGCGGCAGCCGCGCGTCATAGCGGCCCCGCAGGGCCAGCACCTGCTGAACGATGATGTCGAGGAAGGTCCGGCCCTGTTTGACCTCCAGGAGGGACTTGGGGCCGTCCAGACCCATGCTGGTCCCGAGCCCCCCGTTGAGCTTGAGCACCACCGCTGCGTCCAGGGCCTCGCTCACGCCGCCCTCGTCCTCGGGCAGCTCGTCGGCGTCGGGGAGATCCTCGATCGGCTCGATGTCGGCCTCGGCCAGCGCCCCCAGGTCGCCTCCTTGCAGGCGCTCGTAGTAGTGGCGGAAGGTCTCGATCGCCGCGTCGGCCACGCGCTCCGAACGCATCTTGTCGATGCTTGCCTCCAGCCCGGCCATGCCTAGCCCAGCTCCCGGTCCAAGGCGAAGGCGGAGCTGATCAGGGCGAGGTGGGTGAACGCCTGAGGGAAGTTCCCGAGCGCCTCACCGGTCAGGCCGATCTCCTCGGAATAGAGGCCCAGGTGGTTCGCGTAGGTGAGCATCTTCTCGAAGGCCAGCCGCGCCTCCTCGATGCGTCCGGCCCGGGTCAGCGCCTCGACGTACCAGAAGGTGCAGATCGAGAAGGTGCCCTCCTCCCCCTCCAGGCCGTCGGGGGACGCTTCGACGTTGTAGCGGTAAACGAGGCTGTCGCTCACCAGCTCTCGGCTCATCGCGTCCAGCGTCGAGAGCCAGCGCTTGTCCTGAGGGGCGACGAAGTTGACCAGCGGCATGAGCAGCACCGCCGCGTCGAGGTGGTCGGTGTCGTAGTGCTGCACGAACGCCCCGCGCTCCTCGTGCCAGGCCTTGGCCATGATCTGGTGGTAGATCTGGTCGCGCGAGCGCTGCCATTTGGGCAGGTCGGCGGGGAGCCCGCGGGCCAGCGCGATCCTCACCGCTCGCTCGAGCCCCACCCAGGACATGAGGCGCGAGTAGGTGTAGTGCTTGCGCCCGCCGCGCTCCTCCCAGATGCCCTCGTCGGCCTGGTCCCAGTTCTCGCAAATCCAGTCGGTGACCCGCGAGAGGTCCATCCACGCGTCGTGGTCGGGAGCATGGCCGTTCTGGCTGTAGAAGTAGACGGAGTCGATCAGCTCGCCGTAGATGTCGAGCTGCAGCTGCTCGGCGGCGCCGTTGCCGATCCGCACCGGAGCAGAGCCTCGGTAGCCCTCGAGGTGATCGAGCACCTCCTCGTTGAGCTGTGAGCGCCCGTCGATCCCGTACATGATCTGCAGCGGCCCCAACGCCCCGGGCCGATTCTCGCGAAAACGCTCGCGCAGCCAGTCCATGAAGGCCGCCGCCTCCTCGGTGAAGCCGAGCCGCAGGAGCGCGTACAGCGAGAAGGCCGCGTCGCGGATCCAGGTGAAGCGGTAGTCCCAGTTGCGCACGCCGCCGAGCTGCTCGGGGAGGCTGGTGGTGGGCGCGGCCACGATCCCGCCGGTGGGCCGGAAGGTCAGCAGCTTGAGAGTCAGGGCGGAGCGGTGGACGGTCTCTCGCCAGCGTCCCTGGTAGCGGGACGTGGCCAACCACCGGCGCCAGTACTCGATCGTCTGGTCGAAGGCGTCCCGGGTCTCCTCCTCCGCGTAGCGGCGCGGCACATAGTTCTCGGGCGCACGCTCCAGAACGAAGGTGTGGGCCCGGCCCGCCGGGACGGTGATCTCGGAGACCACGCCATGCTGGGTCTGCTGCAGGGGCCGGGAGGTCTGAAGCGCCAGGGACATCTCTTCGGAGTGGAAGACCACCCCGCTCTCGTGGAAGACGACGTTGTGGGGGTCGCGGCCGTAGTTGAAGCGGGGCTCGACCTCGATGCGGAAGGTCAGCTCGCCCCGGACGCCCACCAGGCGCCGGATCAGGCGGTGCTTGTACACGCTCCCCGGCGCGTGGTGGATGGGCATGAAGTCCTGCACCTCGGCCACGCCGTCCGGGGTCAGGAACCGGGTGATCAGGACGTTGGTGTCGGGGAAGTACAGCTGCTTCTGCGTCCAGCCCTCGGCGGCAGGTGCGATTCGGTAGTAACCGCCGCGCTCCTTGTCCAGGATCGCGCCGAAAACGCTCGGCGAGTCGAAGTGAGGGCAGCAGTACCAGTCGATGGTGCCGTCGGTGCCCACCAGCGCCACGGTGTGCAGGTCGCCGATGATCCCGTGCTCGGCGATGGGCAGGTAGCCCGCGAGTGCGGGGCTCTGTCGCTGCAGCGGCCGGGCCTCGACGCTCATCAGGCGTGCCGGTCGGTCGCGGTCATGAGCCTGCGGGCCTCTGCCATCAGGATCCGGAAGGTGACCAGCGGGTGCGAGACGAGGAACTCCGGCACCTCGCTGCCGGGCACCACCAGGCAGCTGACGGGGCTCCGGGCGGTGATAGAAGCGCTGGCGGGCTCGCCCAGGAGGACCGACACCTCGCCGAAGAAGCTGCCCTTGGGCAGGATCCGGCGGTCCTCGTCGTCGATCACCGTCGCCACCTCGCCCTCCACGATCATGTAGAGCGCGGAGCTGGGTTCGCCCTGGCGGATGATCCACTCGCCCTCGCTGTAGGAGGCATGCTCGCAGCTGCGCAGGATCGCCTCGAGCTCAGCCGAATCGAGTTCGGCGAAGAGCGCGAGCTGCCCCAGGTCCTCGGGTCGCTCGAGGTCGACCGCGTCCATACGCGCAGGCTAACCGTGCAAAGGCAAGGGCGGAACCCGTAGAGTCGCGGCGCTCCCATGGCAACCCCCTCGGCCCAGGAAGCCAACCAGCCCCATTCGCTGTGGCGGCGCCTGATAGGTGCCCGCGAAGCCGAGCCCGAGGCCGAGCTGTTCGGGCCGCGCGGCAAGCTGCCCCGGCGCGGCGAGCCGGACACCGACAAGGACACCGCCCTGCGCATCCTGGTGGGGCTCATCATCGCCGGGCTCGTGCTGCGCTTCGCGGTGCCCCGCGGCATATGGCTCGACGAGGCGATCAGCGTGCATCAGGCCCATCTGGGCCTGAGCGACATGCTCGAGAACCTCTACTACGGGGATCGCCATCCTCCCCTGCACCACCTGTCCCTGTGGCTCACGGTGCACATCGTCGGCGATGGCGAGCTGGCGGTCAGGCTCCCTTCGCTGATCGCCGGGACGCTGGTCATCCCCGCGCTGTACGAGCTGGGCCGCGAGATGTTCGACCGCCGCACGGGGCTGATCGCGGCGGCGTTCGGGACGGTCTCCCCCCTGCTCATCTGGTACGCGCAGGAAGCACGGATGTACGCGTTCGTGACGCTCTTCGGCCTCCTCGCCGTGCTGACCCAGGTGCGCGTGATACGCAAGCCGACCCCGCTCAACTGGGCGGCCTACATCCTCGCCACCTCGGCCCTTCTGTGGTCCCACTACTTCGGCCTGCTCCTGATCGGGGTCCAGCAGGTCATCTTCGTCGGCCTCCTGATCCAGCGCCGCAGCGCCGGCGAGTCGGTCAGGCCCCTGGCCCTCGGCTACGTCTACTCGCTCGCGGTCCTGGTCCTCCAGCTGATACCCCTGTTCGCCTTCGCCCAGGGCCAGTTCGACTCGACCGGCGCCGCCGCCGGCTCCCCGGAGGGGACGTACGACTCCCTGTCGTTCTACGCCGTCGTGGCCAACATGGCCTGGGCGCTCTGGGGCTACCACTCCGACGGGATCACCGAGCTCCTGGCGGCGCTGTGGCCGCTGTTCCTGCTCCTGTCGCTGCTCCTGCTGGGCCGCGGCGGATCCCGGCAGACGATCGTGCTTGCGGCTGCCGCTCTGGTGCCCATCGTGCTGCTCTTCTTCGTCGCGCTCTTCGATCGCGAGCTGTTCGAGGTCCGCTACTTCCTGGTCACCATCCCGCTGCTCTTCCTGCTGGTGGCCCGGCTGGTGACGGGATGGATACGCAGCCCGAGGGGCCGGGCGATAGCGATCGGGGTGGTCATGGCGACGCTCCTGGTCGGACTGCTCGACCAGCAGCTGAGCGACGAGAACCCGCGGCTGTTCGACTTCCGAGGCGCGATCGACCAGGTCGAGGCCGACGCCGGGCCCAGGAGCGTGGTTATCTACGAACCGCCCGACATGCGCTACGTGCTCGAGTACTACGCACCCGAGCTGCGCCGGCAGCCGCTCAGCCGCACGAACGCCCGGCGCGTGAGGGGCTCTCCCGTCTTCGTGCTGGCCTCCTTCCAGGACAACAAGGCGTTCTTCGCCCGAACCAACAAGGTCGTCGGCCAGCTCGACTTCTTCCGCAAGCGGATCCGGCGCGTTCGCACGCCCCAGACGCTCGTCGAGGAGTTCCGGTGAGCAGCCGCCCCTGGGACGTCCGGCTGCGCAAATTGGCGTGGAATCCGGTGCCGAAGAGCGTGAGCGTCCGCACGCGAGTGCGGATCATGGCCGCGCTCGGGCTGCCCGCGGCAGCGTGGTACTTCACCTGGCTGCTCAACCCCGACCGGATCGGCGCCGCGATCCTCTACGTGATCCTGATCGTGGCCGAGCTCTTCAACTTCAGCCAGGCACTCGGCTTCTGGTGGACGTGCGCCAACGAGAAGGTGCGGCCACGCAAGGCGGCGAGCGAGTGGCTGGCGGTGGACGTCTTCGTGCCCGTCTACAAGGAGCCGCCGGAGATCGTGGACCTGACGGTGGCGGCCGCCAAGGGCCTACGGGGCGCCGAGGTGAGGGTGCACGTCCTGGACGACGGCAACGACCCCGAGATGGAGGCCCTGGCCGGACGCCACGGCGTGGGCTACATCACCCGCGAGGAGCACACCGGCGCGAAGGCGGGCAACATCAACCACGCCCTCGAGCTGACCGACGCGCCGTTCATCGCCGTGTTCGACTCCGACCACGTCGCCGACCCCGCCTTTCTCGAGTCCACCCTCGGCCACATGGAGAACCCGAAGATCGCGTTCGTGCAGACGCCGCAGTACTACGCCAACGCCGACCAGAACCGGATAGCCGCCGCCTCCTGGGCGCAGCAGGCGCTGTTCTTCGGCGCCATCTGCCGCGGCAAGGACGGGCTCGGCGCCGTCTTCTGCTGCGGCACCAACGTGCTCTTCCGCCGTGAGGCCTTCGAGAGCGTCGGCGGCTTTCCCACCAACTCGCTGACCGAGGACTACGAGCTGTCCATCCACCTGCACGAGAAGGGCTGGGAGTCGGCCTATCTGCCCGACGTGCTGTCTCGCGGCCTCGGGCCTGAGGACACCGCGGCCTACGTCTCACAGCAGCAGCGCTGGGCCCGCGGCTGCCTGTCCGGCCTGCCCCGCGCGCTGCGGGCCAAGCTCCCGCTGGGGCTGAAGATCCAGTACCTGCTCTCCGGCCTCTACTTCCTCTCGGGCTGGACCGTCCTGATCTACATGAGCTTCCCGGTGGTGCGCCTGCTGGGAGGAGGCCAGCCGCTCGGCGGCATCGACGCGCCGGAATTCCTGCTCCACTTCGCGCCGTACTTCGCCATCGCGCTGACCACGGCGGCCCTCGCCGGCGCAGGCGCCTATACCTTCGCCGCCTTCGCGCTCGCGGCGGCGAACTTCTGGATCCACATCCTGGCGAGCATCTTCACCGTGCTGCGCCGCTCGGGCTCGTTCGTGGTGACCCCCAAGGAAGGCGCCCGCGTGCGCCAGCCGGGGGCGGTGTGGCCGGCGCTCGCGGCGGTGGGCATCCTGGTCGCGGTCAGCCTCTACGGACTGGCGAAGAACCAGGACGCCGCGACGATCAACAACGTCTCGTTCGCCGCCTTTCACGTCTCGGTCCTGATGACCGGCTGCTGGGCTGCGCTGCAGAAACCGCCCGCTCCCGCCGGGCAGCTGGCCGAGCCCAGTGAGGCCGCGGCCTGATACGCACGATGCGTGATGTCCCGGTGGTGCTGGCGATCGCGCTGGGAGCGGTCGCGCTCGGCCTCGTCGCGGGCTGCGGCGGTGGAGACGACTCGGGAGGAGGGTCACCCGGCTCCGGCGGCGACACGCCCGACGCCGCCGCCAAGCGCTTTCTCGACCGCTACGTCGCCGCCGACGGCCGAGTCAGGCGGATCGACGAGGGCGACGACACGGTCGGCGAGGGTCAGGCCTACGGCATGCTGATCGCGGCCGCCTCGGGTGACTCGCAGCGCTTCGACCGGATCTGGGACTGGACCAAGCAGAACCTCCGGCGCCCGGACGGGCTGATCTCTTTCAAGTGGCGCGCCGGAAAGATCGAGGACCCTCAGGCCGCCTCGGACGCCGACGTGGATGCCGCTCGCGCCCTCCTGGTGGCCTCGTGTCGCTTCAACCGGCCGGCCCAGCGCCAGGAGGCTCTGAAGCTGGGCAAGGCGATTCTCGACAAGGAGACCGCCGAGTCCGGCGGGAAGCCGGTCCTCACGGCGGGCCCCTGGGCCAACGAGGAGCCGCAGACGATCAACCCCAGCTACTTCTCCCCTGCCACCTTCGCCGCGCTGGGCACGGCCTCGGGCGGCGGCGAGTGGGGGAGCCTGTCAGCGAGCTCGCGCGAGATCACCGGCGCCCTCATGACCGAGTCGTCACCCCTGCCGCCCGACTGGGCCAGGCTCGAGGGCGGCAAGCCGACGCCGATCGGTTCCCCCAGCGACGCGGGCGCCACTCCCAAGTTCAGTTTCGACGCTCCCCGCACGCTGGTGCGAATGGCCGAGGACCCCGATCCGGCGGGCCGCGGGATCGCCGCCCGGGCGTGGCCGGTGTTCGACGGCCAGGACCCCGCCAAGATTGTCGTCGAGCGGGACCTGGCGGGAAAGCCGGTCGGGGGCACCATGCACCCTGTGGTGCTCGTGGCCGCGGCCGGAGCGGCCGATGCCGCCGGCCAGAACGACGACCGCGACCGGCTGCTCGACGCCGCCGCCGCGCTCGACAAGCGGTCGTCCACCTACTACGGCGCGGCCTGGGTGGCCATCGGCCGCTACATGCTCACGACGGACGCTCTCAAGGCCTGTTAGCGAGCCTCTCCGACCGCCCTCAGCGCGGTCTTCCCAAGCTCCGGCGCCGAGGGGCGGTCGTCGGGGCGCTTGGCCAGGGCCTGCATGACCACCGCCTCCAGGGCCTCGGGCACGTCGGGCCTCTGGGCGCGTATCGAGGGGGGATCGGCGTTCAGCTGGGCCCACATCTTCGCCATCCCGCCCGCCTCGTGGGCGAACGGCGCGGTGCCGGTCAGCATCTCGTAGAGCACGCAGCCGAGCGCGTAGACGTCGCCACGGGCCTCGGGCTCCTCGCCCTCGATGGACTCGGGCGCGACGTAGTCCACAGTCCCCAGCATCTGCCCCGCCCCCGTCAGCCCCGAAGCCGATCCGGCCCGCTTGGCCAGGCCGAAGTCGGTCAGGTAGAGGTGGTCCTCTTCGGTCACGATCACGTTCGAGGGCTTGACGTCGCGGTGGACCAGGCCCTTGCCGTGCGCGAGCTCCAGGGCATCGGCGAGCTGCGCGGCGAAGCGCGCCGCCCGGGCGGCTCCCAGCGTGCCCTCGCGCCGGATCAGCTCACCGAGCTCGATTCCCTCCACCCACCGCGTGGCGATGAAGACGGTCCCCTCCTCCTCGCCCGCCTCGTACAGCGGCGCGATGTTGGGGTGGTCGAGGGACGCCACCGTTCGCGTCTCGCGGCGCAGGCGCTCGCGGATGACGGGGTCGGCCGCGACCTGGGGCTCGACCAGCTTCAGGGCGACGGGCCGGTCGAGGCGCACCTGGCGAGCTCGGTACAGGATCCCCACCCCACCTGAGCCGACCACGCTCTCGACCTCGTAGCCGGCGAAGCTGGCACCAGGAGAGAGCACCGTCCTCAGACCGCTCCGGACTGGATCGCGGCCTCGGCCAAGCGGATGCGCTTCTGGTCGTCGGGCAGCCCGTCCAGGCCGAACTTGGCCACCAGCACGGCGACGTGGGTCCGGACGGCGCCGGGTGCCAGGAAGAGCTCCTCCGCGATCTCCTGGTCGGTGGGCGGGTTGGCGAACCTCTGCCCTCCCGCGAACGGACGGCACAGCGCTTCCAGCACGCGGCGCTGGGTGGTCGAGAGGTCCACCACGCTCGGAACGGCGCCGCCCGGATCCGTCCTGACCTGCTCTTCCTCACCGCCGGCGCGATAGGTGACGGTGGTGGTTCCGAACTGGATGGCGTCACCGTCGCTCAGAGGGCGCCGGCCGCTGATGCGCTCGCCGTTCACGAAGGTCCCGTTGCTCGAGAGGCCGTCGTCGACCACGGCCCAGCCCTCGCCGAGGCGCTCGAGGCGGGCATGCTCGCGCGAGACCTGCCGGTCCCAGGAGAGCGCGAGGTCTGACCCGCTCGCCCGGCCCACCGACGCCTGCGTCATGCCGGGATCCAACGACAGGACCTGCTCCCTGTTGTCGCCGTCCGTGTAGAGGAGGAGCGGATTAGCGGCCACCGTCTCTATCTCTACTCGTTTTTGCTCTCGGACGGCGCCTGGGACGGGCCCGGGCGCTGTCCGAGAAACGTCGCCTGGCCGGGTTGCAGGGAGACCGCCGGCCTCGGCCCCTCCTCGGGGGCCCGAAAGAGCACGACGGTGTCGCCGAACCGCAGCACGTCGCCGTCGCGCAGCGCGTGCTCGCCCCGTATGGGCTCGCCGTTCAGGTAGGACCCATTGCTGGACCACTCGTCGACGAGCGTCCAGCCCGCCGGCGTCCGGCGCAGCTCGGCGTGCCGGCGGGAGACCTCGGTGTCCCCGGCCAGGACCACGTCGCACTCCTCCAGCCGGCCGACGGTGACCGTCGACTCCTCGTCGACGAGATCGAACACGTGACGCTTCCCGAGCGGATCGTGGAAGACCACAAAGGCCCGGCCCCTGCGCTCCGCCTCGATGCGGTCGTGGAGCAGGGCGTCCGCTCGGGACAGGTCCCCGGTCTCGGCCAGGGCGATGCCCAGCTTGAGCGCGAGGTCCCTCCGGGCCGGATCGTCCTCCGGGAGCAGCGAGACCGCCCGGTCGAGGAGCTTGACTGCGGGAGCGATGTCGCCCCGGGCCAGCGCGCGCCGGCCGGAGGACCCCAGCCGCGCGGCCGCGCGGGAGGCCAGCTCCCGCCCGTGCTCGTCCAGCGGGCCGAGCTCGGTCAGGTACGTGCAGGCCCGCTCGAGGTGGTGACCGAGGATCTCGTCGTACTCGCCCGCGCGCTCGCCCGCCGTCTGCTCCAGCCAGTCCGCGAAGCGCTCGTGGAAGTCGACGCGGGCTTCCTTGAGGATCCCGTTGTAAGCCACGTCGCGGATCAGGATGTGCTTGAAGCTGAACGTCGGCTCCCCGGCGAAGCGCACGGCGTCGGGCTGGATCAGGTCCTTGCGCTCGAGCGCGTGCAGCCGCTCGTCGAGCTGCGAGCGGTCATCGCCGCCCACCAGCGCGAAGGCCGCCCCGCCTCCGAACGACCGCCCCACCACCGAGGCCGCCTCGACCACCGCGCGCTCGGCGGGCTCGAGCCGGTCGACGCGCGCCGCCAGGAGCGCGTGGATCGTGGGCGGCACCGACAGCTGGCGGTCCTCGACGAGCATCCGGACGAGCTCTTCGACGAACAGGGGGTTGCCCTCGCCGGCCGTGAAAGCGCGCTCGACGAGCTCGGCCGGCACCTCGCCCTCGCCGGCGAGGTGCCCGATCAGCTCTCGGCTCTCGGCAGCGCTGAGGGGCCCGAGCTCCAGTCTGGTGCCCCCGAACTGGGGCCGCGTTTCGAGTAGGTCCTCTCGGGCCACCGCGACCAGCAGGACCGGGACACCGTCGATGGTGGCGGCCAGGTACTCGAGGAGGTCGTGGAAGACCTCCTCTCCCCAGTGGATGTCCTCGAAGATGACCACCAGCGGTTGGGGGGAGGCGGCCGCCTCCAGCAACCTGCGGACCGCCCAAGAGGTCTCCTGGGGCGAGGCCGCGACCTCGTACAGCCCGAGCGCGCCCGCCACGCGCTCGACCACGAGTGCCGTGTCGTCATCGTCGGAGAGCATGCGCGCGATCGCCGCCTGCGCCTCCTCGGAGCTGTGCCCGTCGTCGATTCCCGCGAGCCCCTCGACTACCTCGCGCACCGGCCAGAAGGTGAGCCCTTCGCCGTAGGACAGGCAGCGGCCCCCCACCACCGTGGCGGAACCCCGCAGCCTCTCCGCGAACTCCTCCGCCAGCCGGGACTTCCCCAACCCGGCGGGGCCCAGGATCGTGACGAGCTCACAGCCCCGCCCGGCCACCACCCGGTCGAAGGCCTCCCGCAGCGCGGTCAGCTCCCGCTCGCGCCCCACCAGCGGCGCGCCCAGCCTGGAGCCGCGGCCGGCACCCGCCCCCGAGACGGCGACCAGGCGGTAGGCGGGCACCCGCTCGCTCTTTCCCTTGAGGTCCAGCGCGGGCACCTGTTCCACCTGCACCGAATCGCGAACGAGCTCGTAAGTGTCCTCGCCGATCAGGACCTCGCCGTCCGGTGCGGCCTGCTCGAGCCTCGCGGCGACGTTCACCGCGTCCCCGGTCACGAACCCGTGACCCTGCGAGGGGTCGCCGGCGATGACCTCGCCCGTGTTCACGCCGGTGCGCACGCGCAGCCGCACGCCGAAGCGCAGCTCCAGCTGCTCGTTGAGCTCCTCGAGGGCGCGCCTCATCTCGGCCGCTGCCCTCACGGCGCGCAGGGCATCGTCCTCGCGGACCGCAGGCACCCCGAAGACGGCCATCACCGCATCGCCGACGAACTTCTCGACTGTCCCGCCGTGGCGCTCCAGAGCGCCCCTCATCGAGTCGAAGTAGCGGGTCACGATCCGCCGCACCGACTCGGGGTCGAGCCGCTCCCCGAGGCTCGTCGATCCCGACAGGTCGCAGAACACGAGCGTCACGACCTTGCGCAGCTCGGGGCGCCCCTGCGGGTCGGCGTCCAGCGGGGCGCCGCACGCGGAGCAGAAGCGCGCCCCCTCGGGCGCCCCTTCGCCGCAGTTGGGACACGGGCGCACGGGGATGAGTTTAAGGTTCGACCATGCCGGGCGAACAGCTGCGGGTCACCGAGGGCAAGGAGCATGGCAAGGCCGTCGAGGTGGAGGCCGAGCTGAACATCGGCCGTGCCGCGACCGACGCCGAGGGGAGGCTCGGCGACGATCCCCTCCTGTCGCGCCGCCACGCGAAGGTGGCGCGCGCAGCCAACGGCCAGCTCACCATCGAGGACCTCGGTTCGGCCAACGGGACGTTCGTCAACAACGAGCAGATACAGGCCCAGCGCGCGCTGGCCCTGGGCGATCTGGTGCGGGTTGGCAGCACCGTGCTGCAGGTGACCGACGCGGCCGGTCGCGTTCCCGAGAAGACGCGCATGGAGGGGGTGCCGAGCGGACTGGACCGCGCCGCGGAGCCCGCAGCGGAGCTGCTGGTGGCCGAGGGAGCGGCGCAGGGCCGCCGGATCGCGCTCGACGAGGAGCTTCTGGTCGGGCGCGCGATGACCGAGGACGGCCGCCTGGGAGACGACCCCGAGCTCTCCCGCCGCCACGCCCGGCTCGCGCGCAGGGGCGGGCAGCTGACCATCGAGGACCTCGGATCGGCGAATGGGACATTCGTCAACGGCGAGCGGGTCAGCGAGCCCCGGCCGCTCGGGGTGGGCGACTCGGTGCGGATGGGCCAGACCACGCTCGAGGTCGTCGAGTCCGGGCAGGCCGCGGAGAAGGCCACGCCCGCTGCCGCCGCGCCCCCCGCCGCCCCACCCAGCACGCCGGTCGAGGTCCCCGAGCCTCCGGCTGCCGCCGAGGAGGTCCCGTCCACGGCGCCGGAGCCGGTCGCGCGTGAGCCCGAGCCCGCTCAGCGGCCGCCGGCGCCTCCGCCGCGGCAGCCTGCTCCTGCGCGCCCTCCCGCCCCCCCGCGCCGCCCCGCGCCGAGCCCCGCCCCGCCTCGGAGCCCCGCGCCGAGCCCCGCCCCGCCCGCCGCGCCCGTCACGGCAGACGAGCTCGAGCTGGGCGCCGTCTTCGCCGGCTGCCGCGTCGAGGAGATCATCGGCCGCGGGGACATGGGGGTCGTCTACCGGGCCGACGAGCTCGCGCTGCAGCGCGCGGTTGCGCTGAAGGTCATCCGGCCCGACAACTCGCGCGAGGAGCGCTTCCGCCAGCGCTTCCAGCGCGAGTCGAGGACGGCGGCCTCGATCGACCACCCCAACGTGATCCCGATCCTGGAGGCCGGCGAGGAGAACGGCGTGCTGTTCATCACCATGCGCCTCGTCGAGGGCACCGACCTGCGCGCGCTGATCGCAGACGAGGGCCGTGTCGACCCCCGGCGGGCCGCGCGCATCGTCCGCCAGGTGGGCGCCGGCCTCGATGCCGCCCACAAGCGCGGTCTGGTCCACCGCGACGTCAAGCCGGCGAACGTGCTCCTGGCCCGTGGCGATCACGTCTACCTCAGCGACTTCGGGCTCGCCAAGCAGGCGACCGAGGGCGGGGGGCTCACCCGGCAGGGGTCGATCGTCGCCCGCGCCGAATACGTCGCGCCCGAGCAGATCACGGAGGACCGCGTCGACGCCCGGACCGACGTGTACGCGCTGGGCTGCCTGCTGTTCGAGAGCCTGACGGGCCAGGCCCCGTTCGCGGGGGATGGCGGCAACGCGATGATGGCCCACGTGGACGCCCCCCCTCCCTCGGCCGCCGCGCTGGTCCCCGGCCTG
>DATHAQ010000033.1:0-30873 GCA_035296565.1 Thermoleophilaceae bacterium
GACATCGACCTGATGACGATGGACGTGATCTGGACGGCCGAGTTCGCGCAGGCCGGGTGGGTGCGCCAGTGGACGGGCGCCAACGCCGCGGCGGCGCGCAAGGGCCGGATCCCCTCACTGGTGCGCACCGCCGAGTACCAGAACAAGCTCTGGGCGGCGCCCTTCACCACCAACACCCAGCTGCTGTGGTTCAACAAGGACATCGTCAAGGGCAAGCCGCCCGCCACCTGGGACGAGCTGTTCGCGCAGTCCAAGGAGCTGGGCGACAAGGGGACGATCGAGGTCCAGGCCGCGCGCTATGAGGGTCTGACCGTCTGGTTCAACGCGCTGGTGGCCTCCCAAGGCGGCCAGATCGTGGACGAGAGCGGACGGGCCAAGGTGAACCAGACGGCCGAGCGCGCCGGGGCGATCATGAAGCGGCTGGCCACCGGCAATTCCGCGCCCGAGGGCCTGAACAACATGAAGGAGGACCAGGGCCGGCTGGAGTTCCAGAGCGGCAACTCCGCCTTCCAGATCAACTACCCGTTCATCTACGCGAGCGCCGGTGAGGAGGCGCCCGACTTTCAGAAGAAGATCGGCTTCGCGCGCTATCCGGCCGTGGAGAAGGGGCGCAAGAGCGCGCCGCCCATCGGCGGCTTCAACATCGGCGTCTCCAAGTACTCCGGCAACCCGGATCTCGCCTTCGAGGCGGGCAAATGCCTGGCCTCCAGCGACAGCCAGCTGATCGCCAACGCGAAGGGCGGGCTGCCGCCCACCACCGAGGCCCTATTCACCTCGAAGGAAGTCCAGAAGGCGTATCCGGGCTTCGCCACGCTGATGCGTGAGTCGCTCAAGGACGGCAAGCCGCGGCCGACCACCCCGGCTTACAACGACGTCTCGCTCGCGGTGCAGGCGACGCTGCACCCGATCGGGAGCATCGATCCGCCGCAGGTGCCACCTGACCTGCGCGACAAGCTCAAGACCGTCGAGGAGGGCGGGATCTTCTGATGGCGGCGACGACCGCACCCGCCCAGGCCGGCGCGCCGGCCAAAGGCGGCAAGAGCGCCCGCTCGCGCGAGGAGCGGCGGCTGGCCTGGATGCTGTGCGCGCCGGCGGTGATCGTGATGCTGCTGGTCACCGGCTATCCGATCGGCTACGCGGTCTACCTCTCGCTGCAGAAGACCGATCTGCGCTTCCCGGGCCGGTCGGAGTTCGTCGGGCTCGACAACTACATCGAGGTGCTGACCTCGAGCTCGTGGTGGACCGACGTGTTCAACACGCTGTTCATCACCGTCACCTCCGTCTCCATCGAGCTGGTTCTCGGGATCGGGATCGCGTTGGTGATGCACCGGGCGATCTTCGGCCGCGGCCCCGTGCGCGCGGCCGTGCTGATCCCCTACGGCATCGTCACCGTCGTGGCCGCCTTCGCGTGGCGGTACGCGTTCTCGCCCGACTCCGGCTTCGTCCTCACCGAGCAGGACCTCCTCGGCGACCGCTGGGGCTCGATGGCGATCATCGTGCTCACCGAGGTCTGGAAGACGACGCCGTTCATGGCGCTTCTGCTGCTCGCGGGCCTCGCGCTGGTGCCGGATGAGCTGCACGAGGCGGCGAAGGTCGACGGCGCGGGACCGGTGCAGCGCTTCTTCCGGATCACGATCCCGCTGATGAAGCCGGCGATCCTGGTGGCGCTGCTGTTCCGCACGCTCGATGCCTTCCGGGTGTTCGACAGCGTCTTCATCCTCACCCAAGGCGGAGGCAACAACACCGAGACGGTCTCGATCCTCGGCTACAAGGTGCTCATCACGCGCCTGAACCTCGGCGTGGGCTCGGCCATCTCGGTGCTGATCTTCCTGTTCGTGATCCTCATCGCCGTCCTCTTCGTGAAGGGCCTCGGCACCTCCACGGCACAGCAGAGGGGAGAGACATGACCAGGCAGCACGTGTACTGGCTGATCGCGATCCTGCTGGTGCTGCTGTACGCCCTCGGGCCCGTGGCCTGGATCCTGTCGTTGTCATTCGAGAACCCCGAGAAGATCGGCGCCGGCGGCTTCTTCCCAACGGACTTCACCTGGGACAACTACAAGCTGCTGTTCGAGGGACCGCCCGACTTCCGCTACGCGCTGCTGAACTCGCTGGGCATCGCGGCCATCGCGACCTTCATCTCGATCGGGTTGGCCTCCATGGCCGCGTACGCCCTGGCGCGCTTGGAGTTCGCGGGCAAGGCGGTCATCCTCTCGGGCGCGCTGGCCATCGCCATGTTCCCGCCCATCTCGATCGCCGGCTCGCTGTTCGACATCTGGCGCTCGGTCGGCCTGTTCGACACCTGGCCCGGGCTGATCATTCCCTACATGACGTTCTCGCTGCCGCTCGCGATCTACACGCTCAGCGCGTTCTTCCGCGAGATTCCCTGGGAGCTCGAGCAGGCGGCTCAGGTGGACGGCGCCACGCCCTTCCAGGCCTTCCGACGCGTGATCGTCCCGCTGGCGGCGCCCGGTGTGTTCACCGCGGCGATCCTCGTGTTCATCTTCGCGTGGAACGACTTCCTGTTCGCCACCACGCTCACGTCCACCAACGCGGCACGCACCGTGCCCGCGACGCTGGCCTTCTTCACCGGCGCGTCGCAGTTCACGCAGCCCATCGGAGCGATCTCCGCGGCTGCGGTGGTGGTCACGATTCCCATCGTGATCATGGTCCTGATCTTCCAGCGCCGTATCGTGGCGGGCCTCACCGCCGGCGCAGTAAAGGGGTGAGATACCGCAATGTCTGACATCAAGCTCGAACACGTCACCAAGCGCTACCCGGACGGCTACGAGGCCGTCAAGGACATGACGCTCGAGGTCCAGGACGGGGAGTTCATGATCCTCGTCGGCCCCTCGGGCTGTGGAAAGTCGACCGCGCTGCGGATGGTCGCCGGCCTGGAGGACATCTCCGACGGCGAGCTGCGCATCGGCGAGGACGTGGTCAACGACAAGGCGCCCAAGGACCGCGACATCGCGATGGTCTTCCAGAACTACGCGCTTTACCCGCACATGAGCGTGCGCGACAACATGGGCTTTGCCCTCAAGCTCGCGAAGGTCGACCAGACGGAGATCAACCGCAAGGTCGAGGAGGCGGCGAAGGTGCTCGACCTCGACCAGCACCTGGACCGCAAGCCGGCCAACCTCTCCGGCGGCCAGCGGCAGCGCGTGGCCATGGGGCGCGCGATCGTGCGCGACCCCGCGGCCTTCCTGATGGATGAGCCGTTGTCCAACCTCGACGCCAAGCTGCGCGTGCAGATGCGCACGGAGGTCTCGCGCATCCAGCAGCGCCTGGGCACCACCACCATCTACGTGACCCACGACCAGACCGAGGCCATGACCCTCGGCGACCGGGTCGCGGTCATGCGCTCGGGCATCCTGCAGCAGGTGGGCTCGCCGATGGAGCTCTACAACGAGCCGGTCAACCTGTTCGTGGCCGGCTTCATCGGCTCGCCAGCGATGAACTTCATGCCGGCCACGGTCGAGGGCGACCGAGTCAAGCTGCCGGTCGGCGAGGTGGCGCTGCCCGAGGGCATCACCGGCGACACCTCAGGCACCCTCGTGGCGGGCATCCGCCCCGAGGACTTCGAGGACGCCGAGGTCGTGGGGGCCGCCGCCCGCGGCGGCACAACCTTCCGCGCGCAAATCGAGGTCCTCGAGGCGATGGGCTCGGAGCTGTACGCCCACTTCGCCGTGAGCTCCGACGTGTCGGTGGAGTCCGAGGAGCTGCGCGAGCTGGCCGCCGACGCGGGCGCCGGGGACGTGCCCTCCAGCGGCGAAGAGGGCCGCATCGTGGCGCGGCTCGACGCCGCCTCGAAGGTGCGCGAGGGCGAGGAGGCAGAGCTCTGGGTGGATGCCTCGAAGCTGCACCTCTTCGACGCCGGCGACGGGCGCAGCCTGCGCGCTCCGCGAGAGAGCGCCCCCGCGGCGACCGCCGGCCAGAGCCCGGCGGGGCGCGATCCTGACGCCGATCCGGACGCCTGAGCGGCGCGCGCGCACCACGCGCACCTCCTGAAAAAGTCCTCAGGGCGCTGAGCGATTTCTGAGAGACGTGCGCGCTTTCCTTTCGGGACCTTGACGCGTGTCGCCGTGGTCGGCGCCGGGCACAACGGCCTGGTCGCCGCGGCCTACCTGGCGCGGGCCGGGCTGGATGTCGAGGTTCTGGAGCGCCGGCACATCGTTGGTGGCGCCTGTGTGACCGAGGAGCTGTGGCCCGGCGTGTGGGGCTCGCCCGGGGCCTACACGCTGTCCCTGCTGCGTAGGGAGATCATCCGGGACCTCGAGCTCCGTTCGCACGGGCTCGAGGTCCATGTCCACGAGCCGTACCTGTTCGCGCCGTTCCCCGACGGCCGGTCTGTCGTGATCTGGTCGGACGCAAACCGCACGGCCAGGCAGCTGGAGAAGGACTGGTCGGCCGAGGACGCGCGGACCTACGGGGAGTGGGCCGAGCGCCGCGAGCTCGCCGCCGCGCGGGCCCGCCCGTTGATGCTGGAGCCCGCCGACCGCGAGCGCTGGCTGGAGGCCGTGGGCTCGCAGCTGCTCGAGGGTTCGATCGCCGACGAGCTGGCAGGGATTCCCTCGGAGCGGGTCCGCGTCCCGTTAGCCCTCCAGGGGCTGATCGGCTGCCTGGTCGGGCCCGAGGACCCCGGGACCTCGTTCATCGCCCTGTTCCACGACCTGGGCGAGGCGGCCGGCCCTCCTGGGGCGTGGGGCTTCGCGCGTGGCGGCATGGGCGCGGTGACCCGGGCGCTGCGTGGCGCCGCGGAGGCCGCGGGCGCGCGGGTCAGGACCGAGGTGGAGGTGGAGTCGATCGACGGGCTCGAGGCCGACATCGTGGTTTCGGCGGCCGACCCGCTGACCAGCGCCCGCCTGGCAGGAGTCGAACCACCGGCCGGCTGGCGCCAGGCCGGTCCCGTGGTCAAGGTGATGTGCCTGCTCGAGGGGCTGCCCGGCTTTCCGGCCTGGCCGGGCCAGGAGCCGTGGCGCGGCTCGATCGACATCGGCTACTCGCTCGACGAGCTCTCGCTGGCTGCGTTCGACGCGCGTGCGGGCCGGCCCGCCGAGCGCCCCTGGATCGAGGCCGCCTGCCAGACCGCCACGGACCCGACACTGGCGCCGGCGGGCAAGCACGTCCTGTCGCTCTTCTGCCAGTGCTTTTCGCCCGACGTGGACCCCGAGGCCGCCGCCGACGCGGCGGTGGCGCGCTTCGCCGAGGTCTGCCCCGGGTTGCCCGACCGCATCGAGGGGCGGATCGCGCTGGGCCCGCGCCAGCTCGAGCAGCGCTTCGGCATCGCCGGCGGGCACATCTTCCACGGCGACATGCTGCCGGGTCAGCTGCTCGAGGAGCGCCTGCACCCACGCTCCTTCGGCGGCCGGCCCTACCTGGCCGGCGCGGGGGCGCACCCCGGGGGCGGGGTCACCGGAGCGCCCGGCTACCTGGCCGCTCGGGCGGTCCTCGAGGACCTGGGGTCGATCCGGCGTCGCTAGGGGACGATCGCAAGCTTGACGTGGGGCCCGGAAGCCTGGCGCTCCCAGGCCCCGGCGATGTCGTCCAACCCGACCGCCTCGACGTCGCAGGTCAGCTCGCCCGCCGCCGCGTGCTCGGCCATGCGCCGGTAGGCCGCCACGCGGGTCTCGCGGTCGACCTGGAAGTTCGTCAAGCCGAGGATCGACAACCCTTTGCCGCGCACGGTCGCCGAGGCGACGCTGGCCTCGGCCCCCGCCGACTGGCCGATCTGCGCGATCCGGGCGTGCGGCGCCGCGGCCTCCAGCGCAGCCACGCCCGGCTCGCCCCAGAGGGGGTCGACCACCACGTCAGGGCCCTCGCCGCCGCAGGCCTCGGCGAGCGCCGCGGCGTCGTCGGCGGAGCCCAGTACCACGGTGGCGTCCGCGCCGAGCTCCTCCACGCGGCGCAGGCGTTCGGCGTCACGGGCGGCGCCGACGACGCGGGCGGCGCCGAGCAGTCGCGCCGCCTGCACCGCGATTGTTCCCACCGGCCCGGTGGCGCCGAGGATCAGCGCGGTCTCGCCCTCGGCCAGCCGCGCCCGGTACTCCAGCGAGAGCCAGCCGGCCAGGCCGGCAACCCCGAAGCACACCGCCAGCGCTGGGTCGAGCCCCTCGGGGAGCTCGACCAGCTCGTCGGAGTTCACCGCCGCGCGCTCGGCCATGGAGCCGCGCGAGGAGTTGAAGTAGGCGAGTCGACCATCGCCCAGCCGGGCGATGCCCTCGCTGCCCGCAACGTAGGGCGGGTCGGGCGAGCCGCCGTGGAAGGTGCCCTGCGCGCGTGCGAGATCCACCGGGTTGAGCCCGGCGGCCGCCACCTCGACCACCTCCTCGCCCTCGCGCGGCTCGGGCTCCTCGACGTCACGCAGCTCGGGCGTCGCGCCGAACTCGGGTACCACCACCGCCCGCATTAGCGTTTGAGCCTGTCGAGGACCTCTTCGCTCCACTCGTGGGTGCGCAGCAGGCGATAGCGCTCGGCGGCCACGCGCATGTAGGCCTCGGTCTCGGTCTGGGCGCCGATCAGCTCGGCTTCCTGCAGCATCTCCACCACGGGCTCGTACTCCTCCCCGAACCACTCGACCGCAACCTCTCCGCGGCTCATCAGCTCGCCGCGGTCGCGCATCAGGCGGAAGCCCCAGGCCTCGACGCCCTCGGCCAGGTCGCCGTACTGGCGCTCGGGCTCGCTCACCACGATGCGGGAGCGCGCCTCCGCGGGCAGGGGCACGCGCTCGAAGAACAGCCGCTCGTGTGACTTCAGGGGGAGGTCGCCGAGGCGGATGTTGCGGTCCGCGCCCACGCGCGTCTGCACCTCGGTGACGTAGGCGTCGATGGTGTCGAGCCCCAGCGCTCGGGCCACCGACACGCGGTGGTGGCCGTCGCGCACGAAGTGCACCTCGCCGATGCGGTAGAGGTCGATGGGAGGCATCGACTCGCCGCGGCGCTGAGCCGCGGCGATCCGCTCCCAGCGCGCCCGCACCCGTCCCGACACCGGCCGGAAGGCGCGATCGAACTCGCGCCCGCGGTCCACCGTGCCGACGATCGAGTCGAGCTCCACCGACTGCAGCCCGAGGCTGCGCTCGCCCACCCGCCCGAGGGCCGCCACCACCTCCTCGAAGGGCAGGATCACGAACACGTCTCCCGGCTCGCGGCGCAGGCGGCTGGACAGCCGGGCCAGTGCTCGTCGGCGGCGCGCGCGGCCGAAATCGAACTGGGCGTCGGTTCCCGGGAAACCCGTGTCGCGCGCCATGGCCCCGACGGTACTCCTCAGCCCACCACCAGTTCGAACGCGGCGGGGAAGACCTCGAAGCGGGCCGGGCCGTGGCGCACCACCTCGCCGTCCACGTTGAACTCGGTCCCGGCGGGGACCTCCAGGCGCACCTCGTGGCCGCGCCGGTGGCTGACTCCGCGCTGCTCGGTCACGCGGCCCGTGCGCATGCCCGCCGCGCGCAGCGCGAGGAGCGCACGCGGGCCGTCCTGCAGCACGACGGTCTCCAGGAAGCCGTCGCTGGCGTCGGCCACGTTGAGGTGCGAGCCGCCGCCGAAGGCGCCCGAGCTGGCGACCGTGACCTGCCAGGCGTTGCCCTGGTAGAGGAGGTCGCCGTCGACATAGACACGGGAGGGCACCGGGGAGTCCATGACCGCCGCGCCCATCGCGCCGATCCCGTAGGCGGCCACGCCGAGGGCGCGCTTCCACGGCCCGGCCCGGCGCGCCGCCGGCGCGGCCAGGCCCGAGCTGGCCACGTTCAGGAACGGACGCTCGTCCATCCAGGCCAGCTCGAGCCGGCGTGTGCGGCGCCCGGAGGCGGCCAGCAGGCACGCGCCGCGCAGCCCGCGCGGCAATCCGTGTGCGCGCGCGAAGTCGTTGGCGGTGCCCGCCGCGATCACCGCCAGCGGCTTGCCGGCCTCCGACGCCGCCACCGCCACGGCGGCCACCGTGCCGTCGCCGCCGGCCACCACCAGACGATCGGCGCTCGACTCCGCGGCGGCGCGCTCGTCCCCGAGCTCGAAGACCGTCACCTCCGCGCCGGCCTGGCGCAGGGCGGTCTCCACCGTGGCGGTGTTGCGTCCCGAGCCGGACGCGGCGTTGACGATCAGGGCGACCTTCACTCGGATAGCTTCGCGGCTGATCCCGTGGCCCGCGTATTCGTGACCCGCGAGCTGCCCGGCCGGGCGCTCGAGAAGCTGGCCGCCGAGCACGACGTCGATCTCTGGGCCGAGCGCGACGCGCCGCCTTTCGTGGACCTGTGCCGGCGCTCGGCCGGGGCCGAGGGGCTGCTGTGCATGCTCACCGATCGCATCGACGCAGAGCTGCTCGACGCCGCGCCGGGGCTGCGCGCGATCTCCACCATGGCCGTGGGCACCGACAACATCGACCTCTCCGAGGCGGCGCGGCGCGGCGTGCCGGTGGGCCACACGCCTGACGTCCTCACCGATACCACCGCCGACCTCGCGGTGGCCCTCATGCTCGCCGCCGCGCGGCGGCTGCCGGAGGGCGAGGCCGCCGTCCGGGCCGGGGAGTGGGGGCCGTGGCATCCGGGCTGGATGCTCGGCCGCGACCTGCACGGGGCCACCGTCGGGATCGTCGGCATGGGGCGCATCGGGCAGGCCGTGGCTCGCCGGCTCGAGGGCTTCGGCGTGCGGCTGCTCGACGCCCGCCGTGACGGGCTCGAGCGCCTGCTCGACGAGTCGGACTTCGTGTCGCTGCACTGTCCCCTCACCCAGGGCACGCGGGGGCTGATCGACGCCGCGATGCTGCGGCGGATGAGGCCCGAGGCCATCCTCGTCAACACGGCGCGCGGCCCGATCGTGGACGCGGGGGCGCTGGCGGACGCGCTGGCCGCCGGCGAGATCGCCGCGGCGGCCCTCGACGTGACCGACCCCGAGCCGCTGCCCACCGACCACCCGCTTCTGAGCGCCCCCAACCTGATCGTGCTGCCCCACGTCGGCTCGGCCACCCATGCGACGCGCGAGACGATGGCCGACGTCGCGGTCGACAACCTCCTGGCGGCGCTGCGCGGCGAGCCGATGCCCCACACCGCCTACGCGGGGGAGCTCGGCTGAGCCAGGGGGTCAGTCCCCGATCACCTTGATCACCAGCCGCTTGGGGCGCCGGCCGTCGAACTCGGTGTAGAACACGGCCTGCCAGGGGCCGAGGTCGAGGCGCCCCGCGGTCACGGGCAGCACCACCTGCTGGTGCACGAGCAGGTTCTTGAGGTGGGCGTCGCCGTTGTCCTCGCCGCCGCGGTGGTGGCGGTAGTCGCCGGGGTCGGGCAGCAGCGAAGCCGCGGTGTCGTTGGACGGCTCCTTCCAGCTCGGCGGGGCGATCTTGTCCAGCCACTCCAGGGCGTCCTCCTGGATGCCCGGCTCGTCGTCGTTGACCCAGACACCCGCGGTGATGTGCATGGCCGAGACGAGCACCATGCCCTCAGCGACGCCGGACTCGTCGACCTCCCGCTGGACGTCCTCGGTGATGCGGACGAACTCGCGGCGCTCGCGGGTCTCGAAGGTTCGGTACGCCGTGTGCGATTTCATTCGTCTCCTCTTGGACTTGGGACTGGCGGACAGGGCC
Organism: Thermoleophilaceae bacterium; assembly: GCA_035296565.1. GTDB lineage: Bacteria > Actinomycetota > Thermoleophilia > Solirubrobacterales > Thermoleophilaceae > JACCZR01. The sequence goes on from DATHAQ010000033.1 coordinate 9,567, forward strand.
TGCATCGTTACCGGAGCGAGCCGGGGGATCGGGCGCGCCGTGAGCGCCATGCTGAAGGCCGAGGGCGCGAATGTGCTCGAGGCCAGTCGCGCGAGCGGCCACGACGTGACCGACCCGCAGGCCGGCGAGCGCCTGGCCGCCGAGTGCCTGGAGCGCCACGGCCGCCTCGACGTCCTGGTCAACAACGCCGGCACGAGCCGCTCCGTGCCGCTCGACCGGCTCACGGACGACGACTGGAACGAGCAGTGGGAGCTGCACGTGATGGGGCCGATGCGGCTGATGAAGGCCTGCGCGCCGCACATGGCCGAGGCCGGCGGCGGGCGCGTGGTGAACGTGTGCTCATCGGCGGGCAAGCGCCCCTCGCTCACGAACGCCGCCTACTCGGTGACCAAAGCGGCTCAGCTGTCGCTGTCGCGCGCCTTCGCCGACGCCTGGGCGAGCGAGGGACTGCTGGTCAACGCGGTGGCGCCCGGCGCCGTCGCGAGCTCCCTGTGGACGGGGGAGGGGGGCCTGGCCGACCAGGTCGCCGAGCAGAAGGGGATAGACCGCGACCAGGCGCTCGCCTCGCAGGCCGCCAAGATCCCGCTCGGACGCCTGGGCACCGAGGACGAGATCGCCGCGGTGATCGTCTTCCTCTGCTCCGAGCGGGCCTCGAACGTGACCGGCGCGGCGTGGTCGGTGGACGGCGGCGCCGTCCCTGTGATCCTCTAGTCAGCGGACGGGCCCGCGGCTCACCACTCTCGCCTTGGAGGGGTCACGTGCGGGCGCGTGACCCTTAGCCCGACCGCCGCCCGCCCTACATTCACGCGCGTGGCTCGCCGCGCGCTCCTGGCCCTGATCTTCTTCCCCCGTGGGGGCTCGTCCCAGGTCGCCCGCTACCTGGCGGGCGCGCTTCCGGCCTCGGGCTGGGAGGCCACGATCGCCTGCGGCTCCCTGGGGCCGGTCGGCGAGGAGTCGAACGCCGTCACCTTCTACGAGGGCCTCGATGTCCGCCCGCTCGACTACACGCCCTCGGCCGAGGCCGCGGATCCCCTGCGCGCCGACCCTCCCTTTCAGCCCTCCTACGAGGACCGGGCGGGGGCCCCGGACCGAATCTTCGCGGCGGTCGACGACCACGACTACGAGCGCTTGGTCGAGACCTGGAGCGAGCACCTCGGCCGCTCCGGTGCCGCCGAGGCCGACGTCCTGCACCTGCACCACCTGACGCCGATCAACGAGGCGGCCGAGCGCTCCTACGCCGAGGTCCCGCGCGTCGGGCATCTGCACGGCACCGAGCTGCTGATGCTGCGCGAGATCGACGAGGGGCCGCCGGCGGGCTGGGACCACGCCGAAGCGTGGGCGGAGCGCATGCGCGGCTGGGCCCGTTCGTGCGAGCGGCTGTTCGTCCTCTCGCCCGACGCCGTCCGCCGGGTACCGGATCTGCTCGACGTGGAGGCCAACCGGGTGGTCTGGGCGCCCAACGGCTTCGACCCCGTGGGCTTCGCGCGCACGCCGGCGTCGGCCTCCGGGCGGGTCGCGCACTGGCGCCGCTGGCTGGTGGAGGAACCCCGCGGCTGGAACACCTCCGGCGAGCCGGGGAGCGTCGCCTACGCCGAGGAGGACCTCGAGGCCTTCGCCGAGGGGAGGGTGCTGCTGTACGTGGGCCGCTACACCGAGGTCAAGCGCATACCGCTGCTCATTCGCGCGCACGCACGAGCACGAGAGCGCTTCAGCCGCCCGGCGCCCCTGGTGCTCCTCGGGGGCTTCCCGGGCGAGTGGGAGGGCGAGCACCCGCTGGAGGTGGTGGAGGAGACTGGCGACGACCAGGTCTTCCTCGCGGGCTGGCGCGGCCACTCGGACCTGCCCGCCGGGCTCAACGCCGCCGATCTCCTGGTGCTGCCCTCCGTGCGCGAGCAGTTCGGCCAGGTGCTGGTGGAGGCCATGGCCTGCGGGCTGCCGGTCGTGGCCGTCGACGCTCACGGCCCCGCCGAGATCGTGGGCGACGGCGAGACCGGCTGGCTCGTGGCCCCCGACGACGAGGAGGCGCTGGCCGACGCCCTGGTCGAGGCGGTCAACGACGACGACGAGCGCAGCCGCCGCGGCGAGGCCGCCTACGCCGACGCGCGGGCGCGCTACTCCTGGCCCGCGCTGGCCCGCGACGTCGCGGCGGTGTACGACGGAGTGGTGGCGTGACCGAGTACAGCGTGCGCCGGTCGCGTCGCGCGCGCCACGCGCGCATCAACGTCAGCGCCGACGGCGTGGAGGTGGTGGTGCCGGAGCGCTTCCCGCTGTCGCGGGTCGAGCCCTTCGTGGCCGAGAAGCGTCCCTGGATCGAACGCACGCTGCGGCGCTACCGCCGCTCGGCGGAGGCCAACCCGCCGCCGCGCGTGGAGGACGGCGGAGAGCTGCCCTACCTCGGTGAGCGCCTGACACTGCGCGTGAGGGTGCAGGCCGCCCGCGCCCGCTCCCACGTCGCCCGCCGCGGCGATGGGCTGGCAGTGGCCCTCGGCCCCGGGCACGACCTGCGCGAGGAGCTCGAGGCCTGGCTGCGTCGGCGCGCCCGCGCCGAGGTGGAGCCGCGCCTGCGGGCCGCCACCCGCCGGGCCGGGGTCGGCTTCCGCGGCCTGCAGATTCGCGGCCAGCGCACCCGCTGGGCCAGCTGCTCCTCCTCGGGGGCGATGAGCTTCAACTGGCGGCTGCTCCTGGCCCCGGCCGAGATCCTCGACTACGTCGTCGAGCACGAAGTGGCGCACCTCAGCGTTCACGACCACTCCGAGCGCTTCTGGGGCCTGCTCGCGCGGCGCTGCCCCGACTACCGGGCCCACGAGCGTTGGCTGCGCGACCATGGGCACACGCTGCGCCTCTGAAGGCGGCTCGAGCAGCTACTCCCAGCGAAAGAAGCGCACCGCCAGGTAGGCGCCGCCGGCCGTCCAGGCGGCCACCACCCCGATCGCGGCCCCCGACAGCGGCCCGCCCTCGACCATGGTGGTCTTGAGCAGGTCGATCGTGTGCTCCAGCGGCAGCACCTCGGCGATGCCCACCAGCGCGGTCGGAAGGGACTCCGAGGAGTAGAAGACCCCGGAGATGAGGATGGTGGGGAGGAAGACCGCATTGGCGTAGGCCGGGGCGGCGTCGAAGTTGGGGATCGCGTGCGAGAAGGCGATCCCCAGGGCCCCGAAGCAGGCGACCCCGAGGGCCACGACCACGACCAGGCGGACGGGCTCGGGCGGCAGGCCGACGCCGTAGGCGAGATGCCCGATCGCCACGACCAAGCCCACCTGCACGAACGAGTTGGCCACCGCGGAGCCGAGCAGCCCCCCGAGGTAGGACCGGGCGGGCATCGGCGTGCCCCGCACCCGCTTGAGGATCCCCTGCTCGCGGAGGAAGGTGAGGTTGAAGGCGAGCGCGTTGAAGGTGGTGGCCATGATGCTCATCCCCGCGATCCCAGGCACGAGGGAGTCGAGCAGATCGCGGTCGTCGCCGAACACCGACGCGGTCAGCACCAACAGCAGCAGCGGCAGCAGGAAGTTGAAGAAGGCCGCGCTGGGGTTGCGCCAGAACAGCTTGCGCTCGAAGCGGAACTGCTCCCAGGCGAGGGCGAGCGCGCTCAGTGCCTCAACCTCCCTCAACCCTATCTGTCAACTCGAGGTATACCTCCTCAAGCGTCGGGCGCGCTACCTGGAGCCCCTCGAGGCGCTCGCCGCGCGCCAGGGCGTCGCGGGTCAGGCGGTGCAGCAGCTCCGTGGGGTCGTCGGTCTGGAGCTCCACCCGGCGGCCCTCGGAGAGGTAGGAGACCCGGTAGCCGGCGCTGGAGGAGCCCAGCTCGCCGGGCGGGCCCTCGGCCACGATGGCCCCGTCGCGGACAATCGCCACGCGGTCGGCGAGCACCTGGGCCTCCTCGAGGTAGTGCGTGGTGAGCAGGACCGTCTTGCCCAGGTCGCGCAGGCGGCGGATCACGTTCCACGCCGTCCGGCGGGCGGCGGGATCGAACCCCGTCGTGGGCTCGTCCAGGAAGATCAGCTCGGGGTCGCCCACCAGCGCCAGGGCGAGGTCGAGCCGCCTACGCTGGCCCCCCGAGAGCTCGCGCGCCTTGGTGTCGGACTGCTCCTGCAGGCCGACCAGGGCGATGGTCTCGCGCGGGTCCCGCGGGGCGGGATAGGCCTTGGCGAAGTGCTGTACGGCCTCGCGGACGGTCACACGCGGGTAGAGCCCCGAGCTCTGAAGCACGATGCCCACTCGCTCCTGCAGCCGGCGGTCGCGGCGCTCGGGGTCGTGGCCGAGCACTCGGACCTGGCCGGAGCTGCGCCGGCGGTAGCCCTCGAGGATCTCGACGGTCGTGGTCTTCCCGGCCCCGTTCGGGCCCAGCAGCCCGTACACCTCGCCGGGCTCGACCCCGAAGGAGAGGCCCTGCACGGCGTCGACCGGGCCGTAGCTCTTTCGTAGGTCGGCGACCTCTATCGCGGAGGAGCGCAGCCCGCGCGTCGGCCGGGCGAGCACGGCTTGCTCTTTCCGCGCTGCGGGCACCCGGCAAGTCTGGCAGGGGCCTACAGGAGTCTTTAACTCTCGTTAAGCGAGTGCTAAGGGGTCGCGATAGCCCTCTGCGTTTGGCTTCCGCTCCCGTACTGTCCCGTGCCGCATGGCGCTAACGGAGGGGAGTGCCCTGAGTGGCTGAGGGGAACCGCTCGGGGATCGGAACAGTCGGTCGGGTCCTCGCACTGGGGGCGATCATCTTTGCTGCCGTGGTGGTCGCGTTCATCCTCTTCAGCGCCGACGGCGGCTATCAGGTCACCGCGCGCTTCGAGAACGCCGCCCAGCTCGTGCCCGGCAACGAGGTCTACGTCGGCGGTGCCCGCGCGGGCTCGGTCAAGGACATCCAGATCACCCCCGACGGCCAGGCCGACGTCAAGGTCCAGATGCTGGACAAGTACGCGCCGCTGCGCCAGGGCACGCGCGCGATCATCAAGCAGACCTCTCTCTCTGGCATCGCCAACCGCTACGTCGACGTCGAGATCGGCGGCGGGACCAACCAGGCGATCGAGTCGGGCGGGCGGATCGGGCCGGAGTCCACCGAGACCGCGGTCGAGCTCGACGAGCTGTTCAACCTCTTCGACCCGGTGGCCCGGGTGGCCGTCCAGGACTTCTTCGAGGGCTCGGACAAGATGATCCGCGGCAAGGGTCAGGAGCTCCAGCGAGGGATCAAGTACCTCAACCCGACACTCTCCACCTCGCGGCGCCTGTTCAAGGAGCTGACCCGCGACGAGCGCCTGCTGGCCCGCTTCCTGATCGACTCCGGGCGGCTGACCAACACGCTGTCGGACCGGAGCACCGAGCTCACCGGGCTCGTGCGCAACCTCAACGGCACCTTCACCGCCCTGGCCAGCCAGAAGGGCGCGCTCGCCGAGTCCATCGATCGCCTGCCTCCCTTCATGCGCCGCGCCAACACGACCTTCGTCAACCTGCGCGCCGCGCTCGACGACGTGGACCCGCTGGTCGACGCGTCCAAGCCGGTGGCCCGCCGCCTGCAGCCCTTCTTCCGCGAGCTCCGCGGCTTGGCCCGCGAGGGCGTCCCGACCGTGCGTGACCTGTCGCGCACGATCCGCCGCCGCGGCCGCTCGAACGACTTGATCGAGCTGGTCAACAGCTTCCCGCCGCTGGCCAGCACCGCGCTCGACACCAAGACGATCAACGGCGCGCGCCGGCGCGGGGCCTTCCCCGAGTCCGCGCAGGCGATGCGGCGCTTCCAGCCCACGGCCGCGATCGGGCGCCCGTACACCAACGACCTCGTCGGCTGGTTCGACGACTTCTCGGCCACCGGCGCCTACGACGCCCTCGGCGGCTTCTCGCGCGCGGGCATCTACTTCGACGAGATCCTGGCCACCGCCGGCGGCATCCTGCCCAGCGACGACGGGCCCCCGGTCCAGGGCTCGTTCAAGAAGTGCCCCGGAGCCGGCGAGGTCAAGCTCCCCGACCGCACCAACGTGCCGACGGCCGAGGAGCAGGCCTTCCTCGACTGCACCGAGGCCGATCGTCCCTTCGCGGGAGGCGGCGAGTGAGGCGCCTCGTGGCCAGCGTGGTCGTGCTCGCATTGGTGGCGACCGGTGCGTTCGTGCTCACCGGCGCCTCCGGTGGCCAGAGCAGCGAGAGCTTCAAGCTCGTGTTCGACAACGCCTTCGGCCTCACCCAGGGAGGGGACTTCAAGATCGCCGGCGTGCGGGCCGGGCAGACGAGCAGGTTCTCGGTCTCCAAGGAGAAGCCGCGGAAGGCGGTGGTCGAGGTCAAGCAGAACCAGAAGGGCGTCGGCAAGCTGCGCGAGGACTCGCTGTGCGACATCAAGCCGCAGTCGCTCATCGGCGAGTACTACGTCGACTGCCGCGAGGGCAAGGGGGAGCCGCTGAAGGACGGCGAGACGCTGCCGGTCAGCCGTACCAGCTCGACGATCCCGGTCGACCTGGTCAACAACGTCCTGCGCCTGCCCTACCGCGAGCGCCTGCGCCTGATCATCGGTGAGCTGGGAACCGGCCTGGCCGGCCGCCCACAGGACCTGGCCGAGGTGCTGCGCCGGGCGCACCCGGGGCTGCGCGAGACCTCGCGCACGCTGAACATCCTCGCCGGACAGCGCCAGGTCATCAACAAGTTCATCGGCGACGCCGCCACCGTGGTCCACGAGCTGGACAACCGCAAGGCCGATGTGACCCGCTGGGTGACCGAGGCCCGCAACGCCGCGGAGATCTCGGCCAGCCGCCGAGAGGACCTGCGCCGCGACTTCGAGCTGCTGCCCACGACCCTCGCGAGGCTGCGGCCCTACATGGTCCAGCTGCGGCGCCTGGCCAACGACCAGATCCCCACCCTGCGCGACCTGCGCACTGCCGCGCCGGACCTCAACCGACTGTTGGCTCGCCTCGGGCCCTTCAGCCAAGCCGCCCGGCCCGCCGTCCGCGCCCTGGGCCGCACCTCGCTCTCGGGCATCGCGGCCCTGCGCCAGACGCGCCAGGAGGTGGCGGCGCTCCGGAGGCTCGGCCGTGACGTCCCCGGCTTCTCCAAGCCGCTGCGTCAGTTCCTGCAGACGATGGACGACGCCAAGCGCTCGGTCGAGCGCGACCCGCGCGCCGCCGCCAGCGCGCCGCCCGCGCCCGACAAGACCGCCGACCGCACCTCGTCCGGCCGCGACGGCTTCACCGGCTTCGAGGCCTTCTGGAACTACGCCTACTGGCAGGCGCTGGCCATCAACGGCCGCGACAAGAAGAGCCACCTCCTGCGCATCAACGCCTTCCCGGGCCCCTGCGCGGACTACCGGGCGACCGACAAGCTCGCGGAGGCCGTGTTCCAGGAGTGCAAGCAGAACCTCGGCCCCAGCCAGCCCGGGATCGGCGGCCAGCCCGACCCCACGGCGGGCGGCAGCACCGCCTCGCGGGAGGATCGCGCCGCTTCGCGTGAAAACCGTGCGACCTCGGCGCGCAACAGCAAGAGCCCCGAGGACGCCCGTGACGCCAAGCGCGAGCAGCTCGACGCGGGCGACAAGGACAAGCCCGCCGCGGCTCCGGCCTCGCCCGACGAGGTCCAGAAGCGCTCGGCCGGCGTCCTTGACGAGTTGCTGGGCGGGGTCCTCGGCGACCGGCCTTCGACGAAGGCCGAGCCCAAGAGCGAGACGCAGCGGACCCCGACGCGTCCGTCGCCCGGAAGCGAAGAGATGCTCCTCGACTACCTCCTCAAGCCATGAGCAGGCGCCGCCAAGCAGCAGGCGCAATCGTGGCCAGCCCGGTGCTGGTGGGAGCCGTGACCGTCCTCGTGGCCATCGTCGCGGTGTTCATCGCCTACGGCGCAAACGCGGGCCTGCCGTTCGTGCCCACCTACGACCTGAGGGTGCAGCTACCCAGCGGAGCCAAGCTCGTGAAGGGCAATGAGGTGCGCGTCGGCGGGTTCCGCGTCGGCGTCGTCGAGCAGATCGGCGCCGCCCGGCGGCCCACCAGCATCAACGGCGACGAGGAGACCGTGGCGCTGGTCGACCTCAAGCTCGACAAGACGGTCGAGCCGCTGGCCAAGGACACCTCGTTCACCGTGCGCCCGCGCTCGGCGCTCGGCCTCAAGTACGTCGAGGTGGTACCCGGCAAGTCGAAGCAGCTCTTCAAGCCCGGCGCGCTCGTCAAGCTCGGCAACGGAGGCGTCGACTCCGAACCGCCGATCGAGCTCGAGGACGTGTTGTCGACCTTCGACGCGAAGACCCGCGAGGCCGCGAAGACCGGCCTCGAGGGGTTCGGCTCGGGTCTCGCCGGCCGTGGCCAGTCGATCAACGAGGCCATCCGGGAGCTCAACCCCTTCCTGCGCTCGCTCACCCCGGTCATGCGCAACCTGAGCGACCCCGACACAGAGTTGGCCGGCTTCTTCCAGGGCCTCGGGCGTGCGGCGGGGGAGGTGGCCCCGGTGGCGTCCACCCAAGCGGCCCTGTTCGGCAACATGGCCGACACCTTCGCGGCCATGACGCGGACGCCCGAGGCGCTCCGGGACTCGATCTCCGAGGGTGTGCCGACCCAGATCCAGGCCATCCACTCGTTGCGCTTCCAGCTGCCGTTCCTGCGCGACTTCGCCGACCTCTCACGCCGCCTGCGCCCGGCCGCGCGCCAGCTGCCGCGCTCGCTCCCGGCGATCAACCACACGCTGCTGGTGGGGCGTGACGTGCTGCCGCGCACCGTCGAGCTCTCCAACCGGCTGCGCCACACGTTCAACGCGCTCGACGACCTCGGCGAGAACCCGAACACCCTGCTCGCCATCAAGGACCTCGACCTCCTGGTCCGCGCCGGCAAGCCCGGGCTCGACTACGCCGGGCCCTACCAGACGGTTTGCAACTACGCGGTCTACTTCCTCAACCCGCTTGGCACGCACATCTCGGACGCGACCGGGGGCGGGACCGTCCAGCGCGTGGCGCTCAAGTTCGCCAACCCCACTCAGCGGAACGCGCTCACCCGCCGCAGTGCCTCGCGTCCGGTCGACATTGCTCCGGGCCAGGACAACAAGCAGCCCGGTCCCAACCCGCCGGCGACGCTGCACGGCAACCCCGACGGCCCGGCGATCGACGCCAACGGCAACGCCGACTGCGAGGCCGGCCAGACCGGCTACGTCGACCGCTTCTACCCCAATGGCCGCTACGGCCCGAACGAGCTCGGCGGGCGCAAGGTCGCCCCCGGCTCCGACATCCCCGGGCTGCGCGGCGGCACGTACAAGTCCCGCCAGCTCGGCATCGACAACCTGAGCGACGTTCCCTGATGGCCCTCTTCCGACGATCCAAGACGCAGAAGCGACAGTCGATGTCGACCTTCCGGGCCGGGCTGATCGCGCTCGCCCTGATCGGGCTGTTCGCCTACTTCGGCTTCACCAAGTCGAACCCGTTCGCCGCGCCGGAGACGGTCACCGCCGTGTTCGAGAACGCCACCGGCCTCAAGCCCAAGTCGCCCGTCCGCATCGCCGGGGTGGAGATGGGCAAGGTCAAGCAGGTCAAGGGGCTCCCCGGCGGAACCGGTGCGGCGGAGGTGACCATGGAGGTCAAGGACAACGCGCTGCCGCTGCACACCGACGCCGAGGCCAAGATCCGCACGCGCATCTTCCTCGAGGGCAACTTCTTCGTCGACATCCGCCCGGGCACGCCCTCCGCGCCCATCCTTCCCAAGGGCGAGCCGATCCCCATGAAGCAGACCTACTCGCCGGTCCAGCTCGGCGACGTGCTGCGCGTGCTCAAGTCCGACGTCCGCGGCGACCTGCGCACCCTGCTCGCCGAGTTCTCGCTCAAGGGCCTGGGCGGGGGAGGGGCCGAAGCCTTCAACAACACGATCGACTACATGGAGCCGGCCTACAAGAGCACGGCGGTCGTCACGGACGCCCTGCTCGGCGAGAACCCCACGCGCGACCTCCAGCGCGTGCTCAGGGGCCAGCAGCGGGTGGCCGCCGCGCTCAATGTCGACCCCGGTGCCCTGCAGGGCCTGGTGACCAACATCAACACCACCGCGGGCGCGCTGGCGCGTGAGGACGTCTCGCTCGCGGCCTCGATCCCTGCTCTGCGCGACCTGCTGCGCACCGGCTACCCGGCCCTGGCCTCCCTCAACAACGCCCTGCCGTCGCTTCGGCGCTTCTCGGTCGACGCGCTGCCCGGCGTGCGCTCCACCCCGCGCACCATCGACGCCTCGATGCCCTTCATCCGCCAGACCCGCAAGCTCTTCACACGGCGCGAGCTGCGCGGCCTCACGCGCCAGACGCGCGCGCAGATCCCGCGCCTGGTCAGCCTCAACCGCCGTCTGCGACCGCTGCTCAGCAAGGCGCGCGAGCTCTCCTCGTGCGGCAACAACGTGCTGCTGCCGTGGGTCGAGACGCCCATCCCGTCGACGGAGCCGGAGAACACCAACCAGGAGGTCCGGCGCCAGCTCAACCGCAGCTTCGTCGGCCTCGCCGGCGAGAGCCGCACCAACGACGCCAACACACCGTGGTTCAGGATCGGCGCCGTCCCGCCGACCGCGCTGACCGGTCCCGACTCGCGGATCGAGCCGATCCCGCCCCCCGACGCCGAGTCCGCGCCGAAGCACCGGCCTGACGTCCCCTGTGAGACCCAGCAGCCACCCGAGCTGGCGGCGCCCAGCGAGGCCGGCGGCACCGTCGATCTGCTCAACCGGCCACAGACCCGCCAGCGCACGGGCGAGCTCAAGCGCTCGTTCGAGCGCTACCGCAAGTCCGACAAGTTCCAGAGGCTGGTCGACCAGGCCCGCGAGGACGCCAAGCGCAAGCGACAGGAGGGCGGACGGTGAAGCAGGCCATCCGCAAGTACCTCAGCTCGGTCCTCGCCCTGATCGGGATGGCGATCGTCGCCCTGTTGGTGGCGGGCTACATCCTGTCCAACCAGCGCTTCCGCTTCCCGCTGATCTCCGAGAAGCCGCAGATAGTCAAGGTCGAGCTCGAGAACGCGCAGTCGGTGACCCCCGGCCAGGGGCAGACGGTGCGCGTGGCCGGCGTCCAGGTGGGCGAGGTCGGCAAGGTGGAGCTGGAGGACGGCCGCGCGGTGGTGGCGATGCAGATCCGCCCCGAGTACAAGGGCCTGATCCGCAGGGACGCCACCGTGCTCCTGCGGCCCAAGACCGGCCTCAAGGACATGTTCCTCGAGGTCGACCCCGGCGACGGGCCGCCAGTTCCCGAGGAGGGACGCGTCGAGCTGGCCAACACGGCACCGGACGTCGATCCCGACGAGATCCTCTCGGTGCTCGACGGCGATACGCGCGACTACCTCAAGCTGCTGATCGGCGGGGCCGGCAAGGGGCTAGCAGGGCGTGGCGAGGACCTGCGCCAGACCTTCAAGCGGCTCGAGCCGCTGCACCGCGACCTGGACGCGGTCAACACCTCGGTCGCGCGCCGCCGCACCGACCTCAAGCGGCTGATCAACGACTACGGCTCGCTCATGACGGAGCTGTCGACCAAGGACGAGGACCTGACGAGGCTGGTGCGCGCCGGCAACGACACCTTCTCGGCGCTGGCGTCCGAGGAGGACAACCTGTCCCTGGCGGTCCGCCGCCTGCCCGGGACGCTGCGCGAGAGCCAGCGCACCCTCGGCCGGGTCGACACGCTCGCTGACGAGCTCGCCCCGACGCTCGAGTCGCTGCGCCCGGCCGTCCGCCGCCTGGACGAGACCAACGCCGCGGTGCTGCCGTTCGTGCGCGAGGCGGAACCGATCGTCCGCAAGCGGATCCGGCCCTTCACCCGCATCGGGCAGCCCTACGTGCGCAACGTGGGCCTCGCGGCGCGAGGCCTGTCTAGGGCCGCGCCCGACCTGACAACCGGGATCGGCGAGCTCAACCGCTTCGTGAACATCGGCGCCTTCAACCCGCTCGGGCGCCAGCGCCGCTCGCAGGGCAACAACCCGCGCGAGGGCTTCCTCTACTGGCTGGCCTGGACGGCCCAGAACGGCGTTTCGCTTCACAGCACCGGGGACGGCCAGGGCGTTCGCCGCCGCCTGACCCTGTGCGGCCTGGACATTGAGGGGGCAATCGATCAGCTCGCGCCGGGCCTGGCCAGCGCGATCGGAGCGGGAACCATCCTGCCCGACCAGCTGGACCACGTTTTCGAAACGCTGCTCGAAGCGAACTTCGGCACCTGCTCGTTCCAGGGGATCGATAAGTAGATGATCAAGCAGACCCCCAGCGTCGGCCGCATGATCGCGATGGTCGCGTTCACCGCCTCCTGCGTAGGAATCCTGCTGTTCCTGTGGCTGGCCTTCGGCGGCTCGATCCCGCTGCGGCCCGAAAGCTACCGCGTGACCGTGGTGGTGCCCGAGGCCACGACGCTGGTCGAGGAAGCCGACGTCCGCCTCGCGGGCGTGAACATCGGCAAGGTCAAGAAGCGCTCGCTGGACAAGGGCGGGGCTCGCACGCGCGTGGAGATCGAGATCAAGTCCAAGTACGCGCCGATCCCGCGCGACACCAAGGCGATCCTGCGCCAGAAGACGCTGCTGGGCGAGGCGTTCCTCGAGCTCAGCCCCGGCAATCCCAAGACCGGTCAGCTCGAGGACGGCAGCCAGCTGAACACCAAGAACGTGGAGAGCACCACGGAGCTCGACGAGATCTTCCGCATCTTCGATCCGCCCACTCGGCGCGCGTTCCGCCGGTGGGTCCAGGAAGGCTCGACGGTGGTGTCCGGCGACTACGCGCAGGACTTCAACGACGCGCTGGGCAACCTGGCCCCGTTCGCCACCGACGGCTCGAAGCTGCTGCAGATCCTCGACGACCAGGAGATCGCGGTCCGGCGGACGATCAAGCACACCGGTCGCGTGTTCAACGCCCTGGCCGCCGAGGAGGGCCAGCTGCGGGGCCTGATCACCAACGGCAACGAGACCTTCGAGGCGCTGGCCTCCCGCGACGAGTCGCTGTCGCAGACCTTCGAGGTGCTGCCCACCTTCGAGCGCGAGACCCGCACGACGCTGCGCCGGCTCGACCGCTTCGCGGCCAACACCCGCCCGCTGGTCAACGACCTGAAGGGACCCGCCGACGATCTCGGACCCACCGTACGCGACCTCGGCCGCCTTGCGCCCCATCTGACCCGGACGTTCAATGACTTGAGGCCGCTGATCCGCGCATCGCGCCGCGGCCTGCCCGCCGCCAGCCGGACGCTGCGGGGCCTGAACCCGGTCGTAGACGCGACCCACACGCTCATCCCCGAGCTGAGCCCGGTGCTGGCCGACCTCAGCTACAACGCTCCCTCGCTCGCGCGCTTCCTGTCGACCGGCGGCGGGGCGCTGGCCGCGGACGGGAGTAACAGCTACGCCGACAACGTCAAGCGCAACGAGCATCGTCTGCCCCAGATCGCGCTGATCGACAGCCAGAGCTTCCGCCAGCTCAACAACCGTCCCCCCGACGACCGTGGCAACACCTACGTCGCCCCCAACGCCTACACGCGGGCGCTACCCCTCGGGACGCTGGAGTCGGGAGACTGCGACCCCGTGGGCGGGGGGCAGCCCAACCCGAACGACGGTAAGGAGCAGCAGCTCGGCGCCCTCACCACCCCATTGACCGACAACCCGCTCCTCGCGCCGCTTGTCAACAACCTGATTTTCACGCCGCTTGGCAACGCTTTCCCCGTCCAGATCGACTCTTCGCCGCCCTGCTTCGTCCAGCCGCCGTCGCTGTTCCAGCACCAGCAGTTCCCCAAGCTCGAGCGCGGCAAGGTCCAGGTCACCGGCCCTCCCTCGGGCACCGAGGGCACCCGCCCGGCCACACCGTGAACGCATCCCGTAGGGGGTTCATGGCCGCAGGCGGAGTCGCGGCGCTCGCCCTGGCCGCGTGCGGCGGGGATACCGAGCGCGAGACTCCGGAGCGCGGCCCGGCGTCCGGCGACCTGGATGTGGCGAACTTCGCCTTGGTGCTCGAGTACTTCGAGGAGGACTTCTACCGCCAGGTGCTCGACAACGGGGTCGTCACGGGCTCGGCAGGGCGGCTGATACGCGAGATACATCGCCACGAGCGCGAGCACGTGGCCGCGCTGGAGGAGGTCGCGCGCAAGCTGGGCGGGGCAGCGGGACCACCCCAGACGGATTTCCAGAGCGTCTTCAAGGGCGGCCAGGCAGGCACCCTGCGTGCGGCGCTGGATTTCGAGAACACCGGCGCCGCGGCCTACCTCGGCCAGGCCAACAAGGTCCGCTCCAACGCCTTGCTGGCCGATGCCCTGTCCATCCACAGCGTGGAGGGCCGGCACGCGGCGGCGATCGCCGAGGAGACGGGCGCGACCTATCTCCCCGACGGGGCTTTCGCCACCCCGCTCGAGCCGCCGCAGGTCATGGCGCGGATAAGGCCCTATCTCGTATGAGCGCCGAGCTCACACGGGGACAGCTGATCACCCGCGGCGCCGCGCTGGCCGGGGCCACCGCCACGCTGGCCGCCTTCGGCCCGGCGACTATGAAGGCGGCGGCGGAGGGCGGGAACGTGGACCTCGAGGTGGCCCAGTTCGCGCTGCTGCTCGAGCGCTTGGAGGCCGACTTCTACGTGCGCGCGCTCAAGGAGGTGCCCTTCCGCTCGCCGTCGGCGCGCAGCATGGCCCGTACCTTCGCCGACGACGAGACGCAGCACGTCGACGCGCTCGAGCAGCTGGTGCGCCAACTCAACGGCCGTGCCGGCCGGGCCCCCAAGTTCGACTTCGGCTCGGCGCTCTCCAACGAGGAGGCCTTCCTCAAGACGGCGATGCTCTTCGAGGACACCGGCGTCTCGGCCTACAACGGCTCCGGGCCGCTGATCGAGAACGACGACATCCTGGAGACCGCCGGCCAGATCGTGCAGGTCGAGGCGCGCCACGCCGCGCGCTGCCGCCGCGAGAACGACACCAACCCCGCGCCCCGGGCGTTTGACCAGGCGTTGACCATGGACCAGGTGATGAGCCGACTGCGGCCCTACATCAAGCAGTCATGAGGCGTGCCGCTCTCCTGTCCTTGGCGTGCGCGGTGGCCCTGGGTGGCTGCGGCGGGATGAAGAAGGGCGGCCTCACCCCGGTCGGCAACGACGAGGCCACCAAGGCTCCCGCCGACGCACAGACCGACGCCACTGTGGAGATGGTCAGGATCTCGTACTCGCCCGGCACCATCCGCGTCCGCCCCGGGGGCAAGGTCACCTGGATCAACCGCGACAAGGTCGCCCACACGGTCACCGTCGGAGACGAGCTCTACCACGAGTTCGACTCCGGCCCGATCGAGCCGGGCAAGCGATACACGCGCACCTTTAAGAGCGAGCGCAAGATCGGCTACCTCTGCACCATCCACCCCAACATGGAGGGGACGGTCTTCGTCCAGCCCTAGGGGCTACGCCCCGGCGCCCGCGCCGCTGCGGCCCTGGCCGCCCGCGAAGCGCCCCGCGCCCTCCCAGGCGGTGGCCAGGGTCTCGCGGCCGCTGCGCGACTCGACGGCCAGGCCCTCCTCGAAGCTCAGCCCGGTGCCCTCGATCGCCGCCCGGCGGTCGGCGAGCATCGTGTCCTGGGGGAAGGAGGCCAGCGCCTCGGCGTAGGCCAGCGCGCGCGTGACGTGCTCGCCGGCGGGCACGATCTCGGTCAGCAGGCCCATCGCGAGAGCTTCCTCGGCCTCGACCATACGGCCGCTGAGGATGATGTCCAGCGCTCGGCCCAGGCCCACGATGCGCGGTAGCCGCTGCGTGCCTCCGTCGATCAGCGGGACGCCCCAGCGGCGCTCGGGGAAGCCGAGAGTGGAGCCCTCCGCTGCGATGCGCAGGTCGCACCACAGGGCGAGCTCCAGCCCGCCGGCCAGGCACCAGCCGCCGATGGCCGCGATGGTGGGCTTCGGCGAGATGAGGCGGGTGAAGCCGAGCGGTCCCTCCGGCAGGTCGAGACGCTCGCCGAAGGTCTCGATCGCCTTGAGGTCGGCGCCGGCGCAGAAGGCGACGCCGCCGGCGCCGGTGAGCACCATGACCCGCGCATCGTCGTCGGCGACGAACCTGTCGTAGGCCTCGCCGAGCCGCTGGGCGGTGGGGCCGTCGACGGCGTTGCGGCGCTCGGGCCGGTCGATGGTCACGACCGCCGCGGCGCCTATGCGCTCGTAGGTGACCTCAGCCACCGCGCGGGTGCTACCAGCCGACGCTGCGGCGGAGCTCGGAGGCCTTCTTGGCCTCCTTGCGCTTGTCCAGCTTGGACTGGATCGCCGAGCCCGTGATCACCACGAGGGCGAAGAACAGGACAACGCCCAGTGAGAAGAAAGTGATGATGCGGTCGTCGGTCTCGCCGAGCAGCCCCTCGCCGTTGTCCGCGGCGGTCACGAGAAGCGAATGCACGCGCGGCAGTTTATCTTGTGCCGCGTGAGCGAGGAGAGCCTCGACTGCATCGTCGAAATCCCGCAGGGAAGCCGCAACAAGTACGAGTGGGATCACGACAAGGAGAGGCTGAAGCTCGATCGCTTCCTGTTCGCGTCGGTGGTCTATCCGACCGATTACGGGTTCATTCCCGACACGCTGGGTCAGGACGACGACCCGCTCGACATCATGGTGTGCGTCTCGCACCCCACGTTCCCGGGCTGCCTGATAGAGGTCAAGCCGATCGCGCTGTTTCGGATGGAGGACGACGCCGGGATCGACGACAAGGTCCTCGCCGTCCCGCTCACGGATCCCGGCTGGAGTTACATGGAGCAGCTCGAGGACCTCCCCAAGCAGCTCAAGGACGAGATCTCACACTTCTTCTCGATCTACAAGGACCTCGAGCAGAAGAAGGTGACCGTGGACGGCTGGTACTCGCGCACGGACGCCTGGGAGGAGATCGCGGCCTCGCGCGAGCGCTTCCAAGAGCACGGCTACTCGGAATAGCCGCCGAGCGCCGACCTCTAGGGTTCCGCCGCCGTGTCGTTGATCGAGGCAATCGTCCTCGGCATCGTGCAGGGGCTCACCGAGTTCCTCCCGATCTCGAGCACCGCGCACCTCCGCATCGTCCCCGCCTTCATGGGGTGGGAGGACCCGGGCGCCGCCTTCACCGCCGTGACGCAGCTGGGCACGATGGCGGCCGTCGTCATCTACTTCCGCTCCGACCTCGTTCGCATCGGGCGCACCTGGCTGCGCTCGCTGCGCGACCCGCCGCTGCGCAAGGACCATGACGCGCGGCTGGGCTGGTACATCCTGCTCGGCACGATCCCGATCGGCATCTTCGGCCTTGTCTTCAAGGACCAGATCGAGACGGGCGCCCGCGACCTCTACCTGATCGGCACCACGCTGATCGTGCTCGGTCTGCTGCTGCTGGCCGCCGAGAGGGTGGGCCGGCGGACCCGCAAGATCGAGGACATCGGCGCCCGCGACGGCGTGGCGGTGGGCCTGGCCCAGGCCGCCGCCCTGGTCCCCGGCGTCTCGCGCTCGGGCGCGACGATCACCGCGGGGCTGTTCATGGGCCTTGACCGCACCGCGGCGGCGCGCTTCTCCTTCCTGCTCTCGATTCCCGCCGTGGTGCTTAGCGGCGTGCTCGAGCTGGGCACGATCCTGTCCGGCGACGAGCGCGACACGGGCGTCGGCGCGCTCGTGGTGGCCACGCTGCTGGCCTTCGTGGCCGGCTACGCGGCGATCGCGGGGCTGCTCCGCTTCCTGACCACGCACTCGACGGTGGTGTTCGTCGTCTACCGCGTGGTCCTGGGCGTAGTGGTGCTCGTGCTGACGGCCACTGGCGCCATCTCCTAGATTTGGCCTATGCCGCTCTGGGGCAAGTTCGCGATCGTCCTGCTGATCGCTCTGGCTCTGACCGTGTTGCCCGGGGGGCGCGAGACGGTCAACGCGCTGCTCACGGTCCTCTCGGTCGCCTTCTTCGTGTTGATCGCCCTGCTGGGGGTGCGGCTGTTTCGCCAGAATCGCTCCACGATCGAGTCGCTGGAGCCCCGCGAGCGGCTGGTGCTCTACTCGTCGATCGGGCTGGCGCTGCTCACCTTCACTGCCACGAATCGCCTCTTCGACCAGGGCGGCGTCGGCGTCCTCGCCTGGCTGGCCCTGCTGGGGCTCGCCACCTACGGGATCTACTGGGTCTGGACGCAGTACCGGCGGTACGCGGTCTAGGCGGGCGTCCGCGGGTCGCGCCCCCCACCCCGCTTGCCGCTCGCGCCCGCTCCGCCGCTCGCGCCCGCCCCGGCGGAGCACGCTTGCCTTCCGAAAAAACGCTCAGCGCCCTGACGAATTTGTCGGACCCCGCTCCGCCGCTCGGGCCGGCTCGCCGCTCGCGACCGCCCCGGGGAGCACGCTTCCCTTCCACAAAAACGCTCAGCGGCCTGACGAATTTCTCGGACGGGTGCCCTGCTTCGCGCCGTCCGGCCCTCCGCCGCGCCGCGGGCTCCTCGTAGCACCCCGGACGCTGATCTTGTAACACCCACGCATTGTCCCGTCACGCGGCTCGCGCGACCTTGCTTTGCGTGTCTCCGCGCCCCCGCATCAGCCACCGCCCCCGGGCAGCCGACCAGCGCGGCCAGGCCTCGGTCGAGCTGGTCGCCGCCGTGCCAGTGGTCCTGTTCGTGGGGCTCGCACTCTGGCAGGCCATCCTGGCCGGCCATGCGCTGTGGATGTGCGCGAATGCTGCGCGCGTCGCGGCTCGCGCGGACGTCGTCGACCGGGACCCCTCGAAGGCAGCGCGGAGTGCGCTGCCGCGCGCCCTGGAAAGTGGCCTGAGGGTGCAGCGCCGCGGCAGCCGCGTGCGGGTGGCGCTGCGAGTCCCGCTCGTGCTGCGCCGCGGGCGCTCGCCTCTGACGGTGGCCGCGAGCGCCTCTCTGAGGGGGTCGGAATGAGCAGCGAGCGCGGCCAGGCCAGCGTCGAGCTGCTGGGAGCCGTGCCGGCGCTGATGCTGGTCGGCTTCGTCCTCTTCCAGTTGCTGGCTGTGGGCTACTCGAGCGTTCTGGCGGGCTCGGCCGCCGAGGCTGGTGCACTGGCGATCGCCGGCGAACGCGATGGCCGTTCGGCGGTCCGCGAGGCCCTCCCCGGATGGTCGTCACGGCGGATGCGGGTCACGGTGGCCCGCGGCACGGTGCGGGTCCGCCTCGAGCCGCCCTCGGCGCTGCGAGCCGTCGGGCGTCACCTCGCCGTCAGCGCCGACGCGCGGGTGAAGGCGCCATGAGCGCCCGGCCTGCGCCCGGCCGCGGTCTGGTCGCGACCGCGCTTGCGACGGCCGGCGCCTGGCTCCTCGAGCCGGCGGAGCCGCGCGGCGAGCCCGAACCGCCCGCCGAGCCCGAGCCTCCCGTCGCGGCGGGCCGGCGCCCCGTGGTCTCGGTGTTCGGCCTGGCTCCACGATGCGGCGCGACCACACTGGCGCGGGCCCTCGGCGCCGAGCTTGCGGGTCGCTCGGCCGATGGCGCCTGCGCCGTGTCGGGGGCAGGACCCGCCGGCGCCATACCGCTGGGCACACCCGCCGCCGCGCGACTGGCTCGAGCCTTCGCCGAGCTCGCCCCGGGGCGCCCGCGGGCGAGCGGCCGGCTCTGCCTGCTCGAGGCCCACGACCCGCTGGAGCTCGCCGAGCTGGCCCGCGGCCTCGCGCCGCTGGTGCTCGACGCCGGACGCGCGCCAGGAGGGGCACACGCGTCGGTGGCCGACCGCGTGGTGCTGGTCGCCGGACCCGGCGTCCAGCCCTCGCTGGCGCGGGCGGTGGCGGCGACGGTCGCTCGGGTCGCCCCACACCCGCTAGTGGTGCTCAATCGCCCTCGCCGCTCGGGCGACGGAGCAGCGCGCTGGTCTGAGGAGACGGATCTCGTCCTGCCCGAGTCCCGCACCGCGGCGCAGCTGGCGATGGGGGGCCGCGAGCCCCGCGGCGCCTTGGGTCGCGCGGTCTCCGAGCTAGCCGACCTCTGCGAGGTGACCGCGTGAGACGGCTGCGCGGTGAGCGCGGCCAGTCCTCTGTCCTGATGCTGGGGCTGGCCGGGGCGCTGCTGGCGGGGTTCCTCGTCCTCGCCTCCTTCGGCCAGGCCCTCGGCGCCAAGGGGCGCCACCAACGGGGCGCCGACCTCGCCGCGGTCTCCGCGGCGCGCGCCATGCGCGACGTCTACCCGCGCCTGTTCGAGCCCGCCGTGCTGGAGAACGGCGCCCCCAACCCCCGCCACCTCTCCGAGGCCGCCTACCGCGCGCTGGCGCGAACGGCAGCGGTACGCGGCGCAGGGGCCAACGGCGTCGCGTTGCGCAGGTCGGATGTCGCCTTCCCCGGCGCCACCTTTGCGCCCACCCGGGTTACGGTGGCCGTCCGCGGCAGCAAGCGCGTGCGCATCGAGGGCGCGGGGAGCCGGGCGGTGCGCCGCGTGGAGGTGCGCGCCCGCGCTGAGGCCGAGCTCAGCCCCGCGGGGCCCGCGGGAATCCCCGGGATGGCCTCGGGCGGCGGCTACGAGGGCCCGCTCGCGTACCGCAACGGCAAGCCCCTACGGACACTCGGATCAAGCTCTCTGAGCGAGTCCAGCGGCGTTGCGCCGAACCTTTCGGCCACCTCCGGGCGCGGCATCGGCAGGAGGTAGATCAGGCGCTCGTCATGGCCGCGCGCCTTGACCTTGAACGGCGGTACATCGGGCTCGGGGACCTCGCGCGCGTGGTGGTCGCGTACCTCCGCTAGCGCGGCCACCGCGTCGTCCACATCGAAGGGCGGCGAGGTGACGGTCACGTACTCACGGGGATACTTGTGCTTTCGCGGTGGTATGGCGGGCTTGCCCTTGTTCGCGGTTCGCCGCGCGCGATCATGCTCCACGACCGCTTCCGCAAGCTGGCGGTTAGCGTCATCATCCACATCGGCGACAGGGACATCCACGGGACCGGTCAACACCTCGAAGCACTCGAACAGCCGCCCGATGGCGACCTGCTGGGCAGCGAGCGTCGGCGTGTCTGCGGCGGCCTCCTGCGCGGCGGCGCTCCGTATTGCTTCGACGGCCGCTGTTAGATCGCCGCTGGGCCGCTTCAAGTCTTGAGCTACCTGGCGGTAGTGCGCGGCCTTCGCCGCCGCTGTGGTCCGCTGTGCCTCAAGTTCGGCCTTGAACTCGCGCCACTCGGTCGGCCCGAACGGCGGCTCGTCTTCGAGCATGCGGCGCTTGCCGTTCCGTATCTCGCCGTCGATCTTGGTCACCTCGCGCTCGGCCGCTGCCGCTACCTTGGCCGCTTCTTTCGCCGCGATCTCGGCCTCGCGTGAAATCTCGCCCTCGGCCATGCCCGGCGAGAGCACTTGCCCAGCGATGTAGTCCCGCACGCGGCCGTCGATCTCGGCGCGGGGGAGAGGCGGCATCGTGCAGTCCGTGGTCCGGTCGTCGCGGCCACGGCAGCGGTAGGTGTCGCGCCCGGACCGCGTGTCCTTGCGCGGGTACATCGTCGCGCCGCACTCGCATCGCAGGAGCCCGTCT
>DATHAQ010000034.1:0-122187 GCA_035296565.1 Thermoleophilaceae bacterium
CCAGCAGGCGACGGCCAGTCAGGCTGAGAGCGGCGTTAGCGTGCAGATTCATCCGGTGTCCTCCTTGGGACTGGCGTGCTTGGCAGCTCCCAGCCTTCAAGGGGGCCCGGATGAACCAACGCGCTTAGGAACTACAGCTAGGCCTCCGCGGGCCTCGCGGGCGGCGTCCCCGCGAGGCTTCGCCGCCGCCGGCGGGCGAACGCGGTAAGCGCTCCCTGGGCACCGATCGCCGCTGCCGCCACGAACGGTCCCAGCGCCGGCACGGCGGTGCGAGCGCTGAACTCCACGGTGGCGACCGGGATCACGAGCATCACCCACGCCGAGATGGCGAACAGGACCGCCGCGGAGCGCGCGCGGCCCGTCGTCAGGAACGGCGCGAGCACCGTCAGCAGCGCCAGCACCAAGAACACCGGCCCCTGCAGCCGGGTCCCCGACTCGTAGGTGCGTAGCACGGTGATCAGGTTGCGGTCGACGCTGAAGCGCTTGGCGTCGGTGTAGTGCGGCCGGGCATCGCGCAAGCCGAGCGGGTTGTAGGTCGAGTTGAACAGGACCTGGTGGTGGACCAGGTCGTGCCAGCTGTAGCCGCCCCCGTAGCCGCGGAAGCTCTCGGGCGCGATGTAGCGCAGGGTCGCGCCGCCCACTTCCTCCAGGTAGTCCAGTGGCTGGTGGGTGACGACCTCCCAGGTGAATGCCTCCACCGCGGCGGTCTGCTTGGCGCCCGCGGTGTGCGGGTCGCCGAAGTAGCGAATCGCGGGCGAGTAGTACCAATTGAAGGTGTACTGGTTGGTGTAGGGCCGCTTGGCGCGCGGCACGTTCTCGCACAGCAGCCCGGTGCCCGGCGGCGGAGTGAACTTCGAGCAGTCGGCGAAGGGAGCGACGCGGCCGTAGACGTTCCAGGCGCCGTTGCGGCTCAGCCCGGTGCGCCCCTCGGCTGCGTACTCGACGACGTAGTAGGGGACCAGCAGCGCGAAGGCCCCGAGCACCCCGGCCGCCGTGACGGCCGCCCGCCGGCGCCATGCCGCGCTGGGCACCGCGAACACCAGCCAGAGGGCGCCGAGGATGAGGATCGGCAGCGCCACCACGCGCACGCTCGCCGCGGTCGCCAGGACCAGGCCGCCCAGGGCCGGCCACCACAGGCTCGTGCCCTCGGTCGTGCGCACGCCGCAGTACAGCGAGATCGACATCAGGAGGATGAAGACGGCCTCGCTGTTGGCCGAGTGCTCCATGAAGAACACCGGCGCCCCAAGCGCCATCACGGCCGCGGGCAGCAGCGCGAGTCGGCGCGAGATCCCCGTCCGGGCGACGGTGAAGAACATGATCGCCGCCGAGGCCAGTCCCAGCAGGTGGTGCACCAGCACCACGAAGAGGAGTGTGGGGGAGATCTCGTTCATCGCCCGCAGCACCAGGGGGTAGCCGGCGGGCCGCAGCTCGTTGCGAAAGAAGTCGCCGCTCTGCGAGACCCCGATGTAGCTGGCGGCGTCGGGCCAGCCGAAGAAGGCCGGCTTCCAGGCCAGGACGAGGAGCAGCCGCAAGACGGCACCCGCGGCCAGGGTCGCCACCAGAGCCCACGCGATCCTGCGATCGCCCCGCACGCGCGCGAGGTTAGATGTCCGGTTAGGGTCGCTCCGCATGGCCGACGAGCTCGAGCTCCATTTTCTTACCCACGGGCCGCCCGACCAAGCCATGTTCCGCTGGCGCTCGCAGCCCCCCGACGCCCTGCAGGGCTTCGAGCTTGTGGACGAGTCGTTCAACGGGCTCTCGTACGAGAAGCGCTACTACGACTGGCCGGCCTACCTGAACTTCCTCTCGGTGGTCGGCGTCCTGCTGCGCAAGTTCTCGCAGAGCCTCTACACGCTCTCGGTGCGCTTCGACGACTCCGGCACCGGCCACACCCGCGTGACGGTCATCGGCAAGGTTGACCCCGGCACGCGCGCGGCCCTCGGCCATTTGGCCGACGCGCAGGGTGGGACTCACGGCCTGCGCGTCGGCGCCTAGCCCGAGGCGCTACATCCCGGCGAGTATCTCCGCCTTCTTGGCGTCGAACTCCTCCTGGGTGATCAGGCCGGAGTCCTTCATCTGCCCGAGCTTCTTGATCTTCTCGGCGGGGTCCTCTGACTTCTGCTGCTCGCGCGCCTGGCGGTAGGCCTGGTCCGCGGCGTTGCCGTAGGTGGACTGCATCCCCTCCATCACGGCGGCCTGGTCGCCGCCGGCGGCGGCGATCGAGGCCTGCTGGGCGTCCCACTGGACCGCGATGCGGTTGGGGTCCTCGGGGTGCACCTTGACCGGGATCTCCATGCCCACCGTCACCGCCGCCTTCATACGGGTGGTGGGGAACACGTAGTCCACGGTGTACGGCGCCCCGGTGGGCGGATGCACCTCGATCGGGAGATGCATCGCGAAGCGCTCGCCCGGGACCGGCTCGGCGAAGCCCTTGGCCACGCCCTTGGCCGGATACCCCTTCTTCAGCACCTCGCTCTCGCCGCGGTCATCGGCGAGTGCCCCAATGTCCTTGAACGACTGTCGGACCGACGGCATGCCGCCGTGGTGGTCCGACATGCGCTTGACGTCTCGAATTCCCTTGAAGAGGCCCATCGCGCTACCAGCCGTAGATGAGAGCGGTCGTGGGGGAGTCCGGGTCGTAGCGCACGGTGATCGATGCTCCCTCGGAGATCTCCTCGAGCTGCGCCGGCAGCATCGACTGCGAGATGGTCGTCTGGTACGGCTCTCCGCCGTCGGGTCGGATCGAGACCTCGAACTCCGTCTGCTGGCCGCCGCCCACATCGGTCTGGCCCGTCGGGCGGATGGCGTGCACCACGGCCGGCGCCTCGATGCCGGAGGCATACAGCTTCTGCGCCGTCTGGGCGTAGGCGGCCTGCGCCGCCATGTCTCCGCCCATGCCCGCCTGTTGGCCCTGCTGCTGGCCCATCGCCTCCTGCGCCTGCTTCTGCATGTCCTTCATGCCCTTGAACAGTCCCAAGTCCTCGTCCTCCTCGATCGCGGCCCACGGCCCACCCTACGTCACCCGGGCGCGCACGAACAGCGTCTGGGACGCATGTCCGATCGGCCCGCGTTCGTCGAACAGGGCCGTGTCCGAAAGGCCGACGCCGTTGGGCTCGGGGCGGGTCACCGCGTCGAGGCACACCCACTCGCCGGCGGGCATGCGGTGCAGGTGCACGCTCAGGTCGGTGTTGATGAACAGGAAGCGCCGCCAGTCCAGCGCCGCGCTCACGCCGTTGCCGGAGTCGGCGGCGACCAGCACGCGCTGCAGGGGGGTCGGCTCCTCCCCGGCCACGAGCGGGACGCGCATCCGCATCCACACCGTCGCCGGGCCCATCTCGAGGAAGCCGCCCGACAGGAAGCGGTACTCCATGGCCGTGTGGTAGCCGACTTCCTGGCCGGTCGGGAAGAAGGGCTTCTCCTCGGCCCGGTCGGGGCCCGCGGGAGGCTCCCCGGGCGTCGCGGCGCCCTCGAGGTCCACCTCGCCGGTCACCAGCCGCCAGGAGGAGGCACGCACCAGCTCGGTGCCGGCCGCATCGCTGAGCAGGGCCTCGAGCAGCTCGACGCTGCGGCCCGGGCGCACGGTGCGAACCTCGACCCGAAGCGGCGCGAGTGGTACGGGCCGCAGGATCTCGAACGTCACCCGGCCGACCTGCTTGCCGTCGCCGCCGGGGTGTAGCTCCAGCGCCCGGGCGATTGCGGCAGCCGGCGGGCCGGCGTGCTGAGAACTCGGGTCCCAGGGGCCGCGGGTGAGCTCGGAGGGCACCAGCCGGTCGCCCTCCTCGGTGAAGAACGCCTCCGCCACGCCGGGCACCCTAGAGCCGCTTGGTGCGAACGATTCTCGAGATGGCCGACGCGGCCGGTGTCCTCGCTCGGGAGCGCGCGGTGCCCCCGAGGCCGGTTTAGGCGTAGCCCCCGGCTGTGGTGCCGCGGGGCCTAGGCGGCCTCGGTCCGGGCGAGCTCGAACCAGACGCGAGTGCGGTCACCGCGCTCGATGCCCCAGCGGTCGCTCATCGTCTCCACCAGCGCGAGTCCCCAGCCGCCCGGGCGGTTGCGGTCGCGGGTGGAAACCTGGAAGCCCGGGCCCTCGTCGGTCACCTCGAGGCGCACGTGCTCGGTGTTCCACGACATCGCGAGCTCGATCTGGTCCCCATCGCCGGAGCGGCCGTGCAGGACGCTGTTGCTGACGATCTCGCTCGTGAGCAGACTGGCCTGGTAGGCGCGGTCCTCGGGCAGGACGACGCCGATCGTCACCCCGACGATCTGTCGAGCCCGGGCGGGCGCCTGAGCGCCGCCGGGAAGCTGGAAGGTTGCGCGCCCCTGCACGACTTACCGCTTACAGGGACGTTCATCCGCAGCAGAACTTGCGCCTAAGCGCGCCCGGCGGCACGCCGGGCACTCGCCTCGAACGGGTCACTTCGTGGGCGTCGACGGCGTAGTCGATCCGCCGCGGGAGGCGATGGGTGGTCGTCCGCGCTCACGGCCTGTGCTCCTCGGCCAGAGGCCGGTCCTCGATCTCCAGCAGCCGCCGCTCGTGCTCGTGCTCGACCTGCAGGGTCACGTGCTCGACCCCGAAGCGCTCGCCGAGCATGTCGCGCACCTGACGGCGGCGCGCGTGGCAGTCGTCGCCGGGGCCGACGAGCAGATGCGCCGAAAGCGCCGGGAAGCCCGCCGTGACCTCCCACAGGTGCAGGTCGTGCACCTCGACCACGCCCGTCTGCGCGGCGATCGCCTGGCCCACCTCGTCGGGATCGAGCCCCGACGGCGCCGCTTCCAGCAGCACGCGGCCCGAGTCGCGCAGCAGCGACCAGGAGCCGCGCAGCATCAGCCCGCAGACCGCGAGGGCCGCGATCGGGTCGGCGCGATCGAACCCGAAGGCGAGCACGGCGCCGCCCGCCGCCATCGCCCCGACCGATCCGTAGAGGTCGGCCAGAACGTGCTGGCGGGCGCCCTCGAGGTTGAGGCTGCGGCGCTCCGAGCGCGCCAGCAGCCAGGCGCAGGCCACGTTGACGACGGCGCCGGCTGCGCCGACCGCCAGCACCACGCCGCCGTTCACCGCGTCGGGGTCGCTCAGGCGCCGCACCGCGTCCACGCCGATCAGCACCCCGAAGGCCAGGAGCAGCGCGCCGTTGACCTGGGCCGAGAGCACCTCGGCGCGGCCGGTTCCGAACGTGTAGCGCCCCCGTGGCGGCCGGGCGGCCAGGCGAGCGGCGACCAGCGCGAGGGCGAGCGCGCCGGCGTCGGTGAGCATGTGCGCGGCGTCGGAGAGGAGCGCGAGCGAGGAGGCCAGCACTCCGGCCACGACCTCGGCCGCCATGAAGGCGAGCACGAGGCCGAGGGCCAGCGCGATCGGCCGGCGGTCGGCGCCGGCCGACGCCGCATGGGAGTGGTCGTGATCGCGGCCGGGGCCCACCCCTAGAGGGTAGGTCCTACGGCCAAGCGGTCAGCCGGGCTCGTCGCCCTGGTCCTGCACGCTGCGGGCGCCCTCACGGGCGGCAACCGCCTGCTCGAGCTGGCGGTTGACGTGATCCCAGTCGAGGTTGCGGAAGAACGCCTCGACGTACTGCTTGCGCCCGTCGGGGGTCGACCCGAAGTCGGCGGCGTAGGCGTGCTCATACACGTCTATCCCGAGCACGGGGACCATGTTGTAGACGGCCCAGAGGTTCTGGGAGTCCATGATGTAGTTGAACAGCGAGCCGTCGTTGAGGTCGTAGCCGACCATGACCCAGCCGCGCGCGGCGCTGGCCGCCTTCTTGACCGCGTCCTGCCACTTGTCGACGCCGTTGAACTCCGGCTCGATCAGCTCGGCGAACTTGCCCTGCGGCTCGCCGCCCTCGCCACCGAGGTGGCCGAAGTAGAGCTCGTGGTTCTTGAAGCCGAGCAGCGCGAAGGTGTAGTCGACCGAGACCGCGCGCAGGTCCGAGAAGACCTGATTGCCCTCGATCTCCGAGTAGTCGAACTCGTTGAGGCGCTTGCGGCACTCGTTGGACTTCTTGGCGTAGCCCTCGTAGAGCTTGTAGTGGTCGTCCATCGTCTGCTTCGAGATCCCGTCCAGCTCCTTCTCGAAGGCCGGGAACTGGCGGGGCTCTAGTTCGTCCCAGGGCATGTGCTTATCCGTCCCTTCTGGTCGCTTCCTGCACTTCGGCTGCCCCGGCACGTCCAGCCTCAAACGGCAATGGCGCCCCTGGCGGGCGGCTATCCTGCGAACGCCCGCGGATGTGGCGGAATTGGCAGACGCGCAGGCTTCAGGTGCCTGTGTCCTTCGGGACGTGGAGGTTCGAGTCCTCTCATCCGCATAGCCGGCTCGGGCCGCCGGCCGGCTGCGCCTAGCGGCGCTTGAGGGGAGTGCGGAAGACGTAGTCCCAGAACGGCGCGCTGACCCCGAAGCCGCGCGTGTGGTCCTGGAAGTGGTGGCGCATGTGCAGCTCGCGCAGCAGCTTGCCGACGCGGGTCTTGGGCTTGTAGTGATGCACGTAGTAGTGCGTCATGTCGTAGATCAGGTAGCCCAGCAGGAAGCCCACACCCACCAGCCAGCCCCAGGAGCCGAGGACGAGCACGAAGGCAGCGCAGAAGAGCGATGCCAGCGGCACGCTGACCGACGGCGGCATGACCAGCCGCAGCGGGTCATTCGGATGGTCGTGGTGCACGCCGTGGATGATCCAGTGCAGCTTGGCGCCGATGCCTTCCTCGGGCTCGAAGTGGAAGACCACCCGGTGCATCCAGTACTCGGTGAGGGTCCAGAACAGGTAGCCGGCGAGGACCCACGCCGCGACCTCCAGGGGAGGCACGCCCTCCTGGCCGAGCGCGAACAGGACCGCGATCGCCGGGATGAAGATGATCAGCGGGACGACCGGGTGGACGCGCGAGAGGCGGTCGAGCCAATCCGACTCGAACATCCTCGGTGAGGCCTTCAGCATCTCAGAACGTCGCTGGCTCATGGCGAGCCCAAATCTAGCGCGGAGGCCGGGCGCTCGCCAGCGCCCGGCCTGCGCACGCGGCTACTTGATGAAGAGCATCTCCGAGTACTTCGGCAGCGGCCAGAGATCGTCGGCGACGATCTTCTCGAGCCGGTCGCCGGCCGCCCGGACCTTCTCCATCGCGGTGAGCTGGTTGTCCCGCGCGTAGACGGCAAGGTCGATGCCCTCGGTGTCGTCGGGGTAGTGGTTGGCCTCCTCGAGCTCCTGAATCGCGGCCGAGAAGCCCTCGATCAGCCCGCGGGTCTCGGTTGCCAGGGACCCGACTCCGGCCGCCTCGACCACCGCCAGGTGGCGCAGGGCGGCCGGCAGGATCATCGTGCGGGCGATCGACGCGGTCACCTCGGCCTCGATGTTGGCGGACAGGGCGTACTGCTCGGCCCAGACCTCGAAGCGCGACTCCAGCTCGCGCTCGCTGAGCACCTCGTACTTCTCCATGGCCTTTACGGAGGAGTCGGCGAGGACCTCGGGCAGTGCCTCGGGCGACGTGCGCAGGTTCTTCAGCCCGCGCTGCTCGGCCTCGGCGTGCCAGGCGTCGTCGTAGTTGTCGCCGCTGAACAGGATCTGCTTGTTCTCGGTGTAGACGCCCTTGACCACCTCGGTCACGGCCTCGGCGACGTCCGAGCCGTTGATCTTGGCCTCCAGCTCGTCGGACATCTCGTCGATGGCCTCGGCCACGATCGTGTTCAGCACGGTGTTGGGGAAGGCGAGCGACATGCTCGACCCCAGGGCGCGGAACTCGAACTTGTTGCCGGTGAAGGCGAACGGCGAGGTCCGGTTGCGGTCGCCGCCGTGCATCGGCAACGGCGGCAGCACCGACGCTCCGAGGCCGAGGTAGGAGGCCGGCGTGTGGGGGTCGCCCTCGCCGGACTCGATCGCCGCGAACACCTTTTCGAGCTCGGCGCCGAGGAAGATCGAGATGATCGCCGGCGGCGCCTCGTTGGCTCCGAGGCGGTGGTCCTGGCCGATGTTGGCCACGGAGGCCCGCAGGAGTCCCTGGTGCTTGTTCACGGCCTTGATCACCGCGGCGCAGAAGAACAGGAAGTTCACGTTGTCCGCGGGGGTGTCACCCGGCTCGAGCAGGTTGTCGCCCGTGTCGGTGCCCATCGACCAGTTGTTGTGCTTGCCCGAGCCGTTGACGCCCGCGAAGGGCTTCTCGTGCAGCAGGCACACCAGGCCGTACTTGCGGGCCACGCGCCTCATGACCTGCATCGTCAGCTGCTGGTGGTCGGAGCCGACGTTCGAGTTCTCGAACACCGGCGCCAGCTCGTACTGGTTCGGAGCCACCTCGTTGTGACGGGTCTTCACGGGCACGCCCAGGCGGGCCAGCTCGCGCTCGGAGTCCATCATGAAGGCCAGGATCCGCTCCGGGATCGAGCCGAAATAGTGGTCGTCGAGCTCGTGCCCCTTGGCCGGCTGGGCGCCGAACAGGGTTCGCCCGGTGGTGACCAGGTCGGGACGCTCGAAGAAGAACTGCTCGTCGATCAGGAAGTACTCCTGCTCGGGGCCGACGGTGGTGAACACTCGCCCGGCCTCGTGGTCGCCGAGAAGCCGGAGGGCGCGGATGGCCGACTTCGACAGCGCCTCCATGGAGCGCAGCAGCGGGATCTTGTAGTCCAGGGCCTCACCGGTCCACGAGGCGAACGCCGTCGGGATGCACAACAGCGCCCCGTTGGGGTTCTCGAGGATGAATGCCGGGCTGGTGGGATCCCAGGCGGTGTAGCCGCGGGCCTCGAAGGTCGCCCGGACGCCGCCGGTCGGGAACGACGAGGCGTCGGGCTCACCCTGGATGAGCTCCTTGCCGGAGAACTCGGCCAGTGAGGTGCCGTCCTCGTCGGGGCTGAAGAACGAGTCGTGCTTCTCGGCCGTGGAGCCGGTCAACGGCTGGAACATGTGCGTGTAGTGGGTGGCGCCTCGTTCGAGGGCCCACTCCTTCATCGCGAGCGCGACCGCGTCGGCCAGGGAGGCATCGAGGGCCTCGCCCTGGGCCAGCGTGCGCCGGAGGCGCTTGTAGACGTCCTTCGGGAGCCGCTGGCGCTGGACCGCGGGGGAGAAGACGTCTTCGCCGAAGGGGTAGTTCTTGGTCTGGGTGAGGTCGACCGTGCCGAGGGCGCCCCCGTTGGGGCTCCACTGGGCGGCCGCGACGTTGTCCTGGCGGAATCGTGCCATGTGTGCCGAGCCTTTACGTAGAGCGCGCCCGGCGTGACGGGCGCGCGAAGGACGTGGATCTGGAAACGGCCTTCAGCCTAGTGTCGTTTCGCCGGGGACGCTCTTGTCCGCGTGTCCAAAGATCCTGCCGGCCCTTTCTCCCCGTGGTCGAGTAGCCTCGCGCCGCTCGCCAACCCCTGGGAGGGATGCGAAACGTGAAGCTCGTGATCGGGATAGTGCGGCCCGAGAGGGCCAATGACGTGCTCGAGGCTCTGTATCGCGCGGAGGTGCGCGGGGTCTCCATGAGCCGGGTGCAGGGCCACGGCGGTGAGCTCGACCGGGTCGAGACCTACCGTGGCACCACGGTGAAGATGGGGCTGGCCGAGAAGGTCCGCTTCGAGATCGCCGTCTCCGAGCCGTTCGTGGCGCCGACTATCGAGGCGGTGATCGAGGGCGCCCGCACGGGCGAGGTGGGTGACGGCAAGATCTTCGTGCTCCCGCTCGAGCAGGCAATCCGCATCCGCACCGGCGATACCGAAGAGGGCGCCGTGACCCCCGTGGGCTCCTGATGAAGGGCATCGACACCGGCGACACCGCGTGGATGCTGGGCGCGACGGCCCTCGTCCTGATGATGACCCCGGCGCTGGGCCTGTTCTACGCGGGCCTCGTACGCGGCAAGAACACGTTGAACACGTTCATGATGTGCGTCGCGGCGATCGCGATCGCCGCGGTGACCTGGACGGCAATCGGCTACTCGTTCGCCTTCGGCGACGCCAACGAGATCATCGGGGGCTTTGACTATGCGTTCCTCCACGACGTCACGTTTGCGCCGCGCGAGGACTCGACGATCCCGCACCTGCTGTTCTTCGCCTTCCAGGGCACGTTCTGCATCATCACGGTCGCGCTGATATCCGGTGCGGTGGTGGAGCGGATGCGCTTCGGCGCCTTCATGCTCTTCGCCGCGCTGTGGTCGGTGCTGGTCTACTCGGTGCTCGCGCACTGGGGCTTCGGCCCGGGCTGGCTGTTCAACGGCGGCACGCTGGACTTCGCGGGCGGCGTGGCGGTCGAGATGGCCTCGGGCTTCTCGGCCTTGGCGGCGGCGTTGGTGGTCGGGGCGCGCAAGGACTGGGGGCGCCAGGCGCTGCTGCCCCACAACGCGGTGTACGTGCTGCTGGGCGCCGGCCTGCTGTGGTTCGGCTGGTTCGGCTTCAACGGCGGCAGCGGCTTCGGCACGGGCCAGAACAGCGTGCTGGCCTTCGTGAACACGCTGCTGTGCCCGTCGGCGGCGCTGATCACCTGGTTCGTGCTCGACCTCATCCGCGGCCGCACGGTAACCGCGATCGGGGCGGCTACCGCGATCATCGTCGGCTGCGTGCTGATCACACCCGCGGGCGGCTTCGTCAGCCCGGGTTGGGCCTTGGCGCTGGGCGCGGCGGGCGCGCTGCCCTGCTACGCGACGATTGCCTTCCGCCCGCGAACGCGCGTGGACGAGACCCTCGACGTTCTGGCTGCCCACGGCATAGCGGGCTTCACCGGGATCCTGTTCATCGGCTTCTTCGCCCAGAAGTCGTGGAACGGCCTGTCGGACGGGCTGCTGTACGGCAACGCCTCGCAGCTGCTCGACCAGGTGCTCGCCGCCGTGGCCGCGCCGACCTACGCGTTCGGGATGACGTTCCTCCTGCTGAAGCTGATCGGCCTGGCGATGCCGCTGCGCGTTCCCGCCAAGGAGGAGGCCGTGGGCATGGACGTCACCCAGCACGGCGAGGAGGCCTACGTCACCGGCGAGGGCGCGATCCTGGTCTCGACCGAGGCCCGAGGCGAGGACTCGGTGCCGGCGGCGGAGCCGGCGTGACCCAGGAGCGCCAGGTCGTGATCTGGCGCCCCTACCGCAAGAGCCAGGCGGCGCGGGTGCGCTCGATCCGGAGGATTCGCGGCTGGAGATCTGAGCGCGTTCAGGAGCCCGCGGACCGGGGGGAGGACCGGCGAGCCGGACTCTCAGCCCCCGCGGCCTAACCGAGACAGGGGCCGCGGCTGAGGGACCAAACCGCGTCGCGGTCTGACCGGGCGGTTACAGCCCAA
Source organism: Thermoleophilaceae bacterium (assembly GCA_035296565.1). Lineage (GTDB taxonomy): Bacteria > Actinomycetota > Thermoleophilia > Solirubrobacterales > Thermoleophilaceae > JACCZR01. The sequence goes on from DATHAQ010000034.1 coordinate 11,199, forward strand.
ATCGGCCACACCCACGAACCTGAACGGGTCATACGCGTTGTGACGGTTAAGTCGCCGCCTCTGGCGAAGAGAACCAGGAGAGGGAGCACATGGGCGTCAACCCCGAAGGTGTCGTGCGCGGGTACCTCGAAGCCCTCCCGGCACTGGAGCCAGAGCGCTACGGCACTCCTGATGCGCTCGAGGAAGGTCTGCGAACAGGAGCAGTGCGCGCCAGTGCCTGACAACGGCGTGAGCGCGAGGCGCCTGTCCTATACCGCCGCGCTCGAGAGCTGGGACCAGCAGGCAATCCTCGGCGCGCTGGCCGACGACGTCGTGATCTACGTCGCTGTCGATGACGCCCCCATGAGCGGCAAGCAGGTGGCTGAGTACTTCTTCGGCGTTCTGGAGGAGGAGCTCGGAGCCATGGTGGTCACCGACGAGATCATCGAGGACAACAACGCCGTGCTCTTGTTCGAGACCGCAATCAGCGACACGAGCGCGCAGGGGATGAACGTCGTCCGCTTGGACGACTCAGGCTCCATCCGCGAGCTGACCGTGCTCTTTCGCCCACTTCGAGCACTCGCGCTGATCGCCGGAGTCGTCGGGGCCCGGATGTCGGAGCGCTTCGGGTCGCCGCCCCAGGTCCGGGACTGACCCGCCCCGGAGTGCGGCAAGGTCAGGGCTCGACTAAGGAGCGACCCACGCGCGATCGAGGCTCCCTTCTCGGTCACGCCGTCGGCTGTCCGGACTTACGGCAGCCAACCGGTGGTGGGTGGCATTCCTATATGACCTGACCTATCTTGGCGGGCCCGGGTTTGGGACCAAGCGATCGCCTCGCGTCGACGCCGGCAGCGACCGCGCGCGTGCGGGCGCGTGCCCGCAACACGTGATGACCAGCTCGACCAACCTGGCGTGCCCAGTCTGCGGAGTGCGGTCCTGGCGGCGAAAGTACCGGCGCCTGGGTTGGACGTTCGTGAAATGCGAGCGCTGCGGTCTGATGCGACTGGAGCCGCTGCCGAGCGAGCGCCAGCTCAACGAGCACTACGCCGCGCGTGCCCGGGACGGCGGCAACTACGACCTGACCCGGGCCAACGAGCGCCAACCCAACCTCGTCCGCACGATGGACTTTGTCCAGAGCCTCGGCCTCGCGCCGGGCAGGCTGCTCGATGTGGGCTGCTTCGACGGCGGCTTCCTGGAAGAGGCTGCCGCTCGGGGATGGGACGTCTGGGGCATCGAGCCGCAGGCAGAGCCCGCGGCGGTGGCCGAGCTGCGCCACCCCGGCCGGATAGTGAGCTTGGCCCTGGAGGACGTAGGGGAGCTGCCTATAGGCGAGTTCGACCTGATCACCGCAATCAGCGTGGTCGAGCACCTACGCCAGCCGCAGGCGCTCCTCGAGCTTGCGGACCGGCGCCTCCGTCCGGGTGGCGTCCTGGTCATCCACACGCCCGACCTTCGCTCACTTCCGGCCCGGGCGCTGGGGCGCTGGTGGCCGCCGATTGCACCACCCGAGCACACCTTTTACTTCGACCGTCGTACGCTGGGCCGCTTGGTCGAGCGTCATGGGCTCCACCACCTCGGCACCACCAGGGATGTGAAGCGGCTCAGGGTCCAGTATGTCTACGACCAGTTTCGGTTCTTCGGGCCGGAGTTCCATCGGCTACTCGGCCCCGTCGTGCGAGCGTTACCGCGGCGGGCTCGCGACGCACGGCTCCCCGTCTATGGCGGCGAGACTTTCTTCGCCGCCGTCAGGCCGCCTCGACGACCTTGATTTCGTCGACCGGTAAGCAGGCTCTGAATGCGGGCGTTCTGAGTACCGCCACGGGGATTCGAACCCCGGTTTCCGCCGTGAGAGGGCGGCGTCCTAGTCCCCTAGACGATGGCGGCCTGAAGGGAGGCGATGATAGCGGCAGGGTGGGGGCGCGCCCGGGGCCCTTAGCTCGCTTTTCGGCGCCCGTGCGACCCTCCTGGAGTGACCCGACGGCCCTCCGTCCTCCTGGCCGCCGCCGGCGGCTGCGCCGGTCTCTTCCTGCTGCTGCTCGTGGCCGCCTATGGGTCCGACGCCGCCCGGCGGGCCGACGCCACCTCGCTGCTGGGCTTCGTGGCCGTCGAGCCCAACGGGGGCTCGTTGCCGGAGCTGATGGGCCACTTCGGCGACCCCGGCCCGGTGATCTTCCTGGGAGCGGTGCTTGCCGCCGTCGCGGCGCTGCGCGGCCGCCCCCGCGTCGGGGCGGTGATCGTGCTGCTCATCGGCATCACCAGCATCTCCAGCCAGGTCCTGAAGGCCGTGCTCGCCTATCCGCGCTTCGAGGGCAGCATCGGCCGCGCCCACGTCGCTCCCGAGGCCTTTCCCAGCGGCCACTCCACCGCCGCCATGGCCGTGGCCCTCTCCCTGGTCATCGCGGTGCCCTCGCGCCTCCGGCCGCTGGCGGCGCTGGTGGGGGCGGGCTTCGCCCTCGGCGTCGCCTTCAGCGTCATTGCCCTGGGCTGGCACTTTCCCAGCGACGCCGTCGGCGGCTTCGTGCTCGCGTCGGGCTGGGCGCTGGTCCTCCTGGCCGGGCTGGCCGCGCTCGACGAGCGCTTTCCAGCGCGCACGGGCCGCAGCCGGGCGGCGGCCTCGGTCCGCAAGGTCACCGAGGGGGTGACGGCCGTGGGCCTCGTCGCTCTCGCGGCGGCGGGCGTGCTGGCCCTGCTGTTGATGGGGCTCGTCGCCCTTGCCCAGCCGGGCGGCCTCGTGGGCGTGGCCGAGCGGCACACCGGGCTGGTGATCGTCGCTCCGTCGGTCGCGCTTGCCGCCGTGGTCCTGCTCTCGGGCTTCGCGCTGCTCAGCCGCAAGCGCTAGTCGCCCCCGGCTAGGGGTATGCTGGCCGGGTTCATACGGCCGGTGGGTCAGGGAAGTCCGGTGAGAGTCCGGCGCGGTCCCGCCACTGTGACCGGGTGACGAAGGCGCCGCACGACTGCGGTCAGCCACTGGGGGCCACCGGCCTCCGGGAAGGCGCGGCGCACTAGCCCGGAAGCCAGGAGACCTCCCTCCGGCCGCGTCAATCGATCCCTCGGAGAAAGGGAAGACCATGTCCGATAGGCCCCTCCCCGCGCCACGGCGCGCCGCCCTGGCCGCGTTGCTCGGCGGCTTGCTCCTGGCGAGCGCCGCCGCCCCCGCCGCCCAGGCCGACCCCGTGTCGGTGAAGCTGCGAGTCGAAGGCAAGAGCGGGACGATCTACGAGAAGCCGGTGACCACCGACGGCCACGCCGTGACGACCGTCTCGGGCGGGACCCACAAGTGCGACGGCACCAACGGCGGCGCGCACCCGACCCCGGGCCCGACCTCGACCGCGACGCTCGACGACGGCGCCAAGCAGGGCGGCTTCACCTTCGATGCCACCTTCAACGACGGCTTCGAGGACTTCCTGATCGACCGGATCGGGCCCGACTCCAGCACCTCCTCGGAGTTCTGGGGGCACTTCAACAACTTCGTCTCCTCGCAGGTGGGCGGCTGCCAGCAGCGGGTCGGCACCGGTGACGAGGTGCTCTGGGTCTGGGACGCCTTCTCCAAGGCGCACGCCCTCAAGCTCGCCGGCCCGACCGCGGTGCGAACCGGGCAGCGCATCGGCGTGCGGGTGACCGACGGCGGCACCGGCGCCCCGATCCCGGGCTCGGCGATCGGAGGCAGGCTCACCGACGCCGACGGCCGGGCGACGCTCAGCTTCGCCAAGGCGGGCATCTACCGGCTGAAGGCCACGCGCTCTGACTCCGTGCGCTCGCCGCTGCTCACCGTGTGCGTCGACCCGGTCGGCGCGCCGTCGTGCACGAGCGGCGACAAGAGCTCGCCCTCGGTCGAGCTGCTCTCGGCCGGCGCCGCGGGCGGCTGGGCCAGCGACCGCTCGGCCTCGCGCAGCGTCGAGCTCGCCTGGCAGGGCGACGACGGCACGGGCAGCGGCGTCTCGCGCTATGACGTCGACGTGCGCGAGACCGGCGCCGCGGCCAGGACATCGGACAGCGGCTGGAGGTCCCTCCTGACCGGCACGACGAAGGTCAGCACCCGGTTCCGCGGGCGGTCGGGGCGCCAGTACGAGTTCCGGGTCACGGCGCTCGACCGGGCGGGCAACCGCAGCTCGGCGACCGGGAACGAGCTGCTGATCCCGGTGGACGACCGCGACCGCAGCCTGATTCGCTTCTCCAAGGGCTGGAAGCGCCTGCAACGCAAGGGGGCGTGGGGCCGGCACGTGGTGCGCTCGACCCGTCGCGGCGCGACGGCCCGCCTGCGCTTCCGGGGCACCCGCCTGGCGCTCATCGGGCGCCGGCTGCCGAGGGGGGGCAGGCTGCGCGTGAAGATCGACCGCGGCACGCGGACCGTGCGGGTTCGCGGAGCCGCGCGTCACCGCCGTGTCCTGTTCACCTCCAAGCGGCTGCGCTCGGGCCTGCACCGGGTGCGCGTCACGGCGGTGGGCGGCGGGCCGGTCGAGCTCGACGCCGTGGGGGTGCGGCCGTGACCGGGCGCAGGGCGCTGATCGGGGGCGCGGGCGTCGCGGCGCTCGCGCTGGTCCTGGCGGGCGGCGTCGCGCCGCCCCCGCAGGCAGACGCGGCCAAGCGTCGCGCCGCCCCGGTGGTCGAGCACATGGTGGTGTTCCGCAACGGCAGCCACCGCGCGAGACGCGTCAGCTCGCGTGGGGTGCTGGTGCGGATCGGCCGGCGGCGGTGCGCCTCGGCCACCGGGACGCCGCTAGCGGCGCTGGTGCGCGCGCGGCCTTCGCGCCGCATCGGGATCAAGGACTTCGGCTCCTGCTCGCGCCGCGCGCGCGACGGGGCGGGGCTGTTCGTCCGGCGCATCGGGCCCGACGTGAGCCGGGCCAACCGCGGCTGGGTCTACAAAGTCGGCCGCAAGCAGGCCACGGCCGGCGCGGGCGACCCCAGCGGGCCCTTCGGCCGCCGGCGCCTGCGCCGCGGCCAGCGGGTCACCTGGTTCTACTGCACGCCCGATGCCGAGGGCGACTGCCAGCGCACGCTGGAGCTGCGCGTCTCGGCGCCGGGCGGCGGTGCCGTCTCGGTGCGGGTCGTGGCCTACGACGACCGCGGCAGCGGCATCGTGGCCCCGGGCGCCGAGGTGCGCCTGGGCGGCCTGACGGCCACCACGAATGCGCAGGGTCTCGCATCGGTCACCGCCGCCCCCGGCCGCTACGGCATCCGGGCCACGCGCGCGGGTGACGTGAGGACCTATCCCCAGCGGGTGACGGTGCGCTGATGCGCAGGGCGTTCGCCCTCCTGGCCCTCGGCCTGGCCATGGCCGGCTGCGGCCTGGGGGCGGGCGACGAGCAGCCGGGTGGAGTCGAGCTGCGCATCACGCGCGACTTCGGCCGGCAGCTCGTGGACCAGGAGCAGCGTTCCGAGATCCGCCAGGGCGACACCGTGATGCGGCTGCTGCGCTCGTCGCAGAAGGTGGACACCCGCTACGGCGGGCGCTTCGTCCAGTCGATCGGCGGGGTCAGCGGCGGCGGGCCCGAGGGGCGGCGCGACTGGTTCTTCTTCGTCAACGGAATCGAGTCGGATGTGGGGGCGGCGGAGTACGACCTGCATCCGGGCGACCGCATCCATTGGGACTACCGCCACTGGGAGGCGGCCATGTCGATTCCGGCGATCGTCGGCGCCTTTCCCGAGCCGTTGGTCAGGGGCACGAAGGGCAAGCGCTTCCCGGTGCGCGTCGAGTGCTCGGACGAGGACGGGGCGGCGTGCGGTGCGGCCAACCGCCGCCTGCGCGAGGCCGGGGTGCGGACGAGCTCCTCGGCCTTCGGAGCCGACGCCACGCGCAACGTCCTGCGGGTCGTGGTGGCTCCCTGGCCGCGGGCGAGGATGATCCAGGCGGTGGGCCGGTTGACCGGAAAGCCCGACGAGACCGGCGTGTTCGCGCACTTCTCCGGAGACCGGCTGGAGCTGCTCGACTCCCGCGGGCAGACGGCACGCACCGCCCCTCCGGGCACCGGCCTGGTGGCGGCGCTCAAACCGGCGGCGGAGGAGATCCTCTGGGTGGTCAGCGGCGTCGACGACCGCGGCACCGAGCGGGCCGCCCGCAGCCTCGACCGAAAGACGCTCGCCGACGCCTTCGCGGTGGCGGCGACCCCACAGGGGCCGAAGGACCTGCCGCTGCAATGAGGCTGGTGCCCGTCTACCGCCCGCGCGCGAGCGCGCTGCACTCCGCACGGGCCGGCGCGGTGTCGGGGCTGTGCGCAGCCCTCGCCCTCACGGGTGCGCTGTTCGAGAACCCGCTCGTCACCGGGGCGGTGATCGTCGCCGCCTACGCCGCCGGCGCCGCGGCGGGGGTCGGAAAGGAGATGAGCCGCGTCGCGCTGCTGGCCCTCCCGCTGGCCGCGCTCGTGACCCTCGTCAACCCGCTCGTCTACTCCGAGGGCGACACGCTGCTCATCAGGGGCGGCGACTTCCTCGGCCGCCGCTGGGACGTCACGCTCGAGGCCGTGGGCGCCGGCGGGCTGGCCGGCCTGCGGGTCGCCTCCGTGGTGATGGCGCTCGGGCTGCTCTCCGCCGCGGTGGACCCTGATGCCCTCCTGCGTCTGTTCCGGCGTGTCTCCTATCGCTCGGCGCTGACCGCGGCGCTGGCCGTTCGGCTCGTGCCCGTGCTGGCCCGTGACGCCGGTCGCATGGGCGAGGCGGCACGCTGCCGCGCCGAGCCGCCGGAGCGGCTGCTGGTGGCGCGTGCCGCGCTCGCCGGCGCGCTCGACCGCGCTGTCGACGTGGCCGCCGCGCTCGAGGTGCGCGGCTACGCGTCGGCCTCGCCGCCACCACGGGCGCGACGGCCCTGGTCGCGCCACGACGTGACGGTGGCCGCGGCAGCGCTCGTCGTGCTGGCGGGAGCTGTCGTGGCCAGGCTGGCGGGCGTGGGGGAGGTCGAGGCCTACCCGAGCTTCTCCGTCGCTTTGGGGCCCGCGGAGCTGGCGCTCGCGGTCGGCCTGGTCGTCGCTGCGGTGGCGCCGCTTCTGGGCCGGCCCGCGCGGCTGGGAGTGGCGCGTGGCTGAGCCGCTCGTGCGCGCCGAGGGCTTCTGCTTCTCCTACGCGGAGGCCGCGCGCCCGACCCTGCGGGAGATCGACCTGACCCTCGAGCCCGGGAGCTTCACCGTGCTCGCCGGGCTGTCGGGCTCGGGCAAGTCCACGCTGCTGCGGGCGCTCTGCGGGCTGGTGCCGCACTTCCACGGCGGCGACGCCGCCGGGAGCCTCGAGGTGGCCGGCATGAGCGTCCGCGAGCACGGCCCCGCCGAGCTCTCGCGCGTCTGCGGAGTGGTGATGCAGGACCCCGAGCGCCAGGTCGTGCTCGGAGGGGTGAGGGCGGAGATCTCGCTGCCGCTCGAGCACCGCGGCGAGAGCCCCGGCGCAGTGGCCCGCGCGGTGGAGGAGGTGGCGCTGGCGCTGGGAATCGAGCGACTGCTCGACCGCCGCACCGACACCCTCTCCGGGGGCGAGCTGCAGCGGGTGGCGCTGGCTGCGGCGCTCGTGCACCGGCCGGCGTTGCTGCTGCTGGACGAGCCGACGTCCCAGCTCGACCCGGTCGCCGGCGACGAGCTCGTCTGGCTGCTGCGGCGCCTCAACGAGGACTGGGGCACCGCGGTGGTGATCGCCGAGCACCGCACCGAGCGCTGCCTGCCGGCGGCCGACCGCGTGTTGGCCATGGAAGACGGCGCCGTCGGCTGCGACGCCTCGCCGGAGGGCTTTCTCGGCTGGGCGGCCGAGCGGGCCCAGCCGCTGGCCACGCCGCTTGCTCAGCTGTTTGCCCGCGCGGGGCTCGGGCCGCCGCCGGTCTCGGTCAAGGCCGCTCGCGAGGCGCTGCGCACGGCGGCATTGACTCCGCGGCGGGCGCCCGGTGACACCAGGCCCTCGCCTGGTGAGCCCGCCCTGCGCTTGCGCGGGGTTTGGCTCGAGCTCGAGGAGGGCCCGACCGTGCTGCGCGGCGTCGACCTGCGCGTGGCCTCCGGCGAGCGCGTGGCGCTCATGGGGCGCAACGGCGCAGGGAAGAGCTCGCTGCTGCGCCTCGCCAAGGGCCTGGTAGAGCCCACGCGTGGGAAGGTTCGCCGCGGCGGCGAGGTGGCGCTGCTGCTTCAGAATCCGGGTGACTACCTCGTGCACGAGCGAGCGGAGGACGAGGCCGGCCCGCCCGGGCTCGAGCGCGCCGGCCTCGCCGGCCGCGCCGAGGCCAACCCGCGCGACCTCTCGGGCGGCGAGCGCCAGCGCCTGGCCCTCGAGGTCGCGCTCGGCGGGGGCGGCCATGCCGTCGCCCTACTCGACGAGCCCACCCGGGGCATGGACCGCGCCCACAAGGCCGCGCTCGCCGAGCGCATCCGCGAGCTGCCGGCGGCGGTCGTCGCCACTCACGACACCGAGTTCGCCGCCGCCTTCGCCGACCGCGTCGTGCTGCTGGGCCAGGGCGAGATCATCGCCGACGGAACACCGGCCGAGGTGCTCGGCGGCGGCTGGCACTTCTCCACCGACGTCGCGCGGGCCACCGACGGCGCCGCACTGCTGCCCGCCGAGGGGGCCACACTCCTGGCCGCGGAGCTGGCTCGATGAGCTGGCCGGTCGCCTCCTTCGCCGTGCTGGCCGTGGTCGTGCTCGCCGGGTTCACCTGGTACGAGCGGACCCGCCCGCCCGCCCGCGTGGTGGCGATGGTGGCCGCCCTCGCGGCGCTCGCGGTGGTGGGGAGGCTCGCGTTCGCCCCGATCCCCAACGTCAAGCCGACCACCGACATCGTCCTCTTCGCCGGCTTCGCGCTGGGCCCGGTGCCCGGCTTCATGGTGGGCGCGCTCACCGCGCTCGTCTCCAACGTCTTCTTCGGCCAGGGCCCCTGGACGGCCTGGCAGATGGTGGGCTGGGGAGGCGTCGGCCTGGCCGGCGCGCTCGTCGCCCACCTGTGGCGGGGGCGCGAGCCCTCGCGCCTTGCGCTGGCACTCGTGTGCGGCGCCGCGGGCCTCGCCTTCGGCGCCTTCATGGACGTCTACCAGTGGACCTTCACCTACTCAAACGACCCGGGGAGCTATTTCGTCGTGGCAAGCACCTCTCTGCCCTACAACCTCGCCCACGCGGCCGGCAACATCGCCTTCTGCCTCCTGCTCGGGCCGGCCTTCGTTCGCGCCCTGCGGCGCTACCGCCGGCGCTTCGACGTCCGCTGGGCGGTGCCGGCCGTCGCCCTCCTGCTGCTGCTCGCGCCCTCTTCGGCCATGGCCAGCACCTCGAGCAAGGCAACCAGCTACCTGCTGCGGGCCCAGAACCGCGACGGCGGCTTCGGCAACACGCCGCGCGCCTCGTCCAACGGCCTGATGACCGGCTGGGCGGCGCTCGGCCTCGGCGCCGCGCGCAAGAACCCGGCCTACGTCAAGCGCCGCAACGGCCGCACGATCACCCGCTATCTCGCCCGCACCGCCGGCCGTCTGCGCGACCTCGGCGAGCTCGAGCGAACGATCCTGGTGCTCAAGACGGCGGGACGCTCGCCGCGCCGCTTCGGCGGCCGCAACCTCGTCGCCGAGCTGGTGCGACAGCGCCGGGGCGACGGCTCGTTTCGCGGGCAGGTCAGCTACACGGCGTTCGGGATCCTCGCGCTGAGGGCCGCCGGCAAGCGCGTGGGAGCCGACACGGTCGCCTGGCTCGGCCGCGCTCGCAACCCCGACGGCGGCTTCGGGCTGTCGGCCACCTCCGGCAGCGAGGTCGACCTGACCGGCGCCGCGCTCCAGGCGCTCGCCGCCACCGGCCGCTCGCGAGGTGTCGCTGCGAGCGGGGCCGCGACTTACCTGCGGCGGGCTCAGAACGGTGACGGCGGCTTCGGGTTCCGCCGCGGGAGGACGTCGAACTCGCAGTCGACCGCCTATGCCGTCCAGGGCCTCGTCGCGGTCGGGGCTGGACGCGACGTGGTCGGCCGGGCCCTCGGCTACCTCAAGGCGCGCCAGCGGCGCAACGGGTCGATCGCCTACTCGGCCGGCTCGAAGCAGACGCCGGTCTGGGTGACCGCCCAGGCGCTCGCTGCCCTGCGGCGCAAGCCGTTCCCGCTGGCGACGGCGCCCAAGCCGCGCCGCCGCCGAACGTCCCGCTCCGCCGCGGCGGCGGCGGCTGCTGCTGCGGGCGCCGGCCCCGGGGGCGGGTCCCGTCTCTCTCGAGAGCGCTCCCCCGGCGCCGCCACAGCGGCGAGCAACCAGGGAAGCGTGGCTTGGCGGCCCGTCGAGGGTCCGTACCCGCTCGTGTCACAGGTTGCGCGGACGCGCCCTCGCTCCCACGAGAGGTCGGCGGCTCCTTCCCCCCTCGTGTGGGCGGGCGGGATCGCGCTCGCCCTGCTGACCGCGTGGTTCGCCCGACGCCGCCTGCGGGCGGCAAAGGGCGCACGGCTGTCGGAAAAACCCTCAGCGGGCTGAGCGTCTCTCAGGGGCGCCAGGCAGTGTCGCACCGCCGGGCGGATGCCATGAGAGCCCCGCCACACATTGTTCGGAACATCCGTACACTGGGGCGATGGCGCAGGAGGCGATCCGCCGCTCGCTGGTCTCCGACCAGGTCTTCCGGCTGCTGGCCGAGGACGTGCTGTGCGACCGCTACGCACCCGGGGAGAAGCTGCCCACCCAGCGCCGGCTGGCGGCTGACCTCGGCGTGAACATGGCCTCGGTGCGCGAGGCCGTGAAGCGCCTCGAGCAGCTCGGCCTGGTGGAGGTGCGCCAGGGCGACGCCATGCGCGTGCGCGACTGGCGGGCAGACGGCGGGCTGGACGTGGTGGCCCACGTGCTGTTCCGCGCGGGCGGCCTGGACCGGCCCACGCTCGAGGCCCTGCTCGAGGCACGGCGGCTGATGCTGCGGGAGGCCGCGCGTCTGGCCGCCGAGCGCCGGGAGGACGCGAGCCGGCTGGTCGAGCTGGCCGAGCGCATGGCCGCGGGCGGCTCGGCCGAGGAGGCCCAGCAGATCGACTTCGCCTTCTTCTCCGAGCTGGTCGAGGCGGCGCAGAACGTGGTTTTCGTTCTCATCCTCAATTCGATCCGCAAGCTCTACTTCGACCGGGCCGAGCTCTTCCAGCCGCTGGTCGAGGACCGCGACGAGCTCGCGCCCCTGTACGTCAGGGCGGCGGCGGCCGTCGCGGCGAGGGAGCCGGGCGCGGCCGCCGAGGCCATCGAGGCGCTCAGCGCCGAGCAGGAGCGCCGCTTGGCGGACGCGCTGGGGTGAGGGTGCTGAGCGGTCGCGAGGCGTCCATCTTCGCCTGCCTGTGCGACACCGTCGTGGCGCCCGAGCCGCCCCTGCCCCCGGTGGCCGAGACCGACGCGGTGGACGCCTTCGACCGCTACCTGGTCGGCACGCCGCCGCTGAACCGCGCCGGGCTGCGCGCCATGGTCCACGCGGCGGAGCTGGCGCCGCGGCTGCTGGGCCAGGGCGCCCGCCTGCGCCGGCTGGGCGGCCCCGAGCGCGGCGAGGCGCTGAGGCGGGCCGAGGCCTCGCGGGCCAAGCCGGTGGTCGACGTCCTGGAGTTCGTCGTCCGGCTCAGCTACTTTGGCGACGACTCGGTCATGCGGCTGCTCGGCTACGACGCCGACGCCAACCTCAGGCGGGCCCGGCGGTGACCACGCTCCACGCCGACGCTTGCGTGATCGGTTCCGGGGCGGGCGGCGGCCCCGTGGCCCGCGAGCTGGCGGAGGGCGGGATGAAAGTCGTGGTGCTCGAGGAGGGCCGGCGCTTCGCCGCCGAGGAGCTCAACGCGCGCCCCCGCCAGATGATGCCGCTGCTCTACCGCGACGCGGGGCAGACCGTGACCCAGGGCAACGTCCCGATCGTGCTGCCCCTCGGACGCGGGGTGGGGGGCACCACGCTCGTGAACTCCGGCACCTGCTTCCGCACTCCCGACCCGGTGCTGGAGCGCTGGGGCGTCGACCATGGCCTCGAAGGGCTCGCGCCCGAGCGGATGCGTCCGCACTTCGAGCACGTGGAGCGCGAGACCGGCGTCGCGAAGGTGACGCCGGAGCTCGCGGGCAAGAACGCCGAAGTGGTCAGGCGCGGTGCCGAGGCGCTGGGCTGGTCGGGCGACTATCTCGAGCGCAACGCGCGCGGCTGCAGGGGGTCGGCGGTCTGCGCCTTCGGCTGCCCGACGGGCGCCAAGCAGCATGCGGGCCAGGTGTGGGTGGCCGCCGCCGAGAAGGCCGGCGCTCGCACGATCACCTGGGCCAAGGCGCGCAAGATCGTGACCCGAGGGGGCCGCGCCCGCGGCGTGCACGCGCGCCTGGAGGGCGGCGGACGCCTGGAGGTCGAGGCCGATGTCACCGTGGTCGCCTGCGGCGCGGTTCACACGCCGCTGCTACTGCGGCGCAACCGCCTCGGCACGCACTCGGGTGAGCTCGGGCGCAACCTCGCGATCCATCCCTGCACGGCGGTGCGGGCGGTGTTCGACGAGGAGGTCGGCATGGCCGACGGCGTGCCGCAGTCCTACTTCGTCGACGAGTTCGCCTCGGAGGGGATCATGCTCGAGGGCGCCGGGGGGCCGCCCGACTACCTCGCGGCCGGGATGCCGTTCTCGGGCGAGCGGCTGCGCGAGCTGATGCTGCGCTTCGGGCAGCTGTCGCAGTTCGGCGTGATGGTCTCGGACCGCTCGCGCGGCGAGGTCAGCGAGCTCGCGGGCCGCGCGCGCATCCGCTACCACCTGAGCGACGACGACCTGGCGCGAGTGCGCCGCGGAGTTGAGCTGCTGACCGAGCTCTACTGGGCGGCCGGTGCGCGCACCGTGCTGCAGCCGGTCACGGGGGTGCCACCGCTGCATGACGGCGACGCGGGGCCGCTCGCCGCCGGACGCGATCCGCTGGCGAGGGACTTCACGCTGATGGCCTTTCACCCGCTGGGGACCGCGCGGGCGGACCGCGACCCCCGCCGCGGCGTGGTGGACGGAGACCTCAGGCTGCACGGCCTCGACGGCCTCTACGTGTCCGACGCGAGCGTGATCCCGAGCGCCCTAGGAGTGAACCCGCAGATCACGATCATGGCCCTGGCCCGGCGCCTCGGCTGCCACCTCCTGGGCGAGCCGGTCTAGGCGGCGCGCGGCCGCACCGCGGCCACGAAGGCGTCGACCACGCGCGGGTCGAACTGGCTGCCGGCGCAGAGGCGCAGCTCGGCCAGCGCCTCGGCCCGGGACACGGGCGGCCGGTAGGCGCGCCCGCCGGTCATGGCCTCCCACGTGTCACAGACGAACACGATCCGGCTCGCGAGCGGTATCGCGTCTCCGGCGAGGCCGTCCGGGTACCCCTGCCCGTCGACGCGCTCGTGACTGGAGCGCACGAAGCTCGCCACGCGGCGAAGCTCCGGGAACGGGTGGAGCATGCTCTCGCCGATCACGGTGTGGCGGCGCATGATCCGCCACTCCTCGTCGTCGAGGGCGCCCGGCTTGTGGACGATCGAGTTCGGCAGGGCGAGCTTGCCGAGGTCGTGCAGCTCGGCCGCGAGCACGATCTCGTCAGCGCTGCGGGCGTCGAGGTCGAGGGTCTCGGCCACGGCGGCCGTCGACTCCGCGACGACCTGCTGGTGGCGCTGGAGTGCCCGATCGCGCTCGGCCATCATGTCGAGGAAGGCCTCGCACGCACGCGGGCGCGGTGCACGCCGGAGCTGGGGAGCCCGGCGAAGCTCGGAAGCTCGCGGATACCCCTGTTGGAGTGTCGCTAGTGAGGAAACCGTGTGACCAGGCGCTACGTGGGAGAAGAGGCCAACGTAGGAGAGCTGCTGCCGCCCCGCAAGGACGCAAAGTCCGCACTTCTGCAGACCCCCCCTCTCTGCAGTAGTTCGGCGCCCAAGGCTGCGCAGCGAGGCTCGCTACGGTCGGCGCGTGGAGCTCGAGGAGGCCATCCGGACGCGGCGGACGCACAAGGCGTACGGGTCCGAGCCGGTCGAGCAGGCCGTGCTGGAGGACCTGCTGGAGCTCGCTCGCTGGGCCCCGAACCACCACCTCACCGAGCCCTGGCGCTTCAGGGTCCTGGGTCCCGAGTCGCTCGCGCGGCTGAAGGAGGCGGCCGGCGCCGAGGCCGCCGGCAAGCTCGACCGCGCACCGACGCTGGTTGTTGTCTCGGTGGTGCAGGGGGGCGACCCGGTGCAGGACGAAGAGGACCTCTGCGCCGCCGCGAGCGCTGCCTACATCGTCCTGCTCGCCGCCCACGGGAGGGGCCTCGCCTCCTACTGGCGCACGCCCGAGGTGCTCCGCACGCCCGAGGGCCGCGCAGCGGTCGAGGTCGCGGACAACGAGCGCGTGCTGGGCTTGCTGCACCTCGGCGCGCCGCGCCAGCAGCAGCCGGCGCCCGAACGCAGCGAGCTGAGCGCGTACACGGCGTTCCTCACGTAGCCTCAGCCTCGTGATCTCCCGGGCCGATGCGCTGGCCGCGATGCAACGGGACAGCTTCGACCTCGTGGTGGTCGGCGGAGGCATCACCGGGGCGGGGGTGGCCCTGGACGCGGCGTCGCGGGGCTACAGCGTCGCGCTAGTGGAGCGCGACGACTTCGCCGCCGGCACCAGCTCCCGCTCCTCCAAGCTCGTGCACGGAGGCCTGCGCTACCTGCAGAACTTCGACCTTGGCCTGGTGCGCGAGGCGCTGCTCGAGCGCTCGCTGATGGTGCGCCTGGCGCCCCACCTCGTGCGCCCGCTGCCGCTGCTTGTGCCCGCGTTCGGCGGCAAGCGCCCGGACCGCCTCACCGGCGTTGGGTTGAACATGTACGACGTGATGGCGGCCGAGCGCCTGCGCCCCGGTCGCCGCCGTAAGAAGGCCGACGACGGCGAGGAGGACTGGAGCCCCGACCGCCACCGGACGGTCTCGGCCGAGGAGGCGCTTGAGCTGGTCCCCGCGCTGGTCGACAGGGAGCCCAGCGCCGCTTACCTCTTCTACGACTGCCAGACGGACGACGCCCGCCTGGTGCTCACCGTGCTCGGCGAGGCCGAGCGCTTCGGCGCCGTCTGCGCCAACGGCTGCGAGGTGACCGGACTGGTGGAGCGCGACGGGCGCGCGGCCGGCGTGGCGGTGCGCGACGAGGAGTCGGGCGAGGAGTTCGAGGTCGTGGCCGACAACGTGGTCAACGCCACCGGCGTGTGGGCCGACCGGCTGCGCCCCGACGAGCTTCTCGCCGAGGAGGAGATCCCGCACATCCGGCCCAGCCGGGGCACGCACCTCACCGTGGCGCGGGACGTGCTGCCGGTCACGGCCGGCGTGATCGTGCCCGCGGGGGGCGGGCGCACGATCTTCGTGCTGCCGTGGCTCGGCCGCACGCTGATCGGCACCACCGACAACGACTACGAAGGCTCGCTCGAGCACATCCCGCCCTCCGAGCAGGACCTCGAGTACCTGCTGGATGCCTGCAACGAGTTCTTCGGCAGATCGCTCGGGGCCTCGGACGTGACCGGCGCCTACGCCGGCGTCCGCCCGCTGATCTCCACCGGCGACCCCAAGAAGTCGGTCGACATCTCGCGCAAGGCCGAGCTGTACGAGACGAGCTCGGGCCTGGTCACGATCACCGGCGGCAAGCTGACGACCTGGCGGCGCATGGCCAAGCTCGCGGTGGATCGCGTGGTCCTGCGCGACGGGCGCGAGGCTCCCTGCCGCACCGACGAGATCCCGCTGGGGATGCCGATCGAGCCCTCGGAGCTGGTCGCCTCGGACGGCCTGGGGGATGAGGAGCTGACCCACCTGGCGGCGCGCTACGGGTACGCCGCGCGCGAGCTCTTGAGCATGGTGAACGCCGACCCCTCGCTGGGGGTGCGGATCCAGCCCGACCTGCCGGACATCGCGGCCGAGGCCGCGTTCTCGGTCCGCTACGAGCAGTCGCGCAGCCTGGCCGACGTGCTGCTGCGCCGCACTCGCCTGGGCCTGCTCGACGCACGCCCGCTGACCGGGCCGGGCTCGGAGGGTGCCGAACGCGCCGCACGCGCGATGGCGACCGAGAAGGGCTGGGACGACGCGCGCGTGGCCGCCGAGCTGGAGCGCTGGCATGAGGTGGCGGGCGCCGAGGGGCTGGTGCCCGCTTGAGGCCTCCGGAAGGAGCGCAGGCCGAGCGCTGGTCGGGCGAGCACCGCACCGGCGTCCGTCTCATGGGCATCGTCAACGCGGCGCCCGACTCCTTCTCGGACCCGGGCGACCACGACCCGGGCGAGCTGGCCGAGCGCGGTCGCGAGCTGGCCCGCGCGGGGGCGGCCGTAGTCGACGTGGGCGGCGAATCCGGCAGAACCGACCGCGAAGCCGTGCCGCAGGCGGTCGAGGCTGCTCGCGTGGTGCCCGTGATCGAGCGCCTCGTCGGCGACGGCCTCACCGTCTCGGTCGACACCTGGCGCGCTCAGGTCGCGCGGGCGGCCCTGGAGGCCGGGGCGCAGATGGTCAACGACCCCAGCGGGCTGTACGACCCAGACGTCGCCCACGCCTGTGCCGAGCACGGGGCCTCGCTGGTGGTCACCCACACCCGCGTGCCGCCCAAGCAGAAGGGCTTTCCGGCCTACGACGACGTGGTCGGCGACGTGCTTGCCCTGCTGCGCGAGCGCGATGCCGAGGCCCGCAAGCGGGGGGTGGACGCCGGCCGGATCGTGCTCGACCCCGGCATCGACCTGGGCAAGACCCCGGCGGAGTCGATCGAGCTGCTGCGCCGGCTGCCGGAGCTGGCCGCCCTGGAGCGCCCGCTGCTCGTGGCGATCTCGCGCAAGGACTTCATCGGCGCCCTGCTTGCCCGCTCCCCTGCGGGTCGCGGAGCGGGGACGCTCGCGGCGCTGGAGTTCTCGGCGGCCGGAGGCGCCGCCTACGCGCGCGTGCACGACGTGGCCGCGGCCGCCGATTACCTGACCGTCCGCGCCGCGCTGCGGGGCGAGCTGTTGGTGCCGCCGGATCTGCGGCTGGCCGAGGAGCTGCGCCGCGAGCCCGCCGTCGCCCCTTAGCCCGCCGTTAGCCGCCCGCTGCACGCTCCCCTGATGCTTCCCCCCGCGGGCGGCGACCTGTTCTTCGCCCTCTCGGCGCTCGCCGACGTGGGCCTGGCGGTGGCTGTGGCGCTCGTCCTTCGCCGCTTCGGGGTCGTGTGGGCGGTCCTCGCGGCGGTGGCCGCTGCCGCGATCTGGGCCGGCAAGCTCGAGCTGCTGGGTTTGGCCGGCCTCGACGTCTTCGGGATCGTCCACGTGCTGTGGCTCGACCTGGTGGTGGCGCTTCCGGTGGCCGGCCTCGTCCTACTGTTGCGGCGGGGCCGGCATCCGGTTGCCCGCACGGTCGGCGCGCTGGCGCTGATCCCGGCCGCGGTGGGCATCTACGCGAGCTTCATCGAGCCCTCGCGGCTGGTGGTCGAGCGCACGGAGGTGCGGGTGCCGCCTGAGCGGGCGGGCGCGGCGCCGGTTCGCATCGGAATCGTCTCCGACCTGCAGTTCTCGCGCGTGGGCGCGCACGAGCGCCGGGCCGTGGAGCGCCTCAACGAGCAGCGCCCCGACGTGGTGCTGCTGCCGGGGGATATCCACCAGGGCTCCGACGAGGAGTTCCGCGAGCAGCTGCCGCAGATCCGCCGGCTGCTGGGGACCCTGAGGGCGCCGGGCGGCGTCTTCTTCGTTGCCGGGGACCAGGAGAGCACGGCCGAGGCGCAGGCAGCGCTCCGTGGGACGGGAATCAAGCTGCTCGACAACGACACCGCCCGCATCCGGGTGCGCGACCGCCGGCTGGCCGTCCTGGGCCTGCAGCTCGACCCGGGCGCCGGCTTCGGGGTAGTGGCGCTGCGCAATCTCGACCGTCGCCCCGACCCCCGCGAGATACGGCTCGTACTCGCCCACCGCCCCGACTGGGTGCCCTTCCTGCCGCGCCGTCAGACCGCCGACCTGATGGTGTCGGGGCACACTCACGGCGGCCAGGTGCAGGTGCCCCTCGCCGGCCCGCCCACGGTGGCCTCCGGTGTCCCGCGTGGCGTGGGGGCGGGCGGGCTCCACGTGCTCGACGGGCGGCGCCTCTACGTGTCACGCGGGGTGGGGGTGGAGCGCGGCCAGGCGCCCAAGCTGCGCATCGGCTCTCCGCCTGAGGTCTCGGTGCTCACGCTGCGCGGCTGATCCGTCGGGCGCGCGATGCATGCTGTGGCCATGAAGCTCTTCATCGACACAGGGTCCGTGGCCGAGGTCGAGGAGGTCGCCGGTTGGGGAGTGCTGTCGGGGGCGACCACGAACCCCTCCCTGCTCGCCAAGGAGGACGGCGACCCGGGCGAGATCGTGATGCGCATCTGCGAGCTGGTCGACGGGCCCGTGTCCGCCGAGGTCGTGTCCTCGGAGGCCGGCGGAATGCTGGCCGAGGGCCGCGCGCTGGCGGGCCTGCACCGCCACGTGGTCGTGAAGGTGCCCTTCAGCGCGGCGGGCCTCGCCGCTACGCGCGACCTCACTGCGGAGGGCATCCGGGTCAACATGACCCTCGTCTTCTCGGCCTCCCAGGCCGTGCTGGCCGCCGAGGCCGGCGCCACCTACGTGTCCTGCTTCATGGGCCGCGTGGACGACATCTCGATCGACTCGACCGCAGTGCTCGGCGAGATCGTCGAGACCCTGCGCGGCAGCGAAGCCCAGGTGCTCGCGGCCTCGCTGCGCCACCCGATGCACACGGTCGCCGCCGCCAAGCTCGGCTGCGAGGTGGCCACCGTGCCGGGCAAGGTGCTGCGCCAGATGCTCCAGCATCCGCTCACCACCAGCGGGATCGAGCGCTTCGAGGCCGACTGGCGCTCCCGGCCCGAGTTCGCGGATTGGCTGGGCGGCCTCGTCGCAGGCGCCCGCTAGGGTCAGCCGGCCCCTTAGCCCCTAGTCAGAGGAGCACAGCCCCGTGTCCGTCCTCCGCCGTTCCGAGCTGGAAGAAAGCCCGCTCGCCGACCTTCACGCCATCGCCTCCGAGCTCGGTCTCGAGGGCTACCGCTCGATGCGTAAGCCCGAGCTGATCGCCGCGATCGTCGGCGAGCAGGGCGGCGAGCCCGACGTCGCCGACCCCGCGGAGTCGGTAGCGCCCGACGAGCCCGAGCCCGACGAGCCGGAGCCCTCCGAGCCCGAGCCTCACGTGCCGCAGCCCGAGCCCGACGAGCCGGAACCCGAGCCCGACGAGCCCGAGCCCGTGGAGCTCGCCGGCCCCACGGACGAGCCTCCCGTCAGCGACGAGGACCACGACGAGCCGGCCGAGGGCGACTCCGAGCCCGCCGCGGCCGAGGCCGGCGAGACCAGCTTCGGCGTGCTCGACATCCTGGCCAACGGCAGCGGCTTCCTGCGCGTGAGCGCGCCCGGTCAGGGCGCCGACGACGTCTACGTCTCGCCCGCCCAGATCCGCCGCTGCGAGCTGCGCGCGGGGGACGAGGTCGAAGGGCCCGTGCGCCCGCCGCGGCGCTCGGAGCGCCACCCCTCGCTCGTGCGCGTGGAGCAGGTCAACGGCGCCCCGGCCGAGCCGCCCGAGGAGCGCCCGCACTTCTCCGACCTGACGCCGGTCTTCCCCAGCGAGCGCCTGGCGGCTCCACCCGAGCTGGTCGGCCAGCCCTTCGGCAAGGGTTCCCGGGTCGCGATCGGCGGCCCTCCCGGGGCCGGCACATCGCGACTGCTGCGAGAGGCGGCCCGGACCCTCGCCGAGGGCGACGTCCAGGTGTCGGTCGTGCTCGCCGGCGTGCGCCCCGAGGAGGTCACCGACTGGAGCCGCGAGCTGCCGGACGTGACGATCACGGGGGGCGGCTTCGATCTCGCTCCGGACCTCGCGGCCCAGGCCGCCGAGCTGGCGGTCGAGAAGGCCAAGCGCGCGGCCGAGCGCGGGGGAGACACCGTCGTGGTGATCGACTCGCTCGAGTATCTGCCCAGCGCGGCGCAGCGGCGCATCTTCGCCGCGGCCCGCAGGGCCGAGGACGGCGGCTCGGTCACGGTGGTCGCCGGCACCGGGGTGGCCTGGGAGCCCCAGCGCCAGGCCACCACGCGCGTGATGCTCGACCCCCCGAAGGACGGCGCGACGGTGGTCTCGGAGTCGCGCTCGGGGACGCTGCGCGCCGAGCTGTTGAAGTAGCGGGCGAGCCGGGGGGGGGTCTCGGCCGGCCCTAGCGCCGGTAGGCGACCCGCGCCCAGGAGGGCTCGGGCGAGAGCTCGATGAGCTCGTTGTCGCGGTCGGGCTGGACGTAGCCGAAGCGGGCGGTGTCGGCGTCGAATATGACCTCGAGCTCGCCCTCCATCACGCGCTGGTCCAGCCATGCCCCGCGGAAGACCAGCCTCCGGATCCAGTGCACCAGCGAGCGCTCGGAGGGGCCGTGCAGGTCGCCCCAGCACTCGTTGATGTGCTCGCCCAACGACGAGTGGGCGTCGGAGACCTCGCCGTTGACCGCGAGGTTGACGAGGTCCTCGCGCTCGGACGCGCCCAGGGGCGCGTCCACGAATCCGAGCTTCACGCCGGCCTGCTCCACCCGCTCGGTGAAGTCGCGCTCGTTGAAGGTGAAGCGCAGCTCGCCGTACTCGAGCACGTAATCCGAGCCTGACTCGTAGTTTCCGCGGCGGGTGGTGTCCATACCGAAAGGCTCGGGCGCGGCCCGAGGCGTCGCGATTCTAGGTGCGTTTCCTGCAAGCCCGGACGGGCTGCAAGACACGTTGCACAGAGGGCAGGACCGCGCCGAGCGTTGGTCCGGCGAAGACCGCACGCTCCGTGATCTCAGGGGGCGAAGATGGCTCTGCGGCCCCTTAGGGCGGCATGCAGGACGCCCGCGCCAGGCTGCT
This sequence comes from Thermoleophilaceae bacterium, assembly GCA_035296565.1. Classification (GTDB taxonomy): domain Bacteria; phylum Actinomycetota; class Thermoleophilia; order Solirubrobacterales; family Thermoleophilaceae; genus JACCZR01. The sequence continues at coordinate 31,864 of DATHAQ010000034.1, forward strand.
GATCGTCGAGGACGACGCCGCCACGAGCCGCTTCCTGGCCGACAATCTGGCCGCCGACGGCTTCGATGTGGTGACCGCGACCGCAGCGGGGGAGGGGGTGCGGGCGGTCGAGTCGCGCAACCCCGCCCTGGTGCTGCTGGATCTGGGGCTGGAGGACGGCGACGGACTGGCCGTGCTGGACCGCGTGCGCACCTCGGACGGGCTCTCGTCGCGCATCGACCCGGCCGTGCCGGTCGTGGTGTTGAGCGGCCGCGTGACGGAGTCCGACCGCGTCCGCGGCTTCGCCCGCGGGGCCGACGACTACGTGGTGAAGCCCTTCTCCTACGCCGAGTTGCTTGGTCGCGTGCGCGCTGTCCTGCGGCGCACCAGCGCCCGCTCGGCCCGCGGCGCGCTGCGCGTCGGCGACCTCACGCTGGACCCGCTCACGCGTGCCGTGCGCCTGGGCGGCAGGCGGCTGGAGCTGTCGGCCAAGGAGTTCGCGCTGCTGCACCACCTCGCCGAGGACCCGGAGCGGGTGTGGACCAAGCGGGAACTGCTGCGGGACGTCTGGGGCTTCGTCGCCATGGGGAACACGCGCACCCTGGATGCCCACGCCTGCCGGCTGCGCAAGAAGCTCGGTGCCGAGGGCGGCCGGCCGTGGGTGCTCAACGTGCGCGGGGTGGGCTACCGGCTCACCGAGGCGCGGTGACCGCCATCGCGCTCACCGCTGTCCTGGGCTGGGCGCTCGCGGGCGGTGCGCTCGCCGGGCTGGTGCTCCTGCGCCGCCGGTTGGCGCTGGTTGCCCGCGCCGAGCACGAGTTGCGCGGCCCTGTGACCGTGCTGGCCCTCACCACCGAGCACCTGCGCCGCGACCGCCTCTCCGAGCACCACGCCTTGCCGCTGGAGTCCGAGCTTGCGCGGCTGTGCCAAGGCCTCGATGACCTGGCGGCTGCCCGCCACGGCGCCCGGGCGCAGCCGGGGGGCGCTGCGACCCCGGCTCCGCTCGAGGCCATGGCCCGCAGCGCGATGGCCGGCTGGGCCCCCCTGTTCCGTCGCCGCGGCCGCTCGCCGCTCATGAATTGGGACGCGGGGCCGGCCGCGGTCGACATGCCGCGCGGACGCGCTGCCCAGGCCCTCGGCAACCTGCTCGCCAACGCCGCCGAGCATGGCTCGGGCGGGGTGGAGGTGCGCGGACGCCCGAGCGAGCGCGGAGTTAGGGTCGAGGTGCGAAGCGCCGGCCGGCCAGCGGGCAAAGCGCCCGGTCCAGGCCGCGGCCAGGGGCTGCGCATCGCTCGCGAGGCGGCCGAGGAGGCCGGCGGCTCGCTGGAGCTGAGCGCAGAGGGCGAGGACACGGTCGTGGCGCTGGACCTTCCGCGCCAGGGCGACGGCCCCGCCGCGGCGTGAACGTGCGCCGCCGCCGGGCGCTCGTGCTGCTCGCTCGCGCTGGCCTGCGGCGGACTCGCGGCATCGCAGGTTCGTCAGACGGTCCGCGACGTCGAAGCCCGCACGGGCGCTCCGGTGCCCGTGCTCGTGGCTCGGGAGAGCCTGCCGCCCGACCGCGAGATCAATCCCGGGAGCCTGGCCGTCAAGGAGGTGCCCGAGCGCTACGCGCCGCCCGACGGCCTGTCCGCGCCCGAGGACGCCGCCGGCCTGCGAACGGCGGGTGCAGTCCGTGCGGGCACCTACCTGACCGCCGCGCACCTACACGGCGCCGCGGGGAAGGGCGACGCGAGCGTGCGTCGCGGCGAGCGGGCGCTGGAGGTGGCGGTCGCGGGGGGCGAGGCGCTGGCCGGGGCCGCGCCGGGCTCGACGGTGGACGTGCTGGTTTCGACCGAGGGCCGCGAGGGCGCCGGTCGCAGCTTCCTCGCGCTGGAGGCGGTCGAGCTGCTCGACCTGCGGCCCGGGGCGGGAGGCGGCGAGGGAGACGCCGAGGAGGGCGAGGGACCCGTCACCCGCGAGGGCGCCGCCGCGGCGGCCTCGGCGACGGCGACTCTGCGGGTAACCACCCGCCAGGCCGTCTATCTGACGGCAGCGCAGAACTTCGCCCGCGAGGTGCGCCTGCTGCCCCGCCCGCCGGGCGACCGCTCGCGCGCAGGCCGGGCCGCGGTGGGCGCCGGCGGCCTCTGACTGTCCGGCTGCGTCCGGTGGCCGGCGGCCTGTGGCAGCCTTTGGCGGCCTGCGGCTCGGCCGCGCCGGGCGTAGCGCTCGACCGGCGCGGGATCCGACGGGGCCGGGGCCGGGCCCGGGACGAGCACCGTTCACCCGACCTCAGGACTCGTCAGCTTCCTGAGCGTTTCGCGTTCGCGGCGCACGGCGTCGGTGCCCTTGTAGGTGCGAGGAGAACTCAGGCTGCGGCGGCGCGCCGCGGCGCCCGGCTAGCGGCCGCCGGCGCTCCCATCCAGCGGCGCTTCGACGACCGGCATCTGGACGACCGAGCGGAGAGCGGATCGAGGATGGGCGCGTTTTCCCGCGACTGGCATGGGACGCCGAGATCGGTTATAGGTCGCACGCACATCGATCAGGGGGTTTCGTCCGTGACTCGCCCAGCCCAGCGGTTGTTGCTCATCAGCGTCGTCGTCGGAGCCCTCGGCCTGGCGCTTGCCCCCGTCGCCATGGCGCAGAACGTCAACTGCGGGGACATCTCGCAGAGCCGGGCGCAGAGCATCTACAACTCGAACCCGAGCGATCCGAACGACCTGGACAGCGACGGGGACAGCATCGCCTGCGAGGCGACCGCGACCACGGACACGACCACGGACACCACGACCGACACGACCACGGACACCACGACAACGACCTCGCAGAGGGCCAACAAGACCTTCGCCAGCACGGGCTTCGAGGTCTGGCCAATCGGCCTGGCCGGCGCTCTCTGCCTCGGCGGCGCGCTGCTGCTCCTGCGCCGGCGCCGCGAAGCCTGAGCCAGGTAGCCGACCCGCCCTCCGGCGTCTGGCCCGAGGAAAGGGTCCGGACACGCGTCGAGGAGGGGGGAGGAAGCTGGACGGTCGGCGCAGGCGAGCTGCTTGCCGAGTTCGCTCCTCGCCGGCCTACCCCGGAGAGCAGGCGCAACGTCGACCGCTGGCTGAACGAGGCCGGCCTGCGCTGCACGCCTGCGCTGGCGGAGGCGGCGCCGGGGGAGCTGGTCGCTGTCACGCCGGTGCCCGAGCCGCCGGCCGCCGCACCTGCCCCGCCACCGCCGCCCCCTCCGGAGCCGGCGTCGCTCGCGCAGCGCATGCGGCGGCCCGCGGGGCTCGTCCTCGCTGTCGTGGGCGTGCTGGCCCTTGCGGAGTTTGCTGTGACGCTCGTCTGGCGCGAGCCGATCACCGCGCTGAGGGCGGTGGCCCGCCAGAGCGACCTGGACAAGCGCCTGGCCCGGCTCGAGCGTGAGAGCGCTCTGGCCGCTCGCCGGAGCGCCGAGACGGGCACGCCCAGGCCACTTGGGGCCCTGGCGGTCGAATTCCGCCACAGAACGAAGCAGGAGGCGCCGGTCGGGCGCCTGTGGATCCCGGAGATCGACCTCAACCAGGTGGTAGTGGCCGGAGCCGGCGCCTCGGGCCTCGAGAAGGGACCGGGCTACTACTCCACGTCCCCCTTCCCCGGCGAGCGCGGAACGGTGGCCGTGGCCGGCCACCGCACGACCTTCACTGCGCCCTTCCGACACCTCAACGACGTCAAGGTCGGCGGCGCCATCCGGCTCCACACCCCGTACGGGCGCTTCGTCTACCGGGTGACGAGCCGGCAGGTCGTCGAGCCCACCCAGGCGAAGGTGCTGCCGAACGCGGGCTACCGCCGACTGGTGCTGACCACTTGCCATCCGCTGTTCAGCCAGGCCCAGCGACTCGTCGTGGTGGCCAAGCAGGTCCTGGCACTCCGCCAGAGCTAGCGGGCCTCCAGCACCTCCAGCTCGCCATCGGGCGAGCCCAGCAGCGCCCGCTCGGCCATGCCCACGAACAGGCCGTGCTCCACCACGCCCGCCACCCGGTTCAGCTCGGCGTCGAGACGGTCGGGGTCGGTGTTCTCGTCCAGCGCGCAATCGAGCAGGAAGTGACCCTCGTCCGTGATGTAGGGCTCGCCGTCGTCGCCCAGGCGCAGCCGCGCATCGGGCAGGAGGGGCGCCAGCCGGCGGCGCGTGTCGCGCCAGGCGAAGCGCACCACCTCCACCGGAAGCCGGAAGTCCTCGCCCAGGCGCGCGACCTTCTTCGGCGTCTCGGCGACCACGACGAAACGCGCGGCCGCGCTCACGACGATCTTCTCGCGCAGCAGCGCGCCGCCACCGCCCTTGATCAGCCGAAGCGAGGGGTCGATCTCGTCGGCGCCGTCGATGGCCAGGTCCAGGGCCAGCGAGCCGTCGAGCTTCAGCGGCTCGAGCCCGATCCCGCGCACCCGCGCGGCCGTGCGCTCGGAGGCGACAACCACGCGGAGGTCCTCGGGCCGCTCGTCGCCGAGCCGCTCCACCAGCCGCCAGACGGCCCGCCCCGAGCCCAGGCCGAGGGCCATGCCGGGCTCGATCAGCTCGATCGCGGCCGCCGAGGCGGCGTCCCGGGCGGGGGAGGAGAGGTCGCTCAAGACGCGCGCATCGTAAGGGCACGGTAGGCTGGCGCCGGTCCGTCAGGTTGCCTGACAATTCAGTGATCCGCGGCTACACTTGCTCACAGCAAGTAAGCGTCTAGCGAAAGTGAAGCAACCCCCAATGGAGACACTTCTTCTGGTCCCGGTCGACGACTCGGTCGTCTTCCCGACCATGACATTGACGCTCTCCGTCGATGTGGGTGACGAGGAGCGAGTGCTGCTGGTGCCCCGCGAGGACGGCGAGTTCGCCGGTGTGGGCACGGTGGCCGAGGTCGCGGAGCAGGTTCGCCTTCCCGGCGGCGGCAAGGCCGTGGCGCTCGTCGGCCTACACCGCGGCATCGCGGGAGCGGCGCACACCGACCCCGAGGGCGAGCTGCGCGTAGAGGTCGAGCCTCACCCCGACGACGAGCCAGTAGACGGCAAGACCCGCGAGCTCGAGCGCCAGTACCGCGCCGTGGTCGAGGAGATTTTGGAGCTGCGCGGCGACGACGGCCGTGTAGCGGCCTTCCTGCGCTCGATCACCGAGCCCGGGCCCCTGGCCGACACGGCCGGCTACTCCCCGGACCTCAACTACGCCCAGAAGGTCGAGCTGCTGAGCACGCTCGACGTGACCGAGCGGCTGCAGAAGTCGCTGGACATGCAGCGTGAGCGCCTGGCCGAGATGCAGGTTCGCAGCCGCATCCGCGACGACGTCCAGTCCGGCGCCGAGCAGCAGCAGCGGGAGTACTTCCTGCGCAAGCAGATGGAGTCGATCCGCAAGGAGCTCGGTGAGGACGAGGGCTCGATCGTCGACGAGCTGCGCAAGCAGATCGACGAGGCCGGCATGCCCGACGACGTGCGCGAACAGGCCGAGCGCGAGCTCGGGCGCCTGGAGCGCATGGGCGAGCAGTCGGGCGAGGCCAGCATGATCCGCACCTACATCGAGTGGCTCGTGGCGGTCCCGTGGTCCGAGCGCTCCGAGGACCGGCTCGACCCCAACCACGCGCGCGGGGTGCTCGACGCCGACCACGCCGGGCTGGAGGACGTCAAGGACCGCATCACCGAGTACATCGCCGTGCGCAAGCTGCGCAAGGAGCGGGAGGTCGAAGAGGACAAGCGCTCCGGCGCGATCCTGACCCTGATCGGCCCGCCGGGCACCGGCAAGACGTCGATCGGCGAGTCCATCGCGCGGGCCACGGGCCGCGAGTTCGTGCGCATGTCGCTGGGCGGCGTGCGCGACGAGGCCGAGATCCGCGGGCACCGGCGGACGTACATCGGCGCCATGCCGGGCCGGCTGGTCCGTGCCCTGCGCGACGCGGGGACGACGAACCCGGTGATCATGCTCGACGAGGTCGACAAGGTCGGCGCCGACTGGCGTGGCGACCCCAGCGCGGCCCTGCTCGAGGTGCTCGACCCGGCCCAGAACCACTCGTTCCGCGACCATTACCTGGACGTGGAGCTCGACCTGAGCGAAGTGGTCTTCATCGCCACGGCGAACGTGGCCGAGACGATTCCCGCGCCGTTGCTGGACCGCATGGAGGTCGTGCGGTTCGACGGCTACACGGTCGAGGAGAAGGTGGCCATCGGCCGCGACTACCTGTGGCCTCGCCAGCGCGAGCGCAACGGGCTTCGTGAGGACGAGGTGACGGTGAGCGACGAGACCCTGCGCACCGTGGTGTCCGAGTACACCCGCGAGGCGGGCGTGCGCCAGCTCGAGCGCGAGCTGGGGACGGCACTCCGCAAGACCGCCACGCGGCTTGCCGCGGACCAGGTTGAGGCCCCGGTGAGCATCGATCTCGACGTGATCCGCGACGCCCTCGGTCGCCAACGCTTCTGGCAGGAGGCCGCGGAGCGCACGGCGGTGCCCGGAGTGGCCACCGGCCTGGCCTACACGCCGGTCGGCGGCGACGTGCTGTTCATCGAGGCGACCTCGATGAAGGGCAAGGAGGGCTTCGTGCTCACCGGCCAGCTGGGCGACGTCATGAAGGAGTCGGCGCGCATCGCGCTCTCATACGTGCGCGGGCACGCCGACGGGCTCGCGATCGAGGAGGACTCCTTCGAGGAGAGGGAGTTCCACGTCCACGTCCCGGCCGGGGCGATCCCCAAGGACGGGCCCAGCGCGGGTGTGACCATGACGACTGCCCTGGCCTCGCTGCTCAGCGGCCGTCCGGTCAAGCACACCGTCGGCATGACCGGCGAGGTGACCCTGCAGGGCCGCGTGCTTCCGATCGGCGGCCTCAAGCAGAAGGTGCTGGCCGCCCACGCGGCGGGGCTGACCGACGTGGTCATCCCCGAGCGCAACCGGGCCGACCTCGACGACGTGCCCGAGGAGGTCCGCCAGGCCATGACCTTCCACCCGGTCATGACCGTGCAGGAGGTGCTCGACGTTGCGCTGGAGCCGGCCCGGGAGCCGATCGCGGCGTAAAGGGACAGTTAGTTGCCACCGCGGCTGGGTAGGTTCAGCCGCGGTGGCACTCAAACGTCTCGTATTGCTGGCAGCAGGGGCCGCCGCGGTCTGGTATGCGAAGCAGAAGCTGAGCGAGGACGGCGCCGAGCAGGCCCCCGCTCCGCCCCGCCAGGCGCAGTCGCCGGCGCGTGCTGCGGTCGGCGTGCCGGATCCGCCCACGTCCGCCGCTCAGCCGGAGCCCGAGGAGCCACCCATCGAGACCACCGCCTTCCAGGAGCCCGAGCTGGAGCCCGTGGCCTCCGAGCCGCCCGGCGAGGAGCGGCCCTCGGCGGCCTTCGAGGACGCCCGCCAGGAGGGCTGGGAGGACGAGCAGGTGGGCGCCGACCCCAAGAACGTCGACGAGCTGGAGATCGATCCGGCCACCGCGGCCGACGCCGATGAGGACGTGGCGCTGGAGGAGGCCGAGGAGCTGCCCGAGCCCGAGCACGACACCTCGGTCGCTCACCCCCGCACCGAGCCTGCGCACGTCACCCGCGTGGTCGACGACCTGCTGGAGGGCCGCCGCGACGAGCCCGAGGCAGAGCCGATCGAGGACGCGAAGCTCGTCGACGAAGAGCCCGACTAGCGCCAGTAGCACCCCGCCGCTCGGCGGGTTCTCCTGGACAGTCGCCCGTCCGATCTGCTTACCTACCGCGCTGGTATTGGACCAGCCGAGTCTCCGCCGCGCCAGCGGCGGGGAACGGGGGAACCACTTGGGGCCGAGAGGCCCTTGGGGCGAATCGCCGCCTTCGCGCGGTGTAGCGCACTTTCCAGCGCGAGCCCGTCAGCTCACCCCGTAGGCGCATAGGAAAGGGAGACAGGCCCGTGGGAAAGAGGATCGGATTGGCGTTGCTTGCCGTGCCGGCGCTCGCGCTCGGCTTCGCCGGGCCGGCTGCGGCTGACGACCCGTACAAGGGCTCGGCGAGCGGAGGGGCGGGAGCACAGGCTGCTCACCACACCACTGTCGTGCGCAAGGGCGACTTCGGCCGGGCCGTGGTCAAGATCCAGCGCAGACTGCGCATCTCGGCCGACGGCGTCTTCGGGTCGCAGACGCACAACGCCGTCAAGCGCTTCCAGCGCCGCAGGGGCCTCGAGGTCGACGGCGTGGTCGGCCCCAGGACGCGCCGAGCTCTCGGGCTCGCGCCCTTCAGGCGCCGCGAGGTCAACCACGAGCGCCGCTCGCGCAAGAGCAACCTGCGCCTGCCGCGCATCCTGCGCCTGATCGCCCAGTGCGAGTCCGGCGGCAACCCGCGTGCCGTCTCGCGCGGCGGAACCTACCGCGGCAAGTTCCAGTTCTCGCGTTCCACATGGCGCTCGATCGGCGGCCGCGGCGACCCCGCCAGGGCCTCCGAGAGCACCCAGGACCGCCTGGCGCTACGGCTGTACCGCCGTCAGGGCACCAGGCCCTGGCCGGCCTGCTCGCGCTCGATCCGTGGGCGGTAGGCGGGTCCGCCGCCCGGCTTGCGGGCCACGGTGAGCAGAGCCAGAAGGCACAGGGCCGACAGCAGGGTGTAGGGCAGCGCGTCGGCGGTCAGGTCGGCCAGGCCGCTGCCCGCTGCTCCGCCCACCACTTGCCCGATCGCCCAGGCCAGGTTCGCGATGGCGATGGCCATCGCGTGGCCTACGCCCGCGCTGTCGGCGGCATCGGTGAGCAGGGCCATGGCCGGCGCCCAGAAGGTGCCGAGCGCGCCCGCCGTGGCGCAGAGCAGGACCGTGAGCAGCAGCGCGTTCTCCGGCACGGCCAGCAACAGGCCGGCGACGGCGGCCGCGGCCAGCCCCGCCCGCATCGGCGCGAGGCGGCCGCGGCGGTCCGAGGCGCGGCCGGCCAGCGGACTGACCGTCGCCTCGACGGCGGCTGCGGCCAGGAAGGCCGCGCCCACCGCGACGCCGCCGGCCCCGAGGGCGTCGAGCCGCAGAGGCACGAGCACCGCGACCACCCCCGCGAACAGGGCGGGCAGGATGAACAGCAGGAAGCCGGTGCGCAGGTCGGGGTGCACGCGCATGGCTGCGGCCAGGCCCCGCAGGCCAGCCTCGGCGCCCGCCTCGTGCGCGGAGGTGACCAGCGCCCACGCTCCCAGGCCCGCCGCGAAGGCCGCCGCCGCGCCGAACACCGGCTCGGTCCCCAGCGCAACCGCTGCGCCGCCGATGACCGGCCCGAAGAACAGCCCCACGATCGCCGCGCCGATCGCCCCGCCGATCAGCTGGCCGCGGCGCTCCCGCGGCGCGGCACCCACCAGCCAGGCCAGGCCGGCAGCCCACGAGCAGGCGCCGCCCACCCCCTGGAAGAAGCGGGCCGCGTCGAGGATCACGACGTTCTCGGCCACGCCGAAGACCGCACTCGTGACCGCCAGCAGGCTCAGGCCGGTCAGCAGGGCCGGCTTGACCCCGAAGCGCACGGCCAGCGACCCGCCGGGCAGCGCGCCGGCCAGGGTGCCGGCGGCGTACGAGGCCGAGAGGACCCCGGCGGCCGTCTTGGAGAGGTCGAGGTCCTCGGCGTAGGTGGGAAGCAGTGGAGTGATGGCCGCGTAGAACGCGGTGTCGATCACCAGGACGGCGCAGACCAGCCAGAACAGCCGGCGCACGGTCAGCCCGTGGCGTAGTCGACGAACCAGTCGAGCGCCTCGGGGTTCGCCAGCGAGTCGCGGCTGGCCGCCTTGTCGGGCTCCTCGCCCATGAGGATGCGCTTGACCGGCACTTCGAGGACCTTGCCGCTCAACGTCCGCGGCACCTCGGCGATGCGGTGTATCGAGTTGGGGACGTGGCGTGGCGAGCAGTCCTCACGCACTCGGGCACGGATGGCCTTGGCCAGGCCGTCGTCCAGCTCGACGCCGTCGCGCAGGACCACGAACAGCGGCATGTCGTTCTCCTGGCCTTCGTGGGGCACGTCGACCACGAGCGCGTCGGTCACGTCGTCCAGGGCCAGCACGGCGCGGTAGATCTCGCTGGTGCCCATGCGCACTCCGCCGCGGTTGACGGTCGAGTCCGAGCGGCCGTAGATGATCGCCGTGCCGCGCTCGGTGATCTCGATCCAGTCGCCGTGGCGCCAGACGCCGGGGTAGTGGTCGAAGTAGCTCTCGCGCAGTCTCGAGCCATCCTCGTCGCCCCAGAAGAAGACGGGCATGGAGGGCATGGGCTCGGTGATCACCAGCTCGCCGACCTCGCCCACTAGGGCCTTGCCCTCCTCGTCCCAGGCTTCGACCTTCGCCCCCAGCGCCCGGCCCTGCAGCTCACCCCGGTAGACCGGCAGCACTGGCACGCCGCCCACGAAAGCCGTGCACACGTCGGTGCCGCCGCTGGTGGAGAACAGCCAAGTGTCCTCCCCGAGCTCTTCGTAGACCCAGGAGAAGCTTTCGGGCGAGAGCGGGGAGCCGGTGGATCCGACGGCGTCGAGAGCGCTCAGGTCCCGTCCGTCGGCGGGGTGGATCCCCTCCTTCATCGAGGCGGCGATGAAGGCGGCGCTGGTGCCGAAGGTGGTCATGCCGGTGTCGGCCGCCAGCTGCCACAGGACGTCGCCGGCCGGGTTGCCGTCGTAGAGGACGATCGACGCCGGCGTCAGCAGCACTCCCACCAGGAAGTTCCACATCATCCAGCCGGTCGTGGAGAACCAGAAGACGCGGTCGCCGTCGTGGGCGTCGAGGTGAAGGTGCATCTTCTTGAGGTGCTCGAGCAGGATGCCGCCGTGCCCCTGCACGATCGACTTGGGCAGCCCGGTGGTGCCGCTCGAGTAGAGGATCCAGAGCGGGTGGTCGAACGGCAGCTGCGCGAAGTCCAGCTCAGCCGGCTCGGCGTGCTCGGCCCAACCGCTCTCGCTCAGGTAGCCGAACTCGACCACCTCTACGTCGCCGATCTCCTGGGCGATGCTCCTCACCACCTCGCGGCGGTCGAAGTCCTTGCCGCCGTAGCGATAGCCGTCGATGGCCAGGAGCACCTTGGGCTCGATCTGCGAGAAGCGGTCGATCACGCTGCGTGCTCCGAACTCCGGAGCCGCGCTGGACCAGATGGCGCCCAGGGAGGCGGTGGCCAGAAAGGCGGCGACGGTCTCCGGGATGTTCGGCAGGTAGGCCGCCACGCGGTCGCCCTCGCCCACGCCGTGCGCACGCAGGAGGGCGACCATCCGGCCCGTCTCCTCCCGCAGCCGGGCCCAGGTCCACTCCCCCGGGTCGCGGAGCTCGGAGGCGTGGCGGATGGCCACCTCGTCGGGGCTCTTGTCGCGAAAGACGTGCTCGGCGTAGGACAGGCGGGCGCCCGGAAACCACTCGGCGCCGGGCATCTCACGGGAGCCGAGCACGCGTTCGGGCTCAGTGTCGAAGCGAACCTCGAAGAAGTCGCAGACCGCCCCCCAGAAGCCCTCGAGGTCCTCGACCGACCAGCGCCAGAGCGCGTCGTAGTCGTGGGGGTCGTGGTCTACGAAGCGGGCGAAGCGGGCGAGTGTCGAGCGCTCGATCCGCTCCTCGGACGGCGTCCACAGCGGCTCGGCGCTCACGGGTCGCAGGCTACTCAGCCGGTGGGGCGCCGGCCCCGGGGGCCATGGCGCACACGTCGTGCGAAAAAACGCTCAGCCGCCTGAGCGATTTCGACGAGGGGACTCGTGTCGCGCCTACTGCGGCGCGGTCAGGTCGAACTTCACCTCGTACATCTCGACCGACGAAGGGCTGCCCATCTCGCCCGGCGGCGTCATGCCCTGGAGGGTCTCGTTGGCCGTGGCGAGGTCCTCCTCGCTGTCGAAGAACGGGATCATCATCAACCTGCCGCCGTCCTCGTCGGCGACCATCAGCAGCCGCTTGGCCGGGACTCCCTCCGGCGGCCCCTCCCGGCCGCCGATCTCTTCAGCGGCCGCACGGATGTTCTCCGCGCTGACGCCCTCCCACCTGGCCACACGCACGTACATGGAGCTGACCTCCCGGCTCGATTGCGGTTGAGTGACCCTAAGCGCGCGAGCGCGCCGGGGTCAACGGGCCTCGTCAGCCTCGTCTTCCGCGTCCTTGATGTCGTCGGCCACGCGGTCCTTGAACGGCTTCAGCTTGTCGTAGAGCTCCTCGGGCGGGGTCTCCTCGTGGGGCTCGGACTCGCCGACGAGCCAGGGCGCGGCGTCCACCGCCGTGCGCCAGGCGGCCTCCTCGGGCTCGGTCTCGGCTTCGGGTCTGCCGGGCTCCTCGGGCGCGGGCTCGACCTTGTCCAAGTACACGTTGTCGTACTGGCCGCGCTTCTCCTCGTGGTACTCGATCCGGGCCCGCCGGCCCTCGAGCGCCTGAGCCTCGGTGCCGATCGCCTCGCGGAAGGTCGTGTACTCGTTCCCGTCGCCGTCGCGGGCGACGTAGCGCAGGTTCCCGCCCCGCGTCTCGAAGGTGCGGACGTCCTCGATCGTTACCACGGCCTCCACACCTCCCCGCTACCCACGGGGGCGAACTTGACCTGTGCCGGGCTTCACCTCCGTGATGGAAGCCCTCGACGAGCTCGCCTCGGCGCTGCGCGGTCGTCTGATCGAGCGCGCGCGCTCGGGGGAGGCCGCCGAGGGCGCGCTCGAGGACGAGGTGCGCACGCTCGTGGAGGCCGAGGCGGCTCCGCTGCCCGAGGACGAGCGCCGGGCGCTCGGCGAGCGGGTGCTTCTGCTGGCCACCGGGCTGGGACCACTGGAGCCGCTGTTGTCGGACCCCAGGGTGGACGAGGTGATGGTCAACGGACCCGACGCGGTGTACGTCGAACGGGCGGGGCGGATAGAGCCCACGGCGGTCAGCTTCGGCTCGGAGGGCGAGCTCATGCACGCCATCGAGCGCATCCTGGCTCCCCTGGGTCGCCGCGTCGACGAGGCCTCGCCATTGTGCGACGCGCGGCTGCCCGACGGCTCGCGCGTCAACGTCGTCATCCCGCCGCTGTCGCTGGGCGGGGCGTGCCTGACCATCCGGCGCTTTCGCCGCGAGGGCTTCTCGCTGCGCGACCTCGTGACTGGGGGGACCCTCTCACCGACGGTGGCCGAGCTGCTCGCCGTGGCGGTGGCGAGCCGGGCGTCGGTGCTGGTCAGCGGCGGCACCGGCTCGGGCAAGACCACGACGCTGAACGCCCTGTCGGGCGCGATCCCCGGCGGCGAGCGCATCGTGACCGTCGAGGACGCGGCGGAGCTGCGCCTGCGCCAGCGCCACGTGGTGCGGCTGGAGTCGCGGCCCGCGAACCTGGAGGGCCGCGGCGAGGTGACGATCCGCCAACTGGTCCGCAACGCGCTGCGCATGCGGCCGGACCGGATCGTGGTGGGCGAGGTGCGCGGGCCCGAGGCACTGGACATGCTCCAGGCGCTGAACACCGGCCACGACGGCTCGCTGACCACGGTACACGCCAACTCGCCCCAGGACGCGCTGCGCCGGGTGGAGACGCTGGCGCTGATGGCCGGGGTGGGCCTGCCGCACGAGGCGGTGCGCGAGCAGGTGGCCAGCGCGCTGGACCTGGTGGTCCACCAGACCCGCGACCGGGACGGGTCGCGGCGCGTGTCCTCGGTCTGCGAGGTGGTTCGGGTGGCCGGCGGGGCGGGCACCCGCGAGCTGCTCCTTCCCGACGGTCGCGTGCGTCCGCGGGACCAGGGACGGTGACCGCTTTGGCCTTCGCCGCCGGCTCGCTGGGGTTCATGGCCCTCCGCGAGGCGCTGGTGGGCGCGGCAGCCCGCTCACCCGCGCTGGTGGGCTCGGCGGGCGCATTGGCTCACGCGGTGATCCGGCTCGGCCGGGAGGGGCGCGATCCGGGCGCGGTGGAGCGGCGGCGGCTGCTGGTGGCCGGGGCAGCGGCTGCCTTCCTCGGTGGCTTCGTCGCCCTGGGGCCTTTGCCGGGCCTGGCGGCGGCCGCCACCGGGCCCTGGGCCGTGTCGCGCCTGCTGCGCGGCCGGCGTGAGCGCTACCGGCGGGCGGTGGACGAAGGCGCGGCCGCCGCGGCGATCGCCCTGGCCGATGCGCTTGGGGGAGGCCACTCGCTGAGGGGGGCGCTGGCCGAGGCAGCCGCGGCCGTGCCCGGGGCCGCGGGGCACGAGCTCCGCCGCACGCGCGCCGAGCTGGCCGCCGGGGCGCGCACGGAGTCCGCCCTGGAGGCTCTGCGATCGCGAGCGCGGTCGCCGCGACTCGATGGATTGGTAGCGGCCTGCCTCCTGCAACGGCGGGCGGGTGGCGACCTGGCCCGGCTGCTGCGCGGGCTCGCGCGCTCCTTCGAGGACCAGTCGCGCCTCGAGGACGAGGTGAAGGCCGCCACGGCGCAGGCGCGCTTCACCGGTCTGGTCGTGGTGCTGTTGCCGCTGGCAGGCGCGGGCCTGGCGGAGCTCGCGAGCCCGGGCTTCCTGGCCGGGCTCGTGCGATCGGCGCTGACCGCATGGCTCGTGGGTATGGCCCTGGTGCTGCAGGTCGTCGGAGGTGTGTTGATCCGCCGGCTGGGGCGGGTGAGGGCGTGACCGGTTGGACCGCGCCCGCGCTGGCGTTGGCCGGCGCCGCCCTGGCGGTGCTGGGCGCAGCGCAGCTCGCGCCACGCCGCTCGCGCCTCCGGCGGCCGCTGGTCCGGGCCCTCGTGGCCGGGGGCTCGCGCGTCCGGGCTGTCCGCCGGCTCGCCCCGCCGGCGGACCTGCGCGCGCGGGTCGCCGCCGCGGGCGCACCCGGGGGGCTCGAACCTCGTGAGGTGATGGCCGTGAAGGCCACCGCCGGCGCCATCGGCGCCGGCCTGGCGCTCCCCTCGGCCGCGGCGGCGCCCGGACGGCTGGGCCCGCTCGTGGTGCTGGTGGGGCCGGCGGCGGGCTTCCTGGCGCCCGACCTGTGGCTGGGTCGCCGCGCCCGGGCCCGCGCGCAGCGGGTGCGCCGCGAGCTGCCGGCCATGCTCGACCTGCTGCGCGTGACCGTCGAGGCCGGGGGCTCGCTCGCGGCCTCGTTGGGGGCGGTCGGACAACGGGGGACGGGAGCGCTCGCGCTGGAGTGGCGGGCGGTGGCGCGCGAGGTCTCGCTGGGGGTCGGGCTGGCCCAGGCACTGCGCGCGATGACCGAGCGGCTGCCCCAGCCGGAGATGCAGGCGCTGGTCGCGGCGCTCGAGCGGGCGCGGCGCCACGGGGCCCCCCTGGCGGAGACGCTCGAGGCTCAGGCGCGCGACGCCCGCTTCTCCCTGCGGCGCAAGATCCAGGAGGACGCGGCCCGCGCGGGCCCCAAGATCCAGCTAGTGGTGGCGCTGATGCTGGTCCCGTCGGTGCTGCTGTTGGTGGCGGCCGCCCTGGCCGCGGCCCTGCTGGGCGGGGAGGCCTCCCTGCCGGTGGGTCCCTAGCCGCAAGAGTCCTTGCAGGACCGGCCGTTGCATGCAAGCGCCCGTGCAAGGGGCGCGCTGCACGCTCGCGGCCACGGCCGGCACGACCGCCTCCCACCGCCGCAAAGCCAGGGCCCATGGGCGTTTGCGCTTCCAGAGGGGCGCTTCGGCACACCGCTCGGACGGCAAAGTGGGACAATGTGTTGAATGGTGGGACCAAGTGGGGTACTGTGGGCCCATCAAACGACCGGAGTGGCGGGGCTCCTCCCACTCCGCCACTCCGGTCCAACGCTTCGCTGACGGAGGACGGTTGGCATTCCGGGGCCACTTCGAGCATTCGCTGGACGCGAAGAACAGGCTGAGCATTCCCGCTCGCTTTCGCGCGGCGTTCTCCGATGGACTGGTTCTGTCGAAGGACTCGGAGGCCTGCGTCGCGGTGTGGACGCCGGCGGCCCACGAGGAGACGGTCAGCTCCGCTCTGGCCGGCCTGAACCCGCTGGGCGCCGACCGCAAGAAGGTCGCCCGCTACTACCAGGCCAACTCCTGGGAGCTCGAGATGGACAAGGCCAGCCGGGTGACCGTCCCACCCAAGCTCCTCGAGCACGCGGGGATCGAGCGTGACGTGGTCGTGGCGGGCGTGGGCACCAATCTCGAGCTGTGGGACCGCGAGCGCTGGGAGGCCGAGCAGGCCTCGCTCGACGAGAGCATCGGGGAGCTGACCGAGGGCCTTGTCAATCCTTCTTGACATGACGCGCACACACGTGCCGGTGCTGGCGGCGGAGGTCATCGAGCTCGGCGACCCCGGGCCGGGCGACACGGTCGTCGACTGCACCTTCGGCGCCGGCGGCCACGCCCGCCTGATCGCCGACCGCATCGGCCCCACCGGGACGCTCGTGGGCATCGACCGCGACCCCGCCGCCGAGGACCGCTTCGAGGAGCTCGCGGGCGAGGTCGCCTGCGAGACCCGTTTCGTGCGGGCGGGTTACGCCGAGGGGCTGGAGGAGCTGAGCGCCGAGGGCCTCGAGGCCCACCTGGTCCTGTTCGACCTCGGCGTCTCGTCCATGCAGCTCGACGCGCGCGAGCGCGGCTTCTCCTACTCCTACGACGCCCCGCTGGACATGCGCATGGACCCCACCCGGGGCGAGTCGGCCGCCGACCTGATCGCCGAGCTGGAGCCTGGGCGCCTGGCGCAGGTGTTCCGGGCCTTCGGCGAGGAGCGCCACGCCCAGCGCATTGCGCGCGAGATCGCTCGTCGCCGCGCCCACGCGCCGATCGAGACCACCGCAGAGCTGGTCGAGGCCATCGAGGCCGCGATCCCGGCGCCCGCGCGCCGCGCCTTCGGCGCCGGCCACCCGGCCCGCCGGGTCTTCCAGGCGCTGCGGATCGCTGTGAACGACGAGCTGGACGAGCTGGACCGCGGGCTGCCCGCCGCGTTCGGATTGCTGCGCTCGGGCGGCCGCCTGGCGGCCATCTCCTTCCACTCACTGGAGGACAGGCGCGTCAAGCGCTTCCTGGCCGATCGCGCCCGCGGCTGCGTCTGCCCGCCCGACTTCCCCATCTGCGCCTGCGGCCGTGAGCCGGAGGCTGAGATCCTGACCGGCCGCGCCGTGGCGGCGAGCCCGGGCGAGGTGGCCGACAACCCCCGGGCTCGCTCGGGCCGCCTGCGCGTGGCGCGCAAGCTCGCCCCCGGGGAGGCGGCCTGATGGCCCGCACGGCCCGTGCAGGAGCCGCGGTGGTCCCGCGCCCCCTGCGCCGCCAGCGCTCCCGGGTCCCCGCGCCCGGCGCGATGCCGCGCGCCGTGCGCGCGCGTGGAGAGAGCCTGCTCGACGCCCTGCTGCAGGGACGCGCCTGGATCGCGCTGGTCGGCGTGCTGTTGGCCGGCATCGTCTTCTTCAACGTCGACCTGCTGCGCTTGAACCGCAGCATCGCAGTGACCAGCGAGCAGTCGGAGGCCGTCTCGCGCGAGAACGCGCGGCTGCGTCGCGAGCTGGCCCAACTGGGATCGAGCGAGCGCGTGCAGAAGGCCGCACTACAGCGCGGCCTCGTCCTGCCCGCGCCGGGCGACGTCCGCTTCCGCGACGCTTCGGGGCGCAACGGCAGGCGGGCGCTGGCGAACATGAAGAAGCCCGGGCGCAGCGAGGTGGCCGCCCCGGGGGGCCCAGAGCAGTCCGCGCCCCAGACGGCGACCACGCCGACCCCGACGCCTGCCGCGACGCAGGCGCCGGCGGCGGCCCCACAGGCTCCCGCGGCGACCCCCCAAGCTCCCGCGGCGACCCCCCAGGCTCCCGCGACGGCGCCCCAGGCGCCGGTGACCACGCCGCAGCCGTCGGCCGCAACCCCGGGAACCGGCTGAGCGCTTGCAACTCGTCGAGCGCCGCATAGGCCTCCTCTTCGCGCTCTTCCTGGCCTTCCTCGCCGTAGCCGTCGTCCGGGCCACCTGGCTCTCGACCGTCAAGGCCGGGGAGCTCTCCGACCGCGCAGTCTCCCAGCAGGTAGAGGAGCTGAACGTTCCCGCCCGGCGCGGCACGATCTTCGACCGGCGGGGGGTCGAGCTGGCCGTCTCGGAGGAGGCGGTCACGGTGTTCGCGAACCCCTTTCTGATCAAGGAGCCGGCGCGCGTGGCCGCCAAGCTGTCGCCGCTCCTGGGGCGCCCCGAGAGCGAGCTCCTTGGCGAGCTGGCCAACAAGAAGACCGGTTTCGTCTACCTCAAGCGCAAGCTCGACCCCACGAGCGGCGAGCGCATCAAGAAGATGAAGCTGGAGGGGATCGGCACGGTGACCGAGCCCAAGCGCAGCTACCCGCAGCGGGCGCTGGCCTCGCAGCTGCTGGGCAGCGTGGGCACCGACGGCTACGGCCTCTCGGGACTCGAGCAGTCGCGCGAGCGCATGCTGAAGGGGACGAACGGCAAGCGCCGCCTGGTCAAGGATGCGATGGGAGAGCCGGTCCAGATCGTCGAGACCGAGCGCTCGCGCTCGGGCGAAGATGTGCGGCTAACGCTCGACGCCGCGATCCAGGCGCGCACCGAGGCCGTTCTCGGACAGGTCGGCCAGAAGTACCGGCCGCGCGGTGCTGCTGCGCTGGTCATGGACCCGCGGAGCGGCCAGATGCTCGCACTGGCCAACTGGCCCCGGGTCGACAACAACGACGTGGGCGACGCACCCGGCTACGCCCGCCAGAACCGCGCCGTGGCGGCCAACTACGAGCCCGGCTCGACCTTCAAGGCGTTCACGGTGGCCGGCGCCCTGGAGGAGAAGCTGATCGAGCCGCAGTCCGAGTTCGACCTGCCGCCGACGCTGCAGGTGGCCGACCGCGAGATCAGGGAGTCCCATCCCCGCGGGCAGGTCACCCTGACCGTCGGCGACATCCTCGCCCAGTCGTCCAACATCGGCTCGGTGAAGATCGGCATGGAGCTCGGGCCCCAGCGCTTCGACCACTGGGTGCGGCGCTTCGGATTCGGCAAGGGCACGAACGTGGACCTGCCCGGCGAGGCCACCGGCATCGTGCCCAAGCCCAGCGAGTACTCGGGCTCGTCCATGGGCAACCTCCCGATCGGCCAGGGCATCGCGGTCACCCCGGTTCAGATGGCGACCGCCTATTCGGCCATCGCCAACGGCGGCGTCGCGCACCCTCCCTACATCGTCCAGGGCGACCGGCGCCGGGGGCGCCGGGTGCTCTCGCGCCGCACGGCTGACCGGGTGTCCTCCATGCTCGAGGGCGTCCTCGGGCCCGGAGGCACCGCCCAGGAGGCCAAGGTCAAGGGCTACCGCCTCGCGGGCAAGACCGGCACGGCCGAGAAGGCCGATCCCCGCGGCGGCTACTCGAAGGACAAGTTCGTGGCCTCGTTCATCGGCTACGCGCCGGTGGCCAACCCCCGCCTGCTGGTGGCGGTCATGGTCGACGAGCCCAAGGGGGACATCTTCGGCGGCACGGTTGCGGCGCCGGCCTTCGAGCAGATCATGGATTTTGCGCTGCCCTACCTGAAGATTCCACCGCGCTGACGGCCGGCCCGATGCCGCGGCCGGCGACGCGCGCACACCACTCGGAACACTCGTCAGCCGCCTGACGACTCTCGCGGGGAGGTGCGGCGCTTCACCCGCCTAGACTCATCCGCGGTGGACCTGCGCGAGCTCCTCGGGCCCGGGGTGCCGCCGGTCGACATCACGGCCCTGGCGTACTCGAGCGCCGCCGTGCGTCCCGGTGCCCTCTTCTTCTGTGTGCCGGGCTTTCGGGCCGACGGCCACGACTTCGCGCCCGACGCCGTGGAGCGCGGCGCGGCCGCCCTGGTCTGCGAGCGCCCGCTGGGCCTCGGCATCCCCGAGGTGGTGGTGCCCAGCGCGCGCGAGGCGATGGGACCCGCCGCCGCGGCCTTCCACGGTGATCCCACGGCCGAGCTGAAGGTGGTCGGCATCACCGGCACCAACGGCAAGACCACGACTGCCTTTCTCGTTCGCCATCTGTTCGAGGAGACCGGCACGCAGTGCGGGCTGCTGGGCACGGTGAAGAGCGTGGTGGGCGGGCGCGAGGAGGAGGTCGAGCGCACGACGCCCGAGGCGGTGGACCTGCAGGCCACCTTCGCGCGCATGCTGGCGGCCGGCGACCGCGCCTGTGCGATGGAGGTCTCCTCGCACGCGCTCGAGCTGGGCCGGGCGGCCGGCATCCGCTTCTCAGCGCGCGTGTTCACCAACCTCACGCAGGACCACCTCGACTTCCACGAGACGATGGACGCCTACTTCGCGGCCAAGCGGCGGCTGTTCGAGGAGCCGGGGCTTTCGGTGGTCAACGTCGACGACGAGTACGGGCGTCGGATCGCGGCCGAGGTGGAGTCCACCACCATCGGCGTGCACCACGATGCCGACTTCCGCGCGCGCGACGTGCGGTTCGACCTCACCGGGTCCACCTTCACCTGCGCCACGCCCGAGGGCGAGCTCGAGCTGCGCGTCCCGCTGCCCGGCCTGTTCAACGTCCAGAACGCGCTCTGCGCGCTGGCCGCCGTGCACGGGCTGGGCACCGACCTGGTCGCGGCGGGCGAGGCCCTCGCCGGCTTCGGGCACGTACCGGGCCGCTTCGAGCCGGTGGACGAGGGCCAGTCCTTTGGCGTGCTCGTGGACTACGCCCACACGCCCGACTCGCTCGACAACGTGCTGCGCGCCGCGCGGGAGGTGACCGAGGGCCGGCTGGTGGTGGTCTTCGGCGCCGGCGGGGACCGGGACACGGCCAAGCGCCCGCTGATGGGCGCCGCCGCGCACGAGCTGGCCGACCGCATCGTGGTGACCTCCGACAACCCGCGCTCGGAGGACCCCGAGGCGATCGTCGACCAGGTGCTCGCGGGTGCCGGCCCCGCCGCCGAGCGGGAGATCGATCGTCGCAAGGCGATCGCCCGGGTCATCGCCGAGGCGGACCGCGGGGACGTGGTGGTGATCGCCGGCAAGGGACACGAGCAGGGGCAGGAGTTCGAGCGCGGCCGCAAGGAGCCGTTCGACGATCGTGAAGTCGCGCGGGAGGCCATTCGGGCCCGATTGGGGGCGCAGAGCGGGGCGCGCGGGGAGACGACGGGATGAAGGCCTGCGAGGCCGTGCGGGAGCGCCCGGGATGAGGGACGCGGGCTGGGTGGCGAAGGCCGCAGGTGCGACGCTCGCCGGCGAGCCGGGGACCCCGGGGCCAAACCGTGCGGTGATCGACTCGCGCGAGGCCGGGCCGGCCGACCTGTTCGTGGGTCTGCCGGGGGAGAGGGCCGACGGCGGCGCGTTCGCCGCCAGGGCCCTCGAGCAGGGGGCCTGGGGGGTCCTCGTGGCGCCCGATCACGCCGGTCAGGACGGCCTGGTGCTGAGCACGAGCGACCCCTTGGCCGCGCTGCAGTCCCTGGCGCGCGGCTGGCGCCGCGAGCTGGGCGCGCGGGTGGTCGGCATCACCGGCTCGACCGGCAAGACGTCCACCAAGGACATCCTGGCCGCCCTGCTCGCGCCACACCTCCGTACGCACGCCAACCGCCAGAACCTCAACACGGAGATCGGGCTGCCGCTCTCGATACTCGAGGCGCCCGAGGGCACCGAGGCGCTGGTGCTGGAGATGGCGATGCGCGGCGAGGAGCAGATCGCCGAGCTGACGGGCATCGCCGAGCCCGACGTCGGGATGATCGTGAACGTCGGCCCGGTGCACCTGGAGCTCCTGGGCAGCGTGGAGCGCGTGGCCGCCGCCAAGGCCGAGCTGGTGCGCGACCTGCGGCCGGGCACCGCGTGCGTGCTGCCCGCCAACGAGCCGCTCCTGGACGCCCACCGCCGCGACGATCTCGACAACTGGACCTTCGGACCCGGCGGCGACGTGTCGCTTGCGTCGTTCGCAGCGGGCCGAGCGGTGGTGGACGCCCGTGGCGAGCGGATCGAGCTCGAGCCCGCCTTCGAGGAGTCTCACAACCTGCTGAACATGCTTGCCGGGGTGGCCGCCGCGCGGGCCCTCGGCGTGGAGCCGGGCGGGCGCGTCGAGCCCGCATTCTCGGCCATGCGAGGCGAGCTCGTGGAGCTCGCCGGTGGGGTGACCGTGGTGAACGACTGCTACAACGCCAACCCGATGTCGATGCGCGCGGCGCTTTCGCACCTGGCCCAGAGCCCGGCGCAGCGGCGGTTGGCGGTCCTCGGCCAGATGGCCGAGCTGGGCCCCGACGCCGCGAGCTACCACCGGGAGATCGGGCGCCACGCCTCCGATGAAGGGGTGGACGTGCTCGTGACCGTAGGTCGCGAGGCGCTTTCCTACGCCGAGGGCTTCGAGGGCGAGGTGCACTCGGTGGGCGAGCCCGAGGAGGCCGCCGGCCTGCTCGACGAGCTCGCCGAGCCCGGCGACCGGGTGCTGATCAAGGGCTCGCGCTCGGTGGGCCTGGAGCGTGTGCTGGCCTCGTGAGGGGAATGGGCGAGATCCTCATCGCGGGCATGGCCTCGCTGCTCATCTGCATGTTCCTGGGGCCCAGGTTCATCGAGCAGCTGCGCCTGCGCGAGTTCGGGCAGCACATACGCGAGGAGGGGCCGGAGGGCCACCACGGCAAGGCGGGCACGCCGACCATGGGGGGGCTGGTCATCTTCGTGGCCTTCGCGGTCCCGTTCCTCATGCTCAGCGACTACCGCGCGGTGAGCCTCGCCGTGTTCGGCACCGCGGTGGCGTGCGGGGCGCTGGGCTTCGCCGACGACCTCACCAAGCAGCGCCGCAAGCGCTCGCTGGGCATCTCGGGGCGTACCAAGCTGCTCATCCAGGCTGCGATCGCCATCGGGCTGTGGCTGGTGGCCACGCAGTACGTGGGGCTGGAGGACACGCTGCGCCTGCGCGTGGTCGACGCCTCGATCGACCTCGGCCTGCTCTATCCGGTGTTCATCTTCCTGGTGCTGGCCGGAGCCACCAACGGCGTCAACCTCACCGATGGCCTGGACGGTCTGGCCGCGGGCTGCGCGGCGATCGTGCTGCTGGCCTACACGGGGATGACTTTCATCACCAGCGGCCAGGACGACCTGGCGCTGCTGTGCGCGGCGCTGGTGGGCGCCTGCGTGGGCTTCCTGTGGTTCAACTCCTTCCCGGCGTCGGTGTTCATGGGCGACACCGGCGCGCTGGGGCTCGGGGGCGCCGTGGCGGCGCTCGCGGTGATGACCAAGACCGAGGTGCTGCTGCTGATCATCGGCGGCATCTTCGTCCTCGAGGCCCTCTCGGTCGCCATCCAGGTGTTCGCCTTCCAGCGCTTTCGCAAGCGGGTGTTCCTGATGGCCCCGATCCACCACCACTTCGAGCTGATGGCCTGGTCGGAGACGAAGATCATCCTGCGTTTCTGGATCGTGGCCGTGATCTGCTCAGCCATCGGGTTCACCCTCTACCAGCAGTCGACGTGACCCTGGCCGGCAGCGGCCAGAGGGCGCGGCTCCCGCCGGGGCCCTACCTGGTGGTGGGGCTGGCGCGCTCGGGCCGCGCTGCCGCGGAGATTCTGCGCGAGCACGGCGAGACCATCGGCTCCGACAGCGGCTTCAGCGAGCCCGTCGAGGGCGTCGAGACCCACGCGGGCACCGACGGCGTCGAGCTGCTCGACCGCGTGGCCACCGTGGTCAAGAGCCCGGGCGTCCCGCGCGAGGCGCCGGTCGTCGCCGAGGCGCTGGGACGCGGCCTCGAGGTGGTCGGGGAGCTCGAGCTGGCCTGGCGCCTGCTGCCCAATCCCTTTGTCGCCGTTACGGGCACCAACGGCAAGACGACGACGGTCTCGCTGCTCGGGGCGATCTACGAGGCGGCCGGCCTGCCCGTGGCCGTGGCGGGCAACGTCGGAACGCCGGTAGCGTCGCTGGTGGGTGCGCTCGCGCCTGGGGCGACGGTCGTGTGCGAGACGTCGAGCTTCCAGCTCGAGGACACCTCGGCCTTCCGGGCCGAGTGCGCGGTGCTGCTCAACCTCGAGGAGGACCACCTCGACCGCCACCACACCTTCGAGCGCTACCGCGCGGCCAAGCTTCGCGCCTTCGCCAACCAGGGGCCGGACGACCTTGCCGTGGCCCCGCCGGGCCTCGACCTGCCCGGCCGCGCACGGCGTACGGGGTTCGCCGAGGACATCCGTCCCGAGGACCTCGCCCTGCGCGGCGAGCACAACCTCGAGAACGCCCGCGCTGCAGCGGCGGCGGCCCGTGGCATGGGGGTCGACGAGGCCGCGCTGCGCCAGGCGCTGCGCGAGTTCGCCGGCGTGCCGCACCGTCTCGAGGAGGTGGGGCGCGTGGACGGGGTGCTGTTCGTCAACGACTCGAAGGCGACCAACGTGGCCTCCGCGGTGCGCGGGCTGACCGCCTTCCCCGGCGGCGTGCACGCCATCCTCGGCGGCAGCCTGAAGGGCGGTGGCTTCCGCGGTCTGCGCGAGGCCGCGGGACACTGCCGGGCGCTCTACCTGATCGGGCAGGCCGAGGACGAGCTCGCGACCGACCTCGAAGGCGCCGCGCCGATCCATCGCTGCGGCGAGCTGGCAACGGCGGTCGAGGCCGCGGCCCGCGCAGCGGACCCCGGCGAGGTCGTGCTCCTCTCTCCGGCCTGCGCCTCCTACGACCAGTACGCGGACTACGAGGAGCGGGGAGCCCACTTCAGGCGCTTGGTCGCCGAGCGAGGATGAGTCCGGGGCGGGGCGTAGAAGTAGGCCCGGATGGCACGGGTCGCCAGGAAAGAGCGAGCGGCGAAGCGACCCGTCGAGTACTCCATCCTGCTCACGGCCACGCTGTGCCTGCTGGCCTTCGGCGCGGTGATGGTCTACTCCGCCAGCTCGGCGGAGTCGCTGCTGCAGGGGCCGGGCGACCCGTCCTTCTACCTCAAGCGCTACCTGATCTTCGGCCTCGCGGGCCTGGCCGCCCTGCACTTCCTCGCGCGCTACGGCGTCGAACTGGCGCGGCGCTTCACGGGCGTGGTCCTCGCCGCGTCGTTCCTGCTCTGCATCGCCGTGATGGTCCCGGGGGTGGGCGTCACGGTGAACGGTGCGACCCGCTGGCTGGGTCCCGGGGCGCTCCAGTTCCAGCCCTCGGAGCTGCTCAAGGTCTCCCTCGTCCTCTACGCCGCTTTCCTGCTCGCTTCGCGGCCTTGGATGGTCAAGAGCGTCAAGGGCCTGTTCAAGCCCCTGCTGTTGGTGGTGGCCGCGGCGTGCGCCCTGCTCATGAAGCAGCCCGACATGGGTACGGCGATGGTCGTCTGCTTCGCCATCGGGGCGCTGCTCGTGGCGGCCGGCACGCCCATGCGCATCCTGGCCCTCATCGGCGGCAGCCTGGCCGCCGCGGCGCTGCTGCTCGCGCTGGCCGAGCCCTACCGGCGCGAGCGGCTGACCAGCTTCCTAGACCCCTTCTCGGACGCCGGCGGCACCGGCTTCCAGGCCGTCCAGGCGCTCACGGCGATCGGCTCGGGCGGCTTCTTCGGCGTCGGCCTGGGGGAGTCGGTGCAGAAGATCTTCTACCTGCCCGAGGCCCACACGGACATGATCCTGGCCATCATCGGCGAGGAGGTCGGCCTGGTGGGGATCCTGGGCGTGGTCTTCCTCTACGCGATGATCGGCTACGCGGGGCTGCGCTCGGCCAAGCACGCCAAGACGCGCTACGCCAAGCTGCTCGCGGCCGGGATCACCTCGCTGATCCTCTGCCAGGCGACGCTGAACTTCTTCGCGGTGCTGGGCCTCATGCCGCTGACCGGCGTGCCGCTGCCCTTCATCTCCTACGGCTCGACCAACCTCATCGTGCTGCTGGCGGCGATGGGCATCCTGCTGAACGTCGCCGCCACCGGCGGCCGGGCCGGTGGGGCCCAGCGCAAGCCGGTGCTGAGGGCGATCGAGGGAGGGCGCGATGCCCAGGGTCGTGATAGCCGCAGGCGGGACGGCGGGGCACGTCGTGCCGGCGCTGGCGGTCGCCGACGCGCTGCGCAGTAGGGGCGCCGAGGTCCAGTTCGTCGGCGGCGAGCGGGCCGAGGCTGAGCTCGTGCCGGCCGCGGGCTACACCCTGCATCCGCTGAAGGTCGTCGGCATCGACCGCTCCAACTCCCTCCGCGCCGTCCGGGCGTTGGGCCTGGCCGCGGGGGCGTTTGGCGCCTCCGTGCGCCTGCTGCGGAGCTTGAAGCCCGACGCCGTCATGGGCGGCGGGGGCTACGTGGCCGGGCCGGTCGGGCTGGCCGCCGCGATGCTGCGCAAGCCGCTCGTGCTCACCGAGGCCGACAGCCACCTGGGCATCTCGAACCGTGTGCTCGCGCCGCTCGCGAGGAGGGTCTTCCTGGCCTTCCCGCTGGAGGGCCGGGGAGAGCCGCGCTTCCTGGTCTCGGGGCGCCCGCTGCCCGCGGGCACCGGGGCCGCCGACCGCCTCGAGGCCCGCCGGCGCTTCGGCATCGGCGTGGAGGAGCGGTGCCTGCTGGTCTTCGGCGGCTCGATAGGAGCGCGCTCGCTGAACGAGGCCTCCGTGGAGGCCTTCGGCAAGGTCGCGCCGTGCGCGGTCCTCCACGCCTGCGGGCGCCGGGACCACGAGGCCCTGGCCGCCCGCCTGCACGAGCTGGGCGCCCCGCCGCATTACCGCCTGTTGCCCTACATCGAGCCCTTCGCCGACGCGCTGGCGGCCGCGGACCTGACCGCGGCCCGCGCCGGTGGCTCGGTGCTGGAGGTCGCCGCCGCGGGGTTGCCGGCCATCCTCGTGCCCTACCCGCACGCCTCCGCGGACCACCAGACCCGCAACGCCCGGCTGATGGAGGCCGCGGGAGCCGCGGTGGTGGTGCCCGACGACGAGCTCGACGCCGTCCGTCTCTCGCGCGAGGTCGGCGAGCTGCTCAGCTCTCCGGCCAAGCTGGCCGCGATGTCCGACGCCGCGCGGCGGGCATCGCGGCCCGACGCGGCAGAGCGGATAGCCGACGAGCTGCTACGCCTGGCGGGATGAAGGGGCGCCGCTTGCACTTCGTGGGCATCGGGGGCGCCGGGATGAGCGGGCTCGCCCTGGTGGCCAAGCAGCTCGGGGCCGAGGTTGGCGGGTCGGACCGCGCGGAGTCCCCCTACACGGAGCGGCTGCGGGCCGCCGGGATAGAGCCCCTGATCGGCCACGACGCCGCGAACCTGCCCGAGCGGGCCGAGCTGGTGGTGTCCACCGCCATCGCCGAGGACAACCCCGAGCTGACCCGCGCCCGCGCGGAGGGGTGGAACGTGCTCCACCGCGCCGACCTGCTGGCCGAGCTGACCCGGCTCAAGCGCACGATCGCGATCTCGGGCACCCACGGCAAGACCACCACTTCGGCCATGGCCGCGCACGTGCTGCTGCGCTGCGGGCGCGATCCGGCCTACCTGGTGGGCGGCGAGCTACGCGCCGCGCGCACCAACGCCGCCTGGGGTGCGGGGGAGTGGCTGGTGGCCGAGGCCGACGAGTCCGACCGCTCCTTCCTCAAGCTGAGCCGCGAAGTGGCTGCCGTGACCAACATGGAGCTCGACCACCACGCCACCTACCGCTCGCCGAGCCAGCTGCGGGAGGCCTTCGCGGACTTCACCGCGCCGGCGCAGACCACGATCGCGTGGGCCGGAGCGTGCATCGAGGCGGACGTGACCTACGGGATCGGGGAGGGCGACTTCAGCGCCGAGGACCTCGAGCTGCTGCCGTTGGGCTCGATCTTCACGGTCGAGGGGGCAGCCGTGCGGCTTCCGGCTCCCGGGGAGCACAACGTGCTCAACGCGCTGGCGGCGCTGGCCGTATGCCGCGAGGCCGGTGTCCCGCCGGCCGAGGGGGCGGCGGCGCTGGCGGACTTCGCCGGGGCGGCGCGGCGCTTCGAGGAGCGGGGCGCCACGGCCTCGGGAGCGCGCATCTTCGACGACTACGCCCACCACCCCACTGAGGTGCGGGCCACGCTGGAGGCCGCCCGCACGCTGGAGCCGCGGCGGCTGGTCGCCTGCTTCCAACCTCACCTCTACTCGCGCACGCGTGAGTTGGCGCGGGAGTTCGGGGAGGCGCTCGCGCTGGCGGACCTGGTGGTCGTCCTCGACGTCTACCCGGCACGCGAGCGGGCCGAGGACTACCCGGGAGTGTCCGGCCTTACGGTCGCGCGTACGGCGGCCGACGCCGCCGGGGGGCGGCCGGTCTGGTGGCTGCCGGGCATGGACGACGCCGAGCACATGCTGCGCGAGCGGCTGGGGGAGGGCGACGTGCTGCTGACCCTCGGCGCGGGCGACGTGGACCGCCTGGCCGGCTGCCTGGAGGCCGCGGCGTGAGCGGCGCGCTGCCCGAGGGCGTCGAGCGCGACTACCCGCTCGCCCGGCTCACGACGGTGCGCACGGGGGGCGCCGCCGACCTCTTCGCCCGCCCCAGCACGACGGACGAGCTGGTGGGCCTGCTGGCCTTCGCTGCCCGGGAGGGGGCGGAGGTAGGAGTGGTGGGCTCGGGATCGAACCTGCTGGTAGCCGATGAGGGCTTCCGGGGACTCGTCATGAAACTCGACGGCGCACTCGCCCAGACCGAGCGCGACGGCGACCGCCTCCTGTGCGGAGGAGGCGCCCGGCTGCCCCAGGCCTCGGCCCGGGCGGCCCGCGAGGGCCTGACCGGCCTCGAGTTCGGCGTGAACATCCCGGGCACGGTCGGCGGGGCCGTGCGCATGAACGCCAACGCCTATGGCGGCGACCTCTCCGAGGTGCTCGAGTGGGTCGAGGTGGCGACCGCGGCCGGCCCCGAGCGCCGCAACCCCGACCAGCTCGGCTTCGCCTATCGGCGCTCGAACCTCGGCCCCGGGGAGGTGGTGGCCGGCGCCTCGTTCGCGCTGGCGCCCGCGGACCCAGCCGACGTGAAGGCCACGTTGGCCGACATGCGCGCCCGGCGCAAGGCGGCCCAGCCCTCCGGGATCAAGACCTTCGGCTCCACCTTCAAGAACCCCGAAGACTCACGGGCGGATGGCCGCAGCGCCGGCGTCCTGCTCGACGAGGCCGGTTGCCGGGGCCTGCAGGTGGGCGGCGCGCGCTTCTCGGACAAGCACGCGAACTTCGTGGAGAACGCCGGGGAGGCCACGACGGCCGACGTGGTGGCGCTCATAACCGAGGGCCGCCGCCGCGTGCGCGACCGTTTCGGCGTCGAGCTCGAGCCCGAGGTGCAGCTGCTGGGCCGCGTCGACGTGTCGGAGCTGTGGTCGTGAAAGGGACCGAGCGAGGGGTCCTGGGCCGGCCGGCGCTCGGCCTGCGCTCCGTGGCTACGGGCGCCGCCGGCGCGGTGGCGGGCCGGCTGGTCCGCATCCCGAAGATCGTCCCCTTCTTCGTCCTCAGCATCCCGGCGCGCCTTCGACGGCGGCTTGGACTCGCGCTGCTGGTCGGCATCGTGCTGGCGGCCGGCTATCTCCTGTGGCTGCGCGACTCCTCGCTGGTGGCGATCGAGCGGGTGCAGGTCAGCGGGCTGACCACACGCGACGCGCCAAAGGTCCGCAAGGCACTCGAGGCCGCTGCCCGCGACATGACCACGCTGCACGTCAGCCGGGAGCGCCTGGTGGAGGCCGCCGCACCGTGGGCCGTCGTCAACGAGCTGCGCGTGACCACCGACTTCCCGCACGGGCTGCGCATCCAGGCGGTGGAGCGCCGCCCGGTCGCGCTGGTGGGCTCGGGCGGCGACCGGCTTCCCGTGTCGGAGGACGGCACCGTCCTGCGTGGCCTGAGGGGCACGCCCAGGGTTCCCGAGGTAGAGCGCACGCTCGTGAGGGTGGCGGGTGCCGCTCCTGCGCCGCTGCTGGCGCGGATAGAGACGATCCGCCGCGGCGAGCGCGGGCTCGTGGCCCGGCTGGACAAGGGGCCCGAGGTGATCCTGGGCTCGCAGTCGCGCCTGCGGGCCAAGTGGGCGGCCGCCGCGGCGGTGCTGGCGGACTCTGCCTCCCGGGGCGCCGAGTACGTGGACGTGCGCCTGCCCGAGCGCGCAGCCGCCGGCGGGCTGCCCGGGCTGCAGCCCGAGACCGACGACTCGGCGGCGCAAAGCGCGGCGCCCGTGACGCCCCCGGCGGCGCCCCCAAGCGCCCCGCAGGCCGCTCCACAGCCACTCTCGCCCCAGCCTCAACCTTGAGTCGAGAGTAGGCCTAGTCTCGACCCGGAGTCGAGGTTCAGCCTCGGACGGGACGCAAGATTCGTTGCGGAGGAGGTTTGACACCTTCGCCGAATTCCGCCTACAGTGCCGACTTTGCGGCGTCCGTGGGAGTCCGAAAACCCTCGATGCTCGCTTGAGCCCCAGACGGAAGGACCAGGGGGATGGACACCGGTAGCTACCTGGCAGTGATCAAGGTCGTCGGCGTAGGCGGCGGCGGGATCAACGCGGTCAACCGCATGGTCGACGCCGGCTTGAAGGGCGTCGAGTTCATCGCGGTCAACACCGACGCGCAGGCGCTGCAGATGTGCGACGCCGACAACAAGCTGCAGATCGGCGACCAGCTCACGCGCGGCCTGGGCGCCGGCGCGAACCCCGAGGTCGGCTACGGCGCGGCCAACGAGAGCCGCGACGAGATCAAGGAGTCGCTCAAGGGCGCGGACATGGTGTTCGTGACCGCCGGCGAGGGCGGCGGAACGGGCACCGGCGCCGCCCCTGTGATCGCCGAGGTCGCCAAGCAGGAGATCGGCGCCCTCACCGTGGGCGTCGTCACGCGTCCCTTCTCCTTCGAGGGCGCCCAGCGCAGCCGCCAAGCCGAGGAGGGCGTGCAGCGCCTGCGCGAGCAGGTCGACACGCTCATCGTCATCCCCAACGAGAAGCTGCTGGCCGTCGTCGAGCGTCGCACCAGCATCCTCGAGGCCTTCCGCGAGGCCGACAACGTTCTGCGCCAGGGCGTGCAGGGGATCACTGACCTGATCACCATCCCCGGGGTCATCAACCTGGACTTCGCCGACGTTCGGACGATCATGCACGAGGCCGGCTCCGCGCTGATGGGCATCGGCGAGGCCGGCGGCGAGAACCGCGCGGCCGAAGCGGCCAAGCACGCCATCTCCAGCCCCCTGCTCGAGCAGTCGGTGGAGGGGGCCACGGGCATCCTGCTCAACATCACCGGCGGCGGGGACCTCGGCCTCTTCGAGGTCAACGAGGCCGCCGAGATCATCCAGCAGGCCGCCGACTCGCAGTCCAACATCATCTTCGGCGCCGTGGTGGACGACGAGCTGGAAGACTCGGTTCGGGTCACCGTGATCGCGACCGGCTTCGAGGGCATGGCCACCGGGCCGCTGTTCACCGAGGACTCCACGGGTCGCCGCCGCGAGCCGCGCCGGCGCGACGTGGCGATGGACGATCGCCAGCGCTCCTCGCTGGAGATCCCGGACGACGAGATCGACATCCCGTCGTTCCTCAAGGACTGACCGCGCCGGCTTCGCCGAGGTCCCGACGCAGCGCCGGCCCGGAGATGCTGAGGTGTCTCCTGTCGTGCGCCGCCTTGCCCTGACCGCCGTCGTGCTCGCTGCGGCCGCGTGGCCGGCGAGCGCCCAGGCTGCTGTGAGCCTGGCCCCCGTGGGCACGTTCGACCGGCCGATCGGCGTGGTCTCCCCGCCGGGCGACACCAGCCGGCTGCTGGTGGTCGAGCGCGCCGGGCGCGTGAGGCTGGTCAAGAACGGCGTGGTGCAGGGCCCGAGCTTTCTCGACATCGCGGGCTTGGTCGAGGCCGGCATCGGTGAGGGCGGGCTGCTCTCCATCGCGCTCGCGCCCGACTACGCCACCACAGGGCGCCTCTACGCCTACTACACGGCGGCGGGCACCGGTGCGACCGCGCCCTGCCCTTCCTCGACCACCGACGCCAACCGCTGCCCACCGATCCGGGTGGACGAGTTCCGCAGCTCGGGCGGCTCGGCCGACACCGTCAGCGCCGCGTCTCGCCGGCCCGTGCTCGAGATCGCCCACCCCAAGTACTCCAACCACTACGGCGGGCAGTTGCAGTTCGACGCAGCCGGCCGGCTCTACATCGGCGTTGGCGACGGCGGCAGTGGAGGCGACCCCGACGGCAACGCCCAAAGCCTGACCACGCTGCTCGGCAAGCTCCTGAGGATCGATCCCCGGCCGTCGGGCGGCGCGTCCTACACGGTCCCCTCCGACAACCCGCTCGCCGCGGCCGCGGGGAGGCGGGAGATCTGGGCCTACGGGCTGCGCAACCCCTTCCGTTTCAGCCTCGACCGACAA
Source organism: Thermoleophilaceae bacterium (assembly GCA_035296565.1). Taxonomy (GTDB): domain Bacteria; phylum Actinomycetota; class Thermoleophilia; order Solirubrobacterales; family Thermoleophilaceae; genus JACCZR01. The sequence continues at coordinate 63,685 of DATHAQ010000034.1, forward strand.
ATCGGCGACGTGCTGATTGGCGACGTGGGCCAGGCGGAGGTGGAGGAAGTCGACTTCCACGCCCGCTCGCAGGGCGCCGGTCGGGGGCGGAGCTTCGGCTGGAACGTCTGCGAGGGGAATCTGCGCTACCCGGTCGACGGCAGTGCCTGCCCCTTGAGCGGCGGCAACTACCTGGGCCCGATCCACACGTACGCGAACGCTGCGGCTCCGTCCTGCGCGATCACCGGCGGCTACGTGGTGCGCGACGCCTCGCTGGAGGAGCTGCGTGGCCAGTACGTCTACTCCGACTATTGCACCGGGGAGGTGCGCCGGCTGCAGGTGCCCGACGGGGGCGGCGATGCCCTGGTGCTCGACCTGCCCGACTTCAACGTGGCCTCCTTCGGGGAGGATGCGTGCGCACGGCTGTACGTGGCCGAGTTGAACACGGGGGCGGTCTCCCGTCTCACCGACGGGACCTCGACCTGCTCAAGCGCCCTTGCCTTGCCGCCGGCCCCGCCGGATGGCCTAGCGCCTGTTACGCCTCCAGCTTCGGCCGCCGAGCCAGGTGGAGTGCCTGCGACGGGCTCCGGACCCCCCGTGATCGCGCCCGATGCTCGCTCACCGCTGCTGGGCCTGCGCACGGGAGGACGCCAGCGCGTACTTCGCAACCGCGGCGTGATCGTCCGCGCGCGCTGCGACGACCCGTGCTCCTACCGGGTGGGCGCGCGGCTGAACATCCGGCGCGGAAAGCGGAAGATCCGGGCGCTCGGGCGCACGGGATCCCTGCGGGCCAACCACACCGCCCGCCTGCGGCTGCGCCTCTCGCGCGCCTCGGCCCGGACGCTGCGGCGGGCGCTGCGGCGCGGGCGCCGCGTGTGGGCGCGCGTCGAGGTCCGAGTCCGCGACCGCTCCGGCAACCTCGCCCGGGGCAGCCGTTTGGTGAGGCTGGTTCGCTAGCCGCGCCGTAGCGGCTGTAGCCTCCGACGCCTTGACCCCGGCCACGGACACGCTGCGGCGGACGCCCCTGTTCGAGCGCCATCAGGCCGCGGGCGCGCGACTCGTTCCCTTCGCGGGCTGGGAGATGCCCGTGCAGTACGAGGGGATCGGCCCCGAGCACAAGGCGGTGCGCCGCGGCGCCGGGGTATTCGACGTCTCGCACATGGGCGAGATCCGCACCACGGGTGCCGACGCCGAGGCCTTCCTGCAGCGGATCCTGTCCAACGACGTCACCAGGATCGCGGAGAACGGCGCGCAGTACTCCGTGCTCTGCCGTGAGGACGGAGGGGTGCTCGACGACCTCTTCACCTACCGCTTCTCGGAGGGTGGGGGCGGCTTTCTGACGGTGACCAACGCCTCCAATCACGAGCGCGACTTCGCCTGGTTCAGCGAGCATGCCGAGGCCTTCGACGGCGACGTGGAGCTCCAGGACGCCCACGGCGACTTCGCGATGCTCGCCCTCCAGGGCCCGCACGCGCGCGAGACGCTGCGCAGGCTGCTCGAGGGCGAGGAGCCCAAGCGCATGCGCTGGACGCTCGGGACGGTGGCGGGGGTGCCGGAGGTCGGCGTCTGCGGCACGGGCTACACCGGCGAGGACGGCGTCGAGCTGCTCATCCCCCCAGAGGGAGCCACAACTGTCTGGGACGCCCTGATGGACGAGGGCGTCACTCCCGTCGGCCTGGGCGCCCGCGACACGCTGCGCCTGGAGGTCTGCTTCCACCTCTACGGCAACGACCTGTCCGAGGACCGCAATCCCATCGAGGCCGGCCTGGGCTGGGCCTGCAAGCGGGAGACCGGCTTCATCGGAGCCGACGCGCTGCCGGACGACAGCGAGGACCTATTGGTGCCCTTCGCCTTCACCGGGCCCGGCATCCCGCGTCCGGGCAACGCGGTGGTGACCGACGCCGGCGAGGGAGTGGTCACCAGCGGCACCATGTCGCCCTGTCTGGAGCAGGGGATCGGAATGGCCTACGTGCCGCGGGCGGCCGCCGAGCCCGGGACAGAGATCGAGGTCGACGTGCGCGGCAAGGCACGCGCGGCCGAAGTGAAGAGCAAGCCCCTGTACCGCAAAGAGGAGTAGATGGCCGACGAGAGCTACCCCGAGGATCTGAAGTACCACCCCGAGCACGACTGGGCCCGGATCGAAGGCGACGAGGCGGTCTTCGGGATCACCTGGTACGCGCAGGACTCGCTCGGCGAAGTGGTCTTCTTCGACCCGCCGGAGGTGGGCGCGCAGGTGAGCAAGGACTCGGCCTACGCGGAGGTGGAGTCCGTGAAGGCGGTCTCCGACGTGTTCGCGCCCCTGTCGGGCGAGATCGTCGAGGTCAATGAGGCGCTCGCCGACTCCCCGGAGAACATCAACGCCGAGCCCTACGGCAAGGGCTGGATGGTCAAGGTGAAGCTCAGCGACACGGGCGAGGTCGACGACCTGCTGGACGTCGACGCCTACAAGAACCTGCTGAGTGGCTGACCTCGGCCCGCCCACGTCCTACCTCGCGATTGCCGAAGGCGTTCCGGTCTTCACCAGCGACGGGCGGCGGTTCGGCGAGCTGACCCACGTGCTCGCCGACGAGGAGAAGGACATCTTCGACGGGCTGGTGGTCGAGGCCGATCACCACCGCTTCGTCGACGCCCCGCACGTGAAGGAACTGTTCGAGAACGGGGTCGAGCTGAGCCTGAGCTACGAAGAGGCCGAGCAGCTGCCCGAACCGAGCGAGACGCCGGCGACGATGGGAGCCGACCCCGGCGATACCGCGGAGGGCGAGCTCACGCGCAAGCTGCGCAAGGCATGGGACCGGATCAGCGGGAGGTACTAGCGATGTCCTGGAAGCACGGCAACCTGCGCGACTCCGAGGATCTCGCCGCCAAGTACGGCTACGGCGACATCCAGGAGGCGCGCTTCCCGCGAAAGGAGCTCGGAGCGGAGAGCACCGGGCTGGGCTACATCGCGCTGCGTCCGGGCAAGCGCCAGCCCTTCGCCCACCGTCACGAAGCCGCCGAGGAGATCTACGTGATCCTCTCGGGCGACGGCCGCCTCAAGCTCGACGACGAGATCCTCGAAGTGGGACCGATGGACGCGGTCCGCGTGGCGCCGGAGGTCACGAGGGCGTTCGAGGCGGGGGAGGAAGGGCTGGAGATACTGGTCTTCGGGCCCCGTCACGCGGGAGACGCCGAGACGGTTCAGGACTTCTGGTAGTCGCGGCCACCGCTAAGTTCGTAGACCGCCCGTGAGCCGTTACACGTCTGCAACCGACGCGGATCGCCGCGAGATGCTCGACGCCATCGGCGTCGGCTCGGTGGAGGACCTCTTCGAGGCCATCCCCGAGTCGGTGCGCCTCGGCCGGCCGATCGACCTGCCCGGGGGCATGGCCGAGCAGGAGGTGCTCGACCACCTGGCCGAGCTGGCGGCGCGCAACCGCCACGCCGACGCCGAGATCACCTTCCTGGGCGCCGGGATGTACGACCACTACGTCCCCGCCCTGATCGACAACCTCGTCGAGCGCTCGGAGTTCCTGACGCCCTACACGCCCTACCAGCCCGAGATCTCCCAGGGCGGCCTGCAGGTGATGTTCGAGTTCCAGACGATGATCTCCGAGCTGACCGGCCTGCCGGTCTCCAACGCCTCGGTGTACGAGGGCCCCAGCGCGGTGGCCGCTGCGGGATACCTGGCCAAGCTGGAGACCAGGCGCTCGAAGCTGCTCACCTCGCGCGGCATGCACCCGCACTCGCGGGCCGCTCTGGCCACGCACGCCGTCGGCTACGGCATGGAGATCGTCGAGGTCCCGCTCGACTCCAACGGCGTCACCGACGCCGAGGCGCTGGCGGCCGCCGTCGATGACGACACGGCCGCCGTGTTCGTGCAGTACCCCAACTTCCTGGGCACGGTGGAGGACCTCGCATCGCTGGGGGAGGCGGCCAAGTCGACCGGCGCGCTGTTCGTCTGCGCGGCAGACCCGCTGCCGCTGGGCATCCTCAAGCCCCCCGGCGAGTGCGGCGTGGACATCTGCGTGGGCGAGGGCCAGACGCTGGGCAACCGGCTGGACTTCGGCGGCCCTTCGTTCGGCTTCTTCGCGGCCTCCGAGCGCTTCTTGCGCAAGATGCCGGGCCGCATCGCGGGCGAAACCCGCGACGTGGACGGCAAGCGCGGTTTCGTGCTCACCCTCCAGACCCGCGAGCAGCACATCCGCCGCGAGAAGGCCACGCACAACATCTGCACCTCGCAGGCGCTCAACGCGCTGGCCGGCACCGCCTACCTCTCGTGGCTGGGCCGCGAGGGGCTGGTCGAGCTCTCCACGCTGATGCTGCGCCGCACCGCCTACGCCCGCGAGGGGCTGCCCTTCGAGCCGATCAACCCGGGGCCCGTGGTGCGCGAGTTCGCCGTGCGCGTGCCGGAGCTCGACGCCTTCCTCGAGCGCGCCCGCGAGGCCGGCATCAATCCCGGCCTGCCGCTGCGCGGGGTGCTGCCCGAGTACGAGGACGGCCTGCTGGTCGCCATCACCGAGCGGCGCACAAAAGAGCAGATCGACGCCTTGGCTGCGGTGGCCTCGCGAACCGAGGTGCCCGCATGAGCGACACCGTCACCATCTTCGAGCGCTCCCGCGAGGGGCGCCGGGCCTTCACGCCGCCGCGCACCGACGTCCCCGAGACGCCGGTCGAGGAGCTGCTCCCCGACTGGGCCCGCCGCTCCCAGCCCGCCGATCTGCCCGAGGTCTCCGAGCCGGAGATCGTGCGTCACTACGTCACGCTGTCGCGCAAGAACTTCCACCTCGACCAGGGCTTCTACCCCCTGGGCTCGTGCACGATGAAGCACAATCCCAAGCTGCACGAGCGGGTGGCGGCGCTTCCGGGTCACGCGCGTTTGCACCCGCTTCAGGAGCCCGCGCACGCCCAGGGCGCGCTGGAGCTGATGTACAACCTCCAGGAGGCGCTGGCGGAGATCGCGGGCCTGCCGCACGTCTCGCTGCAGCCCAGCGCGGGCTCGCACGGCGAGCTGGCGGGCCTGCTGCTCACCCGCGCCTACCACGCCGACCGCGGCGAGCACCGCACCAAGGTGCTCACACCGGACACCGCGCACGGCACCAACCCCGCCACCGTCACCATGGCCGGCTACGAGGTGGTGAAGGTTGGGACTGCCGACGACGGCGGGGTGGACCTCGAGGACCTGCGCGCAAAGGCCGACGACGACGTCGCGTGCCTGATGCTCACCAACCCGAACACGCTCGGGCTGTTCGACTCGAACATCGAGGAGATCGCCGAGATCGTGCACGGCGTGGGGGGGACGCTCTACTACGACGGCGCCAACCTCAACGCCGTGATGGGCGTCTCGCGACCCGGGGACATGGGCTTCGACATCGTCCACTACAACCTGCACAAGACCTTCACCCAGCCGCACGGCGGAGGCGGGCCGGGCGCCGGGCCGATTGCGGTGAGCGACCGCATCGAGCCCTTCCTGCCAGTACCCCAGGTGGTGCGCACCTCGAGCTCCAACGGGGCCGGGCCCGCGTTCGACCTCGACCACGACCGGCCCAAGTCGATCGGCAAGATGCGCGGGTTCCAGGGCAACTTCGGCGTGTTCGTGCGCTCCTACGCCTACATCTGCTCGCTGGGCGGCGACGGGCTGCGCGAGGTCTCCGAGCTGGCCGTGCTGAACGCCAACTACCTCAAGGCGCGCCTGGCCGAGGACGGCATCGGCGAGTACCTGCCCATCGCCTTCGACCGCCATTGCATGCACGAGTTCGTGCTCTCGGGCAGTGGCGCCAAGGACAAGCTCGACATCAAGACGCTGGACATCGCCAAGCGCCTGCTCGACCACGAGGTTCACCCGCCCACCGTCTACTTCCCGCTGCTGGTGGACGAGGCTCTGATGATCGAGCCGACCGAGACCGAGCCCAAGGAGCGCCTGGACCACTTCGCCGACGCGATGCGCGAGCTCTTGGCCGAGGCGGCCGAGGATCCCGAGATCGCCCGCACCGCCCCGCATACCACGCCGGTGCGTCGCCTGGACGAGGCCGGCGCGGCGAAGAGGCCCGTCGTGCGCCAGAGCCGCCGGGACGTGAACCCCGGTGATCCTGGCCGTGCGCAGGACCACCCCGCCGCAGCCAGCGGCGCCCTTTAGCCCGCAGTTGTCGACCGCCGCTTGAACCTTCTCTGGGCCGGGTACCCGGGGGTAGTGAGTTCAGAGGAGAGAGGAAGGGCCTCATGAGCACCGCATTGATAATCGTCATAGTCGTAGTTGTCGCCTTGCTGCTGGTGGGCTTGGTGCTGCTGGCCGCGCGTCGCAAGAAGCAGAAGGAGGAGGAGCGGCGCCGCGTGGCCGCTGCCGGGCATCGCGAGGAGGCAAAGGGCCGGCAACAGCTCGCCGAGCGCAAGCAGGCTGAGGCCGGAGAGGTGGGCGCGGAGGCTCACCGCAGGCGGGAGTCCGCTCAGGCGGCCGACGAGCAGGCGCGCCGCCAGCAGGAGCAGGCCGAGCAGGCCGCCGAGGAGGCGCGCCGCCAGCAAGAGCAGGCCGAGCAGGCCGCCGAGGAGGCGCGTCGGCGGGGGGAGCAGGCCGAGCAGGAGCGGGGAGCCGCCGAGAAGCTCGATCAGGACGCCGGCCAGCGGTCCTCGGAGGCGTCCCGGGTGCAGGAGGAAGCTCAGGAACGCAGCCGTAAGGCCGACGAGTTGGACCCCGACCAGACGCGCTAGGAGGGACAGGATGCCCGACGCAGACACCATCGGCACTTGGCGAGGACACGAGCTGATCGACCGCGACGGCGAGAAGATCGGCAAGATCGCCGAGATCTATCTCGACCGGCAGACCGAGCAGCCGGGGTGGGTGACGGTCAAGACCGGGCTCTTCGGCAGACGCGAGACCCTCGTCCCGATCACCGACGCTTCGAGCGAGGGGGACATCGTTCGCGTGCCGTTCGAGAAGGAGCACGTGAACGGTGCCCCTCACGTGGACCCCGAGGCGGAGATGAGCGCCGACGAGGAGCGCGCTCTCCATGAGCATTATGGGCTCGACTACTCGAGTGACGAGGATCAGGACCAGACGGCCGGCGCGGGTCAAGAGCACGCCGCGGCCGCGGGTCAGGAGGGCGGAGACGCAGCCGCCGCCGAGCAAGCGCGGCCCGGTGGGGGCGACGACCACGAGGGCGGGCAGGACGCTTCGCGCGATCGCGGAGGCGGAGACGCCGCCGAGCACGCGACGTCCGGTGGGGGCGGCGACCACGAGGGTGGGCGGGACGCTTCGCGCGATCGCGGAGGCGGAGACGCGGCCGAGCACGCGACGTCCGGTGGGGGCGGCGAGGACTCCGCGGCCGCCGGCAAGGCCGGGTCCGATACGGAAGAGTCAGACAGCCGTGTAGGCGCTCGGGTCTCCGAGGAGCCGGTCGGGGGCGAGCGTGGGGAGACCCGCCTCCGCCTCAAGCGCTACGTCGTCACCGAGGAGGTCAGGGTCCCCGTACAGCGCGAGGAGGTCCGGCTCGAGCGCGACGATGAGGGTGGGGATCAGGAGCGCCCGGACCAAGAGCGCCAGGGCCCCGAGGGCCAGGACCCCGAGCGCCCGACCTGACCAGGGTCAGGCTGTGAAGGTGGCGGGCGGTGTGCAACCGGCACGGTGCGGCGCACGCGCGCCCGCTGAGAAATCCCTCCGCGCCCTGAGCGATATCTGAACCGGGGGTCGAGTTCGCCCTCCGGCCGGCCGGGGCCTCGCTCGCGGCCTGGCCGGCTAGGACGCCGTCAGCCCCCAACGGTGTCGGCGACCTCGACCACCGAGGGCCCCGACTGCAGCTCGACTCGCTCGAACACGCCGGAGGCGAGCAGGCGCTCCCGAGCGGCCGTGGCCTGGTCGGGCGAGGGGAACTCCACCTGCACGAACAGGTCGTTGGGACTCTCGACGTCCCGGCAGATGCGGTGGCTCCTGGCCTCTGTGCGTATTCCGTGGGGGTCGTCGTCGAACATGGACTTCCACGTGGCGTAGTCGTCGACGTGGACACGAGTGAGCAGCAACGTCATGGGAGACCTCCCCGGTAGAATTGATTACCGCAGACGAGTAATGACTACACCGCTACAGTAATCAAATGTCTGGGCCTGTCAAGTCACGCTCCTACGACTCGCGCCGGCGCCGCGAGCAGGCGGCGCAGACCCGGCGCGAGATCCTCGACGCCGCTGAGCGCCTGTTCGTCGCCGACGGCTATGTCGCGACCACCATTGCCGCCATCGCCAAGGACGCCGGCGTCGCCACCAAGACCGTCTACCTGGCCTTCGAGACCAAGAGTGGGGTGCTTCGGGCGCTCTGGAACCTCCGGCTGCGCGGGGACCAGGACGAGATTCCCGTCGCCCAGCGCACGTGGTACCTGGAGGTGCTCGACGAGCCGGATCCCGAGCGCACGCTGCGCCTGAACGCCCGCAACGCCCGCGCCGTCAAGGAGCGAGTGGGAGCCCTGCTGGCGGTGGTTCGGGAAGCCGCCGCGGTCGACCCGGATAGCGCCGCGCTGTGGGACCGCATCCAGACGGAGTTCCACGAGAACCAGGGGAGGGTGGTCGCGACGCTCGATGAGGCGGGCGCATTGCGTCCGGGCCTCGACGCCCCCACGGCAACGGACATCCTCTGGACGCTCAACCACCCGGAGGTCTGGCAGATCCTCGTCGGGCGGCGGGGCTGGACCCCAGCGCGTTGGGAGGAGTGGCTCGCCGAGTCCTCTCGCCAGCAGCTCCTCGGCCGCTGAGCCTCGGACCGCTGTGCGAACATACGTTCGTGTCAGGTCAGGCGACCATCCTCCACGCCGACCTGGACGCCTTCTTCGCGTCGGTCGAGCAGCGCGACGACCCGCGCTTGCGGGGCAAGCCGGTCATCGTGGGCCCGGGCGTGGTGCAGGCGGCCAGCTACGAGGCGCGGGCCTTCGGGGTCCGCTCGGCGATGGGCGGCCGTCAGGCGCGCAGATTGTGCCCGCAGGCGATCGTGGTCTCGCCGCGCTTCGACGCATACGTGGAGGCCGGCGAGGCGGTGGCCGCCCTCTTCGAGGACGCCGTGCCCACCGTCGAGCGGCTCTCGATCGACGAGGCCTTCCTGGACGCCCGGGGGCTCGGGCACATCAAGGGGAGCCCCGGCGAGGTGGCCCGTCGGCTGCGGCACGATGTTCGCGAGCGCATCGGGCTGCCGATCACCGTCGGAGTGGCGCGGACGAAGTTCCTGGCCAAGGTGGCCAGCGGCGTGGCCAAGCCGGACGGGCTGCTCGTCGTGTCGTCCGACAAGGAGCTGGAGTTCCTGCACCCGCTGGAGGTGGAGCGCCTGTGGGGCGTGGGGCCGTCCACCGCCGAGAAGCTGCACGCCGTCGGCCTGCGCAAGGTCGGCCAGGTGGCCGAGCTGCCCGAGGCACGCCTGGTGGAGCTGGTCGGCCGCGCGGCAGGGCGCAAGCTCCACGCGCTGGCCCACAACCGCGACCCCCGGCCGGTCAAGCGCACGCCCCGCCGCCGTTCTGTCGGGTCGCAGTGCGCGCTCGGGCGCGGCCCCACCTCGGCGGAGGCCCTTGACGCAACCGTCCTGGCCTTGGTCGACCGCGTCACCCGCCGCATGCGCGCGAAGGGGAGGGCCGGCCGAACCGTGACGCTGCGGCTGCGCTTCGGCGACTTCACGCGGGCCACCCGGTCGCACACCCTGCCCGCGCCGACCTCGGCCACGAGCGCCGTGCTGGCCGAGATGAGGACGCTGCTGGCCGCCGAGCGCGACCTGATCGATCGGCGGGGGCTCACGCTGGTGGGGGTCACGGTGGCGAACCTGCAGGCCGGAAGCCGGCAGCTCCAGCTCCCGGTCGACGAGCGGCACGGGGACGTCCTGGACCACGTGCTCGACGAGGTCCGGGATCGCTTCGGCGCCACCGCTGTCACGCGAGGCTCGCTGCTGCACCGGGCACCGCGACTGGCCACGTGGCTGTTTCCGGGTGACGACGACTAGCGCACGGGCGCGTAGCGGCGCAGCGGCGGCCGTGTGCCCTCGGCCACCGTGAAGAACGAACGGCCGTTCTCTGCCAACGCCAGCGCCTCGCCCTGGCCCTCGCGGGCCAGGTCCACCCCGGCGGCGCAGGGTTTTCTCCGGAGCGCCTGGGTCAGCCGCTCGCCCTTCCGCCGGGTCCACACCAGCGCGCGGTCGTAGGTGCGCAGCACCACGGTGTGGCCGTCAGCCGAGACGTCGCCGGCCGTCACGGCCTCGCCGGGGGTCACCGGCACGAGCGGCCCGCGGCGCAGGGTCCCCTCGCGAGCTACGTAGAGCCGGTTCTCGCCGCCGAAGCTCTTGGTCACGACCGCCACCGAGCCGTCCAGCGGGTCTACCAGCAGCGTCTCGGCGTCGTGGGGGCCATCGGCGTAGCGCAGCTCCTGGCGCCCGGCAGGCGCCCCCGACTCGCGCACGCGCACGATGGTGATGGTGGGGCGTTCGGAGTCGTTGTCGCCGATGTCCCCCACGTAGATGAGGTCGCCCCGTGCCGCGACGTCCTCCCAGTCCACGTTCTCGGCGCCGGGGACCGCCACCTCCCGGCGCAGGTGGCCGTCCTCGCCCAGCTCGAGCAATCGCGCGCTGTCGCCGGAGTCGTTGTGCGCCCACAGCACGCCGGGGCGTGTGTGTGAGACGACCAGGCCCGAGAGCTCGGTCGCCGCCGGGGTGTCCACGCGGCCGGTCATCCGGGCGCCCAGCTCGCCGCACAGCCCGACGGCGGGGCGCTGCGGCGGCGCCGGCGGCGCCGCCTGCCGCTCGCCGTCGCCGCAGGCGGCGAGCAGCGAGCACGCCAGCAGCGCGGCTGCGCGGCGCACTGCCCTCCTAGCGCCGGAGCGCAGGTCGGGCGCTGGCCGGCCGAGCACCGCCGCTCGAGTGGCTCAGCGGCCCAGGGTCCGGACCAGGCCGCGCGCCTGGTGGGGCAGCGGGTCGACGACACGGCGGATCTCGGCGACGCCGCTGCGCAGCTCGTCGTCGCCCACCTCGGTCCAAGGGTCGGACTCCTGGAGGGTCACGAGCGAGGCCGCGGCTTCGTTGAGCGCGAAGACGGCCTCCTCGATGAAGCCGGCGGCGCCGGTTGAGGGGAGCCCTGAGGAGTCGGCGCCGAACGCCCGGCCGGGCAGGCCATAGCGCTCGGCAAAGCCGGCGTGCAAGCGCTGCGCGCGCCCGAAGGCGCGCTGGAGTGGCCCGAAGAGCTCTTCCTCGAGGCGGTCGGCCGTCTGCTCGTCGAGCTTCTCGTAGGCCTCGCCGAGCGAGCCGAGCGCCCGGCCTAGCTGCGCGGTCGCCTCGGCCAGGAGGTACAGGAGCTCCCGCCGGCCCTCTGTCGTGGTGTACGCCACGAGGCGGAGACTAGGCGGCGAGCGCGGACAGCCAGCGCGCGGCGGCCTGCGCCACCGCCGGCACGTCCTTCTTGAGGCCGTGATCGCCGGCCACGGGCACCACGTCGCGGCCGGGGGCCGGCTCGGGCATGCCGAAGCGGTCGTTCTCGCCCTGAACGATCAGGACCGGCACCTCGACCTGCTCGAGTTCGGCCAGCCGCGAGGGGCCCGGCGGCTTGCCGGCGCGAGCCGGCGGCTGGAGCGGGAAGGCCAGGCACAGCACGCCCACCGACCCCGTCGCGGTCGCGGTGCGGCAGGCCACGCGGGCCCCGGCGGAGCGGCCGCCCGTCACCAGCGGCAGCCCGGCGAGCTCGCCCGAGCCCAGCTCGCCGACCACCGCGGCCCAGGACTCGTCGAGCTTGGCCGGGACGGGCGAGGAGCGCTTCCCCGCCACCCGGTAGGGCTGGAGGACCAGCGCGACGCTGAACTCCTCGGCCACGGCGGCCTCGGTCACCGCGACCAGATCGGGAGCCTCGACGCCGCCTCCGGCCCCGTGCCCCAGGACCAGCGCGCCCCGCGGATCGGACGCCGCGAACAGGCGGGCCACGGATTCCCCGTGTGGTGTGTCGAAACTGTGCTCGCTCGTTCGACGCGTCACTGAACGGCAATCTACGAAAGGAGCGGCAATGCGATTCATGGTCATGGTCAAGGCCAACGAGGACTCCGAGGCGGGCGTCATGCCCACCGAGGCCCAGCTCGCGGAGATGGGCGAGTTCAACGAGGAGATGGTCAAGGCGGGGGTGCTGCTGGCCGGCGAGGGCCTGCACCCGACCTCGAAGGGCGCACGGGTCAAGTTCTCCGGTGACCAGCGCACCGTGGTCGACGGCCCCTTCACCGAGACCAAGGAGCTGATCGCCGGCTACTGGCTGATCCAGGTCAAGTCCCGCGAGGAGGCCATCGAGTGGATGAAACGTTGCCCCAACCCGGGCCCGGGCGAGTCCGAGATCGAGATCCGGCAGGTGTTCGAGGCCGACGACTTCGGCGACGAGTTCACTCCCGAGCTGCGCGAGCAGGAAGAGCGCCTGCGCGCCCAGGCCGAGAAGAACGCCTAGCCCGCGTGACCTAGCGGAGGAGCGCAGGCCGGGCGCCGGCCGGCCGAGCACCGCTCGCTCTGTGATCTAGCGTCTGGGGGCCTTGGGGTCCCCTGACGCTCACCGCGCCGTCGAGGCGGTCTGGCGGATCGAGTCCGCCCGGCTGATCGCGGGCCTGGCCCGCACCGTCCGCGACGTGGGGTTGGCCGAGGACCTCGCGCAGGAGGCGCTGGTGGCCGCGCTCGAGCAGTGGCCGAAGGACGGCGTGCCGGACAACCCCGGCGCCTGGCTGATGGCCACCGCCAAGCACGGCGGAATCGACCGGCTGCGCCACCAGCGGATGGCCCGGCGAAAGCACGAGCAGCTGGGCCGCGAGCTCGAGCTCGACCGCGGAGGCGCCGACCCCGACCTGGCCGCGGCCGCGGACGATCACATCGGGGACGACATGCTCAGCCTCGTCTTCACCACCTGTCACCCGTTGCTGCCCACGCAGGCCCGGGTGGCGCTGACCCTGCGGATGATGGGCGGTCTGACCACGAAGGAGATCGCCCGCGCCTTCCTGGTCCCCGAGCCCACGCTTGCGCAGCGCATCGTGCGGGCGAAGAAGACGCTGGCCGAGGCCGAGCTGCCCTTCGAGGTCCCGCCCCCCGACGAGCTCGACGAGCGCCTGGCATCGGTCCTCGAAGTGATCTACCTCGTCTTCAACGAGGGCTACTCCGCCACGGCCGGCGACGACCTCATGCGGCCCGGCCTCGTCGAGGACGCCCTGCGCCTGGGCCGCATGCTCGCCGAGCTCACGCCGCGCGAGGCGGAGGTGCACGGCCTGGTCGCCCTGATGGAGATCCAGGCCTCGCGCACGCGGGCGCGGGTCGGCTCCGAGGGCGAGCCGGTGCTCCTGGCCGACCAGGACCGCGGGCGCTGGGACTGGGTGTTGGTCGGCCGCGGGCTGAAGGCGCTCGACCGCGCCGAGGCCCTCGGCGGCGAGCCGGGCCCGTACCGCCTCCAGGCCGCGATCGCCGCCTGCCACGCTCGGGCGCGCACGCCGGAGCAGACCGACTGGACGCGGATCGCCGGCCTCTACGACCAGCTGGCCTTCGTCACCGGCTCGCCGGTGGTGGAGCTCAACCGCGCGGTCGCCCTGGCCCAGGCCTTCGGCCCCGAGACCGGGCTCGCGTTGGTCGACGAGCTGACCTCAGAGCCCGCGTTGGAGGGCTACCACCTGTTGCCGAGCGTGCGCGGCGAGCTGCTGGCCCGCCTGGCGCGCTACGACGAGGCGCGCGCCGAGCTCGAGCGGGCGGCGGAGCTCACGAACAACCGGCCCGAGCGCGAGCAGCTGGCCGAGCGGGCGCGTTCGCTGCCCTCAGAGCCGCGGGAGACAGCCCTGTGAGGCGGCGGCACTCGCGCGTGAGGTGGGCCTGGTCCGAGTAGCCGGCGTCCAGCGCCGCGCGGCCCAGGTCGGCGGCGCCGGCGCCCAGGAAGCGCCGCAGCCTCAGGACGCGCTGAAGGGTCTTGGGGCCGTAGCCCACGCCGGCCCGACAGCGGCGGCGCAGCTGGCGCTCGCTCAGGCCCAGGTCGCCGGCCAGCGACTCCACCCGCTGGCGCGGGTCCAGCAGCCGCAGGGCGGCCTGCTGCACGGCCCGGTCGGGTGAGACGGCACCCGCCAGCCGCGAGGCCGCGCCGGCCAGCAGGGCGAGGGCATCCCACGGGTCGAGGTCGCCGCTGAGGCGGCGGTCGGGGTCCAGGCCCAGGTCGCCGAGCGCGACGCGGCGGTCGCTCAGTTCGTCCAGGGGGAGGCCCAGGGCGGAGCCGCCGGCTCCGGGAAGGAACCGCACGCCGGCGATGGCCTGCCCGGGGCGGGTGGGGGACAGCGAGGGGCCGGTGTCGGGACCCGCGAGCACCGCCCCCGCGCCGGAGCTCCAGACGAGGTCCACGCAGGCGTCGGGGATGATCCGCACGGTCTCCCCGGCTGCCCGGCGCACCCACAGGCAAGCGATCGACCCGCGCAGCGCGGCGGGCGGCCGCATCTCGACGTAGGTGTCCGTTTCCTTCAAGACGAGCCTCGGCCGAGGCGATTGGATGCGCGCAGTTCAACCAGAGGAGACAGTGTGAACGTCCTGTTCGTCGCAAGCGTGAGCGCCATCGCCCCCGACCCGCGCGAGAGCCGCCAGCTGTACGTCGAGGCCCTGGGTCTGGAGCTGGAGGGCGATGACCCCGACGGCTACTGGCACAGCGAGAAGATCGGCGGCACCAAGCACTTCGGCGTGTGGCCGCTCGAGCAGGCCGCGCAGGCGTGCTTCGGCACCGACGCCTGGCCCGACGGGATGACCGTCCCCCAGACCAGCCTCGAGTTCGAGGTGGCCGACGCAGATGCCGTCGCGGCCGGGGCGAAGGAGCTGGAGGAGCAGGGCTTCGAGCTGCTGCACGGGGCGCGCACAGAGCCGTGGGGGCAGACCGTCGCCCGCCTGCTCTCGGCCGAGGGCTCGATCGTGGGACTCTCCTACGCCCCCTGGCTGCACGACGGCTAGGCGGTCGCCGCTTCCTCGAGGCCGAGCTCCTCGATGGCCTGCTCGCGCATCTTGTACTTCTGCACCTTGCCGGTGACGGTCATGGGGAGCTCGCCGACCAGCTTCACGTGGCGCGGGACCTTGTAGTGGGCGATCTGGCCGCGGCAGAACTCGCGTAGGCCCTCCTCGTCGGCCGCGGCGCCCTCGGCCAGGATCACCCACGCCATGATCTCCTCGCCGAGACGCTCGTCGGGCACGCCGATCACCGCCACGTCGGAGACCTCGTCGTGGGTGTGCAGGAACTCCTCGATCTCGCGGGGGTACACGTTCTCGCCGCCGCGGATGATCATGTCCTTCGAGCGCCCGACGATGTTCAGGTAGCCCTCCGAGTCCATCGTCGCGAGGTCGCCCGTGTGCATCCAGCGGGCCGAGTCGACGGCCTCCGCCGTGCGCTCGGGGTCGTCCCAGTAGCCGAGCATCACCGAGTAGCCGCGGGTGCAGAGCTCGCCGGTCTCGCCGCGCTCGACCACCTGGCCTGAGTCGGGGTCGATCACCTTGACCTCCACGTGTGGATGCACCTGCCCGACGCTGCCGACGCGCTTGTCGAGCGGGTCGTCGGCGCGCGTCTGGGTGGACACGGGCGAGGTCTCGGTCATGCCGTAGCAGATGGCCACCTCCTCCATGTGCATGTCGGAGACGACCTGCTTCATCACCTCGGTGGGGCAGGGGGAGCCGGCCATGATCCCCGTGCGCAGGCTGGTCAGGTCGAATTCCCCGAAGTTCGGCAGGCCCAGCTCGGCGATGAACATCGTCGGCACGCCGTAGAGCGAGGTACAGCGCTCCTCAGCCACCGCGGCCAGCGTCGCCTCGGGCTCGAAGCCGCCCTCCGGCACCACCATGCACGCCCCGTGGGAGGTGCAGCCGAGGTTGCCCATGACCATGCCGAAGCAGTGGTAGAACGGCACGGGGATGCAGACCCGGTCCGCAGCGGTGTAGCCGCACAGCTCGCCCACGAAGAATCCGTTGTTGAGGATGTTGTGGTGCGAGAGCGTGGCGCCCTTGGGAAAGCCCGTGGTGCCGCTCGTGTACTGGACGTTGATCGGGTCGTCGGCCGCCAGCGACCCCGATCGCTCGCGCAGCTGGTCCTCGCCGACTTCGTCCGCGCCGGACAGCAGCTCCTCCCAGTCGCCGGTCTCCGTGAACACGACGCGCTCGAACTCCTTCAGCGAGCCCCGGACCTCGCCGACCATCGCGCGGTAGTCCGAGGCCTTGAAGTCGGTGGCCGACACCAGCAGCTTGCAACCGGACTGCTCGAGCGCGTACTCCAGCTCGCTCGTGCGGTAGGAGGGGTTGACGTTGACCAGGATCACCCCGGCCTTCGCGCTGGCGTACTGCACGAGCACCCATTCCGAGCAGTTGGGCGCCCATATGCCCATGCGGTCGCCCGGCTCGAGGCCCGCGGCCATCAGCGCCCGGGCGAGCCTGTCGACTTCGTCGTTCAGCTCCCCGTAGGTCATGCGCACGCCCTGGTGGCGCACCACGAGCGCCTCGGCGGAGGGGTCGCGCGCGACCGTGTGCTCCAGGTTCTCTCCGATCGTCTCGCCCAGGAGCGCAGTAGCGGACACTCCATGCGAGTACGACAGCGGCATGTCGGGCATCATACGGCCGGATGCTCGAGGGTCTGATGCAGCACGACCACCCGCTGACCCTTCAGCACATCCTCGACCGCGTCCGCGGCTTCCACGCCGATGCGGAGGTGGCCACGCTGACCGCCAACGGCACCGAGCGCGCCACCTTCGGGGAGGTCGCGGCCCGGGTCGACCGCCTGTGCTCTGGGCTCAGATCCCTGGGCGTTGAGACCGGCGATCGCGTGGCCACGTTCGCGTGGAACTCCCAGCACCACCTCGAGGCGTACCTCGCCGCTCCCTGCATGGGCGCGGTGCTGCACACGCTGAACATCCGCCTGTTCGCCGAGCAGCTGACCTACGTGGCGAACCACGCGGAGGACAAGGTCGTGCTCGTGGACTCCCTGCTCGTAGACGCGCTGTCACAGCACGCCGCGAGCTTCGAGACCGTCGAGCGCTTCGTCGTCATGGGCGGCGAGGACACCGGCTCGCTGCCGAACGCCATCACCCTGGAAGAGCTGCTCGATAGTGCCGAAGAGGGCTTCGAGTACCCCTCGATCGACGACCGCCAGGCCGCCGGCCTCTGCTACACGAGCGGCACCACCGGCAACCCGAAGGGCGTCCTCTACTCCCACCGCTCGACGATGCTCCACACACTCGGGATGTGCCTGGCGGACGGGTTGGGCGTCTCGCGCAGCGACCGCGTGCTGCCCGTGGTGCCGATGTTCCACGCAAACGCGTGGGGGCTCACTCACGGGGCGATGCTGATGGGCGCCGGCGTGGTCATGCCGTCGCAGTTCCTGCAGGCCGAGCCGCTGGCCCGGCTGATCGAAGCCGAGAAGGTGACGGTCGCCGGCGCCGTGCCGACGATCTGGCTCGACCTGCTTCGCTACGCCGACGAGAACCAGCCGGACCTGTCGAGCATCCGCATCGTCGCGTGCGGCGGCTCGGCGGTGCCGCGCTCGCTCATGGAGCAGTTCGAGGAGCGCCACGGCATGCGGATCGTGCAGGCCTGGGGGATGACCGAGACCAGCCCGCTGGCGTCGACGGCATATCCGCTGCCCGGCTCCGAGGGCGAAGAACACTGGGAGCAACGCGCTACCGCCGGTCGCCCGCTGCCGCTGCTGGACATCCGCATCTGCGACGAGGCAGGCGAGCCGCTGCCCCACGACGGCGAGCAGACCGGCGAGCTGGAGATCCGCGGCCCGTGGATCGCCAGCGAGTACTACGAGGACCCGGCCGGCGCGGAGAAGTTCCACGACGGCTGGCTGCGGACGGGCGATGTTGCCTCGATCGATCAGCGGGGAACCATCCGCATCTCCGACCGCTCGAAGGACGTCATCAAGTCCGGCGGCGAGTGGATCTCGTCGGTGGACCTCGAGAACGAGCTGATGGCTCATCCCGGCGTGGCCGAGGCGGCCGTGATCGCGCGACCCGACGAGCGTTGGGCCGAGCGGCCCTTGGCCTGCGTGGTCTGCGAGGAGGGCGAGTCGCCGACCGCGGACGAGCTGCGCGAACACCTGCGCGAGCGGGTGGCCAAGTGGTGGCTGCCCGAGCAGTTCGCCTTCATCGACGAGGTGCCCAAGACCAGCGTCGGCAAGTTCGACAAGAAGGTGTTGCGCACCCGCCTCGAGGGGGGAGAGCTGGAGACCGAGGAGGCCGGAGCGACCGCCTGAGCCGGGCCTGGGTTCGAGCGCCCGGAGGGCGCTCGTGCAATCAGACCCGGGGTCGGGACGACCCCAGGGGCTAATTTCTCGGCCTTGCGCATATTCAGCGGGATCCAGCCCACGGGGCGCAAGCACCTGGGCAACTACCTCGGGGCCATTCGCCAGTACGTGGAGGGCCAGGATCGCGGCGACCCGGCGATCTACTGCATCGTCGACCTGCACGCGACGACCGTGCCCTACGACCCGGCCGAGCTGCGCTCACGCGTGCTGGACACGGCGGCGATGCTGATGGCGGCCGGGCTCGACCCCGCCCGCTGCATCCTGTTCCGACAGAGCGACGTCC
The DNA here is from genome assembly GCA_035296565.1 of Thermoleophilaceae bacterium. Taxonomy (GTDB): domain Bacteria; phylum Actinomycetota; class Thermoleophilia; order Solirubrobacterales; family Thermoleophilaceae; genus JACCZR01. The sequence goes on from DATHAQ010000034.1 coordinate 82,177, forward strand.
ACGAGCACGCCGAGCTGTGCTGGCACCTGTGCTCGGTCACCGCGCACGGCGACCTCAACCGCATGCACCAGTTCAAGGAGAAGTCCGCGCAGCAGCGCGAGCTGGTCTCCGCGGGGCTCTTCCTCTACCCGGTGCTCCAGGCCGCCGACGTGCTGGCCTACCGCGCCCACGAGGTGCCCGTGGGCGACGACCAACGCCAGCACGTCGAGCTCATGCGCGACATCGCCCTGCGCTTCAACGCCACCTACGGCGAGGTGCTCGTGGCCCCCGAGCACCGCATCCCCGAGGTGGGTGCGCGCATCATGGACCTGCAGGAGCCGACACGGAAGATGTCGACCACCGGCGGCACCGAGCAGGGCCTCGTCTACGTCGACGACGAGCCTGACGCGATCCGCCGCAAGCTCAAGCGCGCAGTGGCCGACTCCGGCCGCGAGGTGGTCCGGGCGCCCGACAAGCCCGGCATCTCCAATCTCATCGAAGTGCTCGCCGTGGTGCGCGGCGGCTTGCCCGAGGACGTCGAGCACGAGTTCGACGGCGCGGGCTACGGGGACTTCAAGTCGGCGGTGGCCGAGGAGGTCGTCGGGCTGCTGGAGCCGGTGCGGTCGCGTTACCTGGCGCTGCGCCCCGACGAGCAGGCCCTGGAGGTCACGCTTCGCGAGGGCGCCGAGCGCGCCCGCGCGATCGCCTCGGGCACGCTCGGCGAGGTGCGCCGGGTGATGGGCGTCGGGCCGCCGGGCTAGGCTGCCGCGGGATGCCGCTTGCCTCCATCGACCTCGATCTCGAGGTCTTCCACGGCCCCTTCGACCTGCTGCTGTCGCTCGTGCTGCGCGAGGAGGTGGACCTGCTCGAGGTCGACCTGGCCGAGGTGGTGCTGGCCTACGTGGACCACCTGGAGTCGACCGGGCAGCTGGACCTGGAGGCTGTCACCGAGTTCCTGGTGCTCATCGCCGCCCTGCTGCTGCTCAAGTCGCAGCTCATGCTGCCCGTCGAGGAGGAAGAGGCGCCGGAGCTGGAGGCGGGGGAGGCGGCCGACGAGCTGCTGGCCCGGATGCTCGAATATCACCGCTACCGCGGCGCGGCCGCCTTGCTGCGCGAGCGCTTCGAGGGCCAGCGCGGCTTCTTGTACCGCTCGGCGCCGCTGCCGCCCCACCTGCGCCGGGTCTCGGTGGAGGCGGCCGAGGCGGTCTACGACCCCGACCTGCTGGCGCGGGCCGTCGGCGACATGCTGCGCACGCCGCCCTCACTCGACCTCGGCCACGTGGCGCGGCCGCCGGTCTCCCTGGACGCCCGCCTGGCGCACCTGCGCGAGCTGCTCTCGGGCCGCGGGCGTTTCTCGTTCGACGAGGCCGTCCAGGGCGCCGACCGCACGACCCAGGCCGTGACGCTATTCGCGCTGCTGGAGCTCTACAAGGCCGGCGAGGCCACGTGGGAGCAGAGCGAGCCCTTCGCCTCGATCACGGTGAGCGCCGGATGAACGAGCTCGCGCGGGTGATCGAGGCGCTGCTGTTCCTCTCGCCCGAGCCGGTGAGCGCGGAGGCCCTGGCCGACGCCGCGGAAGTCTCGTCCGGCGAGGTGGTCGAGGCGCTGGCGCGCCTGCGCGAGCACTACGCAGAGGGGTACCGCGGCGTGGTCTTGCGCGAGGTGGCCGGCGGCTTCACCCTGGCCACCGATCCCGTGGCCGAGACCGCGGCGCGCCGCCTGCTGGCCAAGCCGCGCACGCCGCCGCTGTCGCAGGCCCAGGCCGAGTGCCTGGCAGCGGTGGCCTACCTGCAGCCCGTCTCGCGCCCGGAGATCGCCCGCATCCGCGGCGTGGCCTCCGAGTCCGCGGTGGGCACGCTGCTGGAGCGCGGCCTGATCGAGGAGTCCGGCCGCTCGCGCTTCGGGGCGATCCTGTACCGCACCACGGACCTGTTCGAGCGCCTCTTCGGCCTCAGCGGCCTGGACGCCCTACCCGACCCCGCGAGCTTCGACCCCACGCCCGAGCAGGAGGGCGAGATCCGCGAGCGTCTCGTCCGCGCGGGTGAGCAGCGCGCGTCCCAGGGCCCGTAGGGCCGAGCGGCTCTAACGAGCAGCGGCGCACCCCCTCGAAAACACCCTCAGGGGGCTGAGCGTCCTCTCGGAGAGTGTGTGACCTTCCCGGTACGCCACCAGGCGGAACGGCGAGCCTGAGGGTGCCCGGCTTCCAGGAGCAGCGCGCCATCCTCGACGGCTGGCGCGGCCAGGGTTGCCGTGAGCGGGTCGCCGGCAATCGTGCGGCGCTCACCTTCGACGATGGCCCCGATCCGGATGCCACGCCGCTCGTGCTCGAAGTGCTGGCCGACCTCGGCTTGAAGGCGACCTTCTTCATGTGCGGTGAGCAGGCCGAGCGCCACCCCGAACTGGCCGCGCGGGTAGCGGCGAAGGGCCACGAGGTGGCTCTGCACGGACACGAGCACGTGCGCGAGCCGCCGGCCGGGGACTTCGAGCGCGGGCTGCGGGCGGTCGAGGCGGCGAGCGGCCGCAAGCCCGCCCGCTTCCGCCCTCCCTACGGCCGCGTGGTCGAGGCCCCGCTTGAGGTCGTGCTCTGGTCAGCCTGGGGCCTGGACTGGGAGCCGATTGGCCCCGAGCGCATCGCCGAGCTGGTTCTGCGCGACCTCGAGCCGGGCGCGATCGTCCTCCTCCACGACTCCGCGCGCTATGCCCCGCGAAGCAGCGCCGAGCCCACCGCGCTGGCGCTGTGGGCGATCGCCGAGGGCGCCGCCGGACGGGGGATCGAGCTGGGGACGCTCTAGGCCGCGGCCAGCTGTGACTCGGCCAGAAAGTCGCCGGCCGTGTCGCAGAGGATCTGGCGCATCGCCTCGGTGGCGGGGGAGACGAAGCCCTCGCCCAGGTGGGCGGCCCAGATCCGGCGCACCGGCGCCTCGCGGCCCAGCGGCCGCGACACCAGGGCGGGGTTGAGCGGGTTCAGCGCCAGCCTGGGCAGGAGGGTTATGCCTACGCCCGTGGCCACCAGGGCCTGGGCGGCCATCGTCTCGTCGGCCTCGAAGGCAAAGCGCGGCTCGAAGCCGGCGTCGGCGCAGGCGCGCTCGTAGATCGGCCGGCAGCCCGCCTGGCTGCCCGAGACGATCCAGGGCTCGTCGGAGAAGTCGGCCAGGCGCAGCCGCCGCCGCGAGGCCAGCGGGTGGTTCTCGGGCAGCACCACCTCATAGGGGTCGTCGAGCAGGTGCGTGAGGTCGAGGTCGTCGTCGAGCATCCCGGGGATGCGCTCGGAGTCGTAGACCAGCGCCAGGTCGACGTCGCCGGCGCGCATGCGCTCGCTGGCCTCGGACGGCTCGGCCACGACCATCCCGAGCTCCACGTCCGGGTGGCGGCCGTTGAACTCGGCCACGGCGCGCGGGAGGAGCGTCGCGCCCGCGCTCTGGAAGGAGGCGAGCCGCAGCCTGCCGCCGCGCAGGCCGGCGATCGCCGCCAGCTCGTCCTCGGCGTCCTCGATGCGGGCGAGGATCGCGTCGGCGTGAGTCACCAGCGCTGCGCCTGCCTCGGTGAGGCGCACGCCGCGGGCGTTTCGCTCGAGCAGGGTGGACCCGCTCTCGCGCTCCAGGGCGGCGACCTGCTGGCTCACCGCCGGCTGCGTGAACGACAGCGCCTGCGCTGCCGCAGAGAAGGAGCCCCGCCGGGCGACCTCGCGGAGCACCTTCAGCCGGCGTACGTCGAGCATTAGCCGAGCTTATCGCGGCTTCAAAGAAGCGTCATTTGAACTGATGCTCCGAGGCTGCGAACGTCGAGAGCGTGAGCAGTCGCCACTGGACCCTCCTCCTCCTCCTGGCCTCGCTGTGGGGCGCCTCGTACCTGTTCATCAAGATCGGGCTCGAGGACCTGCCGCCCGCCGCCGTGGTCTTCCTGCGGACGCTGCTGGCCGCGGCCGTGCTGCTGCCGTTCGCGGCGCGCACCGGCGGCTTGGAGGGCCTGAGCGAGAGCTTGAGGCCGATCGCCGCCCTGGCGGCGATCCAGGTGGCCGCCCCTTTTCTGCTGATCTCCGCCGGCGAGCAGGAGATCTCCTCCTCGCTGGCCGGCATCCTCGTCGCCTCCGCGCCGATCTTCACCGCGCTGCTGGCCATCAAGCTCGACGACGCCGAGCGCGTGCACGGCTGGAACCTCGTAGGCGTGGCCATCGGCATCGTGGGCGTGGCGCTGCTGCTGGGCCTGGACACCGGCGGCGGCTCGGGGGCGATCGTCGGCGGCATCTTCGTAGTGGTCGCGTCGCTGGGCTACGCCCTGGGCGGCTTCCTGCTCAAGAAGCGCCTGTCCCAGCGCGCGCCGGTGGGCATCAGCGGCTTGGCCATGGCCTTCTCGGCCGCTATGACCCTGCCCTTCGTGTTGGTGAACCCGCCCGACGCAGCGCCGGGCGCCGGCTCGCTGGCCGCCGTCGCCGCGCTGGGCATCCTCGGCACCGGCGTGGCCTTCGGGATCTTCTACACGATGATCGCGCAGGTCGGCCCGACCAAGGCTTCGCTCGTGGCGTACATCGCCCCGGGCTTCGCCGTCGTCTACGGCGTCCTGCTGCGCGACGAGAGGTTCACCGCGGCCACTGCCGCCGGCCTGCTGCTGATCGTCGGCGGCTCGTACCTGGCGGCGCAGGGCGCCTTCTGGCGGCGCGCGAGCGTCGCGGCCCCTCACGTACCCACGACCCAGCCCCCCGCGGCGGAGAGGAGAGCGGCATGATCGATGCAGTCAACGTGCGCCTGATGCGCCCCGAGGACCGTGCCGCGCTCGTGCGCCTCGCCGCGCTCGACTCGGGCCCCATTCCCTTCGGCGCCTGGCTCGTGGCCGAGGTCGAGGGAGAGCTGTGGGCGGCGTTGCCGCTGACCGGCGGCCGCGCCCTGGCCGACCCGTTCCGCCACACCGCCGACCTGGTCTCGCTGCTGGAGATGCGGGCCGTCCAGATGCGGGCCGGCCCCCACTCTGGACCATCGGTTCGGGCCGCGATACGGTGGCTGGCGAGGAGAGGAGGCCGAGATGGCCGAGAAGGCGAGCGTGCTGGTGGTGGCGAACCGCACCGCGGAATCGCCTGAACTGCTCAGCGCGCTTCGAGCGCGCCATCAGGAGGGGCCCGTGGAGTACACGCTGCTGGTGCCCGCGACGCCGCAGGGCGTCTCGTGGGCGGCCGACATGCACTCCGGCGGGGCCGAGGCCGACGAGCACCTGAACCACCTCGCGGACAACCTGCGCCGGGAGGGGGTCGAGGTGACGGGGGCCATGGTCGGCGACGCAGATGCCCTGGCAGCGGTGTCCGACGCCTGCCACGCGAACACCTACGACGAGGTGATCGTGTCCACCCTGCCACTGCGGCTGTCGAAGTGGCTCAAGGTCGACCTGCCGCACAAGGTCGCGCACGCGACCGGGTTGCCGGTCCGCCACGTCGTCGGCTCGGACGCGAAAGCCGCCGTCTAGGCCGCGGCCTTCACCGCCAGCTGCCCGCAGGCCGCGTCGATGTCGCGGCCTCGGGTCAGCCGCACGGTCGCGCGCAGACCGCGGCTCTCGAGCGTCGAGCGGAAGGCATCGATGGCCGCGCGCGTGGACCCCTCGAACCCCGCTTCGGTGGGGTTGTAGGGGATGAGGTTGACCTTGAAGGCGTTCCGCGGCTCGCGCAGCAGGTCGGCCAGGGCGTGGGCCTGCTCCACGCGGTCGTTGACGCCGTCGAGCATGAGGTACTCGATGAACACCTCGCGCTTGCGCGCCGCGTGCCAGTCACGGCAGGCGGCGAGCACCTCGTCGAGGGGGTAGCGCTCGTTGACCGGCATAAGCTCGGAGCGCAGCGCCTCCTCCGGGGCGTGCAGCGACAGCGCCAGCCGCACCGGCCGCCCCTCGCGCGCCAGTCGCTCGATCCCGGGGACCCAGCCTACGGTCGAGATGGCCGTGTTTGAGGTGGCGATGCCCAGGTCGGGCAGGCGCTCGCAGGCCGCGAGTACGTTGTCGAGGTTCAGCAGAGGCTCGCCCATGCCCATGAACACGGCGTGATTGACCCGGGCTTGCCGGCGGAAGTGCAACGCCTGGTCGAGGATCTCCGAGGCGGTGAGGTTGCGGCCGAACTTCATGCGCCCGGTGGCGCAGAAGGTGCAGGTCAGCGGGCAGCCCGACTGGCTGGAGAGGCACAGCGAGCGGCGCCCGTCCCGGTAGCGCATCAGCACGGCCTCCAGCGGCCGCCCGTCGTGGGTGCGCAGCAGCGCCTTCTGCGTGCCGTCGGAGGCCAGCGCTTCGTCCTCGAAGCTCAGCGAGGACAACGGCACCTCGGCTGTGAGCGCCGAGCGCAGCTCCGTGGGCAGGTTGCTCATCTCGGCGTAGGAGGACGCGCCGCGGGCCACCCACTCCCACACCTGGCGCGCGCGGAAGCGCGGCTCGCCGCGGGCGGCGAGGATGCTGTCGAGGAGCTCGAGGTCCACGCCTGCGAGCCTACGCTTGCTCGCCATGCGGCTTGCGAAGTACCTCGCCCACGCCGGCGTGGCGTCGCGACGCGCGGCCGAGGGGCTGATCGCGGAGGGCAGGGTGAGCGTTGGCGGCGAGCCCGTGACCGACCCCGCCCGGGACGTCGACGAGGACAGCGGCGTCGAGGTCGACGGGCGCCCCGCGGCCCCCGAGCCGCGCGAGGTGTATCTGCTGAACAAGCCGGCGGGCGTCGTGTCCACTGCGCAGGACACCCACGGCCGCCCGACGGTGGTGAGGCTGGTGGACAGCGAGCGCCGGCTGTACCCCGTCGGCCGCCTGGACGCCGAGACCACCGGGCTGATCCTCCTGACCAACGACGGTGAGCTGGCCGAGCGGCTCATGCACCCGCGCTACGGGGTGCCGCGCACCTACCGGGCACGCGTTCGCGGCGAGCCGTCCACGGAGGCGCTGCGCGAGCTGGCCGCCGGGGTCGAGCTCGACGACGGCGTGACCGCCCCGGCCGAGGTACGCCGCCTGGAGGACGGTCGGGTGGAGCTGACGCTGCGCGAGGGCCGCAACCGCCAGGTGCGTCGCATGCTCGAGGCGGTGGGCCACCGGGTCACCGCGCTGGAGCGCGTCGGGCTGGCCGGCCTGGAGCTCGGCGGGCTGCGACCCGGTGAGAGCCGGCGCCTGCGGGCGGACGAGATCGAGCGGCTGACAGAATCGCCGGGGTGAGGCTGCAGGCCCTTCGCGGGGCGATCACCGTCGAGAGCAACGAGTCCGGGGCCATCCTGTCGGCCACCGAGGAGCTCGTGCTCGCTGTGCTGGACCGCAACCGGCTCCGCGCCGAGGACCTCGTCAGCTGCATCTTCACCGCCACCGACGACCTGGACGCCGAGTTCCCCGCCGTGGCCGCGCGGCGCATAGGGCTGGACGGAGTCCCGCTCCTGTGCACGCGCGAGATTCCGGTCCCGGGCTCGCTACCGCGAGTGATCAGGCTGCTGGTGCACTGCTACCCGCCCGACGGCAGCGAGCCGCGCCACGTCTACCTGCGCGACGCCACCCGCCTGCGCCGCGACCTGGGGGCGGCTCAGTGATCGAGTTCAACCGCCGCGTCGAGGACATTCCCGCCTACCCGGCGGCGGAGACCTACGCCTACGACGGCGAGCTGGTCAAGCTGGCGTCCAACGAGGCGCCCTGGGGCCCGCTCGAGGAGGTCCGGGTGGCCGCGGCCAACGCACTGGGAGCTCTCAACCGCTACCCCGACCCCGAGAAGTCGCTGATGCGCCGACGCATCGCCGAGCGCTGCGACATGGCCCCGGGCCGTGTGGCGGTGGGCAACGGCTCTTGCGAGATCCTGCTCGCGGCCGCCGAGGCGATGCTCGAGCCGGGGGCGGAGATCGTCTACGCCTGGCCCTCGTTCTCCATGTACCCGCACCTGGCGGCGATGAGCGGCGCGCGCGGCGTGCGGGTGCCCCTCGACGCCTTCGGGCGCCACGACCTGGAGGCGATGGCCCGCGAGGTCAACCACGCCACGCGGATCGTGCTCATCTGCAACCCCAACAACCCCACCGCCACCGCGCTTTCCCCCGAAGAGATCGAGGCCTTCCTCGAGGACGTGCCCAAGCACGTCGCGGTGCTGCTCGACGAGGCCTACGTCGAGTTCTCGCTGGCCCAGGACCCCGATGAGTCACTGGACCTGCTGCGCCGCCACTCGAACCTGGTCGTGCTGCGCACGTTCTCCAAGATCTACGGGCTGTGCGGCCTGCGGGCCGGCTATGCGCTGGGCTCCGAGCAGTTCCGCGGAGCGGTCGACCGCGTGCGCCAGCCCTTCTCGGTCAACGCTCCGGCGCAGGCGGCCGCGGCCGAGGCGATCCTCCACCAGGACGAGGTGGCCCGCCGCGTCGAGCTGAACGCGATCGAGCGCCTCTACGTGGAGTCCGAGCTCGACGAGCGCGGGCTGGAGACCACCGAGAGCCAGGCGAACTTCTCCTGGGTGGACCTCGGTGAGGACCGCGACGAGGCCGACGTCGTGCGCGGGCTGGCCGAGCGGGGAGTGATCGTGCGTGCCGGAAGCGCTCTCGGGGAAGAAGGGCGAATGCGGGTGACCTATGGCACCCGGGCGGAGAATGACCGCTTCCTGTCCGCGCTGGACGAACTGCTCTGAGGAGACACATGACCAAGACATGGACCGCGCCCGAGCCCGCCGACCCACCGCACGCCGCGGTCCGCCAGGTCGAGACCTTCGACGGGCTGGACGACGTGGCGGACAGGGTCTCCAAGTTCGTCCGCGACCTGCTCAACGACCGCCGGCCGCTCAAGGACATCCTCAGCGGCACGTGGCTGGGCCACACCCTGCACCCGCTTTTGACCGACATCCCGGTGGGGACCTGGACCAGCTCGCTGCTGCTGGACCTGGTCGGCGGCGAGGACTCCGAGGGCGCGTCCGACCTGCTGGTGGCCGTCGGCCTGGCCAGCGCCGCGCCGACCGCGGTCTCCGGCTGGTCGGATTGGGCGGACTCCGCCGCCGGCAACAAGCCGGTGAGCCGCGTCGGGCTTGTGCACGCCCTCTCGAACGCGAGCGCGATCGGCCTCTACACGGCCTCGCTGCTCGCCCGGCGCCGCGGCGCCCGCGGCACGGGCAAGCTGCTCGGCCTGGCGGGGGCAGGGGCGCTGAGCGTGGGCGGCTACCTCGGCGGTCACCTCTCCTATGTCCAGGGGATCGGTGTCGATCAGACTGTTTTCGAGGCCCGGCCCGACGACTGGGTCGACGCCGCCGGAGCCGACGAGGTGCGCGACGGGCAGGCCCACGTGGCGACGGTCGAGGGCGCCGACGTGCTGCTGGTGCGCCAGGGCGAGCGCGTCTACGCGCTCGCGGCAACCTGCACCCACCGCGGAGGGCCGCTCGGCGACGGCGAGCTGATAGACGGCTGCGTGAAGTGCCCGTTGCACCAGAGCATGTTCCGCCTCGACGACGGCGGCGTGGAGCAGGGGCCGGCTACGACGCCCCAGCCCGCCTACGACGTGAGCGAGCAGGACGGCCGGATCCGAGTCCGCGCCAAGCGCTAGAGGCGGACGACAGGCGGTGCTCGGCCGGCCGACGCCCGGCCTCGCTCCGCCGGAGTGGGGATCGACCGGCGGTGCTCGGCCGGCCGACGCCCGGCCTGCGCTCCGCCGGTAGGCCTGCGGTACAGTGGCGCGTGATGCGCGCGCCTTGCATTCAGCCCCTCGCGGCCTCCCGCGCGTATTCCTTCTGGCGATTTCTCTAGGCGTTCAGCCTCCTCCGCCTGCCCGGCTGGGCGCCGCACGACCCCTGGAGATCGCTAGAGAGACGAGGTACCGATGGACACGAGAGAGGTGGAAGCAGGAGGGCAGAGCATCGGCGGTGGGCGCTTCGCCGTGATCGCCGGGCCGTGCACGGTGGAGTCGCGCGAGTCGCTGCTGGAGACCGCCGACTGCGTCAGCGAGGCCGGGGCGACGTTCCTGCGCGGCGGCGCCTTCAAGCCGCGCAGCTCGCCGCGCTCGTTCCAGGGGCTGGGACACGCCGCGCTGCCGCTGCTGGCGGAGGCCCGCGAGCGTACGGGCCTGCCGGTGGTGACCGAGGCCCTGGACGTCCGCGACGTCGAGGCCGTCGCCGAGGTGGCCGACGTCGTGCAGGTGGGCGCGCGCAACATGCAGAACTACTCGCTGCTCACCGAGCTCGGCCGGGCCGGGCGGCCCGTGCTGCTCAAGCGCGGGCTGTCGGCCTCGCTCGACGAGCTGCTCATGGCCGCCGAATACGTCACCCAGGAGGGCAACCCCGACGTGGTCCTGTGCGAGCGCGGAATCCGCACCTTCGAGACCGCGTACCGCTTCACGCTGGACCTCCTGGCGGTGCCGGTCCTCAAGGAGCGCAGCGAGCTGCCGGTGGTCGTGGACCCCAGCCACGCGGCGGGACGCCGCGAGCTGGTGGAGCCGATGTCCCTGGCCGCGGCTGCCGCCGGCGCCGACGGGGTGATGGTGGAGGTCCACCCCGACCCCGACAACGCCGTCTGCGACGGCCCTCAGACGCTGGCCTGCGAGGAGTTCGCGGGCTACGTCGGCCGCCTGCAGGGGATGATGGCCACGGCGTGAGGCCCGTCCACCTCGATCACGTCCGCGACCAGCGGATCGAGCGGGTGGTCCCGCTCGTGGCGCCCGAGCCCATCCTCGAAGAGCTGCCGCTCACCGACGAGCTGGCCGACGAGGTCGTGCGCGGGCGCGAGGAGGTCAAGGCCGTGCTCGACGGCGACGACGACCGCCTGCTGGTGGTGGTCGGCCCCTGCAGCGTGCACGATCCAGAGGCCGCGCTGGAGTACGCCCACCGGCTGGCCACCAAGGCGCGCGAGCTGCAGGACGACCTGTGCGCGGTCATGCGCGTCTACTTCGAGAAGCCGCGCACCACCACGGGCTGGAAGGGCCTCATCAACGACCCCGACCTCGACGGCTCGGGCGACGTCAACCGGGGCTTGAGGATCGCGCGCCGGCTGCTGCTCGAGGTGATCTCCCAGGGTCTGCCCGTGGGGGTCGAGTGGCTCGATCCGATCACGCCGCAGTACATCTCGGACACGGTTGCCTGGGGTGCGATCGGGGCCCGCACGACCGAGAGCCAGATCCATCGTCAGCTGGGCTCCGGGCTGTCGATGCCGGTGGGCTTCAAGAACGGCACGGACGGCAACGTGAGGGTGGCCGTGGACGCCGTGCGCGCGGCCGCCGCTCGCCACGCCTTCGCCGGCGTGGACGCCGACGGCACGCCGGCGATCCTCTACACGGCGGGCAACCCCGACTGCCACATCATCCTGCGCGGCGGTCGTGGGGCGCCGAACTACCCGGCCGCGGCCGTGGACGACGCCCTGGACGAACTTGGCGCCGCCGGCCTGCCCGAGCGCGTGGTCATCGACGCCTCGCACGACAACAGCGGCAAGGACCCCGAGCGCCAGCCGCTGGTGGTCGCCGACGTCGCCGGGCAGCTGGCCGCCGGCTCGCCCGCGGTCAAGGGCGTGATGCTCGAGTCCTTCCTTGTGGGCGGGGCCCAGAAGCTCCTGCCCGGCGAGCCGCTCGTGTACGGGCAGTCGGTCACCGACGCCTGCATGGACTGGGACACCACGGAGGGAGTGCTGGACGAGCTGGCCGGGGCGGTACGGGCTCGCCGCGGCGCGGCCTGACGCTGTGAGGGTCGCCGTCGTCGGAGTGGGCCTGATCGGGGGGTCGATTGGCATGGCGGCTCGCGAGCAGGGCTGCGAGGTGGTCGGCTTCGGACGTAGCCCCCAGCGCCTGGAGACCGCGCGCGAGCGCGGCGCCATCGACCTGGCCGCACGCTCGCTGGAGGATGCGCTGGAGGGCGCCGAGGCGTGCTTTTGCTGCGGCCCGGTGGGAATGCTGCCCGGGCAGGTCCAGGCCGCCCTCGACGCCGCGGGAGAGGATTGCGTGGTCAGCGACGTCGGCTCGACCAAGGCCCATGTGGTCGGGGTCATCGAAGACGGGCGCTTCGTGGGCGGCCACCCCGTGGCCGGCGCCGAGACCAGCGGTGTCGAGCACGCCCGCGCCGACCTCTTCGACGGGGCGGCCTGGTACCTGACTCCCTCCGAGCGCTCCTCGGGCCTCCTGCTGGAGCGCCTGCACCGCCTGGTGCGCTCCTTCGGCGCGCGGGCCATCGCCCTCGACGCCGCGACCCACGACCGCCTTCTCGCCACCGTCAGCCACCTGCCCCACGTGCTCGCGAACGTGCTGGTGGCCCAGGGGGCGCGCACGCTGGCGCTCGAGGACGAGCCTCTGCCGCGGGTTGGCCCCAGCTTTCGCGACGCGACCCGTGTCGCCGGCGCCAACACCGACATCTGGACCGATATCTACCTGGCCAACCGCGAGGCGCTCGCGCAGGAGATCGACGAGACGGTCGAGCGGCTGCGCGCGGTCGGCGCGGCGCTGCGGACCGCCGACGCCGAGGACCTGGCCTCCTGGAACGACGCCGCCCGCGACGACCGTCGCCGGTTGCTGGAGGCCGACCTGGCCGGCGAGGACGTGCACCAGCTGCAGCTGACGGTGCCCAACCGCCCCGGTATCGTCGCGCAGGTGGCGCTGGCGCTGGGCAGGGCGGACCTGAACATCGTCGACCTGGCGCTCGCGCCGGCCTCCGACAACCGCTCGGGGGCCATGACGCTGTGGATCGCCGGAGAGGGGCGCGCCGGGCGAGCCGCCGAGCTGATCGAGGAGCTGGGCTTTCCGGTCCAGCGGGCGTAGTGGGGCAGCGCTTCGAGCCCTCGGGCCCGCTGCGGGGCCGCTACGCGCCACCGCCGGACAAGTCGATCTCCCACCGCGCGGCGCTGTTCGGGGCCATGGCCGACGAGCCGGTCACGATCCGCAACTACCTGCGCTCGGCCGACACCCGCGCGACGCTCGACGCCCTGCTGACCGTGGGAGCCGGCGTGGACGAGGACGGCGACGACGTCGTCGTTCGCGGGGTCGGCCTGCACGCCGCGCTCGAGGCCACCGGCGGGCGGCTGGACGTGGGCAACTCCGGGACCTTGCTGCGGCTGCTGCCCGGGTGGCTGGCCGGGCAGCCCGGCGGCGTGTGGACGCTGGACGGGGACGAGTCGATCCGCCGCCGCCCGGTCGACCGGGTGGTGGAGCCCCTGCGCGCGATGGGCGCGACCGTCAGCGCCGTCGACGACCGCCTGCCGCCGCTCACCGTGGCCGGCACCGAGTTGCACCCCATCACCTACGACCTGCCGGTCGCCAGCGCGCAGGTGAAGTCATGTGTGCTGATCGCGGCGATGCTGGCCGACGGCACCTCGGTGCTGACCGAGGCGAGCATCAGCCGCGACCACACCGAGCGCATCATGCGCCTGGCCCGCGTGCCCTTCGAGCGCGACGGCCTCACCGTGAGCGTCTCGCAGGTCGACGAGCTGGAGCTGGAGGAGCTGCGCGTGCCCGGCGACCCCTCCTCCGCTGCCTTCCTGGCCGCCGCGGCGCTGCTGGTGGACCGCTCGCGCGTGGTCATCCGCGACGTCGGCCTGAACTGGACGCGCACGGGCTTCTTCCGCATCGCCGAGCGCATGGGTGCGATCCTGCTCGGCGACCTGGAGGAGCCGGGCGCCGAGAGCGACGAGGAGCCGATCGGCGAGCTCGACGTGGCCGCCGCCCCGCTGGTCGCCACCGAGGTCGGCGGCGACGAGGTACCCCTGGCCATCGACGAGCTGACCCTCGTCGGCCTCCTGGGCGCCTTCGCCGAGGGCGAGACCGTGGTCCGCGATGCCGCCGAGCTGCGGGTGAAGGAGTCCGACCGCGTGGCGGTGCTGGTCGAGTCGCTGAACGCCATGGGCGCCGACGCCGAGGAGCTGCCGGACGGGTTCGTGGTGCGGGGCGGGGGCGGTCCCCTGCGCGGCGGCACCATCGATGCCCACGGCGACCACCGCATGGCGATGCTGGGCGCCGTGGCGGGCCTGGCCTCGACGGACGGGGTGGAGGTGGTCGGCATGGAGGCCGCGGGGATCTCCTATCCGGGCTTCGAGGAGGACCTCGGCGCGCTGCTGGGCACCTAGGCTCCGAGCATGATCGTCGCCATCGACGGGCCCGCGGGAGCGGGCAAGAGCACGGTTGCCCGCGCCACCGCCGAGGCGCTCGACTTCACCTACCTCGACTCGGGCGCCATGTACCGAGCGGTCGGCCTCGCGGTCCTGCGCGAGGGCGGCGTGCCGTCGGAGCGGGCCCGCGAGCTGGACCTCGATTTCGGCGACTCGCCCGAGCTGCGCAGCCCCGAGGTGAGCGAGGCCGCCTCGCGCATCGCCACCGACGCCGGGGTGCGCTCGGCTCTCGTGGACAAGCAGCGCGAGCTGATGAGCCACGGCGACTGGGTGGCCGAGGGGCGCGACATCGGCACTGTCGTCGCTCCCGACGCGGAGCTGAAGGTGTTCCTCAACGCCAGCCCCGAGGAGCGCGCCCGGCGCCGCGCCGAGGAGCTGGGCGCAGACCTGGAGACCGTGCGGCGCGACCAGGCCCTGCGCGACGCCCAGGACGAGAGCCGCGAGCACTCGCCGCTGAAGGCCGCCCGCGACGCCGTCGAGGTCGACACCACCGGGCTGTCGGTCGACGAGGTCGTCGAGCGGATCGTCGCACTCGTGGGTCGGTGAGCCCGCTGCCCAAGGTGGCGGTCGTCGGCTACCCCAACGTGGGCAAGTCGACGCTGGTCAACCGCCTCGCGGGCGGGCGCGAAGCCGTCGTGCACGAGCAGGCCGGGGTGACACGCGACCGCAAGGAGGTCGAGGCCGAGTGGAACGGGCGGCGCTTCCTGCTCGTCGACACCGGCGGCGTGGACCTCGCCGACGAGGACGACATGGCCCGCGCGGTGCAGGCCCAGGCCCGCGCGGCCCTCGGGGAGGCCGACGCCGCCGTGCTGGTGGTCGACGCCCGGGCGGGGCTGCGCCCCGGCGACGCGGAGGTGGCCGGGGAGCTGCGCGGGGGCGGCGTGCCCGTCACGGTCGCCGCCAACATGGTCGACGCCCCCGGCCAGGCCGCCCTGGCCGCGGACTTCTGGCCGCTCGGCTTGGGCGAGCCGGTGGCGGTCTCCGCCGCCCAGGGCCTGGGGACGGGCGACCTGCTCGACCGCCTGACCGAGGGGCTGAAGGCCGAGACGGGGGAGGAGGAGGCCGAGACGCGCCTGGCCTTCGTCGGGCGGCCCAACGTGGGCAAGTCCTCGCTCGTCAACCGGCTGCTGGGCGAAGAGCGGGTGATCGTGACCCCGCAGGCGGGCACGACGCGCGACGCGATCGACACGCGCGTGGAGATCGAGGGCCGCCCGGTTGTCCTGGTCGACACCGCCGGCCTGCGGCGGCGGACGAAGGTGGCGGGCACCGTGGCCTACTACGCGCAGCTGCGCTCCGAGCGGGCGGCCGAGCGCGCCGACGTGGCGATCCTCGTCTGCGACGCGAGCGAGGGCATCACGACCGAGGACCTGCGCGTCGCCGACATGGCGATGCGCAACCGCTGCGCCACCGTCGTGGCCCTGAACAAGTGGGATGCCACCCGCACCGACCTCGAGGAGGCCGGCGCGAAGGTGCGCCACCGGCTGCGCCAGCGGCCGCGGATCCTGGCCGTGTCCGCCGCGACGGGGCGGGGCCTGCGGCGCCTGACCGCGGAGGCGCTCGACCTGGCCGAGCGCTCGGGCTCGCGCATCCCGACGGCCGAGCTGAACCGCTTCCTGGCCGACGTCGCCGCCGCCCGTGAGCCCCCCGCCCGCCACGGCAAGCGACTGCGGCTGCTCTACATGACCCAGTTCGAGTCCAAGCCGCCGCGGTTCGCGGTGCAGGTCAACGACCGGCGGCTAATCAGCCGAAACTACGCCTACTTCATCGAGAATTCCCTCCGCGAGCGCTACGGCCTGCAGGGGATTCCGCTGGTGATCGACTACAAAGGACGCGATCGGCGCTACTCCGATCGCTAGGCTCACGCGCTTGATGACGACACCAGCGCTTTCCGACAACGAGTTCCTGTTCACATCCGAGTCGGTCACCGGGGGCCACCCCGACAAGATGGCCGACCAGATCTCCGACGGAGTCCTCGACGCCGTGCTGGCGCAGGACCCGGAGAGCCGCGTCGCATGCGAGACGCTCCTGAACACCGGCCTCGTCGTCGTCTCGGGTGAGGTCAGCACCAAAGCGCAGATCGACGTCACCCAGATCGTGCGCGACACGATCGCCAGGATCGGCTACAACGACCCGGCCTACGGCTTCGACTGCGAGGGCTGCTCGGTCATCGTCGCCCTCGACAAGCAGTCGGCCGACATCGCCCAGGGCGTGGACGCCGCCAAGGAGGCGCGCGCCGACGACAGCTCGGACGAGCTGGACGTGGCCGGCGCCGGCGACCAGGGCATGATGTTCGGCTACGCTACCAAGGAGACCCCGGAGCTCATGCCGCTTCCGATCTCCCTGGCCCATCGCCTCGCCGAGCGCCTGGCGCAGGTGCGCGAGGACGGCACGCTGCCCTACCTGCGCCCCGACGGCAAGACGCAGGTCACCGCCCGCTACGCCGACGGCGTCCCCGTCACGATCGAGAAGGTGCTGATCTCCACCCAGCACTCCGCCGACGTCGACTCCGCCACCCAGATCCGCCCGGACCTGTGGGAGCACGTCGTCAAGCCGGTCCTCCCGGCCGAGCTCTACGAGGAGAACGAGCTCTACACCAACGAGAACTTTCTCGTCAACCCGACCGGGAAGTTCGTCATCGGCGGCCCGGTCGGCGACGCCGGCCTGACCGGGCGCAAGATCATCGTCGACACCTACGGCGGCATGGCCCGCCACGGCGGCGGCGCCTTCTCGGGCAAGGATCCGTCGAAGGTCGACCGCTCGGCCGCGTACGCCGCCCGCTGGGTCGCCAAGAACATCGTGGCGGCCGACCTGGCCGACCGCGCCGAGGTGCAGGTGGCCTACGCCATCGGCGTCGCCCACCCCGTCTCGGTCATGGTCGAGACGTTCGGCACCGAGAAGGTCTCGCGGGCGGAGATCGCCCGCCTGGTCGGCGAGCACTTCGACCTGCGCCCCGGCTCGTTCCGCAAGGAGCTCGACCTGCACCGGCCGATCTACCAGAAGACCGCCGCCTACGGCCACTTCGGCCGCGAGGACGAGGACTTCACCTGGGAGCGGACCGACAAGGCCGATGCCTTGCGTGAGGCCGCGGGCCTCGCCGCCGGCGCCCCCGCCTAGCCGGCCGCCCTCGACACCCGCGCGCGGCGAGTGCCGCGCACCTCCGAGAAAGCCCTCAGCCGCCTGAGGGCTTTTTCAAAACGCGCGCGACCCGCGCCCGGGCGCGGGTCGCGGCCGGGCTCAATCGCTGTCGCCGTCTCCGTCGTCCCCAGGCGAGCGGATGCGGTGGAGCGGGACCTCCTCGGAGACCCCCTCGATCTTGCGTTTGTGCGCGAAGGACCAGTTGTAGTCCTCCTCGGCGCGCTCCTTGACGTCCTCGGAGGCCAGGACGCTGCTCGGGCGCGCCTTGCCGGTGATCCGGCTGGCCAGGTTCACCGGGCGCCCGTACCAGTCCCCGGCCCGGCGGAGCGCGGGGCCGGCGGCCATGCCCGCGCGTAGCTGGGGGAAGTCCTCGCCCTCCTTCTCGGCCGCGTCCACGAGGGCCAGCGTGGCCTTGATGACCGGGTCTGCCTTGTAGGAGACGAGCATCGCTGCGTCCCCGATCGTCTTGACGAAGCGCACCGGAGCCTGCGCCACCTCGGATGCGAGCTCGCCCAGGCGCGAGGCCACGGCCCCCAACTGCTCGGGCGGGATGCGCTCCCCGAGCCTGGTGAAGCCCACCAGGTCGGCGAAGGCGACGGTGATGTCCTCGCTGCCTGCCAGCTCTCCCCTGGAGACGGCCTCGAGGTCGACCATCGCCCGCCGCAGCTCCTCCCGCTGTTGGATGGCGAAGACGTGGGAGAGAATCGGGGGAACGTGGGGGGCGACCTCCTTCGCCACCTGCGTGTAGCGCCGGGCAAGGTCCAGCTCGTTGTCCCCCTCGTGCATGAACGCGTCGCCGAACACCCGGCCGACCGTGGCGGCGAGGCTCGCCATGCTTTGACTCATCGCGCGCGCGAGCTCGAGGATGCCCTCCTCGGGGACGCCGGTCTCCAGCATCTCGCGCACGCTCTTCGCGGCGTCGACGTCGGCCTGGGTGTAGGCGTCCTCGTCCTCCTCGGCGACGGGCATGCCCAGCGCGTTCCACAATCCGGCCAGGAAGTCGCGGTCGAGGCCGGCCTTCTTGGCCACCTGCTCGGCGGTGTGCTTGGGCTCGCCGCCGAGGACGGTCTCCACCGGTAGCAGTGCCAGGCGGTCCTGATCGACCGCCTCGCGCAGGTAGTCGAGCTCGAAGCCGTCGTCGACGAGCTCCTCCAGCAGCTTGCGCCGCGACTCGCGCTCGTCGCCCTCGAGGCCCTCGAGCAGCCCCTCCTTCTCGAAGTCGATCTGCTCCATGGGGCGGCCATCCTACGGTTGTCCGAGCTGCCACCTACCTTCGGGCGGTGCCCGAGATCGCCAAGGTCGAGCCGCTCACCACCGCCCGTGCGTTGCGAGGGCCCTTCGACTACCGGCTGGGGGAGGCCCATGCCGGGGTAGACGTGGGCAGCGTGCTCGTGATCCCGTTCGGCCGCCGTCGGGTGCTGGGAGTGGTCACCTCCACCGCCTCCGAGAGCGACATCGAGCCCGAGCGCCTGGCCGAGCCGCTCTCGGCGCTCGAGGCCGACGTCCCGGCGGCCCTGGTCAGCTTGGGCCTGTGGGTGGCCGAGGAGTACTGCTCTACGCCCGCGCGGGGCCTCGCGCTGGTGCTCCCGCCCGGGACGGGCACCGGCTCCGGGCGCCCGCTGCGGGCCAAGCGCTCCCTGCTGGTCTCGCTCACGCTCGCGGGCTACCAGTCGACAGAGCGCCCGGGGCGCCTGGGCGCGCGGCAGATCGCCGCGCTGCGGGCTCTGGCCGGGGGCCCGCTGCGGGCGGCCGAGCTGGCGCGCGCCTCGGGCTGCGACCACGCCGGGCTCCGGCGCCTCGAGGAGCTGGGCCTCGTGCGCCTGGAGACCAAGGCCGAGCCGGCCCGGCGGCCCGAGCTGGCCGACGTAGGGGCCCGGCCGGGGCCCGGCGAGCTGACCGAGGCCCAGGAGGCGGCCCTGGCCGAGGTGACCGCGGCGCTCGAGGCGCCCGCCGAGCGCCGCGAACCGCTGCTGCTGCACGGGGTCACCGGCAGCGGCAAGACCGAGGTCTACCTGCGCGCAGCCGAGGAGGCCCTGGCCCGCGGGCGCTCGGCGATCGTGCTCGTGCCCGAGATTGCCCTGACCCCCCAGACCGCCGGGCGGTTCGTGCAGCGCTTCGGCGACCGCGTGGCGGTCCTGCACTCGGCACTGACCGCCCGCGAGCGCTTCGACGAGTGGGCCCGCCTGCGCAGCGGCGACGCCCGCGTCTGCGTGGGGCCTCGCTCGGCGGTGTTCGCCCCGGTCGAGGACCTGGGGCTGATCGTCGTCGACGAGGAGCACGACCCCTCCTACAAGCAGGAGGGCGACCCGCGCTACGACGCCCGCCGGGTGGCCGAGCGCCGCGCCGGACAGGAGGGGGCGATGCTGCTGGCCGGCAGCGCCACACCGCGGCCGGAGGCCTGGCAGGCCTTGAGACGGCTGAGCCTGCCCACGCGCGTGGACGGCCGCGGCCTGCCCCCCGTGGAGGCGGTGTCCTCGCTGGAGGCCGGCGGGGCCCTGCACCCGCGAACGCGCGACGCCCTGGAGGAGGTCCGTCGCCGCGAGGAGAAGGCGATCGTGCTGCTCAACCGCCGCGGCTGGTCGAACTTCCTCAGCTGCCGGACCTGCGGGCGCGCATGGGGCTGCCCCGCGTGCGACGTGACGCTCGTGTTGCACCGCTCCGCCGGCCGGGTGTCCTGCCACCACTGTGGCCACAGCGAGCAGGTGCCCGGCGCCTGCCCCGACTGCGGCTCGGTGTCCATCGCCCGCCACGGCGCGGGCACCGAGCAGCTCGGCCACGAGCTCGAGGACCTGGTGCACCCCCTTCCGGTGGTGCGTTTGGACACCGACAGCGCGGCCGCGACGGGCATCGGGCCGCTGCTGGAGCGCTTCGAGCGCGAGTGCGCCGCCGTGCTGGTGGGCACGCAGATGGTGGCCAAGGGGCACGACTTCCCCGATGTGACGCTGGGCGTGGTGCTCGACGCCGACGCAACCCTGCGCTTCCCCGACTTTCGTGCCGAGGAGCGCACCTTCTCGCTGGTCTGCCAGCTTGCCGGTCGCAGCGGACGCGGGCGGCGCGGGGGAAAGGTGATCGTGCAGGCGCTCGAGCCGCAGGCCAGGCCCCTGCGCCACGCCGCCGAGCACGACGCCGAGGGCTTCACCCAGGGCGAGCTGCAGCGGCGCCGGGCGTTGCGCTATCCGCCGTTCGGGAACCTGATCCGAGTGATCTGCTCCGCGGCCGAGCCGGGGCCGGAGCAGGCGGCGGCCGACGCCGTGGCCGAGCGGCTGGAGCCGCCGGAGGCCACCGTCCTCGGCCCCGCTCCGCTGTTCCGCCGCCAGGGCCGGGAGCGCTCTCAGCTGGTCCTCAAGTCGGCCGATCGCTCCGCGGCGATCACGGCGGTCCGCCGGGCGGTCGAGGAGGTTTCGTCGGACCGCGCCCACGCGGAGGCGAGCTTCGCGGTCGACGTGGACCCGCAGTAGCGCCTAGGCCACGGAGTAGAGCCGCCACTCGCCGGGGACGCCCTTGAGCGCCGCCATGCCGCGCTCGGCGAACTCCAGGCCCGAGCCAACGACGAGGTCCTTGACCGTCCCGGAGACCAGCACCTCGCCTCCCTCGGCCTTGGCGGCCACTCGGGCGCCGATGTGAACCGCCATGCCCCCGATGTCGTCGCCGCGCAGCTCGCACTCGCCGGTGTGCACCCCGGCGCGGACCTCGACACCGAGGTCGCCCACGCCGGCAGCGACCGCCCGAGCGCAGTCGATCGCCCGCGCGGGCCCGTCGAAGGTGGCCAGGAAGCCGTCGCCCGTGCTCTTCACCGCGCGCCCCCGGTGGGTTCTCACCTCGGCCCGGGTGATCGCGTCGTGGCGGTCCAGCAGCTCGCGCCAGCGCCGGTCGCCCAGCTCGGCAGCGCGCTCGGTGGAGCCCACGATGTCGGTGAACAGGACTGTCGAGAGCACCCGCTCCGGACGCCGCTCCGAGCGTGTGCCGGTCACGAACTCCTCGATCTCGTCCACCAGCTCGTCGACCTCCCCGGCCATCAGGACGTGGTCGACTCCCGGCAGCTCGACCAGCCGGGCGCGGGGAATGTGCTCGGCCAAGTAGCGGCTCACCCGCACCGGCAGGGCGAAGTCGCGCGAGCGGTGCAAGACGAGCGTGGGCCGGTCGATCAGCGGCAACGCCTCGCGCACGTCTACCTGCCGGTAGAGGTCCATTAGCGCGCGTGCTCCGGCCGGGCTGGTGCCCGAGCGCAAGAAGTGGCCCCAGGAGCGTTCGGCCTCGGCATCGCCCACCAGGCTGGGGGCGAACAGGGACAGCCCGGCCGGCCCGCCCCACTCGTCGCGCAGGCGCTGCGTCAGCACATCCAGGGCCTGCTCGGGCACGCCCTCCGGGTAGTCGGCGGCCTTCGTGAGCCTGGCGTACGAGCCGTAGAGGATCAGGTGCGAGCAGCGCTCGGGGAAGGTGGCGGCGAGCAGGATGGCCATCGGTCCTCCCTCGGAGATGCCCATCAGCGCCGCCTGCTCGGAACCCGCCGCATCCAGCACCGCGCGTAGATCTTCCATCGACTGCTCGAGGGTGGGTGGACGCCCGAGCCGGTCCGAGCTTCCCTGTTCGCGCTTGTCGAACAGGATCAGCCGGGCGAACCCGGCGAAGCGCTCGAAGACCCGCTGGAAGCCGGGCATCTGCCAGGCCACCTCGAAGTTGCTCACGAAGCCGGGGACGACCACGAGGTCCACGGGCCCGTTCCCGACGACCGCGTAAGCGATGCTGACGTCGCCGTTGTGGGCGAATCGGGTGTCGAGCGGGCCGGTCACATGACGGATTAAACTCGCCCGGGATGGCCGATGACACCGACCGCGAGCCGTTCGACCCCGAGGCGGTCGACGAGGAGGAGCCCCGCCTCGACCCGGAGGTCGAGGCCCGGCGCGTGGCCGCCATGTCGCTGGTGCGTCGGCTAGGCGACCCCGTGCTCAAGAGCCGGGCCACCGACGTCGACCGCTTCGACGAGGGCCTGCGCGGCCAGGTCGCGCGGATGGCGGGGATCATGAACGACGCTCTGGGTGTCGGGCTCGCGGCGCCGCAGCTGGGCATCTCCCAGCGCGTGCTGGTCTACCGCGTCGGCCCGGACGCCCCCCTGGTCACCTTGGTGAACCCCGAGCTGGAGTGGCGCGGCGAGGAGGAGGAGACGCTCGAGGAGGGCTGCCTGTCCATCCCCGGGGTGGGGGTGGACGTGGACCGAGCGGTGCACGTGCGCGTCCGCGCGCGGGACGAGGAGGGTCAGGAGCGGCTGGTCGAGGCCTCCGGCCTCGAGGCCCGGGTCATACAGCACGAGATGGACCACCTCGACGGCAAGCTCATCCTCGACCGCACTTCGCGCGACCAGCGCCGGGAGGCCATGAAGGCCCTGCGCGAGGCACAGCGCGAGAGCGAAGCGGCGTAACGGTCGGGCGGCGGTGCCCGGCCTGCGCTCCGGGCGCCAGGGGCTACTCGGGCAGCTTCTCGAGGGCCGGCAGCGTCAGGAACTCCTCGAAGCGGTCGCTGAGCGCGACGCGCTCGAACAGCTCGCGTGAGAGCTCCGGACGGCCCTCACGCTGGAACCATTCCTCGTCGGCGATCTCCTTGCGGATCGTCTCGAGCTCCTCCGCCTCCAGCTCGCGCACCAGCTCCGGCGTGACGGTGCGCCCGTCCTCCAGCTGCACCCCGTGCCGGATCCACTGCCAGACCTGCCCGCGCGAGATCTCGGCCGTGGCGGCGTCCTCCATCAGCCCGTAGATGCCGGCGGCGCCGTTGCCGCGCAGCCACGAGGAGATGTACTGGATGCCGACGTTGACGTTGGAGCGCAGGCCCGGCTCGGTCACCGAGCCGGGGGTGGAGGGGACGTCCAGCAGCTCGCTGGCGCCGACCGAGACCTCGTCGCGCCGTCTGTCGAGCTGATTGGGCCGCGCCCCGAGGACGTTCGTGAACTGCTCCATCGCGACGTCCACCGAGTCGGGGTGGGCGACCCAGGTGCCGTCGAAGCCGTCGCCGGCCTCGCGGGCCTTGTCCTCGGCCACCTTGGCTAGCGCCCTCTCGGCGGCCTCGGGGTCCTTGCGGCTCGGTATCTGCGCGGCCATGCCGCCCATCGCGTGGGCGCCGCGGCGGTGGCACGTCTTGACCAGCAGCTCGGTGTAGGCGCGCATGAAGGGGACGGTCATCGAAACCTCGGCGCGGTCGGGAAGGACGAACTCCGGGCGTGCCCGGAAGCGCTTGATGGCGCTGAAGATGTAGTCCCAACGGCCGGCATTCAACGCCGCGGAGCGCCCGCGCAGCTCGTGGAGGATCTCGTTCATCTCGAAGACCGCGGGCAGCGTCTCGATCAGCAAGGTGACCTTCACCGTGCCGCGGTCCATTCCCAGCTCCTCCTCGATGATCCCCAGGGCGTCGTTCCACAGCCGCGCCTCGAGATGGGACTCCAGCTTGGGCACGTAGAGGTAGGGGCCGCTTCCCTTCCCAGCCAGCGCCACGTGGTTTGCCGTCACGTAGAGCGCGACGTCGAAAAGCCCGCCCGCCACCGGCCGGCCGTCCACTTCCACGTGGCGCTCGGGCAGGTGCCAGCCGCGCGGGCGCACCAGCAGCGTGGCCACCTCCTCGCCGAGCCGGTACTGCTTCTCCCCGTCGTCGTGCTCGATGGTGCCGCGCACGGCGTCGGCGAGGTTGACCTGGCCGTCGGCCATGTTCGCCCAGGTCGGAGAGTTGGAGTCCTCAAAGTCGGGCCATGAAACCGGCGGCGCCGGAGTTCAGGGCATTTATGACCATCTTGCGGTCGGTGGGACCGGTGATCTCCACGCGCCGGTCCTGCATGTCGGCCGGCGCCTCGGAGACCGTCCAGTCGCCCTCGCGCACCCCCCGGGTCTCGGAGGGGAAGTCCAGCGTGCCGCCGGCGTCGAGCTCGGCCTGGCGCTCCTGACGGCGGTCCAGCAGCTGCCGACGGGTCTCGTCGAGCTCGCGGTGCAGGCGAGCGAGGATCTTCAGCGCGCGGTCGGTGACGACCTCCTCGCGCCGGCCGTCCACCGGCGCCTTGACCTCGGCTCCCTCAACCATCGATCGAGCTCCAGAGCAGCTCCATGGGGTGGACGACCTCGAGGTCGTGGCCCAGCCGGCGCGCGTGGGCGGCGATCTGGAGCGCGCAGCCGGGGTTCGCAGCCGCGATGACCTCCGCGCCGGTAGCGATCAGGTTGCGTGCCTTGCGCTCGCCCAGCTCGGCCGCGGGCTCGGGCTTGACCAGGTTGTAGATGCCGGCCGAGCCGCAGCAGATCTCCCACTCGGCGGGCTCGATCAGCTCGAGGCCGGGAATGGAGCGCAGCAGCTCTCGCGGCGGCTGGCGCACGCCCTGGGCGTGGGCCAGGTGGCACGCGTCGTGGTAGGCCACCTTGAGCTTCAGCGGACTGCGCTCGGCGCGCGGGGCGGCCTCGGCGAGCACCTCGGTCACGTCGCGCACCTTGGCCGAGAAGCGCTCGGCGCGCTCGGCCCAGCCGGGCTCGTCGCGCAGCAGGTGCTCGTAGTCGCGCATGCCCGAGCCGCAGCCGGCGGAGTTGGTGACCACGGTGTCGTAGCGCTCGAGCGCGGCGATGGTGGCCTTGGCCTTGTCGCGCGCCGAGGGCTCGCCGGTGTGCAGCTCCAGCGAGCCGCAGCAGTCGGGCTTGGCCGGCGCGTGCACCTCGAAGCCCTCGGCGGCCAGCACCCGCGCCGTGGCCTCGTTGACGTCGCCGAAGAAGGCCCGCTGCACGCAGCCCTGCAGCAGCGCCACCGAGCCACGCTTCTCGCCTCGGGCTGCGAAGCGGGCGGAGAGCCTGTGGAACGCCCTGCGCACCGGTATCCGCGGAGTGAGGGCCCCCAGCAGCCCAGGCAGCCGCTGCCCGACCGGCAGGCCGAGGGCGAGCAGGCGCAGCAGCCGGTGATCGGGGAACACCGTGAACACGGCCCGCTTGAGCAGCCGCTCGCGCAGCGTGCGCGGATAGCGCCGCTCCACCTGCGCGCGCGTGTCGACCAGCAGCTTGTCGTACTTCACGCCCGACGGGCAGGCGGTCACACAGGCCATGCAGCCAAGGCAGCGGTCCCAGTGCTCCACCATCGGCGCCGACAGCTCGGTCTCCTCCTCCAGGCCCGTCTTCATCAGCACGATGCGGCCCCGTGGGGAGTCCATCTCCTCGTCCCAGAGGGAGTAGGTCGGGCAGGTGGGAAGGCAGAAGCCGCAGTGCACGCACTCGTCCACGAGGTCGATGGAGGGCGGGTTGTGGGTGTCGAAGGCGCTCATGCCAGCGAGGGCCGGCACACGCCGGCCGGATCGAAGCGCTGCTTGACGCGCCGCATGAGGGCCAGGGGACCGTCTGCCGGCCGCGGCCAGGGGTCCACGAGCGCGCGCACCTCGTCGGGGGCATCGAGAACCGCGCAAGGCGCCGGGTCCATGGTGCGCCGCAGGTCGCGGATCGCCTCTGCGGCCTCCTGCGGCGCGCGGGCCTCGTAGGTCACCCACGCCAGCCCGAGGCCCGCGCGGGCCACGAGGCGCGCCCCGGCGTCCTGGCAGTGCGTCATCAGGTCGCGGAAGCGGGAGGGAAGGGTGGACACGCGGACGGCCAGCCCGCCCGGCGAGCGCTGGCCGTCGCGCTGGCGGGCCCAGATCTCGTCGTCCTCCTCCACGAAGCTCACCTCGAGCCGCGACCTCTCCATGAGCTTCGCGGCCGCGTCGGCCCCGGCGCGCGGCGTGGCGCCGCCGAAGCGCGCGAGCAGGGCGCCGTCCCCGCCGCCGAAGCGCAGGTCCAGGCAGCGGGCCTCCAGCGGCGCCTTGGTCAGCTCGAGCGCGGCGGTGGCCAGCACGTCGGGGTCCGTCGTTCCGCCCGCCGCGGTGGCGGTCGAGGGCGGCTTGGGGTGCAGCCGCAATGACAGCTCCAGGATCAGCCCCAGCGAGCCCAGCGAGCCGGTGTAGAGCTTGGAGAGGTCGTAGCCGGCCACGTTCTTGATCACCTTGCCGCCCGCCCGGGCGGTCTGGCCGTCCGACAGCGCCACCTGCACTCCCAGCACGAGGTCGCGGGGGCCGCCGTAGCGCGTGCGCAGGGGCCCCGAGTCGCCCGAGGCGATCACACCGCCCAGCGTGGCCCTGCCGCTCGGGTCGGGCGGGTCCAGCAGCAGCTCCTGGTCGTGCTCGCCGAACGCCTCCTGGGCCCGGGACAGCGGCAGGCCGGCCTCGACGATCGCCGTCAGGTCGCCCTCGTTGTGCTCGAGCAGGCGGTCGCGGCCCGCCGTCGAGATGCGCTGGACGCCGTCGTCTCCGGGAACGCCCCAGTGCAGCTTGCTGCCCGAGCCCACGAAGCGGACCGGCGTGCCCGACTCACCCGCGGAGGCCAGCGCCTCGACCTCCTTCACATCCGCTCCGCCAGGCCGGCCTCCTCCAGCGGGTGCCGGCGATAGGGACCGGGCACCTCGCCGCACAGGCGCGGGGTAGGCATGACCTTGCCCGGGTTCGCGCGTCCGTCGGGGTCGAAGGCGCAGCGCAGCCGCTGAAAGGCGGCCAGATCGGGCTCCTCGAACTGCGAGGGCATGTAGCGCTTCTTGTCCACTCCTACGCCGTGCTCGCCGGTGATCGAGCCGCCGGCCTCCACGCAGGCCTTGACGATCAGGCCGGCCAGCTCCTCGGCGCGCTCGGGCTCCCCCTCCTTGTGACCGTCGTAGAGGACCAGCGGGTGTAGGTTGCCGTCGCCGGCGTGGAAGACGTTGGCCACCCGCAGCTCGTGCTCGTCGGCCAGCTCGTCGATGCGGCCCAGCACCTCGGCCAGCCGGGTACGGGGGATCACACTGTCCTGGACGAAGTAGTTGGGCGAGATGCGGCCCATGGCCGCGAAGGCCGCCTTGCGCGTCTTCCAGATCAGCGCGCGCTCGGCCTCGTCCCGGGCCACGCGGATCGAGTCGGCCTCGGCCTCCCTGCATAGCGACACGATCGCGTCGAAGCGCTCCTCGCACTCGTCCTCGCGCCCGTCGAGCTCCACCACCAGCGCCGCGCCGGCATCGGTGGGATAGCCGGCGTTGGTGGCACCCTCGGCGGCCTGGATAGAGAGGTTGTCCATCATCTCGATCGCCGCCGGGACGATGCCGGCGGAGACGATTCCCGAGACGACCTCACCCGCGTGCGGGGGCGAGCCGAAGAAGGCGACCAGAGTGCGCACCGCCTCGGGGGCCGGGACCACGCGCAGGATCGCCTTGGTGGCTACGCCCAGGGTGCCCTCCGAGCCCACGAATGTGCCGGTCAGGTCCAGGCCCGCGGGGTCGAGCTCGGGCCCGCCGAGCCACATCATCTCGCCGTCGGGCAGCACGACCTCCAGGCCGGTCACGTAGTTGGTGGTGAAGCCGTATTTGAAGCAGTGCGCGCCGCCGGCGTTCTCGGCCACGTTGCCGCCGATGGAGCAGACGATCTGGCTCGACGGGTCGGGCGGGTAGGTGTAGGTGGGCCCCACCGCGTTGGAGACCTCGATGTTGGTGACGCCGGGCTCCACCGTCACGCGCGCGTCGTCCAGGTTTACGTCGAGGATCCGGCGCATGCGCGTCAGGGCGATCAGCACGCCCTCCTCGACGGGCAGCGCCCCGCCGCTGAGGCCCGAGCCCGCGCCGCGCGCGACCCAAGGGATCTCAGCCTCGTGGCAGGCGGCCACCACCTGCTGGACCTCCTGCGCGCTGCCGGGCAGCACCACCGCCCGCGGGCTGGCTCGGTACTGAAGCAGCCCGTCGGACTCGTAGGTGCGCAGCTGGTGCTCCTGGGTGATGACGTGCCCGTCGCCCGCTATTGAGCGCAGCCGGGCGACGAGGTGGTTGGACGAGGTGTCGGAGCTGGTGACCGCCACTCTGACCAGCCTATGACCGCGGACAAGGAGGCGAACTCGACCCCGATCGCGAACATGGCGATGAGTCTGGGGAAACCAACCGAGGCGGCCGTGCGCATCTACCTGTTCGTCACATGCTTGAAAGCCACGCCCTGCCCGACGCCCGCGCGCCAGGTGTCGGTGCGCGTCTTCGTGGCCGCCTGACATGCGCACCGTCTACCTCGGGACCTCGGAGTTCGCTGTCGTTGTGCTGAGGCGGCTCGCCCAGACCGAGCACCGGCCGCAGCTGGTCGTGACGCGGCCGGACCGCCCGCGCGGACGTGGGCGCAGGCTCGCCCCGCCGCCGGTGGCCGAGGCCGCAGCCGAGCTGGGCCTGGACCTCGACCAGCCCGAGAGCGTGAACTCCGACGGGGCCCAGGCACGGATCGCCGCCGTAGAGCCCGAGGCGGTCGCGGTGTGCGCCTTCGGGGCGCTGCTCAAGGAGCCGCTGCTCTCCGAGTACGACATGCTCAACGTGCACCCGTCGCTGCTTCCGCGCTGGCGCGGGGCGGCGCCGGTCGAGCGCGCGATCGAAGCCGGCGACGCCACGACCGGGGTGAGCATCATGCGGCCCACCGCCGAGCTCGACGCCGGCCCCGTGCACATGATGGCCGAGGAGCCCATCGCCTCCGGCGACACCTACGGCTCGCTCGCTCCGCGCCTGGCCGCGCTGGGCGCTGAGCTGCTGGTGCGGGCGCTGGACGCTGGGGTCGAGCCGAGCCCGCAGCCCGAAGAGGGCGCCACTTACGCCCAGAAGGTCGAGGCCGCCGACCGCCGGCTCGACCTCTCGCG
This sequence comes from Thermoleophilaceae bacterium, assembly GCA_035296565.1. Classification (GTDB taxonomy): domain Bacteria; phylum Actinomycetota; class Thermoleophilia; order Solirubrobacterales; family Thermoleophilaceae; genus JACCZR01. The sequence continues at coordinate 110,966 of DATHAQ010000034.1, forward strand.
GCCGGCGGTCGAGCTCGAGCGGCGCGTGCGGGCGCTGCACCCGCACATCGGCGCGTACCTGGAGCTCGAGAACGGCGAGCGCCTGCGCGTGCTCAGGGCCCGTGCGGGCGACGGGCCCGCCGGCCCGCTCACGTCGCGCGAAGGGCGGCTGTTCGCCGGGGACCTCGAGCTGCTGGAGGTGCAGCCCGCCGGCGGAAGGCCCATGGACGCCCCATCCTGGCTGAGAGGTCATGCGGCGCAGTTAGGCTCGTGAACGGGATGAGCGCGCCCACCGCCGAGAAGTTCCCGGACTGCCCCGCCTGCGGCGAGCCCTGGCTGCGCGGGACGAACCTCGCGGGGCGCTACCGCTGCGTCTTCTGCCTGCACCGCTTCGAGCTGCGCTCGGAGTGCCCGGAGTGCGGTGCTCACTCCACGATCGCCCGCATGTCGGACACGGCCAACGTCGCCTGCCCGAGCTGCAACGCGTCGATGCTTCGGCCTATCTGAGCAGCTCGCTCGGCGGGTCAGCCCTTGCGCAGCTCGATCCACAGCGCCCGCGCGCACGCGATCGGCTCGCCGTCTCCCGTGAGCAGCGCCGAGGCGGCCTCGCGCTTGCGCCCGTCGCGCCTCAGCGGCCACGAGAGGGCGACCAGCTCCTCACCCTCGCCGGGCAGCCGCCGCACGCCCGCGTGCAGGCGCGCGAGCACGATCGGCTCGCCCGCGCCGAAGTCGGCGACCGGGGCGCAACTCGGGCAGTCCAGCGCGGCCCAGACCTGCTCCGCCGACGGCTGCCCGCGCCAGCGGGCCGCGAACACAGAGCCCTCGAGGGCACCCGGGTACACGCCCATTCCGTCGGGGCGGTCGGGCCCGCACACCACGCAGGTGGGGAAGGGATGGTGCGCAGCCCAGCGCTCCATGCCCGCGCGGGAGGCCGCCTCTGCTTCCTCGAGCGACACGGCGCGGGGCGGCTCGACCTCGGGCGGCGGCGCGGGGCGGCCCTCGGCCACCACCGTCGAGCCGTGCAGCAGGCGCAGCGCATCGCCCTCGCGCTCGACGCCGAGGTCGGTTTCCAGCGGCGGCGGGGCGCGCAGCGAGACCTCGGCGGACGCCGCCCCCAGCAGCCCGGCCACCGCGCCGCACGTGTAGCCGCCGTTCGCCGACGCCGGCGGTCCGTTCCAGTGGCCGGCGATGAGCATCAGCCGCGCCGGAAGAGGACGAAGAGCGCCGAGCCGAGCACAGCCGCCGCGCCGGTGTAGGCCACCTCCACCTGAAGCACCCGGTCGTCGAACTCGACGGTGAGCAGGAAGGCGACGAAGGCGACCGCCGAGGCCGCCCAGCAGGCCGAGGCCGTCAGCGTGTGACCGCGGGCGAGAGCCGCCTGGTTCAGAGTCGCCGCCGCGAGGTACAGCCCCATGCCCACGGCGATGATGACCAGGCCGCCGCGCTCGTAGGAGCCGTCGCCGCCGAAGACCAGGTCCATCAGCGCGGGCCCGACCACCGCCATCACAAGCGCCACCGAGGCCGCGAAGCCGGCGATGGCGACCAGCGTCAGGTGCACGCTGCGGCGGAAGGGGTCGTCCTCGCCGCCGGCGCGCAGCCGGGTGAGGTGGGGAAGGATCGAGGTCTGGATCGCCTGGAAGAGTTGCAGCGGGGCGCGGGCGATGAGCAGCACGTTGAAGGTGAATCCCGCCAGCGCGGCGCCCGCCGCGCCGGCTTCGGTGGCCTTGACCAACAGCGGGCCGGCGTTGAGGAAGGTCTGCTCGGCGAGCATGATCAGGAGCACCGCCACGGCGAAGCCGGCGCCCTTGGAGAGCGTGAACTCGCCCTCGTCGTCTGAGGGCACGGTGTCGCGCACCGCCTCCGGGGTCCTGGCGCGGCGGCCCAGCGCCAGCGGCACGACCACCAGCGACACCAGCGGCGCCGCGGCGATGCCCAGCGCCACCGCGGCCTGGCCGGAGGCGATGCCGACCGTGACCGCCAGGGCGAACATCAGGCGCGAGGTGGCCTCCATGAATACCAGGCCCCCGTAGAGCTCGAAGCGGTGGTGACCGGCCAGGAAGCCGCGCGCGAAGTAGCTGGCGGCATAGGCCAGGACGGCCACCACCAGCACCCAGTAGAGGGTGGTCGAGCCGCCGAGCAGCTCGCGCTCGATCGTCTCCCGCAGAGCCAGGGCGACGACCGCGAACAGCACACCGAGGGCCAGCTGGATCGTCGCTGCGATGCGTAGGTGGGAGGTGCCCTGGATCCCGCGCGCGTCGTGATCGGCGATGGTGCGCGACAGCAGCTGCTCGACCGGCCGGTAGAGCACCGAGACGGTGACGAACACCGCCGACCACAGCAGTGTGATGTCGCCGTACTCGTCGGGGTCCAGCGCGTGGGAAGCCAGCGAGAAGTAGGCGAAGGTGATGAGGCCGGTGGCGCCTATTCCCGCGGAGAGGATGGCCGCGCCACGGCCGTACCCGGACCTAGCGGAGGAGCGCAGCCCGAGCACCGGTCGGGCGAGCACCGCTCGCCCTTGGTTTATCCGAGGCGGACAAGCACCATGGTCCAGGGGAAGGGTGAGCGGGCCTCCTCGATCGTCCCGTGACGGCGGAGCATGGAGGTGAACGAGCGCTTGGACCAGTGGTTCAAGTGCCCCGGCGTGTTGCCCAGCTGCTTGAGGTAGGCCCCGCGGGCCATGTTCAGGCACCGCCACAGCGGCTCGCGTGGCACCGAGACGAGCAGGTGCGAGCGTGCGACCCGCGCCATCTCGGCCACGGTCTTCTCGGGCTCGGGCACGTGCTCGAGCACCTCGATGGCGGTGGCCATGTCGAACTCCCCGTCGGCGAAGGACAGCGAGGTCGCCTCCTCCGCGCGCAGCTCCATGTTGGGCCGGCTGCGCTTCTCCCACTCGGCTCTGAGCTTCGGGTCGTCGAGGTCGATGCCCACGATCGGCTTGTCGCCGAGCCGTTCGGCCCACTCGTGGGTGAGCACACCCTCGCCGCAGCCCACGTCGAGGATCGACTCGGGCGCGGCCTTGCGCCACAGCTCGTCGAGCGACGACTCGAAGCCCTGCATGAGGCGGCGGACGACCGGGTTGGTCGAGCCGTACTTGTCGAACGTGTTTCCGGTCGGGACCTGCTCGGCGGCAGGTGCCTGCGTGCTCACAGCTTCACCGCTTCGCGCCCGCCGGTCTTGCCCGTGGCCGGCCCCGATCCCGCGCCGGTGGTGGCGTCCTGGCCGGTGTCCTCGGACCCCGGCTCGTAGTGCGAGGGCTCGACCCCGAGCTGCAGCTCCACGCGCCGCACGCGCTCCAGGATGCGCTGCTGCACCACGCGCGAGCCGGCGAGGATGTCGCCGATCACGCCCAGCGCGCCGAGCTGCACCGCCACGATGAACAGCGTCGAGCCGAGGATGAGCGACTGGATGTGGCCTTCGCCCTCGCCGTTGAAGAAGTAGAAGAGGAAGCGTGCCCAGATGACCGCCGACACCAGTCCCACCAGCACCGCCGCGACGGTGAACACACGCAGCGGCTCGTAGAGCGAGTAGATGCGGAAGATCGTGGCCGCGTTGCGTCGCACGTAGGCCCACATCGAGGGGAACAGCCGCGACTCGCGGGTCTTGGGGTTGGTCCGGATCTCGACGTGGTCGACCGCGACGAGCATCTTCCCCGCCTGGATGATGGTCTCCAGCGTGTAGGTGAACTTCGAGACCACCTGCATCTGCAGGGCGGCCTCGCGGTTGTAGGCCCGGAAGCCGGAGGTGGTGTCGGGCACGGTGGTGCCGGAGGCGCGCCGGACGACGGCGCTGCCGAGGCGCTGGAGCTGCTTCTTGAGCGGCGAGAAGTGCTCGATCTGGCTCGTCTGGCGGTCGCCGATGACCATGTCGGCGCGGCCGGCGAGGATCGGCTCCACCAGCCTCTCGATGTCGCCGCCGTAGTACTGGTTGTCGGCGTCGGTGTTGACGATCACGTCGGCGCCGAGCTTCAGGCAGGCGTCGAGCCCGGCCTGGAAGCCCGCGGCCAGGCCCTTGTTGTTGGTGAGCCGAACGACGTGGTGGACGCCGTTGGCGCGCGCGACGTCGACGGTGTCGTCCGAGGAGCCGTCGTCGATGATCAGCCACTCGACGGAGTCGACGCCGGGAAGCTCGCGCGGGAGGTCGGAGAGCGTGTCGGGCAGCTGCTCGGCCTCGTTGAAGCAGGGGATCTGGACGATAAGCTTCATGACTGTCGGCGCCCCCGCGGCCGCCTCCTCTCCCTCGCCGGCCAATTGCGGTGACGAACGGGCGAGTCTAGTCAATGAATCGGTTGCTCTCGCGTCCCATGGCGGTGCCCATCGCCATCTGCCTCGCGCTCGGCGCGGTATCCCTGCTGCTTCCCTCGGAGCCCAGCTACGACCCTTGGGCGTGGATGGTGTGGGGCCGTGAGCTAACTCTGCTGCAGCTCGACACCAACGGCGGCCCCTCCTTCAAGCCGCTGCCCGTGCTGGTCACCGCCGTCGTATCTCCGCTGTCGAAGGTCGACGACGGGATCCCGCCCGCGCTGTGGCTGGTGATCGCCCGGGCCGGTGGCCTGCTGGCGCTGTACATGGCCTTCCGCCTAGCCGGGCGCTTCGCGGGTGGGCCGCGCGCGGTGCGCTGGGGCGCCGGCGTGCTGGCCGCCGTGGCCCTGCTGCTGACGCCGCTGTGGTTGCGCTACATGGCCCACGGCAACGAGGCGCCGATGGCGATCTTCTTCCTGCTCTGGGGCATCGAGCGCCACCTGGACGGCAAGCGCAACCACGCGCTGATCCTCGGCTTCCTGGCCTGCCTGCTGCGGCCGGAGGTCGCCCCGTTCATCGGGGCCTACGGCGCGTACCTGTTCTGGAAGGTGCCCGAGCTGCGCAAGCTCGCCGTGGGACTGGCGATCGCGCTGCCGGTGCTATGGCTCGTGCCCGAGTGGATCGGCTCGGGCAACCCCCTCGGCGCCGGGCAGAAGGCGACCGGCGAGCCGCCCTGGAGCCTCTCGCTGCGCGACAAGCCGTGGCTCGCCGCGCTGGAGCGCGCGCACTCGCTGCTGGGGCTGGCACTGGAGATCGGGGTGGTCGCGGCGGTGGCGCTGGCCATCCGCGCCCGCGAGAAGCCGATCCTGTGGCTGGCGGGCGCCGCGGCGGCGTGGGTCGTCCTGATCGTGCTCATGACCCAGCTGGGCTTCTCGGGCAACTCGCGCTACTTCCTGGTGCCGCTGGCCATCGCCTGCGTGGTGGGCGCGGCCGGGGCCGGCAAGCTGGTGATGCTGGCGCCGGGCGCGCCGGCCCAGGCCGCCGTGGCCGTCCTGATCCTGGTGGGTGCCGGGCTCTATGTCTCGCCGCGGCTCGACCGCCTCGAGCGCCAGGCCACGTCCATCGACCGCCTCGCCCAGCTCCAGTCCGACCTCGAGACCTCGGTGGAGCGCGCCGGCGGGGCCGAGGCCCTGGAGAAGCCCTACCCGACGGTGAATCGCGGCTTCGTCACGCGCATGGCCTGGGAGACGAAGGTGCCGATCGGCGATGTCGAGGGCGCCAGCGGCGAGGGGGTCGTGTTCGCCGCCCGCAGCCGCCAGGCCGGCTCGGCGCCCAAGCAGGCCCGCGACCCCGAGCAACAGCTGCGCTTCAAGCAGGGCCGCTGGCGGGTGTACGCGCCGCGCGGCGCCAGCTTCGCCGCCACCCCCGCGCCCTAGGCGGCCGAGGGCCGGCACCCTTCCGCCGGCGCCGGCGCCGGCCCCGGCTACGCCCCGTGACGCACGGCGGCGACCAGGGGAGTGACCCGAGACGGTAGGTCTCCGTCCCGCTCGAAGCGCGGCGCCCTCTCGAGAAAATGCTCACGCGGCTGAGCGTTTTTTCCAGCCCTGTGCCCGCTACGTCTCGCGGCGGCGCGTGGGGGCCCGCGGCGGCGCGTGGGGCGCGGGACCCTTTCGAAAAAGCCCTCAGGGGACTGAGCGTTTTTTCTGGCCCGTGTGCGCGACCCGCGGCGTCAGACCGCGTCAGCGACGCAGGTCTCGAGTTCCTCGAGCAGCCTGTCGTCGCCCTGGCGCACGTACATCAGCGCGTTCTCGATCTGCTCCGCTCCCTGGGCCTCGCCCTTGAACTGGGTGGTCTCCGCGGCGCCGGTGGAGAGATAGAACTGAATCCGCGGGCCGGTGCGGCGGTCGCCCACCTGGATCACGTCCTTGCCCTCGGGCCGGGCGTCGATGCGCTTCTCCTTCATGCAGCTCAGGGCCACGGCCCGCTTGTCGTTGGGATCGACGGTGGGTCCAGAGGAGCCGCTGCTCGGGCCACAGCCCGCCAGGGCGCATACAGAAAGGAGGATCAGCGCCCGGCGCACGGAAGGCAGGGTAGAGAAGGACCCGCAACTCCCGTGCAAAAGAGGTGTTCCAACCCGCCGATGAAGCGAGCCCTTGCAACCCTTCCTGCCGTACTCGGGCTGGCTCTCGCGCCCGCCGCCTCGGCTCGCGTGATCGAGCTGGGCGAAGGGGGAACCCCCGCGGGCAAGCCCAGCTGCCCGGCGCAGGGCGCCACCGACTGCCAGGCCGTGGGGCGGGTTACCGGCTACATGGGCCGCTCGGGCGACAAGAACAACCCCTTCATCATCCCGCGCGCGGGCAGGATCGTGGCCTTCACCATCGCCCTGGGAAGACCCAACTCGCGTGAGCGCTCCTTCTTCAACGACCTCTACGGCGGCCCGCCGCAGGTGCGCATCTCCGTCCTGCGGCCCGGGCGCACCCGTCGGACCCGCCTGACCCACCGCCTGCTGCGCCAGTCGGGCCGAGTGCGCGTCGACCGCTACTTCGGCTCGTCGCCCACGTTCGTCTTCGGGCGGCCGCTGAGGGTCTCGCGCGGCAACCGGATCGCGCTCACCGTGCCGACCTGGACGCCGTCGCTGGCGCTGGGTCTGGGCCGCAGCAACTGGTGGCGCTCCTCGAGGCGCCGGGGCTCGTGCTCGAACGTCAGCCAGCGCGCGCAGCAGCAGTCCATCGGTGGCTTGCGCAACTACGGCTGCACCTACTTCACCGCTCGGCTGACCTACTCGGTCACCTACGTGCCGGATCCGCGCCGCACCGACGGCCGCTAGCCCTCTGCCAAAGTCCGGGCCGTGAGGCCCGACCGCACCACGGCGTTCAAGGTCGTGCTAGTCATGCTCGCCGTGATGTGGGTCTCGGAGGTGGTTGACGTGGCCACCGGCCACAAGCTCGACGAGCTGGGCATCGAGCCGCGCGACCCGGAGGGTCTCGTCGGTGTGGGAACCGCGCCGTTCCTGCACGCCGGCTTCGGGCACCTGCTCTCCAACACGCTGCCGTTCGTGATCCTGGGCTTGGCCGTCGCCTTCGAGGGCCTCAAGCGCCTCGCCGTGGTAACAGCGATCGTGATGGTGGTCGGGGGCCTGGGCACGTGGTTGTTCGCCTCCGCCGGCACGGTCCACATCGGCGCCAGCGGGCTCGTGTTCGGCTACGCCGCCTACCTGATCGTGCGCGGGGTGTTCAACCGCAGCCTCGGCGAGCTCGCCCTCGCGCTGGTCGTCGTGCTCTTCCTGGGCGGAGCACTGCTGGGCGGCTTCGTCCCACGGGCCGGCGTGTCGTGGCAGGGCCACCTGTTCGGCGCGCTCGGCGGGGTGCTCGCCGCGCGTCTGCTCGCGCGCAGACCCGACGAGCCGGAGGGTCGCCTGGCTCCTAGCGGAAGGGCGGCGTAGCGCGGAAGTTGCGCTGGATGAGCGGCCAGACCGGCTTGAGCGCGCCGTTCTCCTCGATCGGGCTCTTGTTGTTCCAGGGCGGGTTGGGCTTGGGGTTGCCCCCCTCCCACGTGGGGTGCACGCGGAAGTCCTGTAGCGCCCACAGGATGGAGCCGTTGACGAACGGCCGCGAGGCGTGGATGCCCAGATGGTCCAGCGTCCACTTGTTCTGGAACTGGAAGGTGCCCAGCTCGCTGGCGCTGCCGTTGCGGTTGGACTCGGCGCCGAACTCGGTGATGAAGATCGGCTTGCCCGGATAGAGCGAGTGCGTGCGGTCGAGGAACGGGCCGAGGTCGATGGTCCGCGACGGGCGGCCGGCCCTGGAGGCGCGATACCAGCCGAAGTACTCGTTGGCGCCGATTACGTCCAGCCGCTGGATGGCTGGGGAGGGGTCGGGCTGACCGAGGACCGACTGGCGGTCGATGCCGACCCAGCGGCTGGGATCGAGGCGGCGGATCGCCGTGCGGGCCTGGTCGATGAAGACCTGGTAGTTCCCCTCGGTGGCCTCGTTGAAGAAGGCGCCGCTGGGGTTCTCGCCGGAGATCTCGTTGGCCACCGACCAGGTGAAGATCGAGGCGTGGTTGACGCCGGCGTTGACCGTGTCGCGGTTGGCCTGGACGGCGCGTCGGCGGACGCTCCCGACCATCTTCTCCGGGCGCACCTGGTAGACCGGCGCCTGGGCCCAGAACAGGATCCCCGCGCGGTCCAGCGCCTCCATGAAGGCGGGGTGCAGCGGATAGTGGGCGCGGGTGACCGTGGCGCCGAGCGACTTCAGGTAGTTGAGGTGAGCGCGTCGCGTGCCGGCGTCCCAGGCCGCCCCCTTGTTCAGATCGTCCTCGTGGATGCTGGCGCCGCGTAGGTTCAGCACGCGGCCGTTGAGCAGCGCCAGCCCGCCCGCCGTGCGCTGGAGGAACTTGACGCCGAAGGTGGTGCCGTAGCGGCTGCGTCCGCCCTCGTTGGAGGCGGTCGCGGTGAGCTTGTAGAGGCTGGGGTGGCCCGGCTGCCAGAGCTTGGGCCGGCGGATGGTGAAGGCCGCGCGGATGTCCCGTCGGCGCCGGCCGGCGATCCTCGGCGAAACGGTGGCGACCGTGCGCCGGCCGAGCTTCAGGGCCACCTTGACCGTCTGGCGGCGGCGGGCGAGGTTACGTACGCGCAGGCGGGTGACCACGCGCGCCGAGCCGCGCAATCTCTTCATGCGCGGGACCACGGCCATGTGCTCGATGTCCACGCCCCGCACGGGCCGCAGGTAGACCTCGCGCAGCAGCCCGCCGAAGTTCCACCAGCCGCCGGTGCCGTAGCCGTTGTAGCGCGCGACGCGCCAGTGCGTGAGGTCGTTGGGCCCGCGAAGCGTCGACACCCGGACCACGAGGCGGTTGCGGCCGCGCTTGGGCTTGGCGTCGACCTCCCAGGGGAGGTAGCCGCCGCTGTGGCGGCCTATCTCGCGGCCGTTGAGGTACACGATCGCCGTGTGGTTGGCCGACTCGAAGCGCAGCTTCCAGGAAGTGCCCTTCTGAACCTGACGGCGCGAGAGCTTGAACTCCTTGCGGTACCAGCCGACCGAGGACTTGTTGAGCGTCGTGTCCTTGGCGTTCCAGTTGTGCGGGACCGAGACGCGGCTCCAGCCCCGAAGCGAGCGCTGGCGCTGGAAGCGGCCCGTGCGCGCGTCGTCCTGACGGAAGTACCAGGCGCCCCCCATCAGCAGCCGGCCCGCCTGGCCCTCGCGGATGAGTGTGCGCCGCTGGGGGGCGTCGACGACCAGGCGCGGCGTCGGCGCGGGGGCCGGGGTGGGCGCGGGGACCGGTGCCGGGGTCTGTGCCCCGGAGCTCGCCGCCATGACGCACGCCGAGGCGGCGAGCGCGAGCAGGGCAAGGATGAGTTTGAGCGGGAGGCGCATGCGAGGCGAGGACCGGCGCGGCCAGCGTAGCCGCAAAAACGGTCGGTGGCGACGGTTCGGGCGAGCTAACACACGAGAGGCGCGTCTGGCTCGGTGCCTCCAGGGCTCCTGCTACCGTCCGGCGCTGCGGTCCGTCAACCGGAGACGGCCATCGTCGAGCGTCGTCCCTTCGCGCTAACGGGTAACGGAGGAGCCGGCGTTCACTCCGTAGAACCTGAAGTCGAATGAACCGTCGTCTTGCGCTCATCCAAGCGGCCCTCTCGCTGGTCGCGCTGGCCGCCGTCATCTGGTGGGCCCTCCATCAGGACGCGCCGAAGTTCCCCGACAGCGCGGGGGCCTTCGCCCTGCTCGGCCTCGCCCTGGTGATCTACGGCGCCGCGACTGCCGTGCGCGCCGAGCGCTGGCACCACATCCTGCGGCTCGCCGAGGTCAAGGCCCCGCGCAAGGACTGCTACGGGCTGACCACCGTCGGCTACATGGGCAACAACGTGCTCCCCGCGCGGGCGGGCGAGGCCCTGCGCGTAGTCCTGCTCTCACAGCGCACCGGCGCGGGCAAGCGCACCGTGACCGGTTCGATCGTCGCCGAGCGCGCGCTGGACGTCATCGCCCTCGGCGTGATCCTCGCCGGGGTCGTCACCATCACCATTCGCGACCGCGACGTCCTGCCCACCGACCACCCGCTGCTGATCGGCAGCATCATCGTGGCGGTCCTGATCGTGGCCATTGCCGGCATGGAGTTCCTGCGCCGCCGCGGCGCCATGATCCGGCTCCGGGAGTTCATCAGCCCGCTGATCCACGCGCCGCGCGCGCTGATCCGCAAGGAGGGCCTCTGGCTGCTCGGGGTGACCTTCATCCTCTGGGCGCTCGAGGGCGCGGTCTACCTCGCCGTGGCCGAGTCGGTGAACCTCAACATCAGCATCAGCGGCTCGCTCTACCTGGTCGCGCTGACGAACTTCGTCGCCGCTCTGCCCGCCGCCCCGGGCTCGGTCGGCACCTTCGACGCCGCCGTGGCCTTCGGCGCCCGCGCGCTGGGCGGCACCGGCTCCGTGGTCGTCTCCTACCTGCTCCTGCTGCGCTTCATCCTCTACGTGCCGATCACGCTCGTCGGCCTGGTCGTGCTCGTCACGCGCTACGGCGGCTGGGCGCGGCTGCGCAACGCCGCCCGCCTGGCCCCAAGCCGGGCGTAGCGACATGCGTACGCCGGGCGCATCCGCCCGTCTCCTCCGCCTGAAGGGAGGTAGGGGTCCCGAGAGCCGCTCGGTCCTGCTCGCGGGGGAGAGCGCGGCGGCCGAGCCGCCCGCCCGCCCGCCCGGCTCGCTGTGGGTGGTCTTCGCCGCCTGTCTCGCACTGGGCGCGCTGAGCCTCCTCCTGTACGCCACGCCCACCTATGACCCGTGGGCGTGGATCCTCTGGGGCCGCGAGATCGTCCACCTCGATCTCGTGACGGAAGGGGGCCCGTCCTGGAAGCCCCTGCCGGTGTTGTTCACGACGGTCTTCTCGCTGTTCGGCGAGGACACGGCCCCGGTGCTGTGGCTGGCCGTGGCCCGCGCGGGGGGACTGCTGGCCTGCGTCATGGCCTTTCGCGTGGCCTACCGGCTTGCGGGCGGCGGCCTCGCCGGCGCGCTGGGGG
>DATHAQ010000035.1:0-54319 GCA_035296565.1 Thermoleophilaceae bacterium
GTGGCCGGAGCCGTGGCCCTGCATACCCCCGGGGTGCGCGAGCTGCGGGAGCCCATCCAGCGCTCGGCGATACTCCAGCGCCTCAACGCCGCCCTGCCGCCCAGCGGAGCGCTGCTGAAGACGCTCGCGCGCTTCGATCCCTTCCCAGGCATACGGGGCCCTCAGCCCGACGTGAGCGCGCCGGACCCCGCCATCGCCGGCGATCCGCAGGTACGGGCCGCTCGCGCCAGCGTGGTCCGGGTGCTTGGCACCGCCTGCGGCCTCGGGGTGCAGGGCAGCGGCTGGGTCGCCGGCGACGGCCTCGTGGTGACCAACGCTCACGTGGTGGCCGGCCAGGACGACACGACGGTGCAGATCGGAGGGGAGGGCGAGCGCCTCGATGCCACCGCCGTCCACTTCGACGCTCGCAACGACCTCGCCGTCCTCCGGGTGCCGGCCACCAGCGGCGTGCAGGCGCTGGGAATAAACGCCGACGCCCGGCCGGGTGCGAGCGCGGCCATCTTGGGCTTCCCCGGGAACGCCGACTACACCGTTGCCGCCGGGCGCCTGGGCGAGACGCGCAACTTCCGCACCCAGGACGCCTACGGGCGCGGCCCGATCAACCGGCGGATCACGCTAATTCGCGGCCGGGTGCGCTCGGGCGACTCCGGCGGGCCGGTGGTCGACGGCAACGGCCGCGTCCTGGCGACCACCTTCGCCGCGTCGGTCGGGTCCAACCAGGGCAAGAGCGGCTACGGAGTGCCCGACTCGATCGTCCGGAGGGCCCTGGGGACCGTCAGGGGCCCCGTGGACACGGGCCCCTGCGCCGAATAGCCCGCCCTGGCGCGGCTCGCCACTCCGCGCAGCATCAGTAGTGCTTGCGCCGCGTTCCGGCGTGGCGCGCGGCCCTGCCCTGGCGAGGGAAGCGGGTCGACCGCTCCAGCGCCCCAAGCCGACGCCTACCGTGCCGCTCTGTTGAGTTGACGTTAAGCGGCGGCGACCCCCACATGTGCTTTTGCACGGGCTGGGTAGGCCAAAGCAGGCCCTGCAGGACTGGCCATGGGAACGGATTCCCATCGCCAGAGGCCCGCACCCGATCGGTTTTGTCCAAGGAGGGACGTCGTTGATCACATACGAGGGACAAGAGCGTTCTCGCCCAGAGCGCTCCCGCGACACGCAGCCAACCACGGTCTGGCTCGTGAACGGGCAGAAGGTGACCGTGATGAAGTCGGTGGACGTGGTGGCCTCGGCCTTGACCAACAAGCCATGCCAGCTGGTCGCGCTGCCATTGGACAGCCGGGGGCTCGAGGTCGTGTACGTGAACGGCGATCAGGTGACCCACATGGCGCCCGCCGGCGAGACGGGCATGGCGAGGTCAGGCGCGCCCCGAAACGCCCGACGCCGAACCCTGGGCGCCGCGACCGCAGGGGTCTGAGGCATGGCCAAGGCGTTGGCGGAGTGGGTGGAGGACATCCGCGAGGAGAGGTCGCAGCCCCTGGGCTGGTTGTCGCACAGCCACTTCTTCCGGGACCCTCCGCGGCCGACCTACTGCGACCCGTCGCTGTTCTTCTCGCCGGCTGACGGCGTGATCCTCTACCAGCGGACGCTCGATCCGGACGACCCGGTCGTCGAGCTCAAGGGCATGAACTACTCGCTGCGCGACGCGCTGAGGGATGCGGCCTTCGACCGGCGAAGCCTCGTGATCGGGATCTTCATGACGTTCTTCGACGTCCATGTGAACCGGGTTCCGTCCACGGGACGTCTGTCCTACCGGGCGCTGCCCCCGGTGGACACCTACAACCACCCGATGCTCGAGGTCGAGCGCGGCCTCCTCGACGAGTTGCGCGTCCCCAAGCCGGACGGCTACCTGCGCCACAACCAGCGGGTCGTCAACCGCGTGGTGCCTGCCGACCTGGCGGACCCCTACTACGTGCTGCAGATCGCCGACTACGACGTCGACTGCATCACGCCGTTTAGGATCGAGCAACGAGAGCCGTTCCAGCAGGGCGACCGCTTCTCGATGATTCGCTTCGGGTCCCAGGTGGACCTGATCATCCCGGTCTCCGACCGGCACGAGCTGGTCCCACTGCAGGGGCCGGGCATGCACGTGGAAGCAGGTATCGACCCCCTGGTCAAGATCGAAGAGAAGGAGCTCGAAGATGCTTGAAACCCTTGAGGCCGCCCGCCCGACGGACCGCGCCCGCACGCCGACGGAGCTCGAGCGCCCCGCGTTCCTGCTCAACGCGCCGTTCTCCTACTCCGCCGACGTCGCCAACAACGTCTGGATGGAGGAGCTCGACCAGACCGACCGCGTGCCCGACGCCAAGAAGGCGATGGTGCAGTTCCTGAACCTCTATCGCTATCTGGCTTCGGAGGGCCTCGTGTACGTGCTGCCCACGCCCGTCGGGTCGCAACTGCAGGACCTGGTTTTCACGGCGAACCTGGGGATAGTCCTCGAGCATCTGCCGAGCAAGGACACGGTCGTGATATCGAACTTCACCTCGGAACCGCGAAGGGGAGAGGACGAGGTGGGGATCGGCTTCTTCGAATCGATGGGCTACGAAGTCTTTGCCTCGCCCACGAAGTTCGAAGGCGAGGCGGAGCTCAAGCATCTGCGCGACTCCGTCTACGTGGGCGGCTATGGACAGCGTTCGGAGATCGAGACGTACGAGTGGATGGAGCGCACCTTCGACATGGAGGTCGTCAAGCTGCGCATGACCGACCCGTGGCTCTACCACCTCGACTGCACGGTCTTCCCCCTGACCAGCGAGGAGACCCTGGTGTGCACCTCGCTCTACGAGCGCGATGAGATCGCCCAACTGGAGCGATACACAAACGTGATCGACGTCCCGGCCGAGGTCGCGTACAGCGGCGCCTGCAACTCCGTGCGGCTGTCGAACACCATCCTCAACGCCTCCCACATCCACGACCTCAAGGCCGGAACCGAGGAGTACTCCGAGGAGCTGGCCAAGAACCGCTTCCTGGAGGATCTGGCGACCGAGCGCGCCTTCGAGGTTGGATACTTCAACCTGAGCGAGTACCACAAGGCCGGGGCCCTGCTGTCCTGCATGGTGATGCATCTGAACCGGTACTCCTACGCGTTCTCGCTCGTCTGACCGCACCCACAGAGCGGGCCTCGCCCCCAATCCCTGTCGAGGGCAGTCTGGGCGCTGTTTCTCCCCATCCTCTTCGCCGAGGTGGGCGAGACGCTGATCTACGCCACCGACACCGCCCTGCTCGGGCGCGTCGGCACCACGGAGCTCGCCGCCATCTCGCTGACGACACGGCGATCGAGATCTGGATCGTGCCCGTCGTGGGGCTGGTGGAGGCCATGCAGATCATGGTCGCCCGCTGCGGTGCGTGGCACCACCTGGTTGGTGGAGGCCCGATCGAACGACACCACCTTCTACAAGGTGACCTCCGGCAGGGTGTCGGTGCGCGACTTCGGGCGCCGCAAGACCATCACGCTGCGGAGGGGGAGTAGCTACACAGCGAAGCCGCCCCGCCGGCGTCGCTGAGCCGCTCAGGTCACGAGCGCATCCCTGCCGCGTCCCTCTCTCGCGCATGTCCGGGTTTGAGCGACCGGGTGGGCGTACTACCCTGACCCACTGTGGCCAAGACCCTCGTCATAGCCGAGAAGCCGTCCGTCGCGCGTGACCTCTCCAACGCGCTGCCCGGCTCGTTCAAGCAGGCCAAGGACAAGTCGCACCTGATCGGCGACGACTACGTGGTCACCTGGGCGGTCGGCCACCTGGTGGGGCTCGCCGAGCCCGACGCCTACGACGAGAAGCTTAAGAAGTGGCGCTTCGCCGACCTCCCGATCCTGCCCGAGCACTTCAAGCTCGTCCCCAACGACGAGAAGTCCAAGAAGCAGCTCAACGCCATCCACCGGCTGATCAAGTCGGACGAGATCGACCGCATCGTGAACGCCTGCGATGCCGGCCGAGAAGGCGAGCTGATCTTCGCCTACGTCTTCGAGACCTCCGGCTCCGACAAGCCCGTCCAGCGGCTCTGGCTGTCGTCGATGACACGTAGGGCCATCGAGGAGGCCTTCGAGCACCTGCGCCCGGGCGAGGAGATGGAGCCGCTCGAGGCCGCGGCGCGCTCGCGCTCGGAGGCGGACTGGGTGGTGGGCATGAACGCCACGCGCGCAGCCTCGATCCGCCTGCGGGCGGCGTTCGACGGCGCGGTGTCGCTGGGCCGCGTGCAGACCCCGACGCTGGCCCTCGTGGCCCGCCGCGAGGAGGAGATCCGCGCCTTCAAGCCCGAGCCCTACTGGCTGGTGGAGGCGCAGTTCGCGGCAACCGGCGAGCGCCTGTACTCCGGCCGCTACCTGGGCGGCAAGCGCCTGAAGGACGAGCCCGAGGCGAAGGCCGTCGTGGAGGCCTGCACCGACCAGAAGGGCGAGATCACCAAGCTGGAGACCAAGGAGGAGAAGGAGCGCGCGCAGCTGCTCTACGACCTCACGTCGCTCCAGCGCCACGCCAACACGCTGTACGGCTTCTCGGCCCGGCGCACGCTGGGCGCGGCGCAGAAGCTCTACGAGGAGCACAAGGCGCTCACCTACCCGCGGACCAACTCCCGCTTCCTCACGGGCGACCTGGTGGCCGACATACGGCCCACCGCCGAGCTCGTGGGCCACAACCCGGCCTATCGCAAGGGCGCCGAGTTCGTGACCTCGCTCGAGAAGCTGCCCTTGGGCCGGGTGGTCAACGACAAGAAGGTCGAGGACCACCACGCGATCATCCCGACGAAGTCCGAGCACGACCTCGGGCGCATGGGCGCCGATGAGCTGAAGGTGTACGACCTGGTCGCCAAGCGCTTCCTGGCCGTCTTCCACCCCGACGCGGTGTTCGAGCGCACGCGGGTGGAGACCACGGTGGCCGGCAGTGGGCAAGCGCTCGGCTCGGCCGAGCGCGCAGGGTTCGTGTTCCGAACGAGCGGCCGGCGGCTGATCGTGGCCGGCTGGAAGGCCGTCTACGGCGACGAGGCGGTCCCGCAGGGCGCGCCGGACGACGACACCGGCGGCGACCAGTCGCTACCGAAGCTCGACCAGGGCGAGACGGTGGACACTCGCTCGGTCGAGTCGCTGCGCAAGGAGACCCAGCCGCCGCGGCGCTACACCGAGGCGTCGCTGCTCGCGGCGATGGAGGGCGCCGGCAGGGACATCGAGGAAGACGAGCTGCGCGAGGCGATGAAGGAGTCGGGCATCGGGACGCCGGCCACCCGCGCGGCGACCATCGAGCTGCTGCTCGGCCGCGAGTACATCGAGCGCGAGGGCCGCGCCCTGCACGCCACCGAGAAGGGCATTCAGGTCATCAGGCTGCTGGGCGGGCATCCGCTGACATCGGCCGAGCTGACCGGCGACTGGGAGCGCCGCCTCGGCCTGATCGAGCGCGGCGAGGACTCGCGGCCGGCCTTCATGCGCGACATCGCCAAGTTCACGACCGAGACCGTCGCCGAGCTGGACAAGCTCAAGGGCGTGCGCATCGAGCGGGCCAAGCTGGGCCCGTGCGCGGTGTGCGGGCGCGACGTGGTCGAGAACCGCAAGGGCTACTCGTGCTGGTCGCGCGAGGACCCCGGCTGCGGCTTCGTGATCTGGAAGCGCAAGGCGGGCAAGTCGCTGCCGGTCTCGGTGGCCAAGGAGCTGATCGAGTCGCTGCGGGCCTCCCGCGAGCGCGGCGAGGATCCCGGCGTCGGCCGCACCGCGAAGGCCGTGACCGGCTTCAAGGGGCGCTCGGGGCGGTCGTTCCGGGCCAAGCTCAAGCTCGAGCAGGACGACGAGGGCAAGTGGCGGGTGGACTTCGACGAGGAGTGGGCCACGTCACCGCGGGCCCGTCCCCCGGAGGGGGATGGCGCCGAGGGCGCCGCGCCCTCCCCGAAGGCGGCGGATGGCGCCGAGGCGTCCAACGGCGCCGGCGACGAAGAGCGCGAGCCCGCCTCGGCCGGGCGTTCCTAGCCCCCGGTCACCGGTGCTCGGGGTTCTCCTGCTCGAGCGAGCAGCCGGCGTCCCATTCGTCGCGGCGGTTGCCGTGAGCGGGAATGCCGCCCGCGTCCTTGAGCATGCGGGCGATGTGCATCAGGTTCCAGGTCATGAAATGGGCGTTGCGGTTGGTGAAGTCGTTTTCGGGACCGCCCGAGCCCGGGTCGAGGTAGCTGGGTCCGGGCCCGGCCTCGCCCATCCAGCCCGAGTCCGCCTGCGGCGGGATCGTGAAGCCCAGGTGCTGCAGTGAGTAGAGGATGTTCATCGCGCAGTGCTTGGCGCCGTCCTCGTTGCCGGTGATGAGGCAGCCGCCGACGCGGCCGTAGTACGCGTACTGGCCGGCCTCGTTGAGCAGGTGGCTGTTGCCGTACAGGCGCTCGATCACCCGAGTGCACACGGACGACTTCTCGCCCAGCCAGATCGGTGAGAGCAGCACGAGGATGTCGGCGGCCATGACCTTGTCGAAGATCTCGGGCCAGTCGTCGCGCGCCCAGGCGAACTCCGTCATGTCGGGCCGCACCCCGGTGGCGATGTCGTGGTCGATCGCGCGGATCACCTCGACGCTCATGCCCTGCTCCTCGAGCACCCCTATCGAGCGATCCCCGAGGGCCCGCGTATGCGAGACCTCCGGAGAGCGCTTCAGCGTGCAGTTGATGAAGACGGCGCTGAGGTCGGAGTAGTCGGTGGCCATGGCGCACCCTAACCGGCGCTCCCGGCCGGTGCTAGAGCTCCACGTCCCCCAGGACGTTCTCCAGGTGGGGCGGCCCCTCGTCGCCGAGCCAGGTGACCCAGCCCGGCCAGTAGGGACTGCTCGGGCCGGCGTCCGAGATCAGCGAGCCCTCGTGGTACCACGAGCCGGTGTTGTGCAGGAGGGCTCCGGTCTGGGCTCGCCAGTCGTGATCGCGGCCCGACAGCGGCCAAGGCCGGTGGGTGTGCCCGAAGAGCACGTGGGAGGCCTCGATCCCCATGCGCTCCACCGCCTCGGCCATGGCCCGCAGCCCCGAGTCGCGCAGCTCGGCGCCGCTGATGTGCGAGCGGAAGGGGCCGAAGCCCGCCGCGTTGAGGGCGAGCACGCCCGCCGGCACCGCCATGCGGCCGACTGCGAAGCCGCCGAGGCCACCTGCCTGCAGCATGCGCCACGCGGTGCGCGAGGCGCCGCTGGTCTTCTCCATCGTCGTGTGCGAAGAGGCCTGGGCGATCCCGTGAAAGAGCGAGTAGAGCGGGTCGAGAATGGCCTCGTAGTCCGCGGGGGAGCCGGGGGCCCGGCGCAGCGTCACGCGGCGCATGGCGGAGGCCATGATCGCCTCGGGCCGTGGAACGGTCATGTGGACGTCGACCTGGTGGCCGTGGGTGGCATAGACGTCGTCGCGCAGCCACACGCCGGGGTAGGCGAGGCTCAGCGCGGCATCGCCCAGCAGCTCGGCCAGGCGCCCGAGCAGCCCTGGGTGCCCGCCGGCTTCCGCGCGCTGCTCGAGGCCCAGCTTCGCGTCCTCGAGCCGCAGCCGGTCGAGGAAGGCGTCGGCCAGGTGGTGGTCGTGGTTGCCGGGGACAACCAGCACCTCCTTGCCCCGGCAAGCCTCGCCGAGCGCCGCCAGCGCGGGCTCCGCCGCCTCCAGCACGCGGGCGACGGGTTGCTCGCGCAGCTCGAGGAGGTCGCCCAGGACCACTACCCGGTCGGCGTCGGCGAGCGCGCCCTGCAGGCGCCCGCGCGCCGCGGACAGGCGAAGCACGTCGCGACCGGAGACCGCACCCAGGTGGAGGTCGGAGAGGACAGCCGTCAGCACGGCGGCGAATCTTGGCAACCCGGATATTCTCGGCCGCCCGCGTGTCCCTCTTCTGCCGCCACAACCGCTACACCGCGGACTGCCCGATCTGCTCCAAGGAGCAGCTTCCGCACCAGCCGGCACGCCGGGAGCCCGCCCGCAGGCCGGCAGGGGCGAGGACGAAGAAGCAGACCCCGGTGGGGGCTCGCACGGTCAGCGGGCGTTACGGGGCCGCCGGCCCGTACGACGACACCGACGTCGGCCGCTACGAGGTGCGCCTCGAGCGCGTGCCGGGCGGCCTGCGTCTGGCCGAGTGGCCGCTGGCGAACGACCAGCTTCGCCGCCGCGCGCCGGTCATGGAAGCCGGGGACCTTCCCGGGCTGATCGAGCGCGCCGTGGAGAAGGGCGTGGTGAGTGGCGCCGAGGCCGAGAAGCTCACTGCCGCCGTGGCCGCCGAGACCGGCAAGGGCGTCAGCAGCGGGCGCTCGGGCGACTTCTGGGAGGAGCTGCGGGTGGAGCAGCTCGAGGCCGGCCGGGTGCGCATCGCCCGCTGGATCGAGCGCCCCGGCAGCGGCTGGGAGCGCCAGGAGACGCCGGTCATGCTGCCGGCCGCGCGCTTCGCCGAGGCCTTGAGCGGATCGAGCGGCGGTGCTCGGCCGAACGACGATCGGCCTGCGCTCCGGCGCTAGGCGGGCGCGGCGTCAGGTGCCTCGGCACCCGCACGACCTTGACGTCGTGAGCCTGCGACACCATCGGGGTCAGTGCCCCTGAAGCTCGTCACCGGTCCGGCCAACGCCGCCAAGGCGGGCGAGGTGCTGGGCGGCCTGCGCGACCGCCTGGCCGAGGAGCCGGTGCTGGTGGTTCCCACGGCCAAGGACGTGGAGCACGCGCAGCGCGAGCTGGCCGAGCGCGGCGCCATCTTCGGCGCCGAGGTGGTGGCCTTCGACTGGCTGCTTCAGCTGATCGCTCACCGGGTCGGGCTGTCCGGCCGGGCGGCGTCGGACGTGCAGTGCGAGCTGATCGCCGAGGAGGCGGTACGGCGCTCGGACCTGAAGGTGCTGGCGGCCAGCGCGGCCCAGCCGGGTTTCGCCCGCGCGGCGCGGCGGTTCGCCACCGAGCTGGAGCGCTCGATGGTCGAGCCGGCTCGCTTCACCGAGGCCTTGAGGCGCTGGGCAGGCGACGGCTCGCGCCGCGCCTACGCGGACGAGGTGGCGACGGTCTACCGGCGCTACCGCGAGGGCCTGGACGCCGCGGGCCTGGTGGACGAGGACCTGTTCGCGTGGCGTGCCCTCAACGAGCTGCGCGAGAACCCGCTGTGCTGGCGCGGGACGCCGTTGTTCGTCTACGGCTTCGACGACTTCGACCCCCTCCAGCTCGACGCGCTGGAGACCCTGTCGGGACGCTGCGGCGCCGACGTCGTCGTCTCCCTCCCTTTCGAGGCCGGCCGGGAGGCGTTCAAGGCCGTGGCCGAGAGCCACGGTCGCCTGCTGGAGCTGGCCGACGAGGAGGTCGAGCTCGAGCCGCTCGACGATCACTACAGCCCCGGCTCGCGTCCGGCCTTGCACCACCTTGAGCGCGGGCTGTTCGCCACCGAGCAGCCCGAGCGGGTCGACCCCGGCGAAGCGGTCCGCCTGCACGCTGCCGGCGGCGAGCGGGCCGAAGTCGAGCTGGTGGGCGCCGAGGTGCTGGAGCTGCTGCGGGAGGGCACGCGCCCCGGCGACGTGGCGGTGGTGTTCCGCGACCCCGGCCGGTACGCCTCGCTGGTCGAGCAGGTCTTCGAGGCCTACGAGATCCCCTTCTCGATCGACCGCGCCGTGCCGCTGCGCCAGACCGCGTTGGGACGGGGTCTGCTGGCCCTACTGCGCTGCGCGCTGCTGGAGGGCTCGGCCGAGGACCTGCTGAGCTGGCTGCGCACCCCGGGCAAGCTGCGGGAGCCGCACCTGGCCGACGACCTCGAGGCCGTGGTGCGCCAGAGCGGCGACGACAGCGCCGCGGCGGCGCGTGCGGTGTGGGAGGACAGGCGCTGGGCGCTGGAGGAGATCGACCGGCTGGCCGGCGCCAGGGAGTCGGGCGCGCTGCTCGACGCGCTCGACGGGGAGCTGGGGCGTCTGTTCGCGGCGCCCTATAAGCGCCGGGCGCCGCTGCTCACCGGGCCCGAGCTGGACGACGCGCGGGCCTACCGGGCGGCCCACAAGGCGCTGCGCGAGCTGCGCGCGGTGGTGAGCGCCGACCCGAAGGTGTCGCTGAGCGCGCGCCGCATCCACGATCGGCTGTCGGAGCTGCCGGTTGCCGCCGGGGAGGAGCCGGCGCCCGACCGCGTTCAGGTGACCAAGCCCGAGGACGCGCGGGCGCGGCGGTTCGAGGCCGTGTTCGTCTGCGGCCTGCAGGAGGGCGAGTTTCCCAAGGCCGGGGCCCCCGAGCCGTTCCTGCCCGACGAGGACCGCCGGGCGCTGGCCAAGGCGAGCGGCCTGCTGCTGCCGCTGCGCGAGGACCAGCTGCAGCGCGAGCGCTACCTGTTCTACGTCTGTGCGTCGCGCGCCGAGCGGCGACTGGTGCTGAGCTCGCGCTACTGCGACGAGGAGGGCGACCCTCAGGCGCGCTCTTTCTTCGTCGCCGACGTGGCCGAGCTGTTCGCGGACCTGCCCGAGCGCCGGCGCTCGCTGTCCGAGGTCACCTGGACGCCCGACCAGGCGCCGACGGCGGTGGAGCTCGAGCGCTCGCTCGCCGCCCGTGGCCCCCGGGTCCACGAGGCGGAGGCCCCTGCGCTGACCGCCGACGCCCTGCTCGAGCTGCTCTCCTCGCGCGGGCCGCTGTCGGCCAGCGCGCTGGAGCGCTACGCGGACTGCCCGGTGAAGTGGCTGGTGGACAGCCTGCTGAACCCCGAGGCGCTGGAGCCCGACCCCGAGCAGATGGTGCGCGGCGCCTATGCCCACCGGGTGCTGGAGCGGACCTTCGCGGCGCTGGCGGAGGAGACCGGGAGCAGGCGGGTGACCCCGGAGACTCTGCCCGCCGCCAAGCGCATCCTGTTGGCCAAGCTGGACGAGCACCGCGGCGAGTTCCGCCTGTCGCCCAACCAGACCCGAGTTCGCGCGGCGGTGCGCAAGCTGGAGTTCGACCTGCTGCGCTTCCTCGCCTGGGAGGCGGAGTCCGACACCCGCTTCGAGCCCGAGTACCTCGAGCACCGCTTCGGCTTCGACGACCCGGTCGAGGTGGGGGAGGGCGTCGAGGTGCGCGGCTCGATCGATCGCGTCGACGTGTGGAACGGCTACGCGCTGGTCCGCGACTACAAGACCTCGAAGAAGGCCGATTCCTACAAGGTCGCCAGCTGGGAGCGCGAGAACCGCTTTCAGGCGGCGCTCTACATGCTGGCCGCGCGCCAGACCCTCGGCCTCGAGCCGGTGGGCGGCGTGTACGAGCCGCTGGGGGCCAACCAGCGCGCCCCGCGCGGGCTCGTGTCGGCCGACGTCGCCGAGGTGGGCTCGGTGTACAAGGACCCGGACCGGCTGCCGCGGGAGGAGTTCGAGGAGGCACTGGCCGGCGCGCGCGAGCGCATCCTGGAGACGGCGCGGCGACTGCGCGCGGGCGAGCTCGGCTGTGACCCCGATCACTGCGCCTACGACGGCACCTGCTCCTACCCCTCGATCTGCCGGTCCGAGGACTGATGGCGCCCGAGTTCACCCCCGAGCAGCGGACGGCGATCGAGCGCCGCGACGTGTCGCTGCTGGTGCGCGCGGGGGCGGGCACCGGCAAGACCTCGGTGCTGGTGGAGCGCTTCGTGCAGGCGGTGCGCGAGGACGGCGTCGAGGTCGAACGGATCCTCGCCATCACCTTCACCGAGAAGGCCGCAGCCGAGATGAAGGAGAGGGTGCGGGTGCGGCTGGTCGAGCTCGGCATGCGCAAGGAGGCCCGGGCCGCAGAAGGAGCGTGGATCTCGACCATCCACCGCTTCTGCGCCCGCGTGCTGCGCACCCACGCGCTGAGCGCCGGGATCGACCCCGAGTACCGGGTGCTGGACGAGCTCGAGTCCGAGCGCCTGGGGCTCGACGCCTTCGACCGCGCGATCGACGAACACCTCCGCGAGGCGGCTGGCGAGCACCTGGAGCAGGTGGCCTCCTACACGCCGGACCGCCTGCGCGACATGGTGCGCACTGCCTTCTCCTGGCAGCGCAGCCGGGGTGTGCGCCACCCCCGCATGGAGCTGCCGCCCGAGCCGCCCGACGGGAAGGCCGAGGCCGCGCGCCTGGCGGCCGCGGCCCTGGCGGCCGCGGCGGACCTGGAGCCCTCGGCGGGCGCGACCACCGTCGACCGCGCGATCGAGAAGCTGGAGCGCTGCCGCGAGGCGACCGCCGGCGGCGCTCTGCCCGAGCTGGGCGCCCTGAGCGGGCTCGAGTTCAAGCCGGGCCGGGTCAAGGCGCTGCAGTCGGGCCCGTGCGGCGAGTACCTCGAGGCGGTGGGCGCCTACCGCAGCGTGGTGATGGCCCGCGACGAGCGCCGCACCCAGGAGCTGTTGGCGGCGCTGGTGGAGGGCTACGGCGCCCATCTCGACCGCCTGAAGCGGGAGCGCTCGGGTCTCGACTTCGAGGACCTCGAGCTGATCACCCGCGACCTGCTGGAGGGCAACGAGGGCATCCGGCGGTCCTACGCCGAGCGCTTCGACCACGTGCTGGTCGACGAGTTCCAGGACGTCAACCCGTTGCAGAACCAGTTGCTGGCCCAGCTCGACCGCGGCAACCTGTTCCGCGTCGGCGACGAGCGCCAGTCCATCTACGGCTTCCGCAACGCCGACGTCGACGTGTTCACCGGCCACCACGCCGCGGCCGACGCCGAGGGGCGCGCCCAGAGCGTGACCGTCAACTTCCGCAGCCGCCCGGAAGTGCTGGACGGCATCGACCTCGCCTTCTCGCGCCTGTGGGGGGAGGAGTTCGAGCCGTTGCGGATCGGCCGCGACGGCGGCGCGGCGCACGAGCCGCGTATCGAGCTGCTGGTCACCGATCGCGAGAAGCGCCGCTGGGATGCGTGCTTCGGCGAGGACGAGGAGGCGCCCTTCGGCAGCTCGATGCGCTCCGCGACGCCCTGGCGCGCGGCCGAGGCACGCCTGCTCGCGCGGCGCCTGGAGGAGGTGGCGAGCGAAGGTGACCTCGGCTGGGGCGACATCGTCGTGCTGCTGCGCGCCACCACCCACATCACGCTCTACGAGCGCGCGCTGGAGGAGCGGGGCATTCCCACTCATGTGGTCGGCGGCCGCGGCTACTGGAGCCAGCAGCAGGTGGGCGACCTGCGCAACTGGCTGGCCGCGCTGGCCAACCCCCGCGACGAGCTGTCGCTGCTGTCGGTGCTGGCCTCGCCACTGGTGGGCGTGTCGCTCGACGGCGTGGCGCTGCTCGCGCTGCGCGCCGAAAAGGCGGGGGCCGACCCGTGGTGGGCGCTCGGTGATCCGCCCGAGGGACTGTTCGAAGGCATGCCCGACAGCGACGAGCGGCGCCTTCGCGGGTTCGCCCGCCTGTTCGCCGAGGAGCGCGCCGCCGCCCCGCGCGTGTCGCTGGAGCGGCTGATCGACCGAGCGGTCACGCGCACGGGCTACGACAAGCACGTCCTGGCCCGCCCCGCCGGCGACCGGCGCATGGCCAACGTGCGCAAGCTGATGCGAATGGCGCGCGAGTTCGAGGCCGAGGAGGGCCGCGACCTGCGCCGCTTCATCGACTTCGTGGCCGAGCGCGACCTGATCCAGTCGCGTGAGGGCGAGGCGCCTCTGGAGGCCGAAGAGCTTCAGCGCGTGCGGCTGATGACCATCCACCGTGCCAAGGGGCTGGAGTTCCCGGTGGTGTTCGTCGCCGATCTGGGCAAGGAGGGGCGCGAGGAGAACGGGCCGCTGCAGATCTCCCGCGACGGCCGCGTGGGGCTGCGCCTGGCCTCGCTGGGCGCCGACGCGGTGCGCAGCGACACCCTCGACGCGGTCAAGGCCCAGCAGAACGAGGACGACGAGGAGGAGGAGCGGCGCATCATGTACGTCGCCCTCACCCGCGCGCGCGAGCACCTGGTGCTCAGCGGCGCGACCGACCTGGAGAAGCGCAAGGAGCCCGAGGCCCTGACCGAGCCGCTGCGCTGGATGTGGCGCCACCTCGTGCCCGACCTGCCGGCCGAGGGCGCGCGGGGAGTGGGGGTGGAGACCTACGACTGCCGCGAGGTCGCCGTGCGCTGGGAGCGGCTGGACCCCGGCACCCTCGACGAGCTGCTGCCGCCCGCCGACCGCGCCCCGGCTCGGCCCGAGCCGGAGCCCGAGCCGGCGGGCGAGACCCCGTCGCTGGAGCTGGGGATGATGGCGGCGCCGCGGGCCCTGCCGGTAGCCCGGCTGAGCTACTCGAGCCTCGAGAGCTACCGCCGCTGCGGCTACCGCTTCTACCTCGAGCGGGCGCTGAGGCTGCCCGCGTCGGACACCGTCGTCCCCGAGGCCGAGCCGATCGACGCGCTCCCGCCCCTCCTGCGCGGCAGCCTGGTCCACCAGCTGCTGGAGCGCCTCGACACGCGGCGCGGGCCCCTGCCCACCCGGCGCGATGTCGAGGCCCTGATCGAGCAGCACGGCGAGCCCGTGCGCGAGGCCGACGTGGCTGACCTGCGCGACATGGTCGAGCGCTTCTGGGACTCCGAGCTGCGTGCCCGCCTGGCGGCGGCGCGGCGGGTGCGCGCGGAGCTGCCGTTCTGCTTCACGCTCGAGCCGTCGCGCGCGGGGGGCCGCAGCCTGCTCGTGAACGGGTTCGTGGACGTGTACGCGCTCGAGGACGACCGCACGCTGATCGTGGACTACAAGAGCGACCGGCTCGACCCCGACGGCGACCCGGCGGAGATGGCCGAGCGCGACTACGGCACCCAACGCTTGGTCTACGCCCTCGCCGCCCTGCGCGAGGGGGCCGGCCGCGTGGAGGTGGTGCACCAGTTCCTCGAGCGTCCCGGGGAGCCCGCCGCGGTCACCTGGGAAGCAGCCGACGGGCCGGACCTCGAGCGCCGCCTGCTCGAGCTCGCCGGCGGCGTGGTGGACAGCCGCTTCGTGCCCAGCGACGAGCCACACCTGGAGCTGTGCGCCGGTTGCCCTGGGCAGCCGGCCCTGTGCTCCTGGCCGCCCGAGCGCACGCTCGCGCCGGCGAGTCAGCCCGGCGCCTGAGGGGTACATCAAAGGCATGTCCCTGCGCGACACGCCCCCCTTCCGAGCCGACCACGTAGGCAGCCTCCTGAGACCGGCGCACCTGCTCGAGGCGCGGGCCAACGGGACGCCGCTCGACGAGCTGCGCGCGATCGAGGACGAGGCCATCCGCGACGTGGTCCGCATGCAGGAGGGCGTGGGCCTGCAGTCCGCCACCGACGGCGAGTTCCGCCGCGCCTCGTGGCACATGGACTTCATCTACGAGATCGACGGCATCAACAAGGCCGACGAAGAGCTGACCGTGAAGATGCGCAACGAGGAGGGTGGTATCGAGTTCACCTCCGCGGCCCTGAAGGTCGACGGCCAGCTCGGCGTCTCGCAGACGATCTTCGGCGAGGACTTCCGCTTCCTGTCCGAGACGGTGGACACTGCAGTGCCCAAGCAGACGATCCCGTCGCCGAGCATGGTCCACTACCGCGGCGGGGCGGCGGCGATCGACCCCGATGTCTACGCCGACCAGGACGAGTTCTGGGCCGACCTCACTTCCGCCTACGCCGAGGAGGTGCGTCGCATGGCCGACCTGGGCTGCACCTACCTCCAGCTCGACGACACGAGCCTCGCCTACCTCAACGACCCCAAGCAGCGCGAGCAGATGGCCTCCCGCGGCGAGGATGCCGAGCACCTGCACGAGAGCTACATCAAGCACCTCAACGAGGCGCTCGCGGGCCGGCCCGACGGCATGGCGGTGACCACGCACATGTGCCGCGGCAACTTCCGCTCGTCCTGGGCCGCCGAGGGTGGCTACGACTTCGTGGCCGAGGCGCTGTTCACCGGCCTCGACGTGGACGGCTTCTTCCTGGAGTACGACGACGACCGCTCAGGTGGGTTCGAGCCGCTGCGCTTCGTCCCGAAGGACAAGCTGGTGGTGCTGGGGCTGGTGACCACCAAGCGCGGCGAGCTGGAGAGCAAGGACACGCTCAAGCGCCGGATCGAGGAGGCTTCGCAGCACATGGACGTCGACCAGCTGTGCCTGTCGCCGCAGTGCGGCTTCTCCTCCACGCTGGAGGGCAACGAACTGACCTACGAGCAGGAGGTCGCCAAGCTGCGGCTGATCGTGGAGACAGCCGAGGAGGTGTGGGTATGAGCGTCGAGGTCGCCGAAGCCGCCGCGGGCGCGTTCGAGGAGTGGTCGAACACGCCGCCGGCCGCGCGCCGCCAGCTGTTGAACGAGGCAGCGGCCATTCTGCGGGAGCGCAGCGAGGACATAGCGGGGACCGTCACCGACGAGACCAACGGCACCCTCGGCTGGGGGATGTTCAACGTGGACCTGGCCGCCGGGATGCTGGAGGAGGCCGCGGCGCTGACCACCTCGATCACCGGCGAGGTCATCCCCTCGAACGTGCCCGGCCTCACCGCGGTGGGCGTGCGTCAGCCCGCTGGGGTGGTGCTGGGCATCGCCCCGTGGAACGCGCCCGTGATCCTGGGCACCCGCGCGGTGGCGACCCCGCTCGCGTGCGGCAACACCGTGATCCTCAAGGCCTCGGAGGTCTGCCCGCGCACGCACGGCGAGATCGTGCGAGCGATCCAGGACGCCGGTGCGCCCGAGGGCGTGATCAACCTCGTGACCCACGAGCCCGAGGCCGCTGCCGAGGTGGCGAACGAGCTGATCGCCCACCCTGCCGTGCGCCGGGTGAACTTCACCGGCTCCACCCGCGTCGGGCGGCTGATCGCCGAGCAGGCCGCCCGCCACCTCAAGCGGGTGCTGCTCGAGCTCGGTGGCAAGGCGCCGATGGTGGTGCTGCCCGACGCCGACCTCGACGAGGCCGTGGCGGCCGCCAAGTTCGGCGCCTTCATGCACCAGGGCCAGATCTGCATGTCCACCGAGCGGGTGGTGGTCGACCGGTCGGTACTGGACCCCTTCGCCGAGAAGCTGGGCGAGCGGGCCGCCGCGCTGAAGGTGGGCGACCCCCGCGACCCCGATACTCAGATCGGCCCGATGGTCAGCGCCGAGTCCGCGCAGCGCGTGGGGGAGATGGTCGAGGACGCGGTGTCCCACGGCGCCGAGGTGGTGACGGGCGGCGAGCCCGATGGCGAGCTGTTCCCGCCCACCGTCCTCAAGGGCGTGAGCTCGGAGATGCGCCTGTATGGCGAGGAGTCGTTCGGCCCGGTGGTCGGCGTCCTGGGTGCCGACGACGCCGACGACGCCGTGCGCCTGGCCAACGACACCGAGTACGGGTTGGCGGCCTCGGTGTTCGGCGCCGACGTGCCGTCCGCGCTGGACGTGGCCCGCCGGATCGAGAGCGGGATCTGCCACGTGAACGGCTCCACCGTGCACGACGAGCCGCAGATGCCCTTCGGCGGCGTGAAGGCCAGCGGCTTCGGCCGCTTCGGCGGCAAGGCGGCGATCGAGGAGTTCACCGAGCTGCGCTGGATCACGGTCCAGAGCGGCTCGCGCCACTACCCGATCTGATCTGGCGACTCAGACGTCGAAGAAGACCGTCTCGCCCTCGCCCTGGAGGCGGATGTCGAACACGCCGTCGTCGCCGGCGATGAGCGTGTCGCGCCGGTCGCTCGGCACCGCGTTCAACACCGGGTCGCCCGCGTTGGCCTCCGCCTCGGCGGCGAAGTAGACCCGCGTCACCAGGTGCTTGAGCAGCCCCCGGGCGAACACCGCGAGCACGATGTGCGGCGCTTGACCGTCGAGCGCGCCCGGAGCCGCGGTCGCCAGCTCGTAGCGCCCCTGGGCGTCGGTCTCCACTCGGTGGAAGGTGCCGGAGTCGGCCTGCCAGCTCTCGATGAGCGCGTCGGCCACCGGCTGGCCCTCGCCGTCGTACACCGTGCCGGTGATGCGGAAGGGGCCGTCGCCGGCCGGCTCGCCGGGCATCCCGATGTTGAAGAACGGGCCAACGGTCTGGGAGGGCGTGGGCAGCTCAGGCATCGGGCGGGGTGGCCTCGGGTCCGCGCAGCACGATGTCGAAGTGATACGCCAGCGCCCACTCGGGCACCGTCTCGGTCAGGTCGAACGCGGACACCATGCGTGAGCGGTCGCGCGGCTCGCGGACGGAGTTGAAGATCGGGTCCTGGCTGAACAGCGGGTCGCCGGGGAAGTACATCTGGGTCACCAGACGGGTGGCGAAGGCGGGGCCGAACAGCGACAGGTGGATGTGGGCCGCACGCCAGGCGTTGTCGTGATTACGCCACGGGTAGGCGCCCGGCTTGATCGTGACGAAGCGGTAGCGGCCCTCGGAGTCGGTCATGCAGCGCCCCGCCCCGGTGAAGTTCGGGTCCAGCGGCGCGGGGTGGCGGTCGACCACGTGCTGGTAGCGCCCGGCCGCGTTGGCCTGCCACACCTCGATCAGCGAGTGC
Organism: Thermoleophilaceae bacterium; assembly: GCA_035296565.1. Taxonomy (GTDB): domain Bacteria; phylum Actinomycetota; class Thermoleophilia; order Solirubrobacterales; family Thermoleophilaceae; genus JACCZR01. The sequence goes on from DATHAQ010000035.1 coordinate 18,226, forward strand.
GGCACCGGCCGCCGGTCGCCGTCCAGCACTCGGCCGTGGAGGATGATCCGCTCGCCCTGCGGCTCGCCCTCGTGCTGGCGGGTGAGGTCGTGGTCGAGCTCTCCGACCCTCGCGTCGCCGTACACGGGCCCCGACAGCTCCGACAGCGTGTGCGGGATGAAGACCAGCGGCTCCCTCGGCGCCCGCGTGCGCGTGGCCAGGTAGTTCTCGAACAACAGCGCCGGGTCTGCGTTCTCGCGCCGATAGCCCGCCACTACGCGGCCTCCAGCACCATCGCGATGCCCTGGCCCACGCCGATGCACAGCGCGCCCAGGCCCATCCCGCCCCGGCGTCGCAGCTCCCAGCTCAACGTGGCCAGGATGCGCGCGCCCGAGCACCCGATCGGGTGCCCCAGCGCGACAGCGCCGCCGTTGACGTTCAGTCGCTCGGTGTCGACCTCGCCCCAAGCCGACACGCACGCCAGCGCCTGGGCGGCGAAGGCCTCGTTGAGCTCCGTGACCTCGATGTCACCCCAGCCGATCCCGGCGCGCTTCAGCGCCTGGTTGGCCGCCTCCACCGGGGCGACGCCGTAGTGCGGCGGATCGACCGCGTGCAGCCCACGGGAGACGATGCGCGCCAACGGGTCGCGCCCGATCGCCTCGACGCCGGCCTCGTCGGCCAGCAAGAGCGCGGCCGCTCCGTCGTTCAGCGGCGAGGAGTTGCCGGCGGTGACGCTGCCGTCCGAGCGGAACGCGGGCTTCAGCTTGGCCAGCTTCTCCACCGAAGTATCGGGGCGGATAGGCTCGTCGCGCTCGAGCTCGACTCCGCCCACCTCGATCGTCTCGTCGTCGTAGGCGCCTCGTTCCCACGCAGCGGCCGCGCGGCGGTGGCTCTCGACGGCGAACCGGTCCTGGGCGTCGCGGCTGATGTCGTACTCGCGCGCGAGCAGCTCCGCGCCTTCGCCCAGCGATACGGTCCACTCGGCGGGCATCTCGCTGTTGACCAGACGCCACCCGAGGGTGGTGGAAACCATCGGCTGGTCGGTGCGCTGGAAGCCCGCCTCGGGCTTTTGCACCACCCACGGCGCACGGCTCATCGACTCAACGCCGCCCGCGACGCAGATCGAGGCGTCGCCCACGGCGATCGCGCGGTTGGCGGCCACGGCCGCCTCCATGCCCGAGCCGCACAGCCGGTTCACGGTGGCGCCCGGGACATGGACCGGCAGTCCCGCCAGCAGGACGGCCATGCGGGCCACGTTGCGGTTTTCCTCGCCGGCGCCGTTCGAATTGCCGAACAGGACGTCGTCCACCTGCCCGGGATCCAAACCCGGGCTGCGCTCCATCAAGGAGCCGACCGTCCGCGCGGCCAGGTCATCGGGGCGCACCTCCGACAGAGCGCCGCCGTAGCGCCCCGTCTTGGTGCGCACGGCATCGACCACGTACACCTCGCCGGTCACGGTGAGGTGTCCACCATCCTCAGCACGTCGCGCAGGTACAGCAGGTGGTCCTTCATCGCGCGCTCGGCGCGGGGCGGGTCGCCCTTCTCGACCGCGGCCAGCAGCGCGTCGTGCTGCTCTACCACCGCCGAGTGCACGATCGCTCCGGCCAGCTTCTCCGAGAGCGAGGGTTGGAGCACCTGGAAGATCCAGCCGGTCAGCGCTTCGAGCATCCGGTTGCCGGCGGCCGCGGCGACCGTGCGGTGCACTTCGGCGTCGGCCGCGGCCAGGGCCTCGGGGTCGCCGTCCGATTCCTTCTCGCGGCGCACGGCGGCCCGGAGCGCGGCCACCGTCTCGAGGTCGGCGCGGTGGGCGGCGCGGCCGGCCAGCGGGACCTCCAGCACCATGCGCGCGTCGAGAAGCTCGTCCAGCGAGGCGGAGCCGGTCTCGAGCATCATCGCGATGGCGTCGCTGAGGCTGCGGCTCATGCCCTGCTCGGGGGTGTGCGCGACGAAGATCCCGCCGCCCGGCCCCTTGGTCGCCCGGATCAGGTTGCCGCGGGTGAGCAGCTTGAGCCCCTCGCGCAACGTGGGCCGGCTGACGCCGAGCTCCTGGCAGAGGTCGCCCTCGCGGCCCAGGAAGTCGCCCGGCTGGAGGCCCTCGGCCTCGATGTGGTGCTGGATGCGCGCGGCCACGTCCTCGCTCGCGCCGCGCTGGTCGCGGGGGCCGAGGGAGGCACGGCTTCGGCGCCCGGCGCCTGTGCTCACGCCGCCGACCACCGGGGCATTCGGTCGTCGACGACCCTGCGCGCCTTGCCCTCAGGGCGGCGGAGGAGGCCGGAGTTGACCGGCACCACGCGCACGCGCAGGCCGAGCCGCTGGCGCATGACGTCCTGCAACCGGCGGGCATCGCCGCCGTCCTCCAGCTCGACCTCGAGCTTGATCTCGTCCATGCCGCCCTGCTCGGAGTAGAAGGTGATCCGGAACTCGCCGGAACCACTCACCCCGCGCACCGCCTCCTCGATCACCGACGGAAAGACGTTCATCCCGCGGATCACGACCATGTCGTCGGTGCGGCCCACGATGCCGCCGGGCAGCCAACGGTGCTCGTGGCCGCCCGGGCAGCGGTGGTCGCTGTTGGCCACCACATCGCCCGTCCGGTAGCGCAGCACCGGGAAGCCAGTGCGCCGCAGCGGCGTGAGCACCAGCTCGCCGCACTCGCCCGGCGGGGTGGGGTTCAGGCTGTCCTCGAGGATCTCGCAGATGAACTCGTCGTCGTAGACGTGCAGGCCGCCGCCCTCCGGGCAGGGATAGCCCCATGGGCCGACCTCGGCCAGGCCCGCGTGGTCGATGCATGCGGCCCCGAAGCCGTCCTCGATGCGCGACCGGACCGCCGGCAGCGACGCGCCGGGCTCGCCGGTGCAGATCACCTGCCGGATCGGCTCCAGCGCGTGGTCGAGCCGCTGGTCGAGGGCGACCTCCAGCAACCGCAGCGCGTACGTGGGAGTGCACATCACGGCCGTGGCCTCGACCTCGGCCATGGTGGTCAGGCGCTGAACCGAGGCCATGCCACCGAGCGGCAGGGCGGTGGCGCCAAGCTCGTGCAGCCCGTCGCGGGCGGCCCAGAACTGCACGTGGGGCCCGAAGGAGAAGGCGAGCGCGACGCGGTGGCCCGGCCGGACGCCGGCCACTGACAGGGTGTGGGCGAACATGCCCTGCCACCAGCGCGAGTCGGCGGCGGTGTCCAGTACCCGCAGCGGCGGCCCGGTCGAGCCGCTGGTCTGGTGGATCTGGACGTAGTCCTCGAGCGGGTGGGTGAGGTTGGTGCCGAAGGGCGGGTGGGCACGCTGGTCGGCCACCAGCTCGTCCTTGGTCAGCGGAGGGATCTCCTCCAGCAGCGGCGCCGAGCCCAGGCCCTCGAGCCGGGCGCGCTGGAAGGGGTTGCTCTCGCGAACGAGCTCGATCAGCTCGGGTAGGGCCACCGGTCAGCCGGCCTCTGCGGGCTGCTTGCGCTTGATCGAGCGGTACACGTGGGCGCGCAGGTGCGCGAACTCCGGCAGCTCCTTGGTCTCCACCTGGTCGCGCGGGCGGGGCAGGTCCACGTCCAGCACCTCCTGCACCTCGGTGGGCGAGGGAGTGAGCACCACGATGCGGTCGCCCAGGTAGACCGACTCGTCGATGTCGTGGGTCACGAAGACGATGGTCACGCCGTACTTGTTCCGCACGTCGAGGATCAGGTCCTCCAGGTCGGCGCGCGTCTGCGCGTCGACCGAGGCGAACGGCTCGTCCATGAGCAGGATCTCGGGCTGGTAGGCCAGGGCGCGGGCGATCGCCACGCGCTGCTGCATCCCGCCCGAGAGCTCCCACGGGTAGCGGTCGTTCGCGTCCGCCAAGCCCACTGACTCGATCGCGTCCTCCACCAGGCGGTCGGCCTCGTCGCCCGAGACGTCGCGGTTGCGCAGCGGGAACGCCACGTTCTCCTCCACGCTCATCCAGGGGAACAGCGAGCGGCTGTACTCCTGGAAGACAAGCGCCATCTTCTCCGGCGGCCCTTCCACCCGCTCGCCGTCGAGGACGACCTCGCCCCGCGAGGGGGCGAGCAGGCCCGACATGCACTTCAGCAGCGTGGTCTTGCCGCAGCCCGACGGGCCGACGATGCAGACGAACTCCTTCTCGGCGACCTCGAAGTCGAGGTCGCCCACGGCCTGCACCGCGTCTTCGCCGTCTCCGTAGCTCTTGCCGAGGTGACCGACCTTCAGCATTCAGCTCACCTCACTCGCCCGGGCGCCGCGGTGCCACCGCAGGGCCCTTCGCTCTATCAGCACGAAGATTCCGTTCAGCGCGTAGCCGAGGATGCCCAGCAGCAGGATTCCCGACCACATCTCGGGGATGTCGAACGAGCGCTGGCTCTGCAGGACGAAGTATCCGATGCCGTTCGTGGACGCCACCATCTCGCTGATCACCATCAGGATCAGCGCCAGCGACAGGCTCGTCCTCATGCCGGCGAAGATCTGGGGGGCGGCTGCGGGGAACATCACCTTCAGGACCCGGTCGCGGGGCGAGATCCCGTACACGCGGCTGGTGTCGCGCAGGGTCGGGTCCACGCCGAGTACCCCGTCGATCGTGTTCAGCAGGATCGGCCAGAGGCAGACGAAGGCGATGATCGCGACCTTCATCGAGTTCCCGACGCCGATCACCAGGATCGCGAACGGCAGCAGCGCCGGCGGCGGGATCGCCCGGGCGAACTCCACGATCGGGGACGCGGCGCGCTTGGCCCGGGGCGACAGCCCGAGCAGCAGCCCCAGCGAGACCGCCACCACCACGGCGATGAGGAAGCCCGCGCCCATCCGCGCGAGGCTGGGCAGGGCATCGCTGGTCACCCGCTCGAACAGCCAGGTGTCGGCGAAGGTCGACAGGATGTCGGTGAGCGGAGGGAAGTAGTAGGTCTGACTGCCTGCGGAGAGCACGCCCCAGGCGCCGAGCACGAGGATGGGCACGGCGATCTCGAGCCCGCCACCCACCCACCGGCGGCCGGCGACGGTCACGCGGCACCCCGCTGGGAGGGATGCCAGTGCAGCACCCGGCGCTCGGCGCGGACGAAGATTGCGTTGAGCAGCAGGCCCAGCACACCGGTGGTGATGATCAACGCGTACATGAGCTCCTCGTTGCCGCCGGTGCGGGCGAGGTTGATCGAGCGACCGAGCCCGGGCGCACCGATCACCAGCTCGGCGGTCACGGTCAGGATCAGGCTCACCGCCGAGGCGATCCGCAGGCCTGTGGCCAGGTAGGGCACCGCGCTGGGCAGGGTCACGCGCGACAGCCGCTGGAAGCGCGACAGCCCGAACGAGCGCGCGGTGTCGGTCGCTACCGGGTCCACGTCCTTGACCCCGTACAGCGTGGCCATCAGCACCTGCCAGAAGCTGGCGAACGCGGCCAGGAAGACCTTGCTGGTCAGCCCGGTGCCGTAGATCAGGATGGCCAGCGGGATGAGCGCCACCGACGGGATCGGGCGCAGGAACTCGATCACCGCCCGCGTGGCCCGGTACAGCAGGGGGGCGGAGCCGATCAGGATCCCCAGGGGTATCGCCAGCGCCGCCGCGATCACCAGGCCGAGCGCCCAGCCCTGCAGGGTGTCGAACACCGAGGTCCAATAGCTCCCCGTGGTCAGCTGGTTGCCCAGCTCGGCCACCGTCTCCGACGCGGGCGGGAAGTGGTCGCGGGGCAGGATCCCGATCCTGGGCAGGGCCTCGAACAGGACCAGCACCGCGGCCACGGCCACCCAGGGCAGCGCCCAGTCGGGAGCCCGCGGCCGCCGGCCGGCGGCCGCGAGCGGTGCGGTGGGAGCAGCGGCCACTTAGTTGGTGCGGATGAGCTCGTTCAGGTCCGGCTGCTTGTCGATCAGGCCGTACTTCTGGCTCAGCTTCGCGGCCTGCTCGATCGTCGGCCGGTTGAGATCGGCCCGCCAGATCGGCAGCTTGATCTTCTTCGCCGCGTCAGGCGGGATCTCGGTGTACTCGGTCAGCACCTGGCGGACCTCGTCGGGGTGCGACTGCGCGTACTCGAGCGACTTGTTCATCGCCTTCACGAAGCGGTCGACCACCTCGGGGTTCTGCTCGGCGTACTGCTTGGAGGTGAAGTAGGTCGCGACCGTCAGGTCGGGTGCCGTGTTGACGTAGAAGGGGTCGATCCCCTTCGCCTTGCCGGCCTTGCCCTGGCTGACGAACGGCTCCACCACGCAGGCGCCGTCCACCCGTCCGGCCTCCAGCGCCGCGTTCATGTCGGGGAACGGGACCTCGGAGAACTTGAGCTTGCTGACGTCCACGCCCTTCTTCTCCAGCGAGGCCTTGATCGTGACCTCGCAGACGTTGTTGAGAGTGTTGACCGCGATGGTCTTGCCCTCGAGGTCCTTGGGGTCCTTGACCGGCCCCTTCTTGAGGACGAGCAGGTCGGCCCAGGCCTCCTTCTCGCTCTTGCCGGCAAGGACGCCCTGGCTGATGATCTCCACCGGCAGGTTCTTCGAGGCCGCGATCAGGAGCGAGATGGTGTTGGAGAAGCCGATCTGAAAGTTGCCGCTGACCACGGCGGGCGTGATCGCCGCGCCGCCCTCGGCCACCTGCGGGTCGATGGTCAGCTGCTCCTCCTTGAAGAAGCCCTTCTTGCGGCCGAGGTAGAGAGGGGCCACGTCGGCTATCGGGATGACGCCGACCTTCAGCGTCCGGGGCCCGCTGCCCCCACCGCCTCCCGAGCCTCCGTCATCGCCGCAGGACGCGACTGCCATGGCGCACGCCAACGTCACCGCCATCACGGCGGCCCAGGTCCAACGCATCTTCCTCACTGCATCCCTCCTCGGATAAGTCAGACAATTTGTTCTATCCGAGAGATGGCGCGTTCAAACACCTCGGGTGGGGGGAGGTGACGGACGTGGCTTCGGATCGCAGCGTTCGCTCGCAGGTCACCGGGGTGGCGCTGATCGTGGCCACCGTGCTGCCGGGTTTCCTGACCGCGGCTCTCGCCCCTCGGATCCGGGGCGACTTCGACTTCGGGGACTCCACGCTGGGCGTGACCATCGCGATCTTCTACGTCGTCTCCGCGCTCAGCTCGACGCCCTGCGGGCGCTTGGTGGACCGCATCGGCGGGGTGAGCGGGATGCGGCTGGCGGCCGCGCTGGTGGTGGCCTGCGCGACCACCGTGGCGCTGTTCGCCCAGTCCGCTGCGGGGCTGGTGGGCCTGCTGGTGCTGGGCGGCGTGGCCAATGGCATGGGAGGCCCGGCGGTGAGCGCTCTGCTCAAGCGTGAGGTCTCCGAGCAGAGCCAAGGGCTCGCCTTCGGCGTGCAGCAGTCGGGGGCACCCATCGGGTCGCTGCTCGCTGGCCTGGCGCTGCCGCTGGTGGCCATCCCGTTCGGCTGGCGCTGGGGCTTCGTGGCGGCGGCGGTGCTGGCCGTGGTCGCCGTCATCCCCGTGCCTCGCGGCGGGCCCCTGCTTCCGGCGGCGGCCACCGTTGCGCGCCGCGGCCTGAGCTCGGTCCACGCGATCGCCGTTGCCGCCGCGCTGGCCAGCGCGGCCGGCGTGGGCTTCATCTCCTTCCTGGTCACCTACGCGGTGAGGAGCGACATCGGGGAGTCCGAGGCCGGGCTGCTGCTGGGCGCCGTGAGCCTGGTCGCCACCCTGAGCCGCGTCGGGCTCGGCGCTCTGTTCGACCGCAGCGGACGCGAGCCGCTCGCGCTGGTGGGCGCCACGCTTGTCGCGGCCGCAGGCGCCTACCTGCTGCTGATCGAAGGCGAGCCGGCCACGATCGTCGCGGGCGCGCTGGTTGCCGGCGGCCTGGGCTGGTCTTGGCCGGGCGGGCTCACGCTCGCGGTGGTGCGGCGGAGCCCCGAGTCCCCCGCCTGGGCGGTGGGGGTGATGATGTCAGGGCTGTTCGCAGGCGCGGTGGCGGGCCCGCTGGTGGTGGGCCTGCTCGCCGAGCACGGCTCGTTCGCCGCGGTGTGGTCGCTGTGCGCCGGCCTGGCGCTGCTCGCGGGCCTCCTCCTGCTGGGAACGCGGCGGGCCGAGGCCCGCTAGCCCTCCTCCTCCAGCACGCGGCGCAGGACGGCGAAGGCCGAGTTGGCCGCCGGCACGCCGCAGTAGATCGCGCAGTGCAGCAGCACCTCGGCGACCTCCTCCTCGCTGAGCCCGTTGCGCAGGGCAGCGCGCAGGTGCAGGCCGAGCTCCTCGTGGTGCCCGCCGGCCACGAGCGCGGTGATGGTGATGGCGCTGCGCATGCGGCGGTCGAGGCCGGGGCGCTCCCAGACCTCGCCCCACGCGTAGCGGGTGATCAGGTCCTGGAAGTCCTCGGTCAACGGGGTGGTGCGCTGCTGCGCCCGGTCCACGTAATCGTCGCCCAGAACCTCGCGCCGGGTTCGCTCGCCGTCGCTCACGGTTCCTCCTTCCATCGCCTCAGGGCCCGATCCACGAACGTCCCTGCCGAGCCCAGGTAGCTCAGCGGGTCGAGCGCCGCGTCGAGATCGTCGGCCGACAGGCCGGTGTCCTCGGCCAGCACGGCGTCGCGCAGACCCGCCTCCGAGCCCGCGGCGCGACCCACCAGCTCGTGTGCGCGGTGGCGCCCGAGGCGCGGGGCGAGCGCGGTCGTGACCGCCTCGGACATGATCAGCCCGCCGTGGGCGTCGAGGTTCTCGCGCATGCGCTCCGGGTGGACCTCCAGGCCGTCCAGCGTCTCGTGCAGCGCCCACGCTGCTCCGCCCGTTCCGGCCAGCGCCCCTCTGAGTGCCTGCCACTCCGAGTGCCAGCCGCCCGCCCCGCGCTCGTGCTCCTCGGGCAGCGCCGCCAGCAGCACCGAGGCCTCGCCCCGCACGCGCCGGGCGCAGGCGATCGCCATCGCGGCGCCTACCGGGTTGCGCTTCTGAGGCAGGGTGGAGGAGCCGCCCCGCCCGGCGGCCTCGGCCACCTCGCCGACCTCGGTCTGGGCCAGCAGCTTCAGGTCGAGCGCCACCTTCTCCAGAGCGCCGGCGGCCAGGGCGAGGGCGGCGCCCAGCTCGCCCACCCGGCCGCGGTCGGCGTGCCAGGGCAGGTCGGGCTGGGCCAGGTCGAGCCGGGCGGCGACGTCGGCGACCACCCGCGGCCCGTCGGCGCCCAGCGAGGCCAGCGTGCCCACGCCGCCGCCGAGCTGCACGGCCAGCGGGATCTCCTTCAGCCGCCGCCGGGCGGCCAGCACGCCGCTGAGCCAGCCCGCGGCCTTGAGGCCGAAGGTGGTCGGCAGGGCCTGCTGGAGGAGGGTGCGCCCCGCCATCGGGGTGTCGCGGTGCTCCTCGGCCAGCGCGGCGCAGGCCGCCGCGACCGCGGCCAACTCGGCGTCCACGACCTTCAGCGCTCTTCGGCTCACCAGCATCGAGGCGGTGTCGAGAACGTCCTGACTGGTGGCTCCGGCGTGCACCCAGCCCGCGGCCTCATCGCCGACCGCTTCGGTCAGGCGCTTCACGAGCGGCGCCGCTGGGTTGCCAGTCGAGCGCGCGGCCTCGGCCAGCGAGTCCGCGTCGAAGTCCCCGGCCCGGCAGGCCGAGGCGATCTCGGACGCCGCCTCCGGCGGCGCGAAGGCCTCCGCGAGCGCGGCCTCGAAGTCGAGCATGGCCTGGACCCAGGCCCGGGCCGACACCGCCTCGCGCAGCGCCGGCGGCACGTACATCGCCTCGAACAGGTCGTCCATCAGGCCACGGCGCCGACATAGTTCTCGGCCAGCATCGTGGAGGCTGCTCGCGAGGAGCAGACGTACTCGAGCTGGGCCAGCTGCAGCCGCGTCGCAAAGCCGTCGTTGTCGTCCGGCGGGCGGTGCAGCAGCGAGGTCATCCAGTACGAGAAGTACTGGGTGCGCCACACGCGCCGCAGGCACTCCGCCGAGTAGCCCTCGAGCGCGGAGTCGTCTCCGTCGTCGTAGTGGCGGCGGAGCGCCTCGGCCAGCACACGCACGTCGGCGATGGCCAGGTTCATGCCCTTGGCCCCCGTGGGAGGGACGATGTGCACGGCGTCGCCGGCCAGGAACAGGCGGCTGTGCTGCATCGGCTCGGCCACGAAGCTGCGCATCGGGGTCACGCCCTTGTCCACGATCGGCCCTTCGCCCAGCTCCCAGTCGTCCCGGCGCGCCAGGCGAGTGCGCAGCTCCTCCCAGATCTGGCCCTCGCTCCAGTCGTCGGGATCCTCGCCGACGTCGCACTGGAAGTAGAGCCGGGACAGGGTGGGGGAGCGCATGCTGTAGAGCGCGAAGCCGCGGTCGCTGTGGCAGTACACGAGCTCGTCGGTGGACGGGGCTGCCTCGGCCAGCACTCCGAACCAGGCGTACGGGTACTCCCGCTCGTGGAACCGCAGTCCTCCCTCGGGCACGGCGTCGCGGCACACGCCGTGGAAACCGTCGCAGCCCGCGACGTAATCGCAGACCAGCTCGTGCTCCTGCCCGTCGTGCACGTAGCGCACGGCGGGACGGTCGGAGTCGAGGCCCTCCAGCGTGACCTCGTCCACCTCGAAGTGCAGCGGCGCGCCGGCGTCCAGGCGAGCCGCGATCAGGTCCTTGACCACCTCCTGCTGGCCGTAGATCGTGATGCTCTTGCCGCCGGTCAGCTCGGTGAAGTCGATTCGGTGGGGCAGGCCGGCGAACCGCAGCTCCACGCCCTCGTGCACCATGCCCTCGCGGTCCAGGCGGTCGCCGACGCCCATCTCGTGCAGCAGGTCCACCGTGCCCTGCTCGAGCACCCCCGCGCGCACGCGGGACTCCACGTAGCCGCGCTCGCGGGCCTCGAGCACCACCGCCTCGATGCCCAGGCCGTGGAGTAGGTGGCCGAGGACCAGGCCCGCCGGGCCTGCGCCCACGATGGCCACCTGGGTCCGGACACTGCCCACGCGCCGGATCGTACGGCTAGCCTGAGCCCGATGGGCAGGCGGTGGATCCTGATCGCCCTGGTGCTGGCCGTGGCCGGCTGCGGCGGCGACGACGACAGCGCGGTCCGCGAGGACCCGAAGACGGTGGGGACAACAACCGCCGAGCAGCCGCGCCCCGGGTCCACCGGGGCGACGCCGCAGGAGACCACGCAGCAGAAGACCACGCCGCAGAGGACCACGCCGCAGAAGACCACGCCGCCGGAGGTGCTCACCAGCGGCCCCCGGCGCGAGGTGGCCCGCACCATCGGCACACTGATCCAGGCCGTGGAGCTCGGTGACGGCAAGGCGTTCTGCAGCGGGCTGGCCGCCGATCCAGGGGGCGCTCAGGGCGTCGAGGCCCTGCGCGCATGCGGCCGGCAGGCCGGGATCGACCCCTTCCGCTTGCCCACCTCCGACGAGTTCTCGGTGAGGACGGTGCAGGTGAAGGGGACACGCGCAACCGCCAAATTGGGAGGTGGGCAGACGGTGATCCTGCGGCGCCGGGGAAAGCGCTGGCAGATCGTCTCTTTCCGTCCATAGGCGCCCGTACCTTGGTCCGCGTCCCGCTATGCGATCAGGGAGCTGAACCCAGGTGCCTCTCTGCTTCATCGAACCCCAGGAAGCCATTCGGGTAGTCGCCGAGTCCATCGGGCGTGAGGCACGCCGGCAACTGCTCGGCGAGCTGGTGCGCGCCTGGGTCGACGAGATCCCCGATGATGAGCTGGAGGTGCACTACGCCAAGGCGGTCGGGGACCTCGACGACGAGGACCTGTCGATGCTGGCCGCCTGGCACGCCTCGCTGGAGATCGCCCAGCCGATCGCCAACAAGGAATTCCTGATGCGGGCCTTCAATCAGCTCGGCGAGCACCGTCGCGAGGCGCTGCGCATCGCCGCCGGTTTCCGTGGCGACGACGTGTTCGACTCCGGCGCCAGCGAGGAGCAGGCGCTGGACGCCGTGCTTCCGTGGCTGTCCAACGAGCGCACGATGGAGCTGGCCGCGGAGGCCGTCGAGCTCTACTGCTGGGACCGCCTGGGTTCCGACAACTAGCGCTCCTCGCGGTACTCCTCGGGGGCTGTTCCACTGCCCTGGAGCCGGAGGGGTCGGCCCGGGTCGTCCGGGTCGTCGACGGCGACACCGTGGTGCTGAGCGGCTACGGCAAGACGCGCCTGATCGGCGTCGACACCCCAGAGGTCTACGGCGGGACCGAGTGCTACGGCCATGAGGCCTCGCGCTTCACTCGCCGCACGCTGCGGCCGGGGCGGCGCGTCGGGGTGACGGTCGGCGTCGAGCCCCGCGACCGCTACGGGCGAACACTGGCCTACGTCTTTCTCGGCGACGGGCGCAGCTTCAACGAGGCGCTGGCCCAGCGAGGCTATGCCCGCCCGCTGACCATACGCCCCAACGACGACCTCGAGCCCGAGATCGAGGCGGCGGGCCAGTCGGCCCGCGCGGCTGGGCGCGGCCTGTGGGCTAGCTGCTGAGCAGGGCGCGCACATCGGCGATCGCCTGCTCGGCGTTTCGGAAGTGGACCGGGTGCATGCCCGCCTCGGCGGCGGCGATGCAGTTGTCCTCGACGTCGTCCACGAAGACGCACTCCGACCCGGGGAGCCCGAGGCGCTCCAGCACGATCGCGTAGATCTCCGCCTCGGGCTTGCGCGTCCCCACGAAGCCCGAGTCGACGATCGCCTCGAACAGCTCGTCGATCTCGTGCAGCATCGAGCGCCACACCGGCTCCCACTCGCGCACGTTGTTGGTGCACAGCGCAAGCCTCAGCCCCCGGCCGCGCAGCTCGGCGAGGAAGTCGAGCATCGGCTCGTTTCGCTCCAGGCGGGTGAAATAGCCCTCGCCCAGCTCGGTGAGCACGATGCCGTCGGGGAGCTCGTCGGAGGTGCGGCGCAAGAACTCCGTCTCGGTGATCTCGCCGCGCTCCAGCGCGTAGAGCGGGTGCACTCCAGTGCGCCGGGTGGAGGCGGCCATGGCCACGCCCAAGTCGGGGAGGGTCGTGCCGCAGCTGCTGGCGTACTCCTCCAATGCCCGGAACAGCGGCGTGGTCAGCACCCCGCCGAAGTCGCTCACCACGGCGGAGGGGGTCACGCGGCGTCGGGGGCGGTGGCCCGGAGGGCGAGCTCGTACTGACCATGAGCCTCCTGCCCCTCCAGCCGCCAGGCAAAGATCGCCGCGTGCACGTCGAGGCCCTCGAGCTCGAGCGACGAGCCGGCCGTGACCGTGCCCGAGGCCCGGCGAGGGAAGTCCTCTCCTGCCAGCCACAGCTCCAAGCCGGCGCTGCGCTGGCGCCCCTCGCCGTCGTAGACGGTGGAGATGCGCGCGTCCTCCACGGTCTGGACCTCGCCACCCGCGATCAGGGCCGCGCTGACGAGCTCGTCGCCGTGTCCTGGCGCGCCCCGCGGGCGCCGGGCCACCGCGATCAGGGCGTGGCCGGGGTCGCCCAGGATCGAGACGGCGCGCAGGGCGTCGAGCTCGTGCCACGCCGGTGCGCGCAGCGTCTCGCTGATGGTGCCCAGGCCGTCGACCGGCGTGCCTGCCACGTTGCCGGTGACGGTGCAGACGCGCACGCGGTTGCCCGCCAGCTCCACCGCCACCGAGGCAGGCTGCAGCTTCACCTCGAAGCGGTTGCCCACGCTCGCCTGCCAGGCGTCGCCCGAAGGCTCGAGCCGCGCGGGCTCGTCGAGCACCAGCGAGCGCGAGCCCTCGAACAGCAGCGTCGCCCCCGAGCGCACGAGACCGTGGACCTGGCGCGCCGGGTCGAAGAAGGCGACGGAGAGGGCAGGCTCGCTCACCGCTCGAGACGCGGCGGCGGCGCCTCGACCTCGGTGGCGGTGCCCTCGACGTCCCAGACGCCGCGGTCGGCACGGCCGTCCGAGCCGGCGCGGCCGTCCGCGCCGGCGGCGCGGCTGACCGCCCGGCGCGTGAGCGCCTTCATCACGAAGCGCCGGACCACCGCGCGGCTGGGCGGGACGAGCAGCAGAAGCCCGAGGATGTCGGTGAGGAAGCCCGGGGTGATCAGCAGCGCTCCGCCGAAGATCACCAGCACTCCGTCCTGGACCTCCCGATGCGGCATCCGGCCGGCCTGCATCGTGGCCTGGAAGCGGCGCCAGACCGCCCGGCCCTGCGCGCGCAGCAGCAGCGAGCCGATGACAGAGTCGGCGGCCAGGAGTGCGAGTGTGGGGAGTATCCCGATGCTGTCCCCGACCTTGTAGATCAGGTACAGCTCGGCGATCGGGAGCACGATGAAGGCCACCACGAGGCCGACGAGACGCATAGATCGACCCTACTAACCTCGTATCCATGCCCACGAAGGACGAAGTCACCGAAGCGCTCACGAACGTGATCGACCCCGAGCTGGGCCTCGACTTCGTCGAGCTCGGCCTTGTGTACGACGTCGAGGTCGAGGGGCCAGAGGTATTCGTCACCTTCACGCTCACCTCGCCGGGCTGCCCGATCGGGCCGCAGGTCTCCGAGCAGATGGAGGAGTTCGTGGGGGAGCTGGACGGAGTGGAGCGCGTCTACCCCAAAATGGTCTTCACTCCGCCCTGGACTCCGGAGCGCATGAGCGAAGAGGCGAAGTTCGCCCTCGGCTTTTGAGTCCGTCTGACGGGACCCTTCCCACGGGAGGTGCATCACGCCTTCCCTCGAGAAAATCGCTCAGGTGCCTGAGCGATTTTCCGCAGTGGTGCGCCGTGTCGGGCGGGCTGCCCCGGGTCCGAGATCCCTGCAAGAGCCACCCGCGGCGGAGGAAACCCCTGCCACAGCGGCGGCCGGCCCCGGCGCTCGACCCGCTTCAGGTGACCTCGCGCAGCTCCCCGCTGTCCACGTCGTAGACGAACCCGCGCACCCGCCTGCTGGCGATGAACGGGCTGCCCTGGATCGTCCGCTTCGAGGCGCGGACGCTCTCCTCGAGGTCCTCGAAGGCGTGGGCGTCCCACTCCGGCCGCTGCCCGGCAAATTCCTCCATACGCTGGGCGAACACCTCGTCGGTGATCTTGAGCATGCCGCAGTCCGTGTGCTGCATGAGCATGATCTCCTCGGTGCCGAGCAGATGCTGCGAAATGGCGAGTGAGCGGACCTCCGCGTCGGTCACCACGCCGCCGGCGTTGCGGATCACGTGCACGTCGCCCTGCTCGAAGCCGAGGATGCGCGCGGGGGCGAGCCGCGCGTCCATGCAGGCCACGACCGCGACTCTCTTGGCGGGGCGCACGGCCGCGTGACTCTACGCATCGTCCTCGATTCCATCCCCGACGACGCGGCGCTGGACACCGCCGTCTCCCGGGCCCTGCTGGAGCGGGTGGCCTCGGGCGAGCTGCCCGAGACGCTGCGGCTGGCCCGGCCCGGGCCCATCGTGGCCTTCGGCAAGCTCGACGTGGTAGGCCCTGGCTACCGGGAGGCGGTTCGTGCCGCCCGCGAAGGGGGCTTCGAGGCGATCGAGCGCCTGGCGGGCGGGCGCGCGGCGGTCTTCCACGACGGCACGCTCGCGTTCTCGCACGCGATCCCCGACCCCGACCCGCGCCCCGGGGTCCGCCCCCGCTTCGACCAGATCGCCGACCGCGTTGCCCTGGCGCTTCGGTCGCTCGGTGTCGACGCCCGCGTGGGGGAGGTGCCGGGCGAGTACTGCCCCGGCTCCCACAGCGTCAGCGCGGGCGGGCGGGCCAAGCTCATGGGCGTCGGCCAGCGGCTGATCTCCGGCGGGGCGCACGTCGGCGGGGTTCTCGTGGTCGAGGGGGCCGACCGCGTGCGCGACATCCTGCTGCCGGTCTACGGGGCGATGGGCCTCGACTGGCGGCCCGAGGTCACCGGGGCGGTGGCCGACGAGGTCCCCGGCGTGACGCTGGGCGACGTCATCGCGGCACTGCGCGAGGCCTTCGGGCGCGAGTACGAGCTGGAGGAGACGGGGCTCGACGAGGAGACCCTGGAGCTGGCCTGCAGGCTGGCGCCGGAGCACCTCTCGCCGCGCGACTACCGCGCGTCCCGTGCGGGTAGGCCACACGCATGAGTGAACGAGAGCAAGCCCCGGACGAAGAGCGCCCGACGACCAGCCCCTCCGAGCCCACCCACGAAGCCACCACGCCCCCCGGCAACGCCGATGTCGACCAGGATGCCCTCGACAAGGGCCGCGAGAACCTCGACCAGGCGGGCGGAGGCCACTAGCGGCGGAATGCCAAGAAACCCACCCTTTCCGGTTTCCCCGCTGCGAACGGGGGAAAGGAGGGGGCCATGGCACAGCAAGACCTGAACGAGCTGCCGGTCTCCGACCTGGTGCAGCGCATGTCACAGCAAACGGCCGACCTGGTCCGCAAGGAGCTCGAGCTCGCTCAGGTCGAGATGAAGGAGAAGGGCAAGCGCGCCGGCATCGGCGCGGGGCTCTTCGGGGGTGCCGGGCTGATCTCCGCCTACGCCGTGGGCGCACTCATCGCCGCGGCGATCCTCGGGCTGGCCACGGCGGTCGACGCCTGGCTCGCGGCGCTCATCGTGAGCGTCGTCCTGTTCGCGATCGCCGGGGTTGCCGCGCTGGTGGGCAAGAAGCAGGTCGACCAGGCGACGCCGCCGCAACCGGAGCAGGCGATCGCCAGCACCAGACAGGACGTCGACGAAGTCAAGGGAAGGGCTAGTCGCGCATGAGCGCTGAGAACCAGAACCCGGCCGAGACGGCCAAGACCACCGAAGAGGCCGAGCAGGCCAAGGAAGAGCAGCAGGCCCAGAGCCCGGAGGAGATCCGCGAGAACATCGAGGAGACCCGTGAGGACCTCGGTGAGACGGTCGAGGCGCTCGCCAACAAGGCCGACGTGAAGGCCCAGGCCCAGAAGAAGGCCGACGAGGTAAAGGCGCAGGCACAGGCGAAGGCCGACGAAGTGAAGGCTCAGGCCCAGGCGAGGACCCGCGAACTCGGCGAGCAGGCCAAGGAGAACCAGAGCTCGGTGGCCATCGGCGCCGGAGCGCTTGCGGGGCTCCTGCTCCTCGTGCTGTGGCGCCGGAGGTCCTCGTGAAGTTCCTGTACGCACCCTTCGGGATCCTGTTCGGAGTCCTCGGCGGACTTCTCGGCGGCGCGATCTTCAAGCAGATCTGGAAGCGCGTGGCCGGCGAGGACGACGCGCCCGACGCCCGCGACTCGGAATACGGCTGGGGCGAGGTGCTTCCGGCCGCCGCCCTCCAGGGCGCCATCTTCGCCCTGGTCAAGGCCGCGGTGGACCGGGGCGGCGCCACGGGCTTCCAGAGGCTGACCGGCTTCTGGCCGGGGGACTAGACATGGCAGACAGCAACAACAACGACCTGCGCCGCAGCGAGCGGGAGACGATCCAGGCCAAGGAGCGCGGCGGCGCCCCGGCCGAGCGCACCCCCGACAGCCCGACCGGCCTGTCGGGCACGTCCAAGAAGGCGACCTTCAAGCGCACCTTCAAGGAGTTCTCGGCCAACGAGGGCACCGACAAGGCGGCCGCGCTCACCTACTACGGGATCCAGGCCCTCTTCCCGGCCCTGATCGCCCTGGTCTCCGTGCTGGGCATCATCGGCCCCTCGGCCACCCAGCCGCTGATCGACAACCTGAAGTCGGCTCCCATCCCGGGCCCGGCCCAGGACATCCTCACCGGCACGCTCACCAACCTGGGCAAGAACCAGGGTGCCGCGGGCCTGACCTTCATCATCGGCCTGCTGCTGGCGCTGAACTCGGCTTCGAGCTACATCGCAGCCTTCTCGCGCGCCTCCAACGCGATCTACGAGGTCGAGGAGGGGCGCCCGATCTGGAAGCTCAAGCCGGCCCAGCTCGGCACGACCCTGGTGCTGATCCTGCTGCTGGTGATCGTGATCGTGGGAATCGCCGTGACCGGCCCGATCGCCGAGAAGGTGGGGAACCTCATCGGGGCGGGGAGCAGCTTCGCCACCGTGTTCGACCTGGCGAAGATCCCGGTGCTCCTGCTCGTCGTCGCGTTCATGATCGCCTTCCTCTACTGGGCGGCGCCGAACGTCAAGCAACCGGGCTTCAAGTTCTTCAGCCCTGGGGGCCTGTTCGCGCTGGTGGTGTGGCTAGTGGCGTCGGCCCTGTTCGCCCTCTACGTGGCCACCGCGGCCAACTACAACAAGACCTACGGCCCGCTGGGTGGCATCATCGTCTTCCTGATCTGGCTGTGGATCACCAACATCGCGATCGTGCTCGGCGCGCAGTTCAACGCCGAGCTGCAGCGAAGTCAGCAGATCGAGGGCGGCCACGCAGCGCCGCTCGACCAGCCGTACCTCGAACCGCGGGACACCAGCAAGATCGAGAAGTAAGCCTGCTCGCCTCGCTCTGGCACCAGACCGCGGCGCAGACCCCGCGCCCGCGGCTAGAGAAGGACCTGCGGGTGGACGTGGCGGTGGTCGGCGGCGGCATCGTCGGCCTGACCACCGCGCTACAGGCCGCGCAGGCCGGCGCCTCGGTCGCCCTGCTGGAGGCGCGGCGCCTGGGCTCGGGCGCCAGCGGGCTCAACACGGCGAAGCTGTCCTCGCTGCACGGCCTGACCTACTCGAAGCTGATCGCCGCCCAGGGCGAGGAGCTCGCTCGGCTCTACGGGGAGGCCAACCAGCGTGGGATCGAGCGGGTGGCCAGGCTGGCCGAGGAGCTCGGGATCGACTGCGAGCTGCGGCGCAAGCCGCACGTGGTCTACGCCGAGGACCCCGGCGACCGCGAGGATCTCGAGGACGAGGTCGCGGCCGCCCAGCGGCTGGGCCTGCCCGCCACGTTCGAGCGCGACACCGACCTGCCGTTCGGCGTGGCCGGGGCGGTGCGCTTCGCCGACCAGGCGGAGTTCCACCCGCTGCGCTACCTGGAAGGGATCGCCGCCGCGGCGCAGGAGGCCGGCGTCGCGATCTTCGAGGAGTCGCGCGTCGAAGGGATCGACTTCGGTCGCCCCGCGCGGGCGCGCACGGAGCACGGTCCCGCCGTCACGGCCGGCGACCTTGTCCTGGCCACACACCTTCCCTTCCTCACGCGGGGGCTGTACTTCGCCCGCTCGCACCCCGAGCGCTCCTACGTGGTGGCCGGCGTGGTGCCCGAGGGTCCGGCGGGCATGTACCTGTCGACCGAGTCGCCCACGCACTCCATCCGCGTGCACGAGACCGGCGGCGACCGCTGGCTGCTGGTCGCCGGTGAGGGCCACAAGACCGGGCAGGGAGACGGGCGCTCGAGCTACGACCGCCTGGAGGGCTGGGCACGCGAGCGCTTCGGGCTGGAGCAGGTGGAGCTGCGCTGGGCCAGCGAGGACCACATCTCCGCCGACGGAGTGCCGTTCGTGGGCCCGGTCGACCCGGCCACCGACAACGTCTGGGTCGCCACCGCCTTTCGCAAGTGGGGGCTGGCCATGGGCACAGCTGCGGCCGAGGTGCTCACCGCCGGCGTGATGGGCACCGAGCACCGCTGGCAGAGGCTGTTCGACACCGGGCGCCTGCGCCCGCGCGCGGCGGCCACCTCGTTCGTGAAGGAGAACGCCAACGTCGGTGTGCGCTTCTTCAGCGACCGCCTGCTCAAGCGCGCGAGCGCCGAAGACATCCCTCCTGGCGAGGGTCGCGTCGTCGGCTCAGGTTTGGGCCAGCAGGCGGTCTACCGGGACGAGGAGGGCACGCTTCACCGCATGTCGGCGCGCTGCACGCATCTCGGCTGCATCGTGAACTGGAACCAGGGCGACAGCACCTGGGATTGCCCCTGCCACGGCGGCCGCTACGGGCCACTGGGCGACGTGATAGAAGGCCCGCCCGTGGTCGGCCTGGGCCGGCCCTAGGCCGCGGCGCGCGCCGCCGCTGCCGGGCTGCGCTCGGCGTTCTCGACGATCGCCTCGATCACCTGGTCCCAGACGGCCGGCGGCAGGTCGTGTGCCAGGCCGGCGATCTCGACCATGCGGGCCCCGGGGATGGCCCTGGCCGTGGCGTGGCCCGCGCGCGTGGGCACGAGCGGGTCGTCGGAGCCGTGGATCACGACGGTGGGCACGTCGAGGCGCCCGAGCTGCTCGGTGCGGTCCCCCGAGGCCTGGACGGCCACCAGCTGGCGCAGCATCCCGACGCGGTAGTGGCAGCGGTCGTATGCCGCGCCCGCCACGGCGCGCACCCGCGCCTCGTCCATGTGCTTGCGCGACCCGATGACCTTGGCCACCTCCACGCTGAAGTCGATGTAGGCCTCGCGCTCCTCGGGAGCGCGCTTGAGCAGCAGGGCGAGCGCTCGCATCCGCGGCATGCCCACGCGCCGGTTGCCCGTGGTCGAGAGCAGCGAGGCCAGCGAGAGCACGCGCTCGGGGTACTTGATCGCCAGCGACTGGGCGATCATGCCGCCCATCGAGATTCCCACGACGTGGGCGGCGGGCAGGTCGAGGCGGTCGAGCAGCCGGGCAGTGTCGTCGGCCATGTCCCAGAGCGTGTACGAGGCCGAGCCGGTGAAGCCCGCGAAGGCGGCGAGCGCGTTCGGCTTGGGGCCGCCGCGGATCTTGGGCGACAGCCCCACATCGCGGTTGTCGAAACGGATGACGTAGAAGCCGCGATCGGCCAGGCGCCGGCAGAACGCCTGATCCCAGTGGATCAGCTGGAAGCCCAGGCCCATGATCAGCAGCAGCGGCGGATCCGAGCGGGCGCCGAAGGTGTCGTACTCGAGCTCGATCACGATCTCAGGCCCGAACGCTACCGCGACCCCGGGGGCACCCAGCGTGTTCAATGACAAGGTGACCCGCCGCGTCCTCCTGCTCACGCTTGCGCTCTGCCTCGTGGCCGTGCCCGTCGCGCAGGCCCGCGTGGAGCGGACGGGCCGCTACCTCGTGACCTTCCAGAGCAAGCGGACTGCTCGCTCCACCGCCTTGCTCGCAGACGTTCTGCGCGATGCCGGCGCACGCCGCGCCGGGTCAGGCGTACCCGAGCTGGGCGTGGCCACCGTCAAGGGTCCGCCGCAGGCGATAGCGGCGCTGCGCCGGGACCCGGCGGTGAAGAGCGTGTCGGTCGAGTACCGGCGCGAGTTTCGCCGTACGCCCAACGACCCGGGCGTGGGCGGGCAGGAGCCCGGCACGCCGGGCGGGACGCCGCGCCAGTGGTGGCTGGGCAGGCAGGCGTTCCCCTCCGCCTGGGATGTGACAACCGGCCAGGGCGCTCTGGTGGGCGTGATCGACTCGGGGATCGACGCCGGCCATCCCGAGCTGGGAGGCAAAATCGCCTCCGGCGCCGAGCTCGGCACCTCCTCGGGCGCCGGGCGCGACGACAACGGCCACGGCACCCACGTGAGCGGCCTGGCCTGCGCGGGCACCAATGACGGCCGCGGGGTGGCCGGGGCGGGCTGGGGTTGTCGCATCGTGATGGTGAAGGCGCCGCTGCTGCGCGACGAGGACATCGCCGACGGCATCCGCATCGCGGTGGACCGCGGGGCGAAGGCGATCAACATGAGCTTCGGCGGCGGCCCGGGCACCGCCGTGCTGAGCCAGGCCATCGACTACGCGGTCCGGCGAGGGGTGGTGCTGGTGGCAGCGGCCTCCAACGGCCCGGAGACCAACCAGGGCGCGCCGGCGTCCGAGCTGCAGCCCGGCGACGCGCCCGAGATCGACGCCGGCCGCGGCCTGGTGGTGACCGGGGCGGACTTCAGCGACCGCAACGCGGAGACGGGGCGCGGGCCGCAGGTGTCGGTGGCGGCGTACGGATTCTTCGACGGCATCTATCCCTACGACGGGCCGGTCGGTCTGCTGTCGACCTACCCCGGCAACGCGACCGAGCGCGAGGCGGGCATCCCGCTGGTCAGCCCGCCCTGCGGCTGCCGCACGAGCATCGACGGCGACTCGCGCTACGCGCGCCTGGAGGGAACCTCGATGGCGGCGCCTCAGGTCACCGCCCTCGCCGCGATGCTCGCCCAGCTCAACCCCTCGCTGAGCGTCCGCGAGCGGATGCGCATCATCAAGGCCACCGCGCGCGGCCGCGGCCGCTGGGAGCCGCTGCTGGGCTTCGGGATCATCAACGCCGGACAGGCGGTGGACGCCGCGCGCCGGGTCGACCACCGCGCACCCGAGTCGCGCCTGCGGGCCCGCCGGCGCGCCCGTCTGCGCGGCGCGCGCCGGGTCCGTGTGCGGCTGCGCTGGAGGGGCAAGGACCTCGCCGGGCGCAGCGGCCTGATCGCCTCCGGAGTGCGCTCGTTCGACGTCTACCTCAAGCGCCGGAACGGCCGCTACCGGCGCATCAAGCGGCGCACCGGCCGCCGGACGCTCGTCGTCAAGCTGCGGCCCGGGCGCTACCGGCTCTACACCCGGGCGCGCGACCGGGCGGGCAACGTCGAGCGGACTCCCCGGCGCGCCGACGCCCGCATCGTCGTGCGGCGCTAGCCGGTCTTGCTGCGGGCGCGCGGCTTCTCGGTGGCCGCGGCCGCCGCGCCCAGCAGCTCGGCCAGCGACTCCTCGAGGTGACGAGCCACGCTCTCGACGTCGGGCATCGCGTCGTAGTCCGCGAGCAGGCCGAAGTCGACCTTGCCGTTGTAGCTCATGATCGCGATCGCCAGCGCGTGGTCCTCCGGGAGGAAGGCGACCGGCACGATCTCCTCCATCTCGCGGCCGAGCAGGTAGAGCGGGAACTGCGGCCCGGGGACGTTGGTCACGATCAGGTTGAAAAGCCGCGTGGAGAAGTTCACGCGCGAGGCCTGGGCGAGGATGGTGGGCGGTGCGAAGTCCTGCAGGCCGGCGATCACCTCGGCCCCCAGCGCCTGCTTTGACTCCTTGAGGCCCTCCATCCCGGCGCGCACGATGCGCAGCCGCTCGACCGGGTCCTGGGCGTACACGGGGAGCGGACCGCGCATGGCGGCGATGCGGTTGCCGAGCTGACCGTGCTCGTCCTCGCCGCGGATCGACACCGGCACCAGCGCCCGCAGCTCGAGGCCCTCCGTGCGCACGCCGCGCTCGCGCAGCCAGCGCCCGACCGCTCCGGCCACCACCGCGAGCACCACGTCGTTCACCGTGCCGCCCAGGGCGTTCTTGATCGTCTTGAGCTGGGCGAGCTCGGACTGAACCCACCACAGCCGCCGATGGGGGCCGATGGTCTGGTTCAGCGGGACGTCCGGCGCCGGGTTGAGCCCCGCCCACACGATCTCGCCGACGCCCTCGGCCGCCTCGCGCACCTCGTCGACCGCGTGGCCGGGGTGCGACAGGGCGCCCACCGCTTGGCCGGCCAGCTCGGCGGGACGGCGCAGCAGGCCCTTCACGCCCTCTGCCACGAGCTCGGCGTCGGATGGCTCGGGCTCGGGCGTCCATTCCTGGTCGGCGCCGTCCATTTCCTGGGGCACCGGCCCGACGTCGAAGAGCACCGCGGACAGGTCGACCCCGCTCACGCCGTCCACCAGCGCGTGGTGGGTCTTGGAGATCAGCGCGAACTTGCCCGACTCGAGGCCCTGCACCAGCCACAGCTCCCACAGCGGCTTGGAGCGATCGAGACGCTGGGAGAAGATGCGGCCCACCAGCCCGCGCAGCTGGTCGATCGTGCCCGGCGCGGGCAGCGCGGTGTGGCGCACGTGGTAGTCGATGTTGAACTGCGGATCATCGACCCAGAAGGGGCGACCCATCTCGAAGCGCGGGAAGGCGAGCTTCTGGCGGTAGCGCGGGACGAGGCCCAGGCGGGACTCGATGTGCTGGACGAAGTCCTCACGCGAGGGCGGGGGCCCCTCGAAGATCACGAGCGCTCCGACGTGCATGTGCGAGGCCTGGCGCTCCTGGGCCAGGAAGGAAGCGTCCACGGCGCTCAATCGGTCCTTGTGTCCCTGGTTGGCCACCGCGTTCGCCAGACTATCCCTCGTGCGCGCGCTGTACGCGGTCCTGGCCGTACAGGTCGTACTGGGGGCGACCTTCGCGGTGCTCGCCGCGACGGGCAATATCCCCTTCACCTCCGACGAGCCCGAGGAGCGCGTGGTGCGCAGCGACCGCTTCGACTCCCGGGCTGCGTACGCGCTCCTGCGCGAGCAGGTCGAGCTCGGTCCGCGCCCCGCGGGCTCGAGGGAGTCGCGGGAGCTCGGCGACAGGCTGCGCCGACTGCTGCCCCAGGGCGTCTTCGCGCGGGTGCCGGGTGGCCTGCGCAACATCGTCGGTGGGGTGCCGGGCCGCGATCCGGGCCGCAAGGTGGTGGTGGGCGCGCACTACGACACCAAGGACCTGCCGGGCTTCGTGGGCGCCAACGACGGCGCCTCGGGGACCGCGGTGGCTGTGCAGGTCGCACGCACGCTCAAGCCGCGCCAGGTCCGGCCGACCGTGGTCTTCATCCTCTTCGACGGCGAAGAGAGCCCGCTGGGCACGCCCGACAGCGACTTCGAGGAGCGCGGCCTGCGGGGCTCGAAGTTCATCGCCCCGGGCTTCAAGGATGCGGAGGCGATGGTCCTGCTCGACTTCGTCGGAGACCGCGAGCTCAGCACGCCGCGCGAGGCCAACTCCGACGAGGGGCTCTGGGACAAACTGCGCGCCGCGGCCCGGCGCACGGACAACGGCGCGGCGTTTCCCGACTCCACCACTGGTGCCATCAGCGACGATCACCTGCCCTTCATCGAGCAGGGAGTCCCCAGCATCGACCTCATCGACTTCGACTTCCCCTGCTGGCACACGCGCTGCGACGACCTCCGCGCCGTCTCCGAGCGCAGCCTGGACACGACGGGGGAGACGTTGCTGGAGCTGCTGGCTAGCCTCTGAGGTGATGCCCTCAGCACCAGAGAAGCTGTTCCTGGCGGCTCCCCGCGGCTACTGCGCCGGCGTGGACCGCGCCGTCCAGACCGTCGAGCGCGCGCTCGAGATCCATGGTCCCCCGGTGTACGTCCGCAAGGAGATCGTCCACAACAAGCACGTGGTCGAGCAGCTGCAGCAGCGCGGCGCCGTGTTCGTCGACCAGGAGACCGAGGTGCCCGAGGGCCAGACCGTCGTCTTCTCCGCCCACGGTGTTGCGCCCAGCGTCCACGCCAATGCTGCCGCGCGCGAGCTGCGCACCATCGATGCCACCTGCCCGCTGGTGACCAAGGTGCACGTGGAGGCCAAGAAGTTCGCCTCCGAGGGCTACACGATCGTCCTCATCGGCCACCAGGGCCACGAGGAGGTCGAGGGCACCATGGGCGAGGCCCCGGCCAACATGGTCCTGATCGAGACCGAGGACGACGTCGACACGCTCGAGGTCGAGGACCCCGACCGCGTGGCGTACCTCACGCAGACCACGCTCTCGGTCGACGAGACCGACCGCATCATCCGCCGCCTGCGTGAGCGCTTCCCGAACGTGACGGGTCCCAAGTCCGACGACATCTGCTACGCGACCACCAACCGCCAGGCGGCCGTGCGCCAGATGGCGCTCGAGTGCGACCTGGTGCTGGTGATCGGCTCTCGCAACTCATCGAACTCCAACCGCCTGGTCGAGGTGGCCCGCGACCACGGCGCCGACTCCTACCTGATCGACAACCAGTCGCAGGTGAAGGAGGAGTGGCTGGAGGGCAAGCGCGTGGTCGGCATCACCTCCGGCGCGAGCGCCCCCGAGGAGCTGGTGCAGTCGCTGGTCGACTTCTTCCGCGAGCGCGGCACCGAGGACGTCTCGGAGTACGAGGTGGTCCAGGAGGACGTCCGCTTCATGCTTCCCAAGGAGATCCGCAAGGCGATGGCTGCGGCCTCCTGAGCGGGTCGGATCCAGGGGCGCCCGGGTAGCGCGGTTACCCCTCCGAGAAAACGCTCAGTCGGCTGAGGACCGGGGCTGACCGGGCGCTGCCGGCGTGAACTGCACCGCGTGCAGCCGCAGGCCCGGGTCGTCGGCCACCACCCGGCCGCCGCTCGCCTCGTAGAGGCCCGGGTCGCGGTCGGCGCCCGACAGCACGGCCCAGGCCTCGCCGCCCGAGTAGGTGAACTCCGCGGCGGCCCCGGCGTCCTCGGCCTCCAGGTAGTCCTCGCCCGGCAGCCAGTCGCGCACCAGCGACAGGCGCTCGACCTCGCCCGGCAGGGCGATGTCGGCGGTCTGGGGCTCTAGCCTCACGCCGGGCGCGTCCTCCGGGCGCACGGGCGCAAGCGGGGGCAGGGCCTCGAAGTCCGCGTCGAGCTCGCTCAGCGCCTCGCCGATGGCCAGCTCGCAGTCGAGGTAGTCGCCCTCTCCGTAGTGGACGTAGCGGAGCACCCCGCGGCGGTCGAACAGGTAGCGCCCGGGCCAGCCGCGGTTGCCGTACAGGCGCCAGACGGAGAAGGCGGGGTCGAGCAGCACGGCGTACTCGATGCCCAACCGCTCGACGGCCCGGGCCACGGTCTCGTTGTCGCGCCCGAACGAGTAGGCGGGGCAGTGCACCCCGATCACCCTCAGCCCCGCGTCGCGGTAGCGCTCGTGCCACGCCTCCAGGTAGGGAAGCGTGCGCAGCGAGTTGATCCGCGCGAAGTCCCAGAACTCCACCAGGGCCGCGCTGCGCCCCATCAGCCGGTCCATGCGCAGGAAGGCGACATTGAGCCAGTCCATGCGTGGCGGGAACTCCGGGGCGTGCAGCTCCTCTTCTCGGGGTGGTCTCACGGGAGCGCAATAGGATGGCGGCTCGCGCCCGCCGACCAAGGAGATCCGTGCACTTCTTCGCCCGCCTCGACGCCGTCCGTGACCGCTGGGACGTGCTCCAACACCCCTTCTACCAGCGCTGGAGCCGCGGTGAGCTCGAGCCGGGCGAGCTGGGCTTCTACGCCGGCGAGTACCGCCACGCGGTGGTCGCGCTGGCCGAAGCCATGGACGCGGCCGCCCGTGCCGCCGAGCCCGCCGTCAAGGCCACGCTCGAGCAGCACGCCGCCGAGGAGGGCGCGCACATCGAGCTGTGGGACGACTTCGGCGAGGCCGTGGGCGCCCCGACCGATGCCGAGCCGCGCCCCGAGACCCGCGAGTGCGCCGCCGCATGGACGGCCGGCGAGACGGCGCTGGAGCACCTCGTTGCCACCTACGCCATCGAGGCCGCCCAGCCGGCGATCTCGCAGACCAAGCTCGAGGGCCTCGTGCGCCACTACGGCCTGAGCGAGGGCGCGGCCACCGAGTACTTCTCGCTGCACTCCGAGCGCGACGTCGAGCACGCCGAGCACTCGCGGGAGCTGATCCGGGAGCGCCTGGACTGCGCCGACGCCGAGCGCCTGCTGGAGATCGCCGAGACGGCGCTCAAGGGCAACTGGGCGCTTCTGGACGGCGTGGAGCGCAGGCGCGAGGGGCGCTAGCGGCCCAGCAGGGCCCGGGTGACCTCGGGCGAGACGTACAGCTCGATCACCCCACAGAGCACGAGCACGGGGATGGCGATGGCTGTCGTCACGAAGGTGGCGGCCAACAGCTCGTGCCAGTTGCCCTTGCGGCTGGCCAGCGTCCAGGCGGCCAGCGGCAGGAAGAGCGCCGTCAGCTCCGGAACGGCGTGGGGGAGGAGGCCGACCAGCATCACCCCCGGCGTGGTGTGCAGCTGCTGGGCGAGGCTCGCGCTGCTGCCGCCCAGCACGTAGGCCTGCGTGCACAGCGAGAACGCCGTGGCGCATATCACGAACGCGATGGCCAGCGGCCCCGCCTTCTCGTGCACCCAGCGCGATACGCCGCTGCGCTTGGAGGCCGACAGGGGCAGCGAGCTGCCGGCGATGAAGCCGGCTACGCAGGCGAGGGCGTGCAAGGCCAGCACGAGGCCATTGCGGATCATGAGGTGCCCGTAGTCGCCGAAGTCGGCGGGGGCGGTGAGCCCGGGCACCACGTAGAGGGTGCCGTCCGGCCTGGAGAGCTCGGCGACCCCGTAGACCGAGGCGAGCAGGCTCAGCGCGACGGCGAAGCTGAGCAGTGCCCAGGGGCCGACCGCCGCCAGCGGCGCCCTGTTCCAGCGCGTGAGGGTCAGCCTCGTGTCCTTCATCCCCTGCACGAGAACGAGGTCGTTCACGTTGACCTTCACGCTCATCCCCCCTGCCATCGGCAGGAGGGGCCCGGCGCCTGAGTAGGTCGACGAGCGAGCGGTGCCCGCCGGGCCGGCGCCCGGGCCTGCGCTCCGTCTCTGGGCGGCTCCTACTGAGTCGCGGGAACCGGCTCGGTCTCGCCCTCGGCGGACGCGCCGTTGCCCGAGCCGGGCGCCTGGGCGGCGCGCTCCTCGACCTCGTCAGGCTGCTCGGCGATCATCGGGCCGTCGCCCGAGGGATCGACGATGCCCTCCTCCAGCCACGCGTAGCGGCCATCCATGAGCTTGAGCGCCGAGCTGTAGTTCTCGGCGTCGTCGTTGGCCCACAGGGCGTGGAACAGGGCGTCGCAACGCCGGCGCGACTGGCGGCAGAACATGTCGGCCAGCTCCTCTGCCTGCTCTCCCCGCTCGGGCTGTTCCTGCTTGATGGTGTTCGCGTAGACCACCGCCGAGGCGATTGCGAACAGCTCCGCGCCGATGTCGACCAGGCGCCCCAGGTAGCCCTGCTTCTTCTCGAGCTTGGCCTGCCAACGCGTCATGCCGTAGAAGGTCGAGCGCGCCAGCTTGCGCGAGCTGCGCTCGACGTAGCGCAGGTGCTTGGCCAGGTCGCCGAATTCCGAGAAGGCGCTCGGCGACTGCCCCTTGCCCGCGGCCAGCCCGGCCAGCCACTTGGGGTAGAAGGCGGCGGCGTTCTTGGCGGCCTTGGCCTTGTCCTTGAGGTCGACGTCGGGCTCGAGGATGTCGCCGGCCACCGCCAGGTGGGTGTCGACGGCCTCGCGCGCGATCAGCAGGTGCATGATCTCGGTGGAGCCCTCGAAGATGCGGTTGATCCGCATGTCGCGCAGCACCTGCTCGACCGGCACGGCCTGCTCGCCGCGGTTGGCGAGCGACTCGGCGGTCTCGTAGCCGCGCCCCCCGCGGACCTGCATCAGCTCGTCGGCGACCTGCCAGCCGAGCTCGGAGGCCAGCAGCTTGCCCAGCGCGGCCTCGATGCGGATGTCGGCGCTCTTGTCGTCGGCCAGGCGGCTCGACACGTCGAGCATCGCCTCCAGGCCGAAGGCGGTGCCGGCCATGAACGAGAGCTTCTGGGCGACGGCCTCGTGCTTGCCGACCGGCTGGCCCCACTGCACGCGCTCGGCGGCGAACTCGCGGGCGACCTTGGTCGCCCACTTCGAGACGCCGACGCAGATGGCCGGCAGCGCCAGGCGGCCGGTGTTCAGAGTGGTCAGGGCGATCTTGAGGCCCTCTCCCTCCTTGCCGATCAGGTTCTCCTTCGGCACGAAGACGTCCTTGAGCAGCGTCTGCGAGTTCTCGATGCCGCGCAGGCCCATGAACTGGTTGCGCGCCTCGACGGTGATGCCCTCGGTGTCGTAGGGCAGCACGAAGGCGCTGATGCCGCCACGGCTGTTCGCGCTCTTGGGAACCTTGGCCATCACCACGACGATGTCGGCGAACGCGCCGTTGGTGGCCCACAGCTTGCGGCCGTTCAAGAGGTAGCCCGAGCCGTCCTCGGTGGGGGTCGCCGTGGAGCCGAGGCGGGCAGGGTCGGAGCCCACGTCTGGCTCGGTCAGCAGGAAGGCGGAGACGTGGTCCTTGGCGACCTTCGGCAGCCACTCCTGCTTCTGCTCCTCTGAGCCGAACAGCATGAGCGGCTCGGCGACGCCGATGGACTGGTGGGCGGACAGGAGGGTGGAGAGGGACGAGTGCCAGGAGCCGACCAGCGTGAGGGCACGGTTGTAGTAGACCTGCGATAGGCCCAGGCCGCCGTACTTCTCGGGCACCTTCATGCCCAGCGCGCCGAGGTCCTTGAAGCCCTGCAGGACCTCATCGGGCAGCTTGGCCTCGCGCTCGATCCGGCGCACGTCGACCTTCTCGACCAGGAACCGCTTCACGTCGGCGAGGAACTTCTCGCCCTTCTCGACCGCGGCCGGGTCCAGCTTCGGCTGCGGGTGGATCAGATCGAGCTGGAAGTTGCCCATGAAGAGCTCCTTGCCGAAGCTCGGTAGCTTCCACTCCTGCTCGCGCGCGCTCTCAGCAACGTCGCGTGCTTCCTTCTCGCTTACCTGACTAGCCATGTCTTCAGATCCACCTTTTAGGAGACTTCTCTAATGCCTACCCTGAGCGGCAAGACGATATTCGTGTCCGGGGCAAGCCGAGGCATCGGATTGGCCATTGCGCTGCGGGCCGCGCAGGACGGCGCGAACGTGGCGCTGATCGCCAAGACCGGCGATCCGCACCCCAAGCTCGAGGGCACCGTCTACACCGCGGCCGAGGCGATCGAGGAGGCCGGCGGCCAGGCGCTTCCCGTCGTCGGGGACATCCGTGAGGAGGAGCAGGTCGAGGCCGCGGTGGAGCAGGCCGTCGACCGCTTCGGCGGCATCGACATCGCGGTCAACAACGCCAGCGCGATCAACCTCGCCGGTACCGAGGCGCTCGAGATGAAGCGCTACGACCTGATGCAGGACATCAACACGCGCGGAGCATTCGTGGTCTCCAAGCACTGCATCCCGCACCTGCGCCGGGCCGAGAACCCGCACGTCCTGACGCTCTCTCCCCCCCTGTCGCTCGATCCCAAGTGGGCGAAGGACCACGTCGGCTACACGCTGGCCAAGTACGGGATGTCGCTGTGCACGCTGGGCATGGCCGAGGAGTTCCGCGACGAGGGGATCGCCTTCAACTCGCTCTGGCCCCGCACGCTGGTGGCCACCGCCGCTGTGCAGAACCTGCTGGGGGGCGAGGAGGCCATGGCCAAGTCGCGCAAGCCGGAGGTGGTGGCCGACTCCGCATACGCGATCCTGACCCGGCCCTCGCGAGAATGCACGGGGAATTTCTTCCTGTGCGAGGACGTGCTCGCCGAGGAGGGGGTCACCGACCTCGACCGCTACTCGTTCGTCGAGGACGCTGACCTGCAGGTCGACCTCTTCGTCGAACAGTGAAGGCGATCGAGGTCAGGGAGTTCGGGGGACCCGAGGCACTCGAGCTGCGCGAGGTCGAGGAGCCGGAGGTCCCCCAGGGCGCCGAGCTGGTGGAGGTCAGCGCGGCCGGCATCAACTACGCCGACACCCACCAGGCCGAGAACTCCTACCTGGCCGAGGCATCGCTCCCGCTCGTGCCCGGCGGCGAGGTGGTGGGGACGCTGCGCGACGGGCGCCGCGTGGTGGCGCTCGTGCCCGGTGGCGGCTACGCGGAGCGCTGCGTGGCTTACCCGGGCGCCTTCTGGCCGGTGCCCGACGGCGTGACCGACGCCCAGGCGCTTGCGCTGGTCCTCCAGGGCGCGACTGCCTGGCATCTGCTGCGCACCAGCGCCCAGTTGCGCGAGGGCGAGAGCGTGGTGGTGCACGCCGCCGCGGGCGGCGTGGGCACGCTGGGTGTCCAGCTCGCCAAGCGCTTCGGCGCCGGGCGGGTGATCGGAGTCGCCTCCTCGCCCGAGAAGCGCTCGCTCGCCGAGCGCCTGGGGGCCGACGCGGTCGTGGACTCCGGCAGCGACGACCTGACCGCCGCGCTGCGCAAGGCCAACGGCGGTGACCGGGTGGACGTGATCCTGGAGATGATCGGCGGCGACGTATTCGCGCAGTCGCTCAAGGCGCTCGCGCCGTTCGGCCGCTTGGTGCACTTCGGTCAGGCGGCGCGCGGCGGGACGCCCGACGTCAACCCCGGTGAGCTGATGGGCCGCTCGCAGGGCGTGCTCGGCTTCTGGCTCGTGCACCTGACCCGAAAGCCCGAGCTCATGACCACGGCGATGGAGGACATGTTCGCCGCCGTGGAGGGCGGCGACCTCGAGGTGGTCGTGGGCGGCGAGTACCCGCTCGACGAAGCCCGGCGCGCTCACGAGGACCTGCGCGCCCGAAGGACCACGGGCAAGCTGGTGCTGCGCCCGTGAGCGAGCGGCGTCTGGAGGTCACCTGGGACGACCCCGCGATGCTCGCCGCCGAGGGCAGCCGACGCCCGCCGCTGGAGTTCCTGCAGGCGATCCGCGACCGCGAGGTGCCCACGGCGCCCATCAGCCAGCTGATGGGCTTCCACCTCGACGAGGTCGAGGAGGGCCGGGCGGTCTTCGGCGCCGACCCCGGCGAGCAGCACTACAACCCGATCGGAGTCGTGCACGCCGGCCTGGCGGCGACCATGCTCGACAGCGCGATGGCCTGCGCGATCCATTCGGCGCTGCCGGAGGGCGCCGGCTACACGACGCTGGAGACCAAGTTCAACCTGGTCCGCGCGATCACCGCCGAGACGGGCCGCATCGAGGCCGAGGGCCGCGTCGTGAACCTGGGCCGCCGCGTGGGGACCGCAGAGGGCCGGCTGACCGCGACCGAGGGCGGCAAGCTGCTGGCCCACGGCACGTCGACGTGCCTGGTCGTGCCGCTGCCCTAGTGGTCAAGCTCCCGTAGCCGGCGGTACTCCCCAGACCGGCCAGGGCCACCCCCCGTCAGGTAGGCAGCGGACGAGCCGGCGAACGTCGCCACGCCGAGCAGGAAGAGCCCGACCGTGGGCCACGAGATCGCGGGGACCGGCTCCTCGGGCCGGGGGATCGGGTATGCGGTCCGCGGGTGGCGCTCACCGGCTCCGGCGCCGGCCCGTCCCGCGCGGGCCGCGCACCTGGTTGAACAGCCGCTTGGCGGCGAGCAGTCGAAGCAGCCGCCTCAGCGCGGTCACGCCAGCGAGGGTAGCCCTTCCTCAGCTCGACATGAAAGTGTGAGCCGGGTCCGTTTCGGGCGGGTCGCTGACCCCGATCTCGTCCATGATCGCGCCAATATCGCTGTCAGCCGGCGCAGTGGCGCCAGTGCGCCTTCCCAACGAGGAGCGATGTGACTAACCTCTACTCCGCCCTGCCGCTTGGCAGGCGACCCGCCAGCAGACGACCCTCGTTCTTAAGGTTTCCGGCGCAGGTCAAGTCAGGATCTCTTCAGGGCCAGCGCCGGATGGATCGGTTGGGAGTCGGCCCGGTGGTAGGGCTTCTTCGAGCCCAGGCGCAATCGTTCGCCTGAGTCGCGGGTGTAGCGTGCGCTCATGTCCGCGGACAGCCCTTCGTCGGATGCCGGCCTGGTGGAGGCGCTGTCGGGACGGCTGGAGCGATTGGAGCTCTATGTCGCTCGAGAGCTCGTGGACTGGGTCGAAGGCGCCACCCTCTCGTTCGCCGAGATGCGGGTCTTCTTGGCCATGGCCGACGGCCGGCCGCGAAGCGGCGCGGATCTGGCGGAGGCGGCCGGGCTCTCGGTCGACCTGACCTATCCGGCGCTACACAGTCTCACCGTGCGTGGCTGGCTTTCCGAGGCCAACCGCAGCCACTGCCTGACCGCCCTCGGAAAGGAGAAGGCCGACAGCCTCTCCGCGACCCGCCACGCCGCTGTCGAGAGCTTCATCGCCAGCCTCCCTGCCGATGAACGCCAGGACCTCGCTGTAGGTCTCGCCAGCGTCCGTCCTTAGGCCGAGCCGATCCCCGGCCCTGCGTTACGAGTTGCCCTGTTCGACCCCGTGCTGGCCGTGGCGTGGCTCGCGCTCGGGCCCGTCGAGCTCGTTGGGCGGATCGGGAACGTCCGCGTCTCTGGGCCCCTCATCGGGCTGGCCGGCCCTCCGCCGGCGCAACGTTCGGTAGGCCTGGTCGAGGTGCTGGCGGACCACGGCCAAGCGCTGGTGCCCTTCGTCGTCGAGCGTCCCGGCTGACTCCGCACGCCACAGCGCGTGCTCTTCGCCGACCAGCTCCTCTATCCGGTCCAGGACCGACTGCTCCTCCACGCATCGAGCTTACCCGGGCCCGCAGGAGCCCCTGCGGCCGGGGCGGGGCCTTTTGCCTGCTCAGCTGCGCCTGATGCTCCGCAGCCCGCTCCTCGCAGTCCAGACCTCGATCACCAGCGATTCGCCCGACCCATCGAGCCCCACGGTGGAGACCTCACGCAGGTCAAGGCGGAAGAGGTGGGAGGGGCCGGAGGGCCCGTGGCCGTTGAGCTGCTTCACCCGCTCGGGGTCGGTAATCTCCTCGGCGACGCCCGCCAGCTTGGCGTCGCCGTCCCAGCCGGGCGGGTCGTCGGAGCCGCTGTGCAGGGCGAAGCGCGGGTCGTGCTGGAGGTCGCGCGCCTTGCGCGCCTGCCACATCGAGCCGATCCACAGCTCCCCGTCGCGCAGCTGGGTCTCGGTACCGGAGATGCGCGGCGAGCCGTCGCGACGAACGCTGGCCAGCGTCTTGTGCACATGGGCCTCCAGCCGCTCGCGCACGCGCGCGGCAAGCTCGGGGGCGGCGGATTCGAAATCGGACCAGGCGGCCATGCACTCACCGTTGCGCAGGGGTGCGGCCCCGTCCAGCAGGATGTCGAACGCGATCAAGCGCCGGCCGCCAGGATGTGCCCGTGGCCGACCGTCTGCGCGAGCTGATCGACCTGGTGCTCGAATCGCTCGACGAGCCGGGCGCCGACGGGCGGGCGCTGGCCCGCCAGGCCCACTTCTCGCGCGATCATCTGGATCGCCTGTTGGCAACGGGCACGGGCGAATCGCCGGTGGCGCTGCGACGGCGGCTGCTCCTCGAGCGGGCGGGCTGGCAGCTGCGCACCGCCGCCGCGACACCCTCCGAGGCCGCAGCGGCGGCGGACTACGGCTCTCTGGCCGCATTCTCGCGGGCGTTCGCCCGCGCCTACGGGGTACCGCCGAGCGAGTTCGCCGGCGTGGACGCCGAGGTCGCGCTCGAGGCCCCCAACGGGATCCACTTCCACCCGCCGGCCGGGCTGCTGATTCCTGGGGCACACGAGTCGTCCGCGCGGCTGGACCTCACGGACCGCCTGGTCTCACACCACCTCGACCGCGTCCGCGGCCTGCTCGTTGCGGCGAAGACGCTGGACGCGGCATCGCTCGAGCGGCCGCTGCGCCCCGGCTTCGTGGCCGTGTGGTTCGAGGGCGAGGAGGCGAGCGCCGCGCTCATGGCCGAGCGGCTCGTCTACACGCTCGAGGTGTGGCTGGCGGCGATCGAGGGGAGACAGGTGCCGCCCGGCGGCACGGGGGACCTGCTGCGCCGCTTCGAGGCCGCGGCACGCGGCTTCGCCCGTTTCGCTCGCCGCGTGCGCGACAGCGGAGCGTGGGACGATGCCTTCGTGGACGCCCTGTGCGAGCCACCGGAGACCTTCACCTACGGCGGCGTGCTCGCCCACGTGCTCGGCTACGGAGTGGTGCGGCGGGAGGCGCTGGCGTCGGTACTGATCGAGCTCGGCGCTGACGTGCCGGCCTCGAGCGACCCGATCGAATGGGAACGGCAACTCGGTGTTCGAGACCTCGGCTGACGCCTACGACCGCCACATCGGCCGCTACGGCCCCGAGCTGGCGCGGGCGCTGATCGCGGCTGCGGGCGTTGAGGACGGCGAGACGGCCCTCGACGTCGGCTGCGGCCCCGGTGCGCTGACCACCGAGCTCGTGCGGGTGTTAGGCGCCGAGAACGTGGCGGCCGTCGATCCGTCGGCCTCCTTCGCCGAGGCGTGCGCGGCGCGGCTGCCGGGCGTGCGGGTGGAGGTCGGCGCCGCTGAGGAGCTGCCCTTCGAGGACGCCGGCGTCGACTTCGCCCTCGCGCAGCTGGTCGTCAACTTCATGTCCGATCCGGTAGCCGGGGTGGAGGAGATGAGGCGCGTGACGCGGCCGGGCGGCACCGTGGCCGCCGCGGTGTGGGACTACGCCGGCGAGATGACGCTACTGCGCCGCTTCTGGGACGCGGCGGCGGCCCTGGACCCCGCGGCGGCCGAGCTCGACGAGGGGCGCGTGATGCGCTTCGCCACCCCCGACGAGCTGGGCGAGCTGTGGACCTCGGCGAGCCTCGACGATGTCGAGGTCAGCGCGGTCGACGTCAGCGCGGGCTACACCGGCTTCGAGGACCTCTGGGAGCCGCTGGAGAGCGGCGTGGGGCCCTCGGGCGCCTACGTCGCCTCGCTGCCGGCGAAGGCCAGGGCCGCCTTCAAGGAGGAGCTGAGGACGCGACTAGCCGTGGGCGAAGAGCCGTTCTCACTCCCCGCCCGCGCCTGGGTCGTGATCGGCCGGGTCTAGATGCGGCATGACGGCGACACGGCTCACCCGTCCTGGAAAGTCCTCAGGCGGCTGACGGGTTTCCCGCATGAGTGCCCGCCTTCCGCGGCCGGCGCCCTCGGGAGCCAACTGCGGGGCCTGGCCCTTAGCCGATAGAGCCCGTCATCTCGAGCTGGATCAGGCGGTTCAGCTCGACGGCGTACTCCATCGGCAGCTCCTTGGTCACCGGCTCGATGAAGCCGTTGACGATCATCGAGGCCGCCTCCTCCTCGGAGAGACCGCGCGACTGCAGGTAGAAGAGCTGCTCGTCGGAGATCTTGCCGACCACGGCCTCGTGGGCCACGGTGACGTGCGGGTTCTGGATCTGGATGTCGGGCCAGGTGTCCGAGCGCGAGCGGTCGTCCATCATCAGGCCGTCG
>DATHAQ010000036.1:0-13647 GCA_035296565.1 Thermoleophilaceae bacterium
CAGGCGCCTGCGGGGCATGTGGCAGAACGACCGCAACTACGCGGCCCAGCTAACCGCCGAGCAGCTGGCGGCAGCCTGCGCGGCGTCACCCTCAGTCACGCACACAGACGGGTCGACCGTCGACATCGCAGCGGCCTGCCCGGTGCTGGCCAGCTACGGCAAGACCGGCAACCTCGACGAGCCGGGGGCCTGGCTGTTCAATCAGTGGGTCCGGCGCGCCCCGGGCTTCACGGCCGGACTGTTCAACGACGCGTTCGATCCGGCCATGCCGCTCACCACACCCTCGAAGCTCAACACCGCCAACCCAGCCGTCCTGCGGGCGCTCGCCGAAGCGGTCAAGGACCTGCGGGACAAGGCCGTCCCCCTGAACGCAACCCTGCGCCAGACCCAGTACGCGCCGCAGTCCAAGCAGATCCCGATCCACGGCTGCGCGGGCTGCTTCCAAAGCATTGTGGCCTCCGACGGCACCCCGGGGATCTTCAACGGCCCCTACGGCCAAGTCGTCCAAGGGTCCTCGCTGGTGCTGACGACGGAGCTGCGTCAGAGCGGCCCGCGAGCCCAGGGCATCCTCACCCACTCGCAGGCCAGCGACCCGACCTCGCCGTGGCACTCGAACATGACGAGCCTGTTCTCCAAGAAGCAGTTGGTCGACCTGCGCTTCACTACGCGCCAGCTCGCGAGGGACAAGGGCGCGCGCCGGACCCATGTGCCGGGCGCCATGGCTCCGTGATCTCCGACCCCGGCCCGATCGGTCTCGCTTCAAAGGGCATCGCGCAGTCTCGCTTCGCGCCGACGGGCGTTGGCACGGCTGCTCAGCGCCAACGCCAATTTCATTGCCACTTCCTTGTCTAAATACCCGCAAATTCGCGGCAATTCCTGGAAGGCAATCGTGGTACCCGTCGGCAGAATGCCCTGATTTGCAGGTATTTCGGGGCGTTCTGGGAAAGAGTGCAACTGCTTGCCATGCAGAAGGTCGAGGGTTCGAATCCCTTCAGCCGCTCTCAGAAAGGGCTGCATTGCAGGTCTTTTTCGTTGTCGCAGTCGGCTGGTGCGTCTGCGTCGCCGGACAATCTTCTGACAATGGCGCCAGAAGGCCGTAGTTCGCGATGGGTTGCGAGGGCTCGCCGGCGCGCGTAAGTGAGGACGCAGGATGGGTGATCACGCTTGACCTCGAAGGCGAGCCCATGGATGCAAGGTGTTGCGCTCGGGCGCGGTCACCTCGGCGCCGCTGCGCCCGCCGCGTGAATGGGGTGGCCGAGCAGCAGCTCGGCGGCCTCATGCACGCTCTCACTCATGGTGGGGTGCGGATGAATCGTGGCCGCCAGGTCCTCGGGGGAGGCCATCAGCTCGATGGCCAGCGTCGCCCCGGCCACGAGCTCGCTGGCATGCGGCCCCACGACGTGCAGGCCCACGACCCGGTCGACGGCGGCGTCCACCACCAGGCGGGTGAAGCCCGCGGTCGCTCCGAGCGTCGCCGCCCGGCCCGAGGCCGCCAGCGGGAAGGTGGCGCTGCGCGCGTCGATCCCGTCCGCGCGCGCCTCGGCCTCGCTCAGGCCGGCGGTGCCGATCTCGGGGTCGGTGAAGATGACCGCCGGGATCGCCGCCGGGTCGAAGGCGGCCGGCCGGCCGCTCAGCGCCTCGGCCGCCACGACCCCTTCGGCGCTCGCCTTGTGGGCGAGCGCCGGGCCGGCCACCACGTCGCCGATCGCGGCCACCCGGCCGGTCGCTCGGAGGTCGTCGCCCACCGGGACGAGGCCGTCGGGGCCGACGGGCACGCCGGCGGCGTCGAGCCCGAGGTCGTCCGTGTTTGGCACGCGGCCCACCGCGACCACGACACGCTCAGCCGCCACGGAGTGCTCGCCGTCGCCATCGCGCACCACGAGCTGCCCGCCCTCGAGCCGCTCGGCCGTGCTGGCCAGGCGCAGGTCCACCCCGCGCGCCCGCAGCCGACGGACGACCGGGGCGGTCAGGGATGCGTCGACGCTCGGCAGCACCCGCTCGAGCGCCTCGACCACCGTGACCCGCGTACCGAGCTTGGCGAAGGCGGTCCCCAGCTCGAGGCCGATGTAGCCGGCCCCGACGACGGCCATGCTCGACGGAACCTCGGCGAGCGCCAGCGCCCCCGTCGAATCGAGCACGCGCTCGCCGTCGAACGGAAGCTGGGGCAGCTCGACCGGCCGCGAGCCCGTGGCCACTATCGCCTGCTCGAACTCGAAGAAGCGCGCCTGCCCCTCTGCGGTGCGAACGGCCACGCGGTCAGGTCGATTGAAGCGCGCGCGGCCGTGGACCACCGTCACGTTGCCGGCGGAGAGCAGCCGGCCGACCGAGCCGGCGAGGCCGAGGCACAGGCGCTCGCGCCAGGCCTGGAAGCGCTCGAGTGACACGCGTACCCCTTCGACCTCGAGCCCCATGTCGCCCATGCCGCGGACGCGCTCGGCCGTGGCCGCAAGCTCGATCAGCGCCTTGCTCGGGATGCAGCCCACCTGCAGGCAGACCCCGCCAAGCCCTTCCGGCCCGGCCTCGTCGACCAGCGTGACCCGACGGCCGAGCTGCGCGGCGCGAATCGCCGCCACGTAGCCGCCCGGTCCGCCGCCGAGCACCAGCAGGTCGGCGGACTCCGCGAGCTCGCCGACGACCATCAGCTGAGGTCCTTGAAGATCTGCAGCGGCTCCTCGAGCAGCGTCACTACCCGCGAGACGAAGGCGCCGAGCGTGTCACCGTCGAGCACCCTGTGATCGCCGGAGACCGAGAGCGCGCAGACGGGCCGCACGCGCGGCTCCCCGCCGACGGGCACCACCCGGTCGCGGATGGCCCCGATCCCGAGGTTCGCCACCTGGGGCGGCTGGATGATCGGAGTGCCCAGCCAGACCCCCAGGCCGCCGAAGTTGTTGACCGTGAACGTCGCCCCCCGCAGCTGCCCGGGCTCGAGCCGGCGTTCGCGGGCGGCGCGAGCCAGCGCGGCGATCTCGAGCGCAAGCTCGCCCACCGAGCGCCGGTCGGCGTCCGCCACCACGGGGACCATCAGCCCGTCGGGGGTCGCGGTGGCCACCCCGAGGTGCACCTGGCGATGCAGCGCGATCTCCTCGCGCTCCATGTCGATCGACGCGTTCACGTAGGGATGATCGGCGAGCGCGCGCACCGCCGCGGCGGCGATGAGAGGCGTCGGCGTGAGCGCGCGCGCGAGCTCCTCCTGGCCGCGCTCGGTGGCCCGCCGGCGCAGCGCATCGCGCGCCTCG
Organism: Thermoleophilaceae bacterium; assembly: GCA_035296565.1. Classification (GTDB taxonomy): domain Bacteria; phylum Actinomycetota; class Thermoleophilia; order Solirubrobacterales; family Thermoleophilaceae; genus JACCZR01. Next base: position 3,237 of record DATHAQ010000036.1, read on the forward strand.
ATCAGGCGGCCCGCGTCGACCTCGCGGTAGTCGATGATGTGCGGGATCTCGTGCCAGGCACGGGTCAGCGTCTGGGCGATCGCGCGCCGCACCCCCCGGAGCCGGACCACGTCGCCGGGTCGGGAGGGCGCGGCGGTGGGCCGGGCCGGGACCGAGGGAGCCGATGGCGGGGCGACCGCCGCACCGGGCGCGGCGGGGTCGGCGGGGGGCGCTGCGCCGGCGGGCGCAGACGCAGCCGCTGCCCGCTCTACGTCCTCGCGCAGGATGCGGCCCTGCGGCCCGCTGGCGGCCACGATGGCGAGGTCGACTCCGAGCTCGCGAGCGCGGCGGCGGGTCGCCGGCGCGGCGAGGGGCCGCCCAGCCGCCCGCGGCGCGGTCACCGGAGCCGCCGGCACCGGGGCGGACTGCAGCGGCTCCGTCGCGGTGGCGGGAGCGGGGGCGCCGGCACCGTCGCCGTCGGGCTCGATGACCACCAGCACTTCGCCGACGGCCAGGCGGTGGCCCGTCGGCGCGCACAGCTCCGCGATCACGCCGGCGGCCGGACAGGGGATGACCACCACCGCCTTGTCGGTCTGGACCTCCACGAGCTCCTGGTGCTCGCGCACCCGGTCGCCCACGGCCACCCGCCACTCGAGTATCTCCGCGGCGTCGATGCCCTCGCCTATGTCGGGCAGGCAGAAGCGGACGGCGCTGGAGGCATCCGGGCTCAGGGCGCGGCTCCCACTACCTGCCGGATGCCGGCGAGCACACGCTCGACCGAGGGCACGTAGAGTCCCTCCACCGACGCGATCGGGTACGGCGTGTCGGGTGCCGCAATCCGGCCGATCGGTGCTTCGAGGGACCAGAACGCCTCCTCCTGGATCGTCGCCACCACCTCGGCGCCGAAGCCGCTCGTAAGGGTGGCCTCGTGGACCACGAGCGCGCGCCCGCAGGCGGCCGCCGCCTCGCGGAGAGCCTCGGTGTCGAGCGGGACGAGGCTGCGCAGGTCGAGCACCCGGGCGGAGATGCCCTCCTCGGCGGCCTGCGCGGCGGCGCGCTCGGCCACCACCACGGCGGCGCTCCAGGCCACGACGACCACGTCGTCGCCCTCGCGTGCTGTCCGGGCGGTCCCGAGCGGCACCGTGTACTCGTACTCGGGCACCTCGTCCCTGATGAGCCGGTAGCCGCGCAACGGCTCGCAGAAGAGCACGGGGTCGGGATCGCGTATCGCCTCCAGGAGCATGCCCTTGGCGTCGCGAGCGGTCGCGGGCATGACCACCTTGAGCCCTGCGGCGCCCGCGTACTTCGCCTCGTGGGCGTCCGAGTGGAGCTCCGGCGTACGCACGTTGCCGCCAAAGGGCGCGCGGATCACGATCGGCATCGGCACGCGGCCCTGCGAGCGAAAGCGCATCCGAGCCACCTGGCCCTCGATCTGGTGGAAGGCCTGGCTGCCGAAGCCGAGGAACTGAAGCTCGGGGATCGGGACCAGCCCGCTGCAGGCCATGCCCACAGCCGAGCCGACGATGACGGCCTCGGCCAGCGGCATGTCGACGACGCGCTCCTCGCCGAAGCGCTCCTGCAGCCCGTCCGTGGCGCGGAAGACCCCTCCGTTGACGCCGATGTCCTGGCCCAGGAGCATGATCCGCTCGTCGCGTGCCATCTCGTCGGCGAGGCCCGAGCGAATCGCCTCGACCATGTTGAGGACCGCCATCAGCCCTCTCCGGTGGCCGCCGCGCGCTGCTCGATCACGCGAGGGGGCGGGTTGGCGTAGACGTGGTCGAAGACCGCGTCTACGCCGGGAGCCGGCCCGCCCTCGACGTCGGCCACGGCGGCGTCGATCTCGGCCTCGACCTGCGCCCGCAGCGCCTCCTCGGAGGCCGCGTCCACGAGGCCGCGAGCGGTGAGGTAGCGGCGCACGCGGTCGACGGGATCGAACTCGCGGCGGCGCTCGAGCTCGGCGGGGTCGACGTAGCGAGTCGGGTCGTCGGAGGTGTTGTGCGGCCCCATGCGGTAGGTGCGGGCCTCGATTAGCGTCGGTCCCTCGCCGGCCCGCGCCCGCTCGACCGCGCGCGCGGTCGCGTCGTGGACGGCGAAGAGGTCGTTGCCGTCGACCAGCTCGCCCGGGAACCCGACACCGCTCGCCCGCGCCGCCAGGCTGGCCGCGGCCGTCTGCTTGGACACGGGCGTGGAGATCGCCCAGCCGTTGTTCTTGAGCAGGAAGATCACCGGCGCGCGCCGGACGCCGGCCAGGTTCATCGCCTCGTGCGCGTCGCCCTCGGAGGAGGCGCCTTCGCCGAAGAAGACGAGCACCACGCCGTCCGAGCCCTGGTGGCGCAGGCCCCAGGCCAGCCCGACCGCGTGCGGGATCTGTGCCGCCAGCGAGATCTGATAGGGGAGCACGCGGACACCCTCGCCCATGTCATTGCCCGCAGGGTCGCCGACGAAGTAGCGGAGCGCGCGACGGAGGTCGTAGCCCTGACGCAGCATCGCCGGCAGCTCGCGGTACTGGGGCACCACCCAGTCGCGGCCCGGGTCGAGCGCCCACGACGAGCCGATGACCGCTGCCTCCTCGCCGTTGACGGGCGAGAACGTGCCGAGCCGGCCCTGGCGCTGCAGCGAGAACGCGCGCTCGTCGAACGTGCGCGAGAACACCATCATCCTCCAGGCGGACAGCAGCGCTTCGTCGTTGAGGGCCTCCGCCGCCCCGTCCGGGAGCGTGCCGTCGGGGGACAGCAGCTGCCGGGGCTCGGCGACGCCGCCTGCGGTGCCGGCGATCATAGATGCATCCATCCTCCATCACCTACCCAGCCGCCGTCCACCAGCACACTCGAGCCGGTGATGTAGGAGGCCTCGCCGGAGGCCACGAAGGCGACCACCCGGGCCACCTCCTCGGGCTCGGCCAGCCGGCGGAGCGGGGTGCGAGCGGCGATCTCCTCGGCCGTGAACCCTCCCGTGGCCATCGTCTTCGCCAGCAGATCGGTGGCCACGTAGCCGGGCGCCACCGAGACGACGCGCACGCCGCGGGGCGACCACTCGGCGGCGAGGGCCTTGGTCAGGCCCTCGAGACCGTGCTTGGCCGCGCTGTAGGCGGCGCGGCTCGCGAGCCCGACGTGCCCCGCGAGCGAGGAGATGTTGACGATGACCCCGTCCCCGCGCGCGAGCATGACCCGCGCCGCGGCCGCCGCGCACGCGAACGGTGTCACCAGGTCGAGCTCGACGATGCGCCGGAAGTCCTCCGGCGCGAGCGTCTCCGAGGCGGCGAAGAGCCCGGCGCCCGCGTTGTTCACGAGGATGTCCAGCCCGCCGAGCTCGGCCACGGCGTGGTCGACAGGGCGTCCGCGGCGCCCGGGTCGGTCAGCTCCAGCGACACCCCCGTGGCCTGGCCGCCGGTGGCGGCGAGGGCGTCCGCGGCGGCGGCCGCGCGGCCGGGATCGCGGGAGGTGACGAGCACGTGCGCCCCGCGCCGGGCCAGCTCCTGGGCGACCGCGCGGCCGATCCCGGAGGACCCCCCGGTGACGACCGCCGCGCGGCCGGCGAGGGCGTCCGCGGCGGTGGCGGTCAGCGGCGGGCCCTCATGGAGCCGCCACCGGCCGCTCGAACGCCGAGGTCAGCGGGCCGGGGAACTCGTCGTTGGGCAGCACGGGCCCCGGCACGCTGTCGAAGAGCCGACCGACGACGCGACCGGCCTCGACCATCGCGGGGCGGTCGTGGACGGGCAGCACGAAGCGTCCCGAGTTGACCGCCTTGCGGATCGCCGCCTTCTCCCCCCGCTTGGAGCCGGCGTGGTTGCCGGTGACCGCCGGATCGAGCTCCATGACCTGCAGGTGCGGGTTGATGAGCTGGTTGACGATGTCGTAGATCACGTCGCCGCAGATGCACGCCACGCCCTCGTCGGTCTCGACGAGGATGTTCATCGAGCCCTCCGTGTGGCCGCCGGCGGCCTGGCAGCGCACGCCTGGGATGATCTCCTCGGACTCGACCATCTCGAGGTCGAGCAGACGCAGCGCGCCCGGATGGTGCAGGCGGTCGACGAGGTGCTTGATGTAGGGCGCCGGGTACTGCTCACCCATCAGCCCGGAGACGGAGAACTCGAGCTCGCGGCGGTTGATCACCACGGTGGTGCCATCCATGGGGAACTCGGAGTCGTAGCCGGCGTGATCGATGTGCAGGTGCGTGTGGAGGATGTAGCGGACGTCCTCGCGGCGCAGGCCGTGCTTCTCGAGTTGTGCGTCCACGCCCTGCCCGTCGCGCCACCAGCCCTTCATCCCGAGGTTGCCCATGATCTCCGGATGGCTGAAGCCGGTGTCGACCATCACCGGCGCCTCGCCGCCGGTGATGAGGAAACCGAAGGTCGGAACTTGGACCGCGGCGCCCGGCTCGAGCGCCAGTACCAGGAAACTCGTGTCGAGCTCGATGTCGCCGAGGTCGAGCACTTTCACCTCGAGTCCCATGACTACCTCCTGGGGTTGACTTCACACCGTCAGCGCAAGGACGCCCACGGCTCCTCTTCGAAGACGTCGATCACCGAGTAGCCGTCGTCGCCGGCCGTCGGGGTCAGGATCACCGAGAGCTTGGCGTCCTCGTCGCCGACGGTGAACGAGGCGTGGACCACGTTCGTCGGGATGTAGACCGCCTCTCCGGGGCCGAGCTCGTGCTTGTCCTGCTCGAGCCACTGCTCGATGCGCCCCTCGCGCACCCAGATGATCTCCTCCTGCTCGGGATGGCGATGGAAGGCGTGTCCCTGACCGGGCGACAGGGTGACGTCCATGACGCACAGTCCCGTCGACCCGGTGAGCGACGGCCGCGCGACCCACCCGCTCTCCCCCCACTCGAAGCTCTCGCGCTCGATGTCCTCACTGGTGATGAACCTGCCGTTCACGCTCGCTCCTTGATCGGGATGGACTTGAAGCGCCTCATGTTCTCGGTCATGGCCACCTCGGTGGGAAGGCGCTCCATGCTCGACGCGCCGAAGAACCCGACCACGCCGTTCGTGCGCTCGATGACCGCCTGGGCGTCGTCGGGCTCGGCGATCGGCCCGCCATGGCAGAGGCAGAGGATCTCGGGGTTGACCTGCACGGCTGCGTCACGAAGCGCCTGGACGCGCTCGATAGCCTCGTCGAGCGAGAGGCCCGTCTGCGCACCGATCGAGCCGCCGGTCGTCAGCCCCATGTGCGGGACCAGCACGTCGGCGCCGGCGTCGGCCATCTTCCGCGCCTCATCCTCCGTGAAGACGTAGGGGGCCGTCAGGAGGTCGAGCTCGCGGGCGTGCCGGATCATGTCGACCTCCAGGGCGTAGCTCATGCCCGTCTCCTCCAGCCCTGCTCGGAAGGTCCCGTCCATGAGCCCGACGCTCGGGAAGTTCTGGACCCCGCTGAAGCCGGCCCGCTTGACCTCCTCCAGGAAGACGGGCATGAGCCGGAACGGGTCGGTCCCGCAAACGCCTGCCAGCACGGGGGTCTCGGCCACGACCGGGAGCACCTCGCGGGCCATGTCCATGACGATCGCGTTGGCGTCGCCGTAGGGCAAGAGGCCGGCGAGCGAGCCGCGGCCGGCCATCCGGTAGCGCCCGGAGTTGTAGATGATGATGAGGTCGGCGCCGCCGGCCTCGGCGAACTTGGCCGACAGGCCCGTGCCTGCGCCCGCGCCGATGACCGGGCTTCCCTGCTCCACCTCGGCGCGCAGCCGCGCCAGCGCCTCCTCCCGGTTCATCGGGCCTCGTGGATGAGCTCGTGCAGCCACTCGGCCATCGCGGTGGCGAAGGCGGGGTCGTTCACCTGGGCGTCGATCTCCCGCACCTCCACGCGGTCGCGGTCGAGGTGCTCGCGCAGCGCATCGAAGAGCGCTGCGTCGGCCTGCGGGTCGTGGGAGGGCTGGCCGTCGACGTCGATGGCCGAGACGCCGCCGAGGGGCACGAAGAGGACCGTGGGCGCCCTGTTCAGCTTCTCGGCGATCCGCCGTCCCAGCTCGGCGTTCTCCTCCGCCGTGGTGCGCACGAGGGTGACGGTGGGATTGTGGACGTCCGCGCCGGCCTCCCGCACGCGGTCGCGCATGTACTCGAGCTCGTGCCCCTTCGTGTCCAGCGTCCCTACGAGGACGACGACGGGGTCAGCGGCCATCAGGCCCTCTCGACGCCCAGGTAGCGGCGCTGGGCCTCGGGATCGTTCGCGATCTCGCTGGCCGTGGTCTCGGTGAAGATGCGGCCCGCCACCATCACGAGCTGTCGCTCGGCCAGTGCCGTGGCCACGGCCAGGTTCTGCTCGACGACCAGGATTGCGAGCCCCTCGCCGCTCAGGCGCCGGAAGGTCTCGGTGAGCGACTCGATGATGGCCGGCGCGAGCCCCTCGGAGGGCTCGTCCATCACGAGCAGCCGCGGGTTGGTGAGCAGCGCCCGGCCGATCGCCAGCATCTGCTGCTCACCGCCCGAGAGCTGCATGCCGCCGTTTCGGCGGCGCTCGGCGAGGCGGGGGAAGAGCTCGTAGACGGCGTCGGGGGTCCAGCGCCGCTCATCGCGCGAGGCCACCATGCGCAGGTGCTCGTCGACGGTGAGCGACTCGAAGAGCCGCCGGCCCTGCGGGACATAGCCGATGCCCGAGGCCGCGATCTTGTACGACGGGCGCCCGACGCATTCCTCTCCCCGGAAGCGGATGGAGCCGCGGGTGGTGGCCGGTCGGATCTGCATGATCGCGTTGCAGAGCGTCGTCTTACCCATGCCGTTGCGGCCGATGATGGCCACCGGCTCCTCCCCCATCGTGAAGGTCACGCCCTGCAGCACGTGCGCCGGGCCGTAGAAGGCGTCCAGGCCCGAGACCTCGAGCAGCGAGCCGTCGTCGGGATCGAGCTCGCTGACGAAGTCGCCCTGCGGCGCGGCCCTGCCTTCGCTCTCGGCCGCCGCGCTCAAGTCTGCTCCTCGTCGTCGCCCACCTGGCCGCCCAGGTAGAGATCGTGCACGAGCTGGTTCGAGCGGATCTCCTCGGGGGTGCCCTCGACGATCTTCTCGCCGTCGTGCATCATCGTCACCCTCTCGGCGACCCGCAGGGCGACGTCCATGTCGTGCTCGATGAGCACCAGGGTGATCTCCCGGTCGAGCTCGAGGAGCATGTCGGTCAGCGCCACGCGCTCGCCGCGCGAGAGCCCGGAGGCCGGCTCGTCGAGCAGCATCAGCTTGGGATCCACGGCCCGCGCCATGCCCACCTCGAGCTGACGCTGCTCGCCGTGGGAGATGGACCCCACGAGCGTCTCGAGCTTGGGGGCCAGGCCGACCTGGGCGGCGAGCTCACGCGCACGCTCGCGCAGCTCGCGATCGACCGCCCGGCGACGCAGGCCCAGGTGGCCCTTGCGCGTGCCGAGCACCGCCAGGTAGAGGTTGTCCTCGACCGACAGGCCCAGGAACAGCCGCGACTTCTGGTAGGTGCGGCCCATGCCCAGCCGCGCGCGGCCCGGCGCCGAGACCTCGGCCACGTCCCGGCCGAGGAAGGAGATCGAACCCGAGGTGGCCGGCATGTCGCCCGAGATCACGTTGAACAGCGTGGTCTTGCCGGCCCCGTTGGGACCGAGGATCGCACGGCGCTCGCCGTGCGCGACGTCGAGGTCGACGTCGCGCACGGCATCGAGGCCGCCGAACCGCCGGCCGACCCCGCGCAAGCGCAGGATCGGCTCGGCCGGCTCGGATACTGCCTCCGTCACCTAGCCCCCGACCACCTTCGGGGTCTCGGTCTTGCCCAACCACGGGATGTCCCGCTTGACGCATGGCGGGTACGTCCGTCCGGGCGCCGGGCTCGAGTCGCTGAACGTGCCCCCGAACGTCTGGTCCACGTCCGGCACGCTGCCCACGGTCTTCGTGGCCAGCCCCTGGTCGCCCTCGACCAGCTGCAGGTAGTACTGGTCGGTGATCGCCTGGCGGTTCTCGTCCAGCGTGATCTTGCCGTACGGAGCGTTCAGCGAGACCTGCGCCAGCGCGTCCTGCAGTTCCTTCTGGCCGCCGGAGATGTCGCCCTTCACCTGCTTGAGCGCCTCGATCAACCCCCACGTGTTCACGAAGTAGCTGTACGTGAACACACTGGCAGCCTGGGGCGCGGACTCACCACCGGGCGGGATCTCCTTGAACCACTTGCCGATGATGCCCTTGCCGTAGTACTGGGCCTCCGGCGTATCCAGATCGCCGGCCGTGCCCGCGCCGCCGGCGTACACGCCCGCGACCCGGGGGCCGAGCTGCTCGAACTGCGACGGCGTGCCCCAGAACACGTTGCCCAGGAACTTCTTGGCGTCGATCGGCCCCTTGGCCTGCTCGTAGGCCTTCAGGAACGGGATGAGACCCGCGCCGCCGACGGCCACGAACGTGCCGTCCACGTCGTCCGGCAGCTGCTGCGCGAAGGACGAGTAGTCCGTCGTGTTCAGCGGCGGGAAGACCCGCTTGGTGACCTTTCCGCCTGCCGCGCAGAACTCCGAGATGAAGCCGGCCATCGACGTCCAGCCGAAGCTGTAGTCGTCGCCGATCACCGCCGCCGTGCGCCAACCCAGCTCATTGTAGGCCAGGTCGCCCAGGCCGGCGTTGAACTGGGCGCCGTCACCGTTGAAGCGCGCGAAGTTTGGCGCCCGCACCTTGAGCGTCGTGTCCTGCGCGCCGGCCGCACCGTTGACGAAGGTCTTCTCAGGGTGCTGCTTGGCGTAGTTGGCCACTGCGATCGACTCGTCGCCCGACAGCGGGCCGATCATGACGTCCGCGTCGAGCTGCTCCATCAGCCGGCGCGTCTCCTTGATCGCCGTGCCCGACGTGTCGTCGCCGCACCCGACGCCCACGAGTTCGAGCGGGTGCCCGTTGATCGCGCCGCCGGTCCACCCGTCGCGTGGCTTGTTCGGGTTCTTGGGCTTGGCGCCGGCGAACTGGGCCATCGCCGCAGTGGCGCCGGCCATGTTCTGGTTGTCGAACGTGCCGAACGCGCCCTTGCACTCGGAGAGCACGGCGACCTTGATCGGCGTCCCGCTGCCGCCCGTCTCCTGCTTGACGGCGGCGTAACCCGGGGGCGCCTTCGTGGTGCTCGGCGCCTCCTCGGAGGCCGCCTCGCCTCCGCCCCCACCCTCGTCGTCGTCGTCGTCGCCGCAGCCCGCAAACGCGAGCGCCGCGATCCCCAGGAGAAGCGCAAGCCACATCAGGCCGCGCCTCCGTTCCCTCACTTCTGACATTGCCTTTTCTCCTCCTCTCGCCGCGGCCCCACGCCCCGGCGGTGTCGTCCTACGAGTCGGTGACCGTCGATGCTCCACGCTCACCCGCCGGCACAGTGCCGGCTGAACTTTCTTCCCTGGTCGGCTCATCCGGGCCGGCCGAGCCGCGCAGCCGCGCGACCGTCCGGTCCCACAGCCCGACCAGGCCGTCGGGGGACACGAGCACGATGACCAGGAAGATCAACCCGATCAGCGTGGGAAACCGCTCGCCCACGAAGCCGACGTCCTGCGCGTAATTGTTGATCAGAACGAACACGAGTGCCCCGATCCACGCGCCCTCCAGCCGGAACATCCCGCCGATGACGGCGATCATGAGCACGTTGATCGTGGCGGTCAGGTCGATCGTCGACGGCGCGATCTGCGCGTTCCACCACACGAACAGAATCCCGGCGAGCGCCGCCACGAAGCCCGCGAGCCCAAACGCGAGCAGGCGGTGCAGGGTGACGCTGTAGCCGAGCGAGCGCATCCGCACCGGGTCGTCGCGGATCCCCTGAAGGGCGAGCCCGAACGGAGTGCGCGCGACGTACCGCAAGCCGACGTACACTAGCGCCGCCACCAGCAGGGTGGCGAAGTAGAGGCGGTTGGGGTGCGCGGTGCGGTCGAAGAACTCGGGGATAGGGATCCCGCTGATGCCGCCGAAGCCCGAGACGCTCGTCACCTGGCCGAAGAAGAGGTTCGCGATCACCGAGAAGACAAGTGTGATCATTAGGAAGTAGATCCCGTAGCTGCGGCTGGCCAGGGCGCCGAACACGAGCGCGACCACGACCGCGATGGCGATAGCCACGACGATGCCCAGCACGGGGTCCCAGCCGAGGTTCAGGCCCTTCGTGTTGCCCGTCGTCGTGAGGTTGCCGAGCGCGAATCCCGCTACGCCGTAGATCGCCACCTGGGCGAGCGTCACCATTCCCCCGTCGGCCGAGAGAAAGATCAGGCTGGCGGCGACGATGCCCAGGAAGAGCGTCTGGGTCAGGAGCGTGGCGACCCAGTACTCGTTGAAAATGAGCGGTGCGAGCAGCGCCAGCGCCACGAGCAGCCCGCCGGCCACCCGGTTGGGCGTGAGCCGGGAGCTCGAGGCAGCGCTCATGCCGGCCGACCGAAGAGCCCGAGCGGCCGGACGGCGAGCACGATCGCCAGCAGCACGAACGTGAAGATGATCGAGTAGAAGGTGTAGTCGGCCGGGAGGTAGGCGGCGGCGAAATTGGTGGTCAGGCCG
>DATHAQ010000037.1:0-160224 GCA_035296565.1 Thermoleophilaceae bacterium
GCTCGTGGTCGAGAGCACGGACCCGGCGGCCACGCGCCGGGCCATCGCCGGCTTCCAGCGGATCCTGCGCTCACAGGCGGGCTCGGGCCTGCGCATCGGGCGGCTGGGCGTCCGCGGAGCCGATGCCGGCTTCACGTTGAACAGCTCCGACGTGCCGCGGCCGGTCAACGTGCTGTTGGCCGACGACCGCTTCGTCGTTGCCTTCGGCGACGAGGCCGCCAACGCGGCGATCGATCCTCAGGGAACGCTGGCCGGCGAGTCCAACTTCAGCCAGGCCCAGCGGTCGCTGGGCGGCGGCTACAAGGTGAGCGTCTATGCGAGCGTGCCCGCCGCGCTGCTGCTGGCCGAGGGCCTCGGCTCGGGCAGCGATTCTGACTTCCAGCGCGCCAGGCCCTACCTGACGGTGCTCGGAGCGCTGGTCGGTGGGGCAAAGCCCGCCGGCAACGGCCAGTTGGAGTCGAAGTTCCGCCTTACCATTCCGGGCTAGCCGCCGGGCTTGGGGAGCCGCGCGGTGTCGACGGCCTCCCAGGCGCTTCCGGGCACCCGCTGGAGGGAGTGGAGGTCCTCGTTGTTCCAGCGCCGCGACGGGATGCCGCTCACGTACCAGGGCGAGCCGTTGTCGGCCACGATCGCGCCATAGCGCTTCAGGGCCCGAAGCACGACGCGCGACTGGCGCGGGAAGCGGCTGACGTCGAAGGAGCGCTTCAGGCGTAGTCGCTGTCCCATGGCGGGCAGGCTCGGGTCGTCGGAGTCGGAGGCGAAGTGCCGCGCCGGGTACACGAACGCCCGCCGCGAGCGCGGGACGGTGATGCGCAGGGCGTGGTCGATGTTCCCCCGACGCACCTCCTCGGGCCGTGCCAGGCCGGGGAGGATGGGCAGCCCGGCGGCGTCGGCCGACGTCCACCCCCGCGGCCGCATGCGGTTGCTGCGCAGGTTCCAGATCGCGCCCGAGCCGGCCCGCCAGGAGCGCCCGGCGTTCCGCGGGAAGGCGGAGAACAGCTCGTAGAGCCGGCAGCGGCTGCGGTCGACGACGATCACGTGGCGGTCGCCGTCTGAGTCGCGGCCGCCCTCGATCGGCACGTGACGCGGGATGGGGTAGCGCCCGCGGTTGGACTCGTCGCCGTACTCGAAGGAGACCGGCACCCGCTTGGTCCTGCGCGAGACGGTTCGGTAAGGGATGCCGATCGGCTCGCCTTCGTAGGTGCCCGCGCCGAAGTCGGCGTGGGCGTGCTCGTCGCGGCCGATCGAGCTGACGATCCGGGCGGAGCGGCTGTGCAGCGGCAGGCGGTCGACGCGGCGGTTCCAATGGCTGGACCTGGGGAACACGGGGCAGCGCTTTGCCCCGGGCAGGCGCGCGCCCTCGGACTCCGAAGCTGCGCTCGTCATCTGGAGCGCCGCAAGCGCGACGGCGAGGAGGAGCACGACGCGCTTGGCCATCGTTCAGGTCATCGGCAGCCGGCGCAGGAGCCGCAAGCCCGAGGTCACCAGGCGGGCCCACAATCCCTGCGGCACCGAAAAGGGGGCGGCCACCGGCAGCAGCCGCTGCACCGCCACGGTCTGCGCCTCGGTGTACTTCAGGATTCCGTCCGCCCCGTGGCGGCGCCCCAGCCCCGAGTCCTTCATCCCGCCCATCGGCGCGTCCACCGAGCCCCAGGCGGCGATGTAGCCCTCGTTGACGTTCACCGTCCCGGCCTGGACGCGCGCAGCCAGCGCGCGCCCGCGGCGCGCGTCCCGCGTCCAGAGGCTGCAGTTGAGCCCGTAGCGGCTGTCGTTGACCCGCTCGACCACCTCGCCCTCGGAGGAGAAGCGCGACACCGAGACGACGGGGCCGAACGTCTCGTCGGCGAACAGGCTCATCTCCTCGCTCACGTCGGCCAGGAGGGTGGGCTCGTGGAAGTAGGGGCCGATATCGGGGCGCGGGTTGCCCCCGGCGAGCACACGGGCGCCCTTGCCGAGTGCGTCGTCGATGTGCTCGCGGACAGCGTCGAGCTGATCCTGCGAGACCAGGGAGCCCATGTCGTCGCGGTAGGACAGGCTCGCGCCGAGCTTCATCTCGCCGATGCGCTCGAGCAGCTTGGAAGTGAACTCGTCGGCAACGCCCTCCTGCACGTAGAGCCGCTCGACGGAGATGCACAGCTGGCCCGTGTTGGAGAACATCGCCCGCTCGGCGCCCTCGGCCGCCCGGGCGAGGTCCGCGTCGTCGAGGACGATCATCGCGTTCTTGCCTCCCAACTCCATCGAGCTGGGAACGAGCCGCTCGGCGGCCTGTGAGGCCACCTGGCGGCCGACCTCAGTGCTTCCGGTGAACATCACGTACTCGACGCGGTCGATCAGCTCCGGCCCGAGCTCGGAGCCCGAGCCCGTGACCACCTGCATCAGGCCGACCGGGAGGCCCGCTTCCTCGAGGGCGCCCACGCCCCACAGGGCGCTGAACGGAGTGTTGCTGTCGGCCTTGAGCACCACACCGTTGCCGGCGGCCAAGGCCGGCAACGCATCGCTGATGCTCAGCGTGAGCGGGTAGTTCCAGGGCGAGATCACCCCGACCACTCCGAGCGGGTGGTGGTACTCCCACGCCGCGGTGAGCAGAGGGATGACGCCGCGCCGGCGCCGCGGGCGCAGGTGGCCCTCGCCGTGACGCGCGTAGTAGCGCGAGACGACCGCCACGTCCATGATCTCCTCGAAGGCGTGCCGCCGCGCCTTGCCCGACTCCAGCTGCAGCAGGTCGAGCAGCTCCTCCCGGCGGTCGAGGACGAGGTCGTGGAAGCGCAGCAGGATGGCGCGGCGCTCGTCCCAGGTGCTGTCGCGCCAGCGATTCTGCGCCTGGCGCGCCCGCTGCACCGCCTGCTCGACGTCCTCGGGCGTGCAGCGGGGGACCGAGCCCAGTGGCTCGCCGGTCGCGGGCTTGTCGACCTCCATCGTCTCCCGCTCGCCGCCTGTCTTCACGCGGCCGGCGAGCGCGCTCAGGTCGCCGAACGTGACCCGCTCAGAGTTCACGCGGAGCGACCCCGAAGCGGAGCGCGAAGGCGTCCAGCATGTGCGGCATGTCGCCCTCGGAGGGCAGCGCCGGCTCGCGCAGGTGCATGCGGTAGCGAGAGAAGAACTGCGCGAGGACCGCCTTGCCCAGCAGCGACACCAGCGGGCCGCCCGGGCAGTTCTGGCTGCCGCCCGACAGGTGGTTGAAGCGCACGTCGGGCTCGCGCTCGGGCTTCATCCGGTCGATGTCCGGGGCCGTCTGCGGGTCCCGGTGATTGAACACGTTGAGCATCATCACCTGGGCGCCTTCGTCGATCTGGTCGCCGGCCAGCGTCGCTTCGCGGGTGGTCTGGCGAGCCAGCAGCGGCGTCGTGGGCCAGAGCCGCATCGTCTCCTGCAGGCACCCCTCCAGATAGGTCAAGCCGTCGAGCTGGGAGGGGTCGCCGATGTCCGTTCCCTCGAGGTCCTCCAGCACGCGCCGCTCGACCTCGGGCTGGGCCGCGATGGCCGCCAGCGCCCTGTAGACGTTGGTGGCGAGGGTGTCGCGCATGGCGAACATCCAGTGGGGGAGCTGGTGGACGACCCGGGTCGAGTCGCTCTGCGGGGCGTCGGCGAAGCGCGAGATCAGGCTCCCGGGCTCGGGGTCGCGCAGCTGGCTCTCCAGCATCCCGTAGAACTCGTAGAAGTCGTCTCCCTGGCTGAGGCCGACAAGCCGGTTGGCCTCGGACATCAGCTTCTCGAGCAGCTCGGTGAGCTCCTGGTCGCCGCGGGCACGGTCCCCGAAGATCACGCGCAGGGTGAGGCGGTCGAACAGGCGCTCGAAGTCCTTCCACTCCAGGGTGCTGCCCAGGCGCAGGGCCTCGACCTCCTCGGAGGCCACGGCCAGGAAGCGGTCGGCCAGGGGATGGACCCGCTCGGAGGTGGCGAGAACGGACTCGGTGAACCGGCGCCGGTCACGCCACTCCTCGCCTTGGGAGAGGGTCAGGGCGTCGGGCTGGAAGTGCCGCATCCCCTTGCCCTTGGCGCCCGAGCCCGAGTCGTAGACGTCGGCCGACTGCTCGAGTACCTCCGCGATGGCATCCGGGCCCCACAGCACGACGATCCGTCCGCCCAGCAGCTTGACCCCTTGGCCCGGGTGCTTGCGACGGATCTCGCCCAGTGCGGCGACGGTCCGCCGGTCCGCGTCGATCGAGGTCTGCAGCCGCGTCACCTTCGGGCGCGGCGAGAACAGCCCTCGCGAGACCGCGGGCAGCACGCCGAGGAAGACGACGCGGAAACTCTCCTCGACGGACGCTTCGGGCAGGCTGCTCACGCGTTGATGGCCTGGCCGGCCTTGCGCAGCCCCGCGACGTGCTTGCCCACCTTGCCGTCGCCGCCGTCGGGCGAGACCCGGTTCCAGGGCAGGAAGGCGTTGGGCATGCCCTCCAGCGCCGGCCCGAGCTCCGGGTAGTGGCGCAGCAGGACGTCCTTCATCTTCGTGTGATTGACCCAGTCGATGCCGGTCTGGGTGTAGACCTCCGGAGTGAAGTCGGTGGTGAAGAAGCGGTCGCTCTTCAGCCGCCGCGACGCCATCAGGATGAACACGCGGAAGGCGGTGTCCGAGAACCCGAAGCCGGGCGGAAGCGGCTCGGCGTACATGCCGACCTGCAGGTCCACCTTGTCGATGTCGTTGTCGTAGACGCGGCGTATCTGCTCGGCCCACTGCTTGTTGGTGGTGAGCTCGTCGAAGGAGCGCACCCGCGGCATCCGCATCTCCTCGCGGAAGTCGTTGTAGCGGGGCACGCCGCGCTCGCGGTCACGCAGGATGTCCAGCGTGGCGAGGTCCATCAGCTCGCCGTCGATGCGCCTGAAGCGCTGCAGCGCCTTCGGGTAGTTGTGCAGGGTGATCGCGCCCGGGTGCTCGATGCCCATGGAGTAGACGAGGTCGGGCATGTCGAACCCGTCCATGAAGGAGCGGGTGTTGGCCCCCTGGAGCTCGACGAACTCGTTCTCCTGCACGAGCTGACCGGACTGGTGCTCGTAGAGCTTCCAGTCGTCGGGAATCAACGGGTGCATCCGGTAGACCGAGACGAACTCCTCGGTCAGCTGGAAGCGGGCGCCGTGGTGCTCCTGGGGCGAGCCCATGATGCCGCTGAAGATCTCCGAGTCGCCAAAGCGCCCGAAGCGGTCCTTGACGTGCTGGCCGAAGATTCCCGACCAGTTGATGTTCATCGAGCCCCACAGCGCCGGGGTGTTGACGATGCCCGGCGTCCACTCGACCGTGTGAATCTTCGCCATCAAGGCGGAGTTGATGAGCCAGGCGGTATCGAACAGTCGCTGGTCGTCCCAGCTCGGGTTCTCCTTCTTGAGCACGTCGCAGATCGCGTTGTGCTCCTTGGTGAACAGCGTGTGCAGGCACGAGAGCCCGAACCACCAGTTCTCGTTGAAGCCGGCGAGGTCGACGCCGGCCTGGTCGGGATCGTCGGGCAGCCGCCCGTCGGCCCCGATGACGAGCTTTCCGTCCCTGAAGGTGCGCAGTCGGTCCTGCTTCTCCTTGTCGGAGCCGTAGAGCTGAGAGCCGTCCCACCAGTGCGTCTCGGTGTTGCCGTAGTCGACGACGCCGTTGCCGTTGCCTTCGGCGCCGGCGCGGGCCCCCTGGCTGTTGTCGGTGACCGTACGGCGTACGTGCATGGGGTGGTCGGGCCAGTCGTCGTCCTCGGCGATCGGGACGTCCATCTGCTCCTCGGCGCTCCCGCGCCCGTGGAAGAACCAGTTGTGGTTCTCGAACTGGATCCAGGCGGCGGCGAGGATGTTGAGCGTGCTGGCCGGCTTGAACTCGTCGCGGGTCATCAGCTCCAGGGAGACCGTGCGCGCGCTCGGGTCGTGCAGGCGCGGCGGCTTCTCGGGGCGGATGTGCCGGGGGTTGATGTTGCGCGAGAAGGCGCTCTCGAGCGAGCCCATGGCGGGGTCGTCGAGGTCGTTCCAGCGGCCTCCCGGCTGGCGGGCCTTGCGGGCCTCGGGCGGGGGCGTCTCGCTTCCGTTCTCCTGCAGCGGCTCGGAGGCGGCGTCGAAGAGGTTCAGGTCGCGCAGGTCGAGCCGCAGGGACAGCAGGTTGAGCATCTTGAGGCCCAGCGTGGGCTGCTCGTACCACTGCTTGCGCTGATTGATACGCCCGAAGACCGCGTGCATGACACGGTTCGGAAGCGATCGCTTGGCGGCCATGGCTCTCCTCCCGTTTCGAGTACCGGCAAGTCGTCACTACCCCAAGTAGGGTCGGTTCTACCCTCGTAGCCGAGCGGCACGGCGGCGGAGTGCGAGCACCCGCCCGACGGACTGCAGGAAGGGCTCGCGGGAGATCCGGCCCGAGCGCAGGGCCGACTCGAGCGTCCGCGCCGCCGTTGCCGAGTCGGTGTATGTGTGCGCGAAGAGGATCAGGTCCAGATCGGCGCGGGCCGCGGTGAGCGCGATGCGCGCGGGGCCGCCGAGGCCGAAGCCGGTCGGGGTGTCGAAGGCGTCCGAGATCGTCACGCCGCGAAAGCCCAGGCGGCGGCGCAGCTCCCCCACGATCACCGCCCGCGAGAGGGCCGCGACCCGGTGGCGGTCGAAGGCGGGATAGACCGCGTTGCTGAGCATGACCATCGGGGCCAGCCCCGCGAAGGGGCGCTCATCGACACGCCGCAGGGTCGAGCGCGAGGCCCGGATGGTGACGGGGCCGTCGTCGGTGTTCTTGCGCGCCGCTCCCAGCCCGGGGAAGTGCTTGGCCGCCGGCACCACCCCTCGGCGGCGGAGGCCCCGGGCGAAGGCCCGGGTCCGGGCTCTCACCACCGAGGGGCGGCGGCTGTAGCAGCGCAGCTCGCGCTCGAGCACCGAGCGCGCCCGGCACACGTCGGCGACCGGAGCGAGGTTCACGTTGATGTTCACCCGGCGCAGCGTCGAGCCTGCCTGCAGGCCGGTGCGGTACGCGCCCAAGGTGCTGCCTACGCGGGCGGCGGAGCGGGTGGGCCCCCCGGGCAGGCGCTGCACGAAGCCGCCTTCCTGGTCGATCAGAAGGAGCAGAGGCAGATGGACGGGCGAGCGGCGAGCCGCTCGCTGCAGCCCGGACAGGGTGCGCCTGAGCTGCGCGCGAGAGCGGATGCTGCGCGCGTAGAGCATCACCCCGGCCGCCTCGCCGCGCTCGACGCGGCGCACCAGCTCGCGCGGTGGCCGCTTGCCGCCGTACGAGAAGATCACCCGCTGTCCGGCCAGCTGGGCGTCGCTCAGCCGCGGGGTCTGAGCCGCTGCCGGGCCGGCGAGCAGCGCCCCGAGGGCCAGGAAGATAGCGGTGGTCCGCCCGAGGCCGATCGCGGCACGTTAGCGACCGGTCAGGTGCCCTGCATCGCCTGCATGTTCCTCATGATGGCCTCTTCGGTCGTCTGCAGCTCGTCGCTGGGGCTGAACTGGAGAAACTCGGTTCCGGCCTCGGCCACGGGAACGTGGCCGGGCGGCGCGTAGAAGACGTCGCCGGCGTCGGTCACCTCTTCGTGGTCGGCGTAGCGCCAGGTCAGCCGCCCCTTGATGACAAAGCCCCAGTGCGGGCACTGGCAGCGGTCGTCAGGCAGCCCCTTGAGCATCGTGGCCATGTCCATCTCCTCGCGCATGGTCACCCAGTTGACCGTGTAGCCGTCGAGCTCTTGGCTGCGGTCCTCGACCATCCCGTGGTCCTCGACGTTCGTTGCGCTCTCCTTCGACATCTTCGGCATGTCGCGCTCCCCCTCGGTTGAAGTAGAGCGACGCTATGTCCGGCCGGGCTGCGCGGCATGGGGTGTTCCCCTCATTTCCTCTTCGGGCAGGAGCCCGTGCTGCATCGCGAACAGGCTGGCGCTCGCCCTGCTCGACGCGCCGATCTTCGAGTAGATGTGCTCGATGTGGTTTCCCACCGTCTTGGGCGAGATGACCAGCTGCCCGGCGACCTGCTTGTTCGACAGCCCTCGCGACAGCAACCGAGGCACCTCGACCTCGCGCGGCGTCAGGCCGGCGGGCCCCGCTCGGCGCACGACGCGGCGCCCTGCCGCGCCGAGCACCGCGTCGACGGCCTCCCCGTCGAGGCGGCCCGCCCTCACTTCCGACTCGAGCTCGGCCGCCGCCGCGTCGGCCGACAGCTGAGGTCGGTGAGGGCGTGGCTCGCGCATCGCCTGGAAGGCATCGGCCGCGCCCAGCACCCGAGCCGAGCGCGAGATCGCGCTCCCCGACAGCCCATGCGGATAGCCGGAGCCGTCCATGCGCTCGCGTAGCTGCACGGCGATCGCCCCGAGCGGCGCCAGCGCGTCGGACTGCCGCAGCATGCGCTCAGTCAGGTAGGGATGCATGCGGACGCGCTCCCACTCGCCCGCGCCCAGCGGCGCCGCCTTCTCCCAGATCGAATTGGAGACACCGAGCCGCCCCAGGCCATGCAGCAGGCCCGCGCGGCGCAGCGTCCGCACCTCTGATGGGGACATGTCCAGCCGGGCCCCCGCTTCGGCGGCCAGATCGGCGACTGCGTGCGAGTGGCCGAGCGTGTAGGTCGACTTCAGGTCGACGAAGTTGGCGATCGCCAGCAGTGCGGCGTCGAAGCGCTCGCCGGACAGCACGACGGCGAGAGCGGGCTCTGCCCCTATCACCGCGTCCCAGGTGGAAACCGAGTCGACGCCCGCGAGGATCATC
Organism: Thermoleophilaceae bacterium; assembly: GCA_035296565.1. Classification (GTDB taxonomy): domain Bacteria; phylum Actinomycetota; class Thermoleophilia; order Solirubrobacterales; family Thermoleophilaceae; genus JACCZR01. Next base: position 8,632 of record DATHAQ010000037.1, read on the forward strand.
TCGGCGTCGGAGGCGAGCAGCCCCGCCAGCGCAGGGTCGAACTGCTTGCCGCTGCGCGAGGCGGGCCGCGATCGGCACGTCTTCGCCCTCGAGCTCGCCCGGCCACCCGTTCCCGTCCCACTGCTCGTAGGCCGCGCCGACGGCCTGGACCACCTCGTCGGGCAGCTGGAGCTGCTCGGCCAGCGCCTGCGCCATGCCCGCGTGCTGGCTGATCATGTCGTCCACCTCGCGGTGGCCGGAGATCGCGAACTCGAGCCCGACCCTGAAGCGGTGCAGGGGCGGGTTGCCCGACCCCAGCAGACGCAGCCCCGACGCGGCCGCGCGCACGCCTCTCAGCTCCCCGTCGTACTTGCCGGACTTCAGCGCGATGTCGTCGCCGAACCACTTCGCCTGCTCGTGGGCGTCCGAATGGCAGCCCACGTTGATGAGCAGCGCGGTGTAGTAGACGACGGCGCGCTCGTCCTCGTCGAGCCCCAGCCGCTCGGCGAGCCGTAGCGCGATGAGGCACTGCCGCAGCACGTGCTCCATCGGCTGTGCGAAGCCCAGGTCCACGCCCAGCGAGAGCGCGGCGACGAGCTCGGCCAGCCGAACGTGCGCGCGATCGGTCTCGTCAGCCACGTGCCGAGCGTAATCCGCCCGGCAGCGGGCCGCCACGCAGCGCTGCGAGCTGCTCGCGTGACCTAGAGGGGGATGTTGCCGTGCTTGCGCTTGGGCCCGGGCACGCGCTTGGTCTGCAGCGTCTCGAGCGCGCGGATGAGCTTCGGCCGCGTCTCGTGCGGGACGATCACGTCATCGATGTAGCCGCGCTCGGCCGCCGTGTACGGATTCGCGAAGCGGGCCTTGTAGTCGTCCATGAGCTTCTGGCGACGCTCGTCGGGCGTGGGGGAGTTGGAGATGTCGCGGCGGTAGATGATGTTCACCGCGCCCTCCGGGCCCATCACGGCGACCTCGGCCTGCGGCCAGGCGAAGTTGAAGTCGGCCAGCATGTGCTTGGAGTTCATCACGTCGTAGGCGCCGCCATAGGCCTTGCGCGTGACGACCGTGAGCTTGGGCACCGTCGCCTCGGTGAAGGCGTAGAGCAGCTTTGCCCCGTGGCGGATGATCCCGCCCCACTCCTGGCTGGTCCCGGGCAGGAAGCCCGGGACGTCGGTGAAGGTGACCAGGGGAATGTTGAAGGCGTCGCAGAAACGCACGAAGCGCGCGCCCTTCTCGCTGGACTCGATGTCGAGCACGCCGGCCAGCTGCGCGGGCTGGTTGCCGACGATGCCGACGGGCCGGCCGGCCAGGCGCGAGAACCCGACGATGAGGTTCTTGGCGAAGTGCTCGTGAACCTCGAAGAACTCGCCGTCGTCGACGATGAGCGAGACCACGTCGCGCATGTCGTAGGGCTTGTTCGGGCTGTCGGGCACGACGGTGTCGAGCGCCTCCTCCATGCGGTCGATCGGGTCGCCGGAGTCCATGCGCGGGGGCTGCTCGAGGTTGTTCTTGGGGAGAAAGGACATGAGGTAGCGGGCGTCCTCCAGGCAGGCCTCCTCGTCCTCGGAGGCGAAGTGGGCCACGCCCGACTTGGTGTTGTGGGTCATGGCTCCGCCGAGCTCCTCGAACTCGACTTCCTCGCCGGTGACGGTCTTGATCACGTCGGGCCCCGTGATGAACATGTGCGAGGTCTCCTTGACCATGAAGATGAAGTCGGTCATGGCCGGGGAGTACACGGCCCCGCCCGCGCAGGGGCCCATGATCAGCGAGATCTGCGGGATGACGCCCGAGCACTCGACGTTGCGGACGAAGACGTCGCCGTAGGCGCCCAGGGACACCACCCCCTCCTGAATGCGAGCGCCGCCGGAGTCGTTGATGCCTATGACCGGGCAGCCGATCCTGGCCGCCAGGTCCATGATCTTGCACATCTTCTCCGCCATGACCTCGCCCAGCGAGCCGCCGAAGACCGTGAAGTCCTGGGAGAAGACGCACACCGGCCGGCCGTCGATCAACCCGTGGCCGGTGACCACGGCATCGCCCCAGGGCTTGTTCTTCTCCATCCCGAACTCGGCCGTGCGGTGGCGGACGAAGGTGTCGAGCTCCTGGAAGGTGCCAGGGTCGAGCAGCTTCTCCACGCGCTCGCGCGCGGTGAGCTTGCCCTTGGCGTGCTGCTTCTTCTCGGCTTCGGGGTTGGTGTGGGCCGCCTGCTCGCGCAGCTCCTGGAGCTGGGCGAGCTTCTCCTCGTAGGTCTCCGGTGACTTCTGGCGCATGGCGGCGGAGCATTCTAGGTCACGGCTCGCAGGGTCCTCTCGACGTGCCCGGGGTCGTGCCTGATCTGGTCGTGGGAGAAGCGCAAGCGCTGCAGGCCCTCTGCGGCGTGCGCGTGGTCGCGGTAGAGGTCCGTCGACTGCTGGACCGGAGTCCGGTGGTAACGCAAGCCATCGGTCTCGACCACCAGCCCGAGCTGACGCCAGACGAAGTCGACCCGGTGGCCGTTGATGCGGCGCTCCTCATCCGGGGCGGGGAGCCCCGCCCGCCTGGCTAGCGGGAGGAACAGGCGCTCGAGCTGCGAGTCCGTGAGGCGGAAGGTGCGACGGTCCAGCGTCGTCCTCAACCGGGCGACTCCCGGGCGGCCGGAGATCGGCTCGATCTCGGCGCGAAGGGCCTCGGGGTCCACGAGGTCTTGCTTGTCGGCTTCGCCGATCGCGGCCTCCAAGGCGTTCCGGCCGAGTTGGGTGGCGAGGTCGACCAGCGTGGCCGCCGGTGTCGTCAGCGGGATGCCGTCCTTGCGGCTGCCCGGCCGGCGTGCGCGGTGCAGCGCGATGCCGGCCTGCGCGCGGGTCCTCCGCGGAGCGGCGACCTCGATGGCTCCGGCGTGGACGGGCAGGATGCCCCACATCGCGCCGGCGCTGCGCCTGCCCAGCATCGCCCCCTCCCCGCAAGCCAGCACAGCGGCCATCCAGCGGCCGCGTTGGCTCGGCTCTGCCCGCCCGGTCGAGTACACCCCGCGATAGAGGGGCCGCAGGCGCCCCGTTGCGATCCGGTGCTTGATGGCCTTTCGGCTGAAGCCCAGCCGGAGAAGCTGAGCGTGGGTGATCACCCAGTGCTGGCGGCGAGCCAGCGCCCAGGCTCGCGCCGATGAGTGTGCGTCTGAGGCCCCCATCGGGGACCTGAGTGCACAGCTGATCCGCCTTCGCCCCCGGTGGCGCGGCCGCGAGGGCCGGGGCTTACACTCCGCCGATGGCGAGGCGGGGTCTGTGGGTCGTGGGAGTCCTCCTCGCGCTGCTCGTGGCCGCCCCCGCCGCCCAAGCCGCCAAGCGCTGCGGCGAGCCTGGCTCGCGCTGGCAGCGCGCCACGCCGCCCCAGGCCGGCATGGACGCCGCGAAGGTGCGCGCGGCCATCGACTACGGCACGGTCAACGCGGGCTTCGCGGTGCGCGTCTACCGCCACGGCTGCCTGGTCGGCGAGGACTCGGTGAACCCCGAGGGCCGCACGGGCCGGTTCGAGAGCTGGTCGCTAGCCAAGTCGGTCACGGCGATGGTGTTCGGGCGGGCGATGACCCAGGAGCTGATCAGCCGCCACGACCGCATCGGCGGGCTGATCACCGAGGCCGACCGGCCGCACGGGGCGGTCTCGATCGAGCAGCTGCTGCGCATGACCTCAGGCCTGCACTGGAACGGCTTTCGCGACTACAACATCTTCATGCGCGACCGGCTGCGCGACGGCCTCACCGTGCCGTTCGACAAGACGCCGGGCACCTACTTCGAGTACTCCCAGAGCGGCCCGGCGCTTGCCGCCGAGTCCGTGCAGCGGGCGGTGGGCGAGGACTTTCAGAGCTACGCCCAGCGCGAGCTCTTCGGCCCGCTGGGGATAGGGCGCGGTGACTGGTTCTGGCGGCGCGACCAGGTGGGGCACACCCAGGGCTTCTTCGGCCTGAACATGAGGCCCGACGACTTCGGGCGCCTCGGCGACCTCCTGCGCCGCGACGGGGTCTGGCGCGGTCGTCGCCTTCTCTCTCACACCTTCGTCCGCCAGGCGCTCTCGGCCAGCAGGACCAACGGCTGCTACGGCTGGCTGATCTGGATCAACAGCAGGAAGCCGTGCGTGAGCCCGCGCGTTGGCAGCCGGCCCGTGAGCGGCAGCCGTGACTTCCCGACCCTGCCGCCGGACCTATACCGCTTCTCGGGCTTGTTCGGTCAGGTGGTGGCCGTGTTCCCGAGCCAGGACGTGATGGTCGTGCGCACCGGGCAGGAGTCCTCGCCGGCGTTCTCGGGCGGCTCGAGCTGGGAGCAGGGCCTCTACGAGCGGGTGCTCGGGGCGATCACCGACCAGCGCGTCCCCCGCCCGCGCGACGCCGGCGACCCCAACCCCGAGACTCCCGACGCCGACCGTGGCTTCCAGACCGCGGTCTTCAACCCCGAGCAGTACCTGCCGGGGATCGTCCAGCCCCCGCTGCCGGCGGCCGGCCCCCGGCGTGCCCGCGCGATGCAGATGCGCCTGCTGCGCCCACGAGCGAGCCTGCGGGGCTTCGTGAACGTGCGGCTGGCTTGCCCGGGCCGCTGGCCGGGCGGGCCGCCGGGCCGCTGCTTCGGACGCGCCACGCTCGAAGGTGCGCCCCGCGGGCGCAGCTACGACATCGGGCCGGGCGAGGCCCAGCGCTTCTCGTTCCGGCTGACCGCCCGCCGCCGCGCCTCGCTCAAGCGCCGCGGCAAGCTGCGCCTTGAGCTGGCAACGCGCAACCGGGACACGCTGGACGGAACCCCGGCCACGGAGGGCCTCGGCGTGGTCCGGCCGCCTGTCGCACCCCGACTGCGGCTCCTGACCCGGCGCCTGGTGGTCCGCCGCGGCCGGGTGAGAATCAGGGTCGCCTGTCCACGGCGCGGCGACACCGGCTGCCGCGGGCGGCTGGTCCTTCGCTCGCGGCGCGGGCGTCGGCTGGGCTCACGCACCTTCAGGCTGGGCAAGGGTCGCCGGGCGGTGCTGCGGATGCGCGTGCGCCGCAGCGCTCGGGGCCGGGCGCGGCTGGCGGCGAAGACGTCGGTTCGCGGCGGCTACTCGAGCATCGCGCGCCGCCGGGTGCGCGTGGTGCGCTGAGCCCGCGCGCTACTCGCGCGAGAACGGCTGGCGCCGGTCGAAGCCCAGCTCGTCGAGCAGGCCGTGCAGGCGCTGTTCGAGGTCGGCGTGGGGCGAGGTCCCCGGAGGGCGCTTACGAAAGCGGCTCCAGAGGCCCGCGCGGGCCACTTCCTGCCCGACCTCGGCGCTGAGCGTGACCTTCGTGCCCCAGCCCGAGGGCTCGAGCGAGGCGCTTCCTTGTGCACCTTGCGCCTCCCAGCGCACGCTCCGCTCGTCCTCTGTGACCTCCACCTTGGCCTCGCCGATGGCTTCGGCCAGCCGCCCTTCGCTCAGCTCCGGCCAGAGCTCAGGGGGCGACTTGACCAGGGTGCGAGAGACCTCGAACTTGGGCATCGCGCCAGGGTTTCGCCAGCCCTGTACCCCCTCCTTCCCGTTGGGCGGAGGCGCCCGACGCCCGGCGTCGGGGCGACGCGGCGGTTTGTCAACAGACCTCGAACACGGGCACCGCGGGCGGGGCTGCCCGCGGCCGTTCTGCCCGAGAGCAGGGCGATTCAGGCCTCGGAGTACTCCCCGTACTCGTCGCGCAGCACGCCGCAGACCTCGCCGATGCTGGCCTTGTCCCTCAGCGCCGCGCGCATCGGCTCGAGCAGGTTGCCGTCGCCCTTCGCAGTCTCACGCAGGGCGTCGAGCCGCTTCTGCAGCGCGTCGTCGTCGCGCTCGGACTTGAACCTCCCCAGCCGCTCTACCTGCTCGCGCTCGGATTCGGGGTCCACGCGGAGGATGTCCACCTCGTCCACCTGGTCGGTGACGTACTCGTTCACGCCGACCACGATGTCCTGCTTGATGCGGTAGCGCTCCTCGTAGCCCCAGGCCGACTCCTCCACCTCCGCGCGGATGAAGGGGATGCACTGCACCGAGCCGCCCAGCTCGTCGACCTTGTCGATCAGACCCTGCGCGCCCGTCTCGATCTGATCGGTCAGCGCCTCGACGAAGTAGGAGCCGGCGAAGGGGTCGACGGTGTCGGTGGCGCCCGACTCGTGGGCGAGGATCTGCTGGGTTCGCAGAGCGATGCGCGCGGCGCGCTCGGTGGGCAGGGCCAGCGCCTCGTCGAAGCCGTTGGTGTGCAGCGACTGAGTCCCCCCACACGCGGCCGCGAAGCCCTGCAGCGCCACGCGCACGATGTTGTTCTCGGGCTGCTGGGCGGCCAGGGTCACGCCGCCGGTCTGGGTGTGGAAGCGGATGGTCTGCGCTTTCTCGTTCTCCGAGCCGAAACGCTCGCGCACGATGCGCGCCCACATGCGCCGGGCGGCGCGGAACTTGGCCACCTCCTGGAAGACGTTGTTGTGGCCGTTGAAGAAGAAGGCCAGCCGCGGCCCGAAGGAGTCGATGTCCAGGCCCGCGTCCAGCGCTGCCTCGACGTAGGCGATCGCGTTGGCCAGCGTGAAGCCGACCTCCTGAACGGCCGAGCAGCCCTTCTCGCGCATGTGGTAGCCCGAGATCGAGATCGTGTTCCACTTCGGCACGTTCTGCGCGCAGTAGGCGAACAGGTCGGTGGTGAGGCGCATCGCCGGCTCGGGCGGGTAGATGAAGTTCCCGCGCGCGATGTACTCCTTGAGCACGTCGTTCTGGGTCGTGCCGCGCAGGTCCTTGGAGTCCACGCCCTGCTCCTCGCCGACCAGCTCGTAGAGCAGGAGCAGCACGCTGGCGGGCGCGTTGATGGTCATCGATGTCGAGACGTCCGCCAGCGGGATGCCGTCGAACACGCGCCGCATGTCGTCGATGGTGTCGATGGCCACGCCGGTGCGGCCGACCTCGCCCTCGCACAGTGGGTCGTCGGAGTCGCGGCCGAGCTGGGTGGGCAGATCGAAGGCCATCGACAGCCCCGTCGAGCCGTGCTCGATCAGATAGTGGAAGCGCTCGTTGGTCTCCTTGGCGCTGGCGTAGCCGGCGTACTGGCGCATCGTCCAGCGGCGCTTGCGGTACATCTCACGGTGGATGCCGCGGGTGAACGGGTACTCGCCCGGCTCGCCGAGGCGCTCCTCGAGGCCGTCGTCGACGTCGGTCTCGTCGTACAGCGGCTTGATCTCGATGCCCGAGTCGGTAAAGACCCGCTCGTCGTCGGGGCCGACGATCGGGGCAATGGTGGGCTTGTACTCGCGCTCGGTGGCCACGCGGTCAGGATACGGACGCGCGGCGTGGGCTAGGCGGGATCGGCGGGCGGCACGGCCGCAACCGCCTCGTCCAGGGTCTCGCAGATGCCGACCGTGGAGCCCAGGCCGACCAGCTCGGCCACGCGGCGGACCACAGCCCGCTCAGGCAGGACGATGACCACCTTCTGCTGGCGCCCGTGCAGGCGCTCGGCCATATCGAACAGCGCGTTGATCCCGGCGCTGTCCATGAAGCTGACCTCCTGGAGGTCGACCACGATCCCGTGGTCGCGGTTGGTCAGGGCCGCGAGCATCGCGTCGTGTACTCCGACGGCCGAGGAGAGCTCGAACTCCGCACCCAGCCGGGCCACGACCACGCCATCGCGGCGCTCGATGCTCAGGTGGTCGTTCGTGTCGGCTCCCGTTCGAGTTGGTGGCGGATCTTCACTGTGGTCCCGTCGTCTGTCCGATCGATCTCGACGGAATCCACCAGCGCCTCCATCATCTTTATGCCACGGCCGCGGTTCGTGCCGCGCGGTGGTCGCCAGCTCCCGTAGTCGCGCACCGTCACGGCCACGTCGTCATCGCCGTCGCCGGCCACCTCCACGTCGAAGGCTCGCTGGTCGGGGGGATAGGCGTGCTCGATGGCGTTGGAGCACGCCTCCGCGGCCGCCAGCAGCACCGCGTCCGAGTCCCACTGGCCGGCCCCCTTGTCCTCGAGCCAGCGCGAGAGGAGGCGCCTGAAGAGCGGAGCCGAATCGCGATCGGCCGGAAGTGTCACCCGCATCGGGTCGGGGAGGACCTCCGTCTCGATGGCGATCAGCGCGGCGTCGTCCTCGATGCCCTCATCGGGCAGCATCGAGTCGAAGACGTGCTGGCAGAACGAGTCGACGCTGCCATCCAAGCCGCCGGCGATCGAGACCAAGCGCTCCAGTCCCACGTCGAGCGACTCCGCAGGGCGCTCGACGAGCCCGTCGGTGTAGAGGAGAAGTCGCGAGCCCGGGGTCAAACTGGTCTCCAGCAAGCTGTAGGAGGGGGTCACCGTCGCCCCGAGCGGCGGTGCGGGAGCCAGCTCGAGCAGCTGAGCCTCGCCCTCGGGCGAGACCAGCACGGGCGGCGCGTTGGCCGCCGCGACGATCTCCATCGCGCTGTTGCGTGGGTCGAGGACGATGAAGACGAGCGTGGCCGTGCGGCCGGGCTCGAGCTGGCGAAGCAGCGTGTTGAGGCGCTCGATCGTCTCGAGCGGCGACCGCTCGTCCAGGGCGTAGGCCCGCAGGGCCGAGCGCAGCTGCGCCATCACTGCGGCGGCGCGAAAGCCCCGCCCGACAACGTCGCCGATCGCCATGCACAGGGTGCCGCTGCGGGTGACGAAGGCGTCGTACCAGTCGCCGCCCAGCAGGGCGGAGGCCGCTGGGGAGTAGCGCGCGGCCACGCGCAGGCCGGGAAACGAGGGGAGGCCCTGGGGCAGCAGCGACCGCTGAAGCTCCTCGGCGAGGCCGCGCTCGCGCTCGGCCATCCGAGCGTGGATGGCCAGCGCGGCGCGGTCGCCGGCACGCTGCAGGAGGTCGGTGTCCTGGGGCGTGAACTCCCGGTCGCCGAGGCTCCCGACGTGAAGCACGCCCGTCACCTCGCCCTCGGCTATGAGAGGGACGCCCAGCAGCGAACGCAGCCCCTTCTCTCGCAGGATCGGGTTGTAGATCTCGGCGGTGGCCACGTCGGGGATGTGAACCGGCCGGCGCCCGGCGGCAACGCGACCCGCGAAGCCAGCGCCCAGCGGCACGCGGACCAGGGCCTCGACCTCCTCCTCCAGTCCCTTGGCCGCCCGGGCGACCAGGTTGCGCCGGTCCGCGTCGATCAGGAGCACGGCGGCGGTATCGACCTGGAGGATGTCCCTCACGCGCGTGAGCAGCTCGTCGAGCAGCTGTTCCAGCGGCAGGTAGGAGAGCGCCGCGTCGGTGACGGCCTGGATGTCCTCGAGCTGGCTCCTGGACTGCTCGCTGGCCACGGCGGGGAGCCTACTTCGACTGCCCGTAGGATCCAGCATGATGCAGGTCACCGTTCGCCTCTTCGCCATGTTGCGCGAGCGCGCAGGGGCAGGCTCGGTCGACTTGGAGCTCCCCGACGGCGCTCGCGTGGGCGACGCCGTGGCCGAGCTCGGCCCGCTGGCCGAGGGCCTGCCGCTGGTGATGGCGGTGAACCGCGAGTACGCCCCCGAGGACCGGGTGCTGACGCCCGGCGACGAGCTCGCCCTGATCCCCCCGGTGAGCGGAGGCTCGGGCGAGCGCTGGTCGCGCGTGACCAGCGAACCGCTTTCCCTCGGGGGACTGGCCAAGCGGGTGCGGGACCACCGCGCCGGCGCCGTGGTCACGTTCAGCGGCGTCACGCGCGAGGTCGAGAAGCTCGAGTACGAGGCCTACGCGGAGATGGCCGCGGAGAAGCTGCAGTCGATAGTCGAGGACGCCGTAGAGCGGCACGGGCTCTGCGCGGCGGCTGTGGAGCACCGCGTGGGGGATGTCCCGCTCAGCGAGCCCAGCGTGGTGGTGGCCGCCTCGGCGCCCCACCGCGGCGAGGCCTTCGCGGGCGCGCGCGAGATCATCGACCGGGCGAAGGCCGAGGCGCCGATCTGGAAGCGCGAGGTCGAGGGCGACGAGAGCCGCTGGGTGGAGGGCTCCGAGCCGACCGACGCCGGTTGAGACGTCTCGCGAACGCCGGCCGCAAGGCCGCCGGGTTCGTCCGGCTGCGCCGGCTGCTGGCCACTTCCTCGCCTCCCTACCGGGTGGAGCTCGGCTCGGGCCTCGTGTGCCGCGACGGCTGGGTGTCCACCGACGTCTGGTCGCGTGCGCCCCTCCACCTCGATGCCACCCGATCCTGGCCCTTTCCACCCGGAACGGTGAGCCACGTCTACGGCGACAACATGATCGAGCACGTGCCCCTCGAGGGCGCCCGTGCTCTGTTCCGCCACGCCCTGCGGGCACTGCAGCCCGGAGGGCGCATCCGGCTGGTCACCCCCGACGCCCGGCGCTGCGCCGAGATCTACCTCGAGGGCGGCGAGCTCGCCGAGGCGCAGTTCGAGGCGCATCGCGGCGCGGGCACCCGCATGGAGCACGCCGTCGACATCCTGCGCGCGGTCTTCGTCGAGTACGAGCACGATCGCGGCTACGCCTGGGATTTCGAGTCCCTGAGCGCCGAGCTCCGGTCGGCGGGCTTCGAGGCGATCGAGCGCTGCGAGCTCGGGGAGAGCGACGACCCCGTGCTTCGCGGTCTGGAGTCGCGTGTATTGCCCGTCGACAGGGTGGCGATGCTCGCCGTGGAGGCGCGGGGTCCCGGCTAGGGCCGCTGGAGCAGGCGGTCCGCCGGCTCGAACGGGGCCAGCGGCGGCAGCGAGCGGTTGACCAGCCGGACCGGCCGCGGCGAACGGAAGATCGCGACGGAGTAGCCGGGCGCGAAGTCGAGCCGGACCAGCTCCATGGGCGGGGGCGGGCGAAACGGCGGGTCGGGCCGGGGCGGCGGCTTCTCCGAGCCCGGCCCGCCCGGGTCGACCCCGATCGCCACCACCTCGCGGACCGACGCTCCGCCCGGCGGCAGCCGGCGCAAGCCGCGCAGGTACAGGCCGAGCGGGATCTCGCCCTCGCTGGGGTTGACCACGACGATGCGGCCGCCGGGCGGCGGAGGCCCGACCGCCTCGGCCGCACCGCGCCAGTCCTCGCGGCCGTAATTTCCGTCGAGGTTCACCGCGAGCGCGGTGAACAAGCCGATCCCGCACAACGCCAGCGTCAGGGCGAGGCCCAGCCCGCGCGGCCGCGCGGCCGCGAACCCCGTGGCGACGACGATCGCGGCGGGCAGCCAGGCGGCCAGCGAGTTGCGCACGCCGAAGGTGTCGGGGTCGATCGGCAGCGGTAGCAGCAGCGCCACGAGCGCCAGCACCCCGGCCGCCAAGGCTCCGCCCCGCTCTCGGGGTCCGGCCCGCAGCGCCAGCACCACGCCGGCGGCCGCCAGCAGGCCGGCGGCGCCGGTCAACACAGCCTCGGCCGGGCCCTCGAAGCCGATGAGGAATTGCTTGGGCACACGCGCGAGGCGGCTCCCCAGGGAGGTGTCGCGCAGGTAGTTGGCGAGGTCGAGGCCGCGCTGGTGCAGCGCGAGCGGCAGTAGCGCCAGCCCGACCAGCGCCACGGCGCTCACGGCCGGCAGCACCCGGTGGCGGTGCAGCCAGACGAGCGAGGCGGCCTCGCCCACTACGAGAAACAGCGCGTAGTAGTGGCTTGCGAGGGCCAGCGCGGAGGCGAGCGCCCAGCCGGCTAGCGCCCGTCCGCTGGGCTCATCGCGCGCGTGGGCGAAACCCAGGAGCGACAGCCCGCCGACGAGCAGCAACAGCGGGTAGGAGCGCGCCTCCTGCGAGTAGTAGACGAGCAGCGGGCTGACCGCGGCCAAGGCCGCGACGATGAGCCCGGCGCGCTCGGACACCAGGCGTCGCCCGGTCAGGTAGGCCACCCCGACGAAGCCCGTTCCGGCGGCCGCGGACAGCGAGCGCAGGCCCACCTCGTCGGTGCCGGACAGCTTCGCCCACACCCACGCGACGGCGTAGTAGAGCGGCGGCGTCGACTCGTTGTCGTAGACGCGCTCGAGCATCTGCCCGAAGTCGAGGCGAAGGGCGCGCACGGTCACGGCCTCGTCGAGCCAGAAGCTCTGGGAGTCGAGGAAGGCGAACCTCAGCAGGGCCGCGAGCGCGAGGATCACCAGCGGGGCCGCCACCTGCGGGCGCGTCGCGGGGGTGGAGAGGACCTGCACCCGGCGCGAGGGTAGTGCCCGCCGGTCCACGGGGCGCCTGCCAAGGTGGTGCCCGATGACGGGGCGCCGCTGGTTCTACCCGCTGGCGCTGGCGCTGCCCTTCCTCGCGGTGGCGGCGGCGCTGCAGGGCCTCACCGTCGAGCTGCAGACCTTCCACGGCAGCGACGCTCGCTCGTACCACCTGCCGACCATCCACCAGTTCGCCGAGGGGCTGCCCACGCCCGACCTCGTGCACTACCCGGCGGCCCAGGCGCCGCTGTTCCACCTGCTCTTCGCGGTCTACGGCAAGGTCGTCGGCTTCGACCTCTGGAAGCTCCAGGCGCTCAGCGTGGTCATCTCGTACCTCGCCGTCCTCGCCCTTTTCCACCTGCTCACGGACCGGCTGGGGCTCCAACGCCCGAAGGCGCTGGCGCTGACGCTGCTGTTCGCGCTGTCGCCGTACTTCTTCGGCGCCTCGTTCATCCTGCTCACCGACAACCTGGCGATCCTCTTCGCGCTGGTCGCCGTCATCCTGTTCCACCGCTCGGGCGAGGAGGGCTCGATGCGGTTGTTCGCGCTCGGCTGCCTGGCAACGGCCCTCGCGCTGCTCACGCGCCAGGCGTTCGTGTGGCTGCTGCCGCTGGGGCTCTTCTATGCGCCCCGAAAGCTCCCCGGCCTGGCCCTGCTCGCCGCCGCCACCGCCCCATTGGGTGCCCTGGTCGTCGCCTGGGGGGGCCTGGTGCCCAAGGGATCCGATCCCACCTCGTGCGGACTGTGCCCGGGCTCGGGGGACCATCTGCTGGGACGGGCGCTGGGGTTCACCTTCGCGGTGTTCGCCGTCTACGCGGTGGCCGTCGTGGGCCCGAGCGCGTGGCGGCAGCTGCGCCCGCTGCTGGCGCCGGCCGGCGTCGCCCTGGCTCTTGCGCTCGCCGTGGGGCTGCTGATCGCGTTCCCGCTGGAGTTCTCCCCCCCGGGGCCGGGCGTGCCCGGCGACGCGGGCCACCTGTGGCGGGCCTCCGAGAAGGTGCCGCTGCTGTTCTGGGGGCTGGTCCCGCTCGGGACCGCGTCCGCCTACGCGCTGGGACGCCGCGCCGGGCCGCGCTCCCTCGCCGTCGTGTTCGGGCTGTCGTTCCTGCTGTCCGTGCTGCCCGTGCGGCTGGTCTACCAGAAGTACTTCGACCCCTTCGCACTCCTGGCCGTGCTCATGTTCGTGCGCCGCGACGACCTCGAGCGGCGCTGGCAATGGGTGGGCGTCGCCGCGCTGGCTCTGGCCTTCGTCGCCTACGCGCTCTCGTTCGAGGTCTAGGCCGAGCGGCGCTAGGGGCCGAACTCCCCGCCCCCGCCGGAGCCCCCGCCTCCGCCGGCGGTGAACTCGCCTCCTCCGCCTCCGGAGTCGCCGCCCGCCGAGGCCACACTTCCTCCGCCCGGCGCGAACTCGTCCGCCGGGTCGGGTGGGCGCGGGGCGGGGGCCGGAGCCGGCGCCGAGGGCGCCGGCGCGGCGGCAGTCCCTCCGCCGCCGGCGATGCCCAGCGCCTTCGTCGCGTCCACGGGAGGCGCGCTCGCCTGTCCGGGCTTCGGTGCGGTCGGGGCCACCGCTCCGCCTGCAGCCTGATCGGCCAGCTCCGGGGGCAAGGCGGGGGTCTTGGCCTTCGCCTGCTGGCGCACGATGTGCGGGCGCACGGGGTCGGCAGAAGCACTCAGCTCGCTGACGGTTGCCGCACCGCCCCCCGCCACGATCGCCGCCGAGGCCGCCACTGCGGCCACCTTGGACCCGCTCACCAGCTCGACGCCCTGGCCCACCCGGTCGCTGAGGCCCGCGGCCAGCGACTCGAAGCCGGCGCGCAGCGGGCCCCCGACGTCGGATGAGGCCACCAGCACCGCCGGCGGCATGAGCGCCGCCACCCGTGCCGGGGCCGCCCGGAACTCGCGCAGCTGCGCGCGACAGGCCAGGCACGTCTTCAGGTGCGTCCGCAGGGCCTTCATGTCCTCCGCGCTGGCCTCGCCGTCGGCCAGGGCTGAGAGGTGCGGCGCGAGGCGCTCGCACTCGTCCCCGGCCTCGATGCCGTCGATCCGCTTCAGGAACGCCCGCCGGCCCTCGGTGAGGCAGCGGTTGACCTTGGTGTAGGTCCAGCCGCAGATGCGCGCGATCTCGTCGTAGGAGTGGCCCTCCGCGCGCAGCAGCAGCGCGCGCACCTCCTGCGGCTTCAGCTGCGCGAGCGCCTCGGCTCCCACCTGGAGGCGCTCGAGGCGCTCTGCCTGCTCGGGCGCGGGCGGGCCGCCGGGGCGCTCGGGCGGCTCGCCGTCGTCAGCGGTCGGGGTATGGCGGTCGCGCTGGCGGCGCAGCGCGAACGCCTCGTGCTTGACCACCGTCTTCAGCCACGGGACCAGCTGGTCCTCCGCGGTGGACGGCGCCTTGGTCAGCATGATCTCCAGCCCGCGCTGGTAGGCGTCCTCGGCATCCTCGGCCGTGGCCGCGTAGCGGCGGGCCGTGGCCATGATCTGGCCCGCGTGACGCTCGACGAGGGCGAGGGCGGCAGCGCTCAGCTGGGCCTCTGGCCGCTCGTCCTCCTCGCGCCTGCCTGCCCTGGCTCGCATCAACACCGCGTTAGGTCGCGAGTGTGCAGGATTTCGCCCCGCCCTCTGCACCCCAAAGACCGCAACCTGGGAGGTTTTCGTCACGGCCGAGACAATCTCCGCTCCCGGCTGTTTACTTCACGGGTTCTTCATGGCCGGCGGACGTGCTCGACATCTCAGGGAGGCATCGGCTCCGGCGAAGTCGCCACTCGACCTGCCGGCCCGCGATATGCGCGCCCCGCGCCCGTTCCTTCTCGGCGCGCTGCTGCGCCTGGAGGTGGCCCGGCGGATCGCGCGGCTGATCACGCTGGCCTCGCTGGACTTCGCCGGCCTGCTGCTCGGCATCTGGACCGCGCTGGAGGTCAAGCAGGCGGTGCGCGGCGGCCCCGGCTTCGGCTTCTACTTCGACCAGGCGCTCGACGTCGCGCCGCTTGCGGCGCTCGTGATGCTGCTGCTCTTCGCGCGCTCGCACCTGTACGCCGACCGCACGCTGCGCCCGGGGTTCTCGGCCGTGGTGGCCTGCCTGTTCCAGACCACGGCGGTGATCTTCCTCTACGCCGTCGTCGAGGGCTACGAGTTCCAGTCGTACTACATCTTCTACGGCGGCCTGTTCTTCGCCCTGTTCTACGTCGCGGGCCTGCGCTTCGCCTTCGAGCGCCTGAGCTTCGCGCTGCTGAAGGCGGCCGGCTATCGCCGGCGCGCCGTGCTCGTCGGCTCGGGCGACCACATCGACGGCGTCGCAGCGGCGCTGCGGGGCTCGGAGGTCGAGCCGGTGGGCTTCGTGGCGCTGACCCCGCGGCCGGTCGACGGGCTACGGGACCTGGGCACGCTCTCGGACCTCGAGCGCCACCTCGACGAGGTCGACGAGGTCATCATCGCCGACCCCGACTTCCCGCAGGAGCAGGCGGTCGAGCTGGTGGACCGCTGCCACGCGCAGAGCAAGGCCGTGCGTATCGCGCCCTCGACCATGGAGATCCTGATGGACCGGGTGGAGTTCGTCCCCGGCCAGGCGCTGCCGCTGTTCGAGCTCAAGGCGCCGGTCTTCGAGGGCGTGGACTTTGTCGCCAAGCGCGCCTTCGACCTGATCGGCGCCGTCCTGCTCGCGATCTTCCTGATGCCGCTGCTGCTGCTCATCGCGCTGCTCGTCCGCGTCACCTCGCGCGGGCCCGTGATCTACAGGTCCATGCGACCCGGCCTGGGCGGCGACCTCTTCCCGTGCTTCAAGTTCCGCACCATGGAGCAGGACGCCGAGCTGCGCCAGGGCGAGCTCGAGGACCAGAACGAGGTGGGCGGGGCGATCTTCAAGATCCGCAACGACCCGCGCGTGACCACGGTCGGCGGGGTGCTGCGGCGCTTCTCCCTCGACGAGCTCCCGCAGCTGATCAACGTCCTGCGCGGCGAGATGTCGCTCGTGGGGCCGCGGCCGCTGCCTCAGCGCGACTTCGAGCGCCTCGACGACTGGCACCGCAAGCGCTACCTGGTGCTGCCGGGCATGACCGGCCTGTGGCAGGTCTCCGGGCGCTCCGAGCTCGATCCCGACGAGCTCGTGCGCCTCGACTTCCTCTACCTGGAGCGCTGGTCGGTCTTCCTCGACATGTCGATCCTGCTCAAGACGATCCCCGCGGTGATCCGCTCGCGGGGAGCCTGGTAGCAGGGCCAGCAGCCACGAGTGACTTGGTGAGCGGCCCGAGCCGCTCGCGCACGATGGTGGCGTCGGGGAAGAGCTGCTGGAGCTCCTTCGCGTCGAGCAGCAGCGTGTCGTCGAAGGGGTCGTCGGAGACGCCGAGGTCCCACAGCCGCCGGCCCACCCGCCGCGGCAGCCAGTGCACGAGCGGAAGCAGCGCGTGCGGCTCCACCGGGAACCAGCGGTTGGGGGTCTGCACGAAGTAGCGGCCGCCGACCCGGGCCAGCTCGGCGGCGAGGGCCCGGCGGTCGGCGGGCTCGACAACGTGCTCGATCACCGAGTTGGAGTAGGCCACGTCGAACTCCCCGTCGGCGAAGGGCAGACCCCGACCGTCGGCCCGCACGAAGGGCCCGGGGTACTTGGGCCGCTCGACGCGGTCGGTGCCGGTCACGTCGAGCTCGGGCTCGAGCCCGGCGAGGCCGGTCTCGCCCGAGCCGACGTCCAAGATGCGCTCTCCGGCACGGGGGGCCATCAGGCGCCTGAACAGCTCCTGGCGCCGGCGCCGGGAGCGCCGCGCGACGCGCTCGGCGAGCCACGTGCGCCACCCCTGGCGGGCCAGTCCGTATACGGGCTGCTGGGAGGGCTCGGTCACGGCAGAGGTTCTAGCGTGCGGGGCGGGGCCGCCGCTCTAGGCTTCGCGCACGGGCGATGCGCTACCGCTTCCTGTTCGAGCAGATGGTGCGCCGCGAGCTGCGCCAGAAGTACAAGGGCTCGGTTCTCGGGGTCTTCTGGTACCTGATCAACCCCATCGTCCTGATGGGCGCCTACCTGCTCGTCTTCAGCGTGCTGCTGCGGGTGGCGGACATTCCCGACTACCCGCTGTTCGTGGTGGCCGGGATGATCGTGTGGGTGTTCTTCGCCCAGGCAATGCTGGCCGCCGCGCCGAGCATGGAGCAGAACGCGCCGCTGGTGCGAAAGGTCAAGTTCCCGCGCGTGGCGATCCCCGCGGCGACCGCCATCGTCCAGCTGGCGACCTTCCTGGTGATGCTGGTGCTGCTGGCGCCGGTGGCGCTGGCGGTGCGGGGCACGCTGAACGTGGACCTCCTGTGGCTGCCGGTCGTGGTGGTGCTGCTGTTCGCCTTCGTGCTGGGGCTGTCGATGGCGGTGTCGGTGCTGCACGCGCACTTCCGCGACGTCGAGCCGGTGATCGGCGCGGCGCTGCTGCCGTGGTTCTTCGTCACGCCGATCTTCCTGCGCGTCGAGGACCTGCCCGGCGTGGGAAGCCGCGAGTGGCTCGGTGACCTGCTCGAGTGGGGCAACCCGGTGGCGCCCTTCGTGAGCGCGGTGCGCGAGCTGCTCTACGCCGGGGCGGCGCCGTCGCTGGGGACGTTCGCCTACCTCGTGGCGGCGGGTCTCGGCGCGCTCGCCCTGGGGACGCTGCTCTTCCGCCGCCTCGGCCCCGAGCTGGCGGTGGTCCTGTGACGAGACTGGGTGGATCCGGTCCTGGCCCGACCAACGCTCGGGCTGTGCTCCGGTCCGGCGAGGTCGCCCTGGAGCACGCGACCCGGTCGTTCGAGGTGCGCCCGGAGGAGCGCAGCCGCACGTTGAAGGAGGTCTTCATACGCCGCGGGCGCAAGTCGGGTCACGGCCGCGTCAATGCCTTGAGCGACGTATCGCTGCACATCGAGCCCGGCGAGGCCGTCGCCTTCCTAGGGCGCAACGGCGCGGGCAAGACTTCGACCCTCCGCTGCCTGGCCGGCATCGTCCCCCTGGACTCGGGGCGAGCGGAGTGCGGCGGCACGGTCGTCTCCCTGCTCGACCTCGGCGCCGGCTTCGGCCCCGAGTTCTCGGGCCGCGAGAACATCCTGCTCAACGGCGCGCTGCACGGCTTCACGCGCGAGAAGATCGAGGAGCGCGTGGACGACATCGTCGCGTTCTCCGAGCTCGGCGAGTTCATCGACGTGCCCGTCAAGACCTACAGCGCGGGCATGTTCCTGCGCCTCGGCTTCTCGATCGCCGCCTTCCTGGACGCCGACGTGATGCTCATCGACGAGGTGCTGGCCGTCGGCGACGAGGCATTCCAGCGCAAGTGCCTGCGCCGCATCGGCGACCGGATGGACGCGGGGGCGACGCTCGTCCTGGTCTCGCACGACCCGACCGCCATCGAGCGGGTGTGCCGCCGCGTGGTGGTGCTCGACGGCGGCGAGGTGCAGTTCGACGGCGGCGTGGCGGAGGGGCTGCTCTTCTACCACCGCCTGATCGGAGCAGAGGGCGCGGGGTCGCGGCGGGCGGGGTCGCCGGGCTCGATCGTGGAGATCGAGCTGCACGACAGCGAGGCCCGGCCCCGGCACGCCTTCCGTCCCGGCGAGCCGCTGCGGGTGAAGATGGCGGTGATCCCGCCGGCCGATTCCGAGCGAGCGGTCCTCGCGCTCGAGGTGCGCCAGGCCGAGGGCGGGCTCTGCTTTCGCACCGACACCGCGCTGACCGGCGAGGGCGACGGCGAGGTCGAGGTGACCTTCGAGGTGCCGCGGCTCGCGCTGCTGGGCGGCGACTACGACCTGGCCGCTGGCGTGGCCGACCAGGACGCTCCGCCCGCCACCTCGCTCGACCGCCTCGCCCGCTTCTCGGTGATGCGCACGCTGGAGGCCGAGGGCGTGGCCGACCTTCGCGGCACGTGGACGGTGGCCGGCGAGCGCGCCGCCGAGGAGGCACTGCGCTGAGCTCGCCCGAGGAAGCTGGAGCCGCCGCGCGGGCGCAGGCACAGCGCAAGCGGGCAGAGGGCGTGTACGGGGAGCCCGAGTCGGGCCCGCTGGAGCCGACGGTGAGCGCCGAGGTCCCGTCGCTGGCCGACCTCGAGCGCTGGGCGGCGATCGAGGTGGATCCAGAGGCCGTCTACTCGACGCGCCGCGCCGGAGCGCCGATCACCGCCGTAAAGCGCCTGCTGCTGCGGCTGCTGCGCCAGTACCACGTCGAGCTCGAGGCCAAGCAGACCCGCTTCAACGTGGCCGTAGTGGAGCGGCTGCGCGAGCTCGAGCGCCGCAGCGGCGAGTGACCCGGGTACACCAGGCTCTCTCTGGCGCGGGGCCCTACGACGCCGTGACGGTCCAGGCGCTGCGCTGGCGGGAGCTGCTTGCCGGGCGCGGCTACGAGGGCCGGGTCTTCGCCGGGGCGATCGACCCGCGGGCCGGCAACGTGCAGCCGCTGGCCCGCTTGGACCCGCGGCCGGCGGACCTCACCGTCCTGCATTACTCGGCCTACGCCCCCCACATGCGACGCGCGCTCGAGCTGCCGGGCCGCAAGCTGATCGTTCATCACAACGTGACGCCGCCGCGCTATCTCTGGGACCACGCGCCGAATGTCGCCGCCAGCTGTGCGCTCGCCCTGCGTGAGCTGCCCGGCTACCTGGAGCGCGCCGACGCGGTGGCGGCCGTCTCGGAGTACAACGCGCGGGAGCTCACGGAGGCCGGCGCTCGCGACGTGTCGGTGGTCCCGATCCTGCTCGACCCCGAGAGGCTCAGTCCGCGCGGCACACCACCGCCCGGCGACGGGCCGCTGGTGCTGGTGGTGGGCCGGCTGGTGCCCAACAAGCGCCACGATCTCGCCGCGCAGGCCTTCGACGCCTACCGCCGGGCTTGCGAGCCCGGGGCCCGGCTGCTGTTCGTCGGCGAACCGCTGACAGCCGCGTACCGGCGCCTGGTCGAGAGCTGGGCCCCGGCGGCCGTGACGGGCGGCCTGCCGCAGCCCGACCTCAACGCCGCCTACGCCGAGGCCTCGGTACTGCTCTCGACCTCCGAGCACGAGGGCTTCTCCGTGCCGCTGCTGGAGGCCTTCGAGTTCGGGTTGCCGGTGGTGGCGCGGCCGGCCGGCGGCATGCCCGAGGTCGGCGGCGACGCCGTGCTGTGGGTCGGCGAGGAGCCCTTCGACGCGGCGGTTGCGGCCGAGCTGATCGACGGGGCCGTGCGCGACGGCGAGCTGCGGGCCGAGCTCGCCCGCCGCGGGCGCGAGCGCTTGGAGGCCTTCGCGCCGGAACGGGTGAGCGAGCGGATCGTGGCCGCGGTCGAGAGAGCGCTGGGCGCGTGAGCGCGCCCTACCGCGAGGACAACCTGCTGGACCGCATCTCCGACGAGGACACGCTGGAGCTGCACTACGACCGCATCCGCGAGCGCGAGCGCGAGCTGCTCGACGCGCGGCTGGGTATGGACGGTGGCCGCGTGCTGTCGGTGGGCTGCGGCTGGCACCCCGGGCGCCACCTGTTCCCCAAGCCGGCGTGGCACATGACCGGCGTGGAGCTGGAGCAGTCGTGGATCGACCTGCTCGTGGAGGCGGGCGACCTCGACGACGGCTTCGCCGGCCGCGCCGGCGAGCTCGACCGCCTCGAGGACGCCTCCTTCGACGTCGTGCTCTACCGGCTGGTCCTGCACCACATCGCCTACCAGGACTCGCTGGGCCCGCCGCTGGCCGAGGCTCGACGCCTGCTGCGCCCAGGCGGCGCACTGGTTGCGGTGGAGCCCGGCTCGTGGCACCCCGTCGGGGCGGCGCTGACGCTGGCGAACCGGCTCGACCTGGGGACGATGGTCCACGGCACACCCGACGACATCCCGCTGTCGCCGCGGCGCCTGGAGGCCGACGCGCGAGCCGCGGGCTTCGAGCCCGAGCTGCACGCGGTCACCTACTCCTGGCGAAGGCTGCCGCCCGGCGCCCAACGCGCTCTGCACGCCCTTGACGCTCCCCTGGGTTCGCGGCTGCGCTCGGCGCCCTTCGGCCACACCCTCCTGCTGCTCGCGCGCGCCTAGTCGGAGCTTCGCGCGTTCGGGCCCTCGAGCGGGTCGACCAGCTCGACCGAGGAGCGGTCGGTTCCGGGGGTGTCCGCTCGCAGCCGGAACAGCGCGAAGCGCCTGTTGGTGAGGATCGGCGCGCCGTCGCTGTCGGGCGCCGGGGCGAAGCGGTTGGTCAGCAGGAAGTCGGCGCGGCGGCCCACCGGTGGGTAGGGGAAGAACTTGCGCAGCGGGTCGAGCGCCGTGAGCGGGTGCGGGGCGAGCATGTAGCCCGCCCACTGCTGCGCGCCGTAGGGGCGTATGTCCACGCGCACGCTGGACCCGGGCGGCAGTCTCTTGCCCCAGTCGCGCACCTGCCAGAGGTCACGGTCGACGGACGGGACGATGTAGTGCGCCCGCTGGGCCGACGCGAAGCCCACGAGTGCCAGGGCCACCGCTGCCAAGGCCAGCCCGGGCAGGGTCCGCCGGCCGCGAGCCCGGACCAGCCAGGCGATCCCCGCGCCCGCGAAGGCGAGCGTCAGGGGCCCGAGAATGCTCACCGCGCGCAGGTAGAACAGCTGTGTGCCGTCGCGCAGGCGCATGTAGCCCACCGTCACCAGCAGCGCCGCGAACAGGAGGCCGAAAGGCACGCGGGCCTCCTTGGGGGCCCGCCACAGCCCGACCGCCGCCAGGCCGATCAGCAGCACGACGGCGACCGACAGCGACTCGGGAAGGCCGAAGCGGTCGTACAGCGGCGGGAAGGGATCGCCGGGGGTGTGCCACTCGCTGAGGTCGCCGCCCGGGGCCAGGGCGATCAGCGCGGACACCATCTTCTGCGCCGCCGCGGCCACCAGCAGGAGCGCCACCAGCGCCACGAACAGGGCGGGCAGGGCGAGCAGCGCCTGAACCCAGCGGCGGCGCGGCATTCGAAGACCGGGCAGCCAGCGACGACGGCGGTCGCAGGCCCGCACCGCCACAGCCACGAGGAACAGGGCCACGAAGGGAAACAGCAGCGGATAGGCCAGCAGCGAGCTGATGGCCGCCAGGGCGAACAGCCCCAGCGTCCGCGGCCGCGGCTCGCGCAGGTGGTACCAGCCGGCCAGCAGCACGAGGGGCAGAGTCAGCAGCGCCCACTGCAGGTTGTAGAAGGGCTCGTAGACCACCGACATCGCACCGGTGCCCAGCCCCCCCAACGCCATGACCAGCAGCGAGCCGCGCGGCCCGGCGCCGAGCAGCAGCACGCCGATCAGGAATAGCCCGATCGCAACGCCCGCCATCAGCACGGCGCTCAGCGGCGTGAGGGCGACGACGGGGTCGAGGCCCGAGAGCTGCGAGGTGGCCGCCAGCACGTAGATCATCGGAAAGCGCGAGTTCCAGACCGAGGGCATGTGGTCGATCGGCAACTGCACCCGCTCGGCGCCCAAAGGGGCGTGTTGCAGGAGCTCGGCGACGCCGGTGGCCAGGTGCGCGTCCCCGTTTCCCCCCACCACGCTGGCCATGGAGCCCGTCCGGATCAGCGGCGCCACGAGTACGGCCGCCACCAGCGCGGCCACCAGGGCGGGGCCAGCCAAAGGACGCAGGCGCGCCGCCAGGGCGAGGTCCGAGCCGCCCGTCCACAGCGCCGAGCCCAGGCCCGCGGCGAGCACGACCACCAGCGAGGCGCTGAGCGGGAGCTTGAGTGCGCCGAGCAGCGCCAGGGCCAGGCCGGCGACGCACGCGCCGAGGGGGATCGCGAGCAGCGGCGCCCAGCGGCGCAGCTCGGGCGGGGCGAGCAGCCGCGCCGGCGCGAGCCCGCAGGCCGCGAACAGGAGCATCGCGGCGCCGCAGGCGCGCAGCACGTCGAGCGCCTCGGAGAGCTCGGGCCCGCTGGTCCGCCCGGCGACCAGGTCGGAGCTGGTGGCCCCGACGACCGCGGCGACTACCCCCGCCAGCACCAGCCCCACCGCCGCCGCAACCCCGCCCAGGCGCGGAGCGCTGAGGCGGCTCATCGCGTCAGGTTTCGCTCGCGCCAGACGCGTGTGAGGAAGGCGGGGTTGCCCAGCAGGTAGCGGCGCCACATGCGCCGGGGCTCGAGCGCCAGGCGAAAGACCCACTCCAGGCCGTGGTCGGCGAGCCAGTGCGGCGCGCGCGGCACACGGTGGGACAGGTAGTCGAACAGGGCGCCGACGGTCCAGACAACGGGCACCTCGAGGCGGTCCGCGTAGTGCTCGACCCAGCGCTCCTGCAGCGGCGTGCCCATGCCCACGAGCAGGATGTCGGGCTGCTTCTCGGCGATGTCCTCGAGCACGCGCTCTGAGTGTGGGCTGCCCAGCTCGAAGTAGCCGTGGTGGGTGCCGCGGATGTCGAGCCGCGGATACCAGCGCCGTAGTGCGGCGCCAGCGTCGGCGGCCGAGCCGGGGTCCGAGCCCAGCAGGTAGAGCGACAGGCCGCGCTCCTGGCACAGGCTGGCCGCGCCCCAGATCCAGTCGGCGCCGGTCATGCGGTGGGGGACCGGCAGGCCGATCAGGCGGGTGGCGAGGCGCACGCCGTAGCCGTCGCAGTAGACGAGGTCGGAGCCCTTGAGCGCGCTGCGCAGCTCGGGGTCGCCGTTGGCCTGGTTGAGGACGTGGGCGTTTACGTAGGAGACGTGGTGGCTGCGCCCGTCGGCCGCGAAGCCCAGGATGCGCCGCAACAGCTCGGCCGGCGGAGCCGTCTGGACGTCGATGTCGAAGAGCCGCGTGGGGGCCGAGGCCATTGCGCGCCCCAGGGTAGTCAGCCCGCGCGGGCATCCCGCCCACATCGCGACCGGGCAGGCGCCGTCCCGGCCCCTCGACGGCCCGGCTTCGCCGAGCTCATACCGGAGGCTCGAGTCCGTAGGGCGGCAGCGCCTTGCGCCGGGCCTGCAGCTGCCGCCGTTTGCGCAACATGTCCGGCAGCAGCCTCGCGGCCTCCGCGTAGCCGCGAAGCAGCGCCCGCTCGGCCAGCAGGGCGTAGCCCAGGGCGGCCAGCTCGTACGCCGCCACCGCCGGCAGGTCGCGCACCAGCGACTCGATTGGATCGTTCTTGGCCATCATCAGCAGTCGGTTGCGAAACTGGACCATCCGGTCCCAGTCGGGCATGCGGCTGCGGGTCGAGTGGCTGAAGGTGCGCATGTGGAAGGCGGTCGCCGCGGGCTCGTAGACGCAGCGCCAGCCCAGCAGCCGCAGGCGCCAGGCCAGGTCGGCGTCCGAGCCCCAAGCCTCCAGCTGCTCGTCGACTACCTGCCCGTCCAGCGCGGCGTCGTCCAGGGCCTCGCGCCGATACAGCGCCACGGCGCCGTCGGCCCCGAAGGCCTCGGCCGAGCGGCTGAAGCCCAGAGCGGGCCGCCCGTGTCCCACCAGCCCGTTCTTGCGCCGGCGGTCGAGGGACATCCCGGCGGCGTCCATGGCGTCGAGCCGCTGCCCCGGCTCGGGCCCGAGCGTGCGGACCAGCTTCGGCGCCACCGACCCCACGCCCGGCTCCTCAAGGCGGCGTCGCGCCGCCGCCACGAAGCCGGGCTCGAGGAAGCAGTCGGGCTGCATGAACAGGACGGCGTCGCCCTCGACGCTGCGCAGTGCGACGTTGGCCGCGCGGGGCCAGGAGTGGCGCTCGGACAGACGCACGCAGCGCACGCCGGCCTCCGCGGCCACCACGGCGGTCGAGTCGTTCGAGGCGTTGTCGATGACCACCACCTCGACGTCTTGCTGTCCGAGCGCGGTCGGCAGCGCGTGGCGCAGCAGCTCGCCCTCGTCGGTGGAGATGACCGGGACGGCGACGCTCACGACCGGTATCCCTCGATGATCCGCTGGCCGGCCTCGCGCATCCCGTCGTCGTAGCGCCAGCAGACCTCGGTGTCGCCCCAGCGCTCCAGCACCGCGGCCATGTCGGGGTTGAGGATGTCGAAGCCCCACTTCTCGCGCCAGTAGGCGTAGTGGTGGCGCAGGCGCTCCCGGATCGGGCGCGGTGGCAGGTCGAGGTCGAGCCCGTGCGAGATTCGGTAGCGCAGCGAGGGCGGCAGCGCCCCCCCGATCCGCCGCCGCACGGCGGTGCGCGCCCGGGCCGCGGGCTTGCCCTGCGTCCGCCGCCCCACGTGGTGCACCACCCGCACGTCAGGGAGGTAGAAGACCTTCTGGCCATGGCGGCGGATGCACATCGTCAGGTCCAGGTCGTCGAACCAGACCGGCGCCCAGTTGGGGTCGTACCCGCCCACCTCGAGCGCCACGTCGCGGCGGAACATCATGCAGCAGCCGATCCCGCCGTCCACCTCGGCGATCGAGTCGCAGAGCGGGCAGTCCTGCTCCCCGAAGCGCTCCACCCGCTGGTGGTTGGTGCGCCGTCCGGCCGGCTCGGTGATGCGCGCGCCGCGGTCGTGGAACCCCTCGGGTCCGATCATGTCGACGCCGCAGGTGTGGACCTGCCCCCAGTCGAAGACGATCTTCCCCGTAACCACACCCACCCGGTCGTCGGTGGCGAAGAAGGCGACCATCCGGTCCAGCCAGCCCGGCGTCTCCACGGAGGCGTCGCCGTCTAGCTGCACCACCAGCTCGCCTCGGGCGGCCCGCAGGCCGGCGTTGAGGGTGTCGACGACACCGCTGTGCTCGCGCTCGATCAGGCGCAGCTCGGAGAAGCGGCCGGAGTCGCGCCAGCGGCGCAGCAGCTCCTGGCTGCCGTCGGTGGAGCCGTCGTCGACCACGAGCAGCTCGAGGTCGGGGTAGTCGGTGTTGGCGGCCAGGCGGTCCAGCACCAGGTCGAGCACGCCGGCGTTGTTGCGGTTGGGGAGCAGGAGGGTCACCGGCGCGGCCATCAGCGCAACACACGCCTCCAGGGTGAGGACTCGGGCACTGGGCGCTCGTTGGGCAGCAGCCGCCCGAGCTCCCAGGCGACGGCTTCCAGCGGGCGGAAGAACGCGAGGATGACGGCGTCGCGGTCGGCGCCGCGCAGCAGCTCGGCCAGCGCCCCTGCGGTGGCGCTGAGCGCCCAGCGCCAGAAGCTGGTGCGCGCCAGCAGCGGCACCGAGCCGGGGTACGCGCGGCTGATCCACTCGCCGCCGGCGCCCCAGACCGCCTTCTGCGTCACGAAGCCCCGCAGCGTCTTGCGGCTGGCGTGGACGACGGCGGCTCTCTCGCGCCGCTCGAGCTCCCAGCCCGCGGCGCGCAGGCGGTAGGTCAGGTCGGCGTCCTCGGCTGCCCGTATGCCCTCGCGAAAGCCGCCCACCTCCTCGAACGCGGTCCGGCGGCAGGCGATGTTCGCGCTCTTGGGGTAGCCCCACTCGCCGAAGCTGAAGGTGTCGTCCTGGGTCATCGCGCCGCGCAGGTACGAGTAACGGGCCACGACCGGCGAGCCCGGCGGGGCCTCCTGCTCGATCACGCCGCCGGCCAGCAGCCCGGTGCGCGGCGCCGGCTCGGGCTCGAAGTAGCGGTCGAGCACGGCGGGGTCGGGCCGGGTGTCGGCGTCGCAGAACACAAGCCACTCGGCGCTGCCGCGCTCCGCGCCGCGGTTGCGGGCGAAGGCGGGCGTCGGCAGCTCGGCGGCACGAAGCACCGGCACGCCGCCCTCGGGCGGGGCGGGCGCCCCGGACGTGTTGTCAACCACCAGCACGGAGTCGCCCGGCCGCAGCTCGATCGCCCCCAGCCGCTCGCGCACCGCCCGCAGCGACCTGGGGCCGCCCTTGAAAGGGACGACCACGTCGACCGACGGTCGGCTCACAGCGCCGGCAGCAGCTCCTGCTCGGCGGCGTCGAGCGCCTGGCGCATGCAGTCGTCCATGTCGATGTAGAGGTAGTTGGCCAGGCGCCCGGCGAAGTGCACGCGCGCGCCGACCTGCTCGCGCAGAAAGCCCTGGTAGCGGTCGTTGAGCTCCCGGTTCTCGGGCAGCTCGATGGGGTAGTAGCGCGTCGGCGCGCCGGTGAACTCGAACCCGAGCACCGTCCCCTCGCACCGCTGCCCCGAGGCGTGCTTGGTCTCGTGGATGCGGATGAAGGGGTACTCGAGCCCGGGATAGTTGACGACCATCGCGCCCTGCGCGTACTCGACGTGCGGGATGTGCACCGAGCGCACCGCGATGCCGCGCCAGTCCAGCGTGCCGAAGCGGTGGCCGCAGAAGACGTCGAGCGGGCAGGTGAGCACCACCGCGTCGGCGCCGCCGGGGTCGAGTGTGTCGAGGGTCACCTCGCTGCCGTAGCGCACCTCGATCAGCTCGTGGTCGAGCAGGCCGTCGATCAGGTCGGTGTAGCCGTTGGGCCCGGCCGGCCAGCCCTGGTGGGGATCGGGGAAGAGGTAGGGGTCGTCGTCCCAGCGAACCGAGACCCGCCTCGGCGCCCACTGCGCCGACAGCGTGCGGGCGGGACGGCCCCACTGCTTCTCGGTGTAGGGCTTGATGTAGCGCTCGTAGAGGATCGGCCCCATCAGGTCGAGGCACCACTCCTCGAAGTCCGCGGCCTGGGCGCGCTGTTCGGCATCGAGGCCCCGGCGCTCCTCCAGCTGGGCCTTGATCTCGTCGCTGCGGCTCTGGGCGTCGATGTCCGACAGCAGGATCGGCCAGTTGAGCACCTTGCCCTCCACCACGATGTCCACCCGGTGGCGGTAGAGGTTGAACGGTGTCATCGCGTTGGCCAGCTCCCAGACCTCGGTGTCCTCGGTGTGGAAGATGTGCGAGCCGTGGGGCTCGTAGAGCACGCCGCCCATGTGCTCGGAGCGGATCAGGCCCCCGGGAACCTGGGTCTGCTCGAGCAGGGTCGAGGCCACGCCCTCCTGGGCCAGCCGCCAGGCGAGCGTGCAGCCGGTCAGGCCGGCGCCGACTATGAGCGCGCGGGGCATCGCCGCCGAGCCTAGGGCGGCGTGCGCCGCGGGCGGAGGTTCGAGCGCGAGCGCCCGAGCTCGTACGCGATCAGCTCCAGCGGCCGGAAGCACGCCCACAGCGCGCGGTCGCGGTTGCGCTGCCGGGCAGCCATGGCCAGACCGCGCACCAGGTAGCGGACGCCCCACCAGACCAGGCCGGGCAGCCGCTGCGCGGGTAGGGCTCCCGGGTACTCGCGATCGAGCCAGGCGCCGCCCGCCCCATGCACGAGCTTCTGACGGGCGAAGCCGAGCGCGCTGTCGCGATTGACGTGGGTCACCAGGGCATGGTCGCGGCGCTCGACGCCCCAGCCGGCGCGCTCCAGGCGGTAGGTGAGATCCGCGTCCTCGGCCGCCCGCAGCTCGTCCCGAAAGCCCCCCACCTCATCGAAGGCGGCGCGCCGGCACGCGACGTTCGCCGTCTGCGGCCAGCCCCAGCGCAGGCGGAGGGTGTTGGCCTGCTCGCTGAGCCTGCGCATGTGCGCCCAGCGGCCCATCGCCGGCCCTCCGGGCGGCACCTCGGCGTCGGCGATATCGCCCGCCAGCAGCGCCGTGCGCCCGGCGGGCGGCGGGTCGAACAGGCGGTCCAGCAGCCCGGGCTCGGGGATAACGTCGGCGTCGAGGAAGACCACCCACTCGGCGCCGCCCGCCGCCGTGCCGCGGTTGCGTGCGTGAGCGGGCGTCGGCCGCTCGCCGGCCCACAGCACCTGTGGGCCGTCCGGCGGGACGGCGCACGGCCGGGCGTTGTTGTCGACTACCAGGAGCGCGTCGCCCGGCTCGAGCTCGAGCCGGCGCAGGCGCCCGGCCAGTTCCCGCAGCCTCTCGGCCGAGCCAGCGAAGGGCACCACCACGTCCACGGCCGGGCGGGTCACGGAAAGGCGGTCCGCAGACGGTCCAGCACCGCCGGGGTGGCCGCCGCCAGCACCCGCGAGCGCATGTCCAGGGTCAGCCGCGCACGGAGATCGCCGGCCTCCGGCAGCGCGACCGCCCCGCCGGCCTCCCGCACGACCAGCTGTCCGGCGGCCAGGTCCACGGAGCGCGTCTCGCCCAGCGTGAGCATCGCGTCGAGGCCTCCCGAGGCCACGTGGCAGAGCGAGACCGCCACCGCGCCCAGCGCTCGCAGGCGCTGCGCGCCCGTCGCCTCCAGCGCGGCGGCTGCGCCCGCCACCCGGGCCGGGTGCGTGTTCTCCAGCCCGAGCAGCTCGAGCTCGCCCGCGTCGCCGCCCATCAGGCGCTCGCCGTCGCGGAAGGCGCCCTCGCCGCTCTGAGCCCACCACTCCTGGCCGAGCCCGAACTCGTGCACGAAGCCGAAGGTCACGTCCTCCAGCAGCGGCCCCTCGGCCACCGCCACCGACAGCGCGTAGGGCGCGACCGAGCGGCGGGCGTTGCGCGAGCCGTCCACCGGGTCGATCACCACCCGCAGCGGACCGCCTCCCTTCAACTCGACCTCGCCGCGCTCCTCCGAGATGGCCACCAGCCCGCCGTCCAGGGCCTCGAGCTCGGTGAACACCGCGTCCTCAGCGGCGCGGTCGAGGGCCAGAGTGGTGTCACCGCCCGCTCCCAGGCCGAGCGCCTGCGAGCGGTCGGCCTGACGGCTGAGCGCCTCGGCTGCTCGGCCGGCCGCGCGGCGGCAGAGCTCGAGCCAGTCGGGGGCGGCCACCGACGGAGCGTATTTGGGGCCGACCGGCGGTACTCGCCCGATCGACGATCGGGCTGCGTTCCGGCGGTAGGGTGCTGCGGCGTGGAGCCCTTCGTCGAGACGCTGTCGGTGGACGTCGAGGGCGGGGTGCTGCACGTGGCGCGCGCGGGGCCGGCTCCGGCCGATGCCGAGGCCGTCGTGGTGGCCGCTCACGGCATCACCGCCTCGCACATGGGGTGGCGGCCGGTGGTGCGCGAGCTGCTCGAGCGCCGGCCCGACGTGTGCATCCTCGCGCCCGATCTGCGAGGCCGCGGCAGGAGCGCCTCGGTGGCGCCTCCGCGCGGAAGCCTGGAGGCCCACGCCGCCGACGTCGTCGCCCTGCTCGACCACACCGGGGTCGACCGGGCGGTGCTCGCCGGGCACTCCATGGGCGCCTACGTGGCGGCCCGCACCGCTGTCGGCGATCCCGCCCGCGCGGGGGCCGTGGTGCTGGTGGACGGCGGCCTGCCGGTGATCCTGCCCCCGGACGTGAACCCCGACGCCGCGCTGGAGGCGTTCCTCGGGCCCGCCATCGAGCGGTTGCGCATGACCTTCGACGGCCCCGACGCCTACGTCGAGTTCTGGCAGCAGCACCCGGCCTTGAGCGGAGGTCGCTGGAACGACGACGTCGAGGCCTACGTGCGCTACGACCTCGGCTCCGACGGCCGCAGCGTGGTCTCCGAGGACGCCGTGCGGGCCGACGGCGCCGAGCTGATGATGGACGGGACCAGCACGTCCGCGGCGGCGAAGGTGGAGGCGCCGCTATGGCTGCTGCGAGCGCCGCGCGGGCTGCTCGACGAGGAGCCCTTCATCCCCCTCGAGGCCCTGCTGCAGTTCAAGGAGGCGCAGCCTGGCGCCACCATCGAGGAGGTCCCGGAGGTCAATCACTACACGATCGTCCTCGGCGATGGCGCCGGGCGGGTGGCCGCGGCCATCGACGACGCGGTGGCGGTGCTCTAGCCGGCCGCCGCTCGGAATACGGCGGCGGCCTCGGCGGCCACCTGGGCCCAGTCGCGCGCGGGCGCCCGGGCGCGCGTGCCGGCCAGGCCGACGGCGGCGCCGAGAAGGGCGTTGGTGTCCCCCGGCTCGACCAGCACCGCCCCCTCCACGCTCTCCAGCACCTCGGGCAGGGATCCCGCCGCGTATGCCGCCACCGGCGTGCCGCAGGCCAGCGCCTCGAGCGGCGGGAAGCCGAAGCCCTCGTCCTCGGAAGGGAAGACCAGGGCCTCGGCCGCGGTGTAGAGCGCCTGCAGCTCGGAGTCGCTCACGCGGCCCAGGACCAGCACCCGCCCGGCCCGGGCGAGCCGGTCGCCTGCGGCGGGCGACGCCGCTCCGGCCAGCACCAGCGGCGGCCCGTCGCCCTCGGCCACCGCCTCGACCAGCGGCTCGACGCCCTTGCGCGGATCGATCGGGTCCAGCGAGCCCACCCAGAGCAGGAAGTGTGCGGGCACGCCGAGGCGCGACAGCCGCGCCCGGGGTTCGTCGACGGGCGCGAACCCGGGCGGCACGGCCGAAGGCACGACGACGATGCGCTCGGGGTCGAGGCCCAGCAGCCGCTCGCCGTCAGTCGCCACGGCCCGGGAGTGGACCATCACCCGCCGAGCGCGGCGAACCGCTCGGTAGCGCAGCTTGTGGAGCAGGCCGGTCCGCAGGTAGACCTCGGGGCTCTTCAGCGGCGCCAGGTCGTGCAGCGTCACGACCAGCGGCGCGCCGGGGCGCAGGCTGAGGAAGTCGAGCGAAGGCGTGTGCAGCACGTCGGCGCCGAGCCGCCGGACCGCGCGGGCCTGGAGGACGTGCTCCAGCGGCTCCCAGCGCTGGGGCTCATTGATCGGCTCGACGCGCAGGCCGAGCTCGCCGGCGCGTTCGAGCAGCGCCGCGTGGAGGCACTCGACGTAGCGCCCGATGCCGCTGCCCGCGGGCCCAGGGCGCCGGAGCACCCTGAGGTCCTGTGCTACGACGAGGTCGGCCATCGCTGGCGCGTAGCCTGGCAGCCGTGGCAGTGGCGGTGACCGGGGCGACCGGCGAGTTGGGCAGCCGGGTGGCGCGCCGCCTCGCCCAGCGGGGCCAGGACCAGCTGCTCGTGGGGCGCGACCTCGCCCGCGCCCCCGACCTCCCTGGGGCGGAGCAGCGCCGGATCGTGGGCTACGGCGACGCGCGCTCGGTACGCGCGGCCGTGGAGGGCGCCCACACGCTCTTCCTCGTGCCGGCCTCCGAGGCCGAGGACCGCGTCGAGCAGCACATTACGGCGGTGGACGCCGCGCGCGACGCGGGCGTAGAGCGCGTCGTCTACCTGTCGTTCGTCAACGCGGCGCCCCACTCGACGTTCACCTTCGCCCGCGACCATTGGGCCACCGAGGAGCACATTCGCTCGACCGGCCTGCCCTCCGTGTTCGCGCGCATGTCGATGTACAGGGACTTCATCCCCGGCTTCGCCGGCGGGGACGGAGTCATCCGCGGCCCGGCGGGGGACGGCCGCGTCGGTGCCGTCCTGCGTGACGACGTGGCCGATGCGTGCGCCGCCCTCCTCGCCACGGACGGCCACGAGGGCCGCACGTACGACCTCACCGGCCCGCGCAGCATCAGCCTGGCCGAGGTGGCCGAGGAGCTTTCGCGGGTAACGGGACGAGAGGTCCGCTACGAGCACGAGACGGTCGAGCAGGCCTGGGCCTCGCGCGCGGGCTCAGGGGCGCCGGAGTGGGAGGTCGAGGGCTGGATCACCTCCTACACCGCGATCGCCGCGGGCGAGCTGGACGTGGTGTCCGACGCGGTGGAGCGTCTGGCCGGCCACCCGCCGACCGACCTGCGCGACTGGCTGCCCTCGACGCCGTGAGCCGCTTCGACGACGACCTGTGGGAGCTGGTGCCCGACGCCGGGCCGCCGCCGCGTCACCTGGCGCGCTTCGTGCGCAGCCTGCCCGACGCCCAGGACGCGCTCGACCTCGGCTGCGGCGACGGGCGCCTGACCAAGGAGCTGAAGGCCGGGCGAGTGGTCGGCGCCGACGTCTCGGAGCTGGCGCTGTCGCGCGCCCGCGGCCGGCTGCCGGACATGGAGTTCGTCCAGCTGGTTCCCGACGAGCCGCTGCCCTTCCTCGACGGCGCCTTCGACCTCGTGGCCTGCTTGGAGACGATCGAGCACGTGCGCGACGTGCAGCTGTTCCTCTCCGAGGCGCGCCGCGTGCTGCGACCCGGAGGCACCGTGGCGATCACCACGCCGGCCCACGGCCGCTCTACCGCCGCGCGGGCCCTGTGGAGCGGCTTCGAGGAGGTGTTCGACCCGCTCTCGCCGCACCTGCGGTTCTTCACCGCGCGGTCGCTGGGCCGGCTGCTCGACGACCTGGGCTTCGACGCTCCGCCCCCCAAGCGCGAGGAGGGGACGCTGCTGGTCTCAGCGCGGGTGCATGGCGTCCATGCCGCTCCGTAGGGCCGACCGGCTGACCCGGCCCGGCGCCAGCGGAATCCGGACGCGGGCTGCTGGTGACCACCTTGCCGTCGCCCAGGGCGACCGCCTGGGCCGCGCCCGGCAGGCCGCCAGCGCCAGGACGGCCCCGGCCAGCGCCAAGGCCGCTCCTGCTCCTCTGCCCCGCACCGCACCTGAATACCACCGGCCGCGGCCGAAAGCCAGCGGCCGCGGCCGAAAGCCAGCGGCCGCGGCCGAAGCCCCGGTCCGGCGCCGGCGCCACTACCCTGGCGGCCGGGCATGGACGTGGCCATCCTCGGAACCCGCGGAATCCCCGCGTCCTACAGCGGCTTCGAGACGGCGGTGGAGCAGATCACCGCGCGGCTGACCGCCCGCGGCCACCGGGTGACGGTCTACTGCCGCCCGCACGTCGTCTCGCCCGAGATCCAGGCGTGGAAGGGCGCGCGGCTGGTGCACCTGCCAACCGTGCGCAACAAGTACCTGGACACCTTCGTCCACACCCTGCTGTCCAGCGCGCACGCCGGGCGGCGCCACCCCGACGTGGCGCTCTTCTTCATCGCGGGTAACAGCCCGCTGTGCCTGATCACCCGAGCGGCGGGCATCCCGACGGTGATCAACGTCGACGGCCTGGACTCCGACCGGCGCAAGTGGAACCGCTTCGCCAAGGCCTACCTGCGGGCGGCGGAGCGCATGTCCCCGACGATGGCCACGCGTGCGATGACCGACTCACACGCCGTGGCGGCGATCTATCAGCGCCGCTACGGGCGGGAGATCGGCGTCGTGCCCTACGGCGCCGAGGTGCCCGAGCACACCGAGGGCGGGGTGCTGGAGAGGCTGGGCCTCGAGCCCCGGCGCTACGTGCTCTTCGTCGGTCGGCTCGAGCCGGAGAACAACCCGCACCTGCTGGTCGAGGCCTGGGCGCGCATCCCCTCCGCCAAGACGCGCGGCATGAAGCTGGTCGTGGTGGGCGGCGCCCCCTACGCGTCGGAGTACATCACCCGTGTCCGCCGCGCTGCCGACCCGCGGGTGATCTTCCCGGGCTACGTGTTCGGCCCCGGCTACTGGGAGTTGCAGCGCAACGCCTACCTGTTCTGTGCGCCGACCGAGGTGGGCGGCACCCATCCGGTCATCCTCGAGTCGCTGGCCGCCGGCAACTGCGTGCTGGTCAACGACTATCGGCCCAACGCGGAGACGGTGGGCGACGCGGGCGTCTACTTCTCGGGCGAGGAGGGCGTCCCCGACCTCGCCCGCAAGCTCGAGCGCCTGCTCGACGAGCCCGAGACGGTGCAGGACTTCCGCGCGAAAGCGCTGCAGCGCGCCGACCGCTATTCCTGGGACGCCGTGGCCTCGGCGTACGAGCAGCTGCTGCTCGAGGTGTGTGGCGGCTCTGGCCACGGACCGCTGTCCCTGGACCGCCTCGAGGAGCTCGAGCGGACCACAGCGGGGGTCCCGTAGCGAGCCCGGGTCAGAGCCGGCGCACCACCCGCACAGGCGACGAGCGGGTGGCGTTGCGGCGCGTCCCCTCGCGCCAGACGAAGCGGAAGCGGCCCGAGCTGCGCACCCCCACGCGCGGGCGCACGATGTTGCGCAAGCTCCTGGTGCGCACTCGCTTGACCGTCCGCCAGCGGCGCGAGCCTCTGCGGCGGAACTGCAGTGAGGCGCGGATCAGGCTGCCGTTGGCAGCCGGGCGAAGCTGGCCGTACACGCGCACCGCCCGCCCGCGACGGACGCGCTTGGGGTAGGCGTCGATCGAGCGCTGGTAGGAGAAGAACGAGGGCTTGCGCCGGCCCTCGATGGTGATCAGCCCCGACTGGAAGGTGCTGCCCCAGTAGCGGATGTTGGAGGGCGAAACGGAGCGGTCGGGCTGGTCGTCGACCAGCAGGAACTGGGCGACCGAGCGCACGCGGCGGTTGCGGTAGGCGATGTGGTCGGCCTCGTTGAGGTAGGCCGCCTGGCGCGACCACGGCTGGCCCACGATCGTCGGGTCGGGCGGATCGGTCTGGTAGCCGTACTCGGTCAGCCAGATCGGCATGCGCCGGCGCTTGCCGTAGCGGCGCTGCACGCGGTCCAGCGTGCGGGTCAGGCGGCCGAGCGAGGCGATCGTGACCTGGTCGCGGATGCGGTCGACCTTCGAGGGCGCGACCTCGAGCGCGTAGGGATGCTGGGCGAAGCCGGGCGCGTCGAACAGCGCAGGGTGCTGGGAACGGAAGCGGGCGGTCCCCGCGGCGTCGCTGGGGCAGCCGCGGGCGGCGGCCTCGCTCCCGCGCAGCGGGCGGATGCGGCGGTTGACGCAGTAGAGCTCGCGCAGGAAGCGCAGCGGGGTCATCGGGCCGCTGGTCAGGCGCCGCGTCCCGCGCGGGGCGAGCTCGCCGATCAGGATGTTGTCGGAGCCGTGGCCGCTGGCGCGCAGTCCGGCCCAGGCGGAGTCGAGCAGCCGGCGGTAGATGTGGGGCGAGGCGGGCCGCCCGCCGGAGACCTGCGGCCGCAGCCAGCCCGGCTGCTGGGGCTCGTTCCAGACCGACCACATCGTCACCCGCGGCAGCACGCCGGTGGCCGCCGCCTTGGCGCTCCCGCGGGACCGGGCCGTCAGGCTGGGGAGCCCGGCGCCGCTGGGCGGGGGCGAGGCCTGAGGCTGCTCGTCGGCGTAGCTGCCCGAGTAGCGGCGGCCGACCGCCGTCACGAACTGGCCGAACGCGGCGGCGTCGGGACTCACCAGGCCGCGGGGCTCGGACTTGTCTCCGGTGGCCCAGCGAGGCGAGGGCCCGGTGACCGAGAACAGCAGGCCGATGCCGTAGCGCTGCGCGGCGTCGACGATCCGGTCGTAGCGGTCCCAGGCGCCCGAGCCGTAGGCCGCGGGATCGCTGGCGCTGCGGCCGTTGAACGACGGCCGGCCGGCGCTGGTGGCGCCCGGAGCGACGAAGCGCCAGATCACGGACACGCGGATGCGGTCCACTCCGAGCGAGCGCAGCGTGGACAGGGTGTTCTCGACCTGCTGGTCGCTGCCGGTGACCAGCAGGTTGTCGTCCTGGAAGATCGACTCCTGGGAGGAGGAGGCCGAGGCGCTGGAAACCGGTGCGGCGAGCGCCGCGGCCGCCGCGGCTGCCGTGAGCAGCGCGCGGTGGCGGCGAATCATCCGTATTCCTCGATCGGATCCTCCTTGAGACCCGGGACCCTGCTCTCGCCCTTGGAGTTGCCGAGGCTGCCGCTACCGCCCACGGCCCCGTCCGTGGCGCCGCCGGGGGCTGCTCCGCCGCCGGCTGCCCCGGCGGCTCCCGCCGCTCCTGCCGCGGCCGCAGCGGTCGCGCCGCTGCCGGGAACCGCGCCGCCGCCCGGAAGCAGGCCGTTGCGGCGCAGCAGCTCCTCGCGCTTGGGGCGCTCGGAGGGGCTGCCCGAGGTCACGTCGGCCAGCGCGGCGGCGCGCGCTTGGTCGCGCACCCGGCGGGCAGCCTTGGAGAACGGGTCGAGATAGAGCGCGCCGCGCACCACCTCGAGCGCATGCAGCGGCTCGCCATGGTGCAGCTCGAACTCGGCGAGGTGCAGCCAGGTCTGGGGGTCGCCGGGGAACTCGCGCACCGTCCGCTCGAGCGTGCCGCGCGCGACGTTCTCGCGCCCGGCGGCTGCGGCCACGGAGGCCTCGGCGAAACGGGGACGGCGGGCCAGGGGATCGGCGTCGCGGGCTCTGCGGGCGGCCTCGGCGGCGTTCTTGAGGTCACCCTGCTCGATCTCGCTGAGCGACTTGGCGGCGGCCCGGTTGGCACGCTCGGGCTGCCAGATGGCGCCGGCCAGCAGGGCGCCTGTGGCCAGCACGCCGACGGCCGCGGCGGTGCGTGCCCAGGGCGGGCGCCGGTAGCGGCCCTCGCCGCTGGGCTCGGGGCCGAGCGCGGCGGTCGCCCCCGCGGCGTTGCCCGCCAGCGCTCCGCGCCCGGCCACGTAGCCGGCGGCGGCCAGCGCCACCACGGTCACGCCGGGCACGAACCAGGTCCAGTCGATCGCCGACTGCACGCCGAAGACCACGGCCACCACCACGAGCCCGAGGAGGGCGATGCGCTCGCCGGTCCACTCGATCGGCTCGCGCGGCTCGCGGCGGCGGCGCAGACGCGGGACGAGGGCGACCGCGCGCAGGGCGCAGGCGAGCCAGGTGACCAGTGCGACGGCGCTCAGCACGAGGCCCACCACGCCCAGGTCGGACATCGTCTGGGGCACATAGCCGTGCGCGTGCTGGGCCACGAGCTCGTCCTTGCGGTAGCGCAGGCGCGAGACGTAGAAGGTGCCGGCTCCCGTGCCCTTGCCCGGGCGCTCGTCGAACACGTCGGTGGCCTCGCGCCAGTAGCGGGCGCGGCTGGAGGAGGAGACTGTGAGCCGACCGGCGCCCTCGGGAGGCGCGGCGGCGCGCTCGCTGGTGAGCTCGTCGACGCGATCGGAGATCGTGCCCGAGACGCCGCGGTCGCTCGAGGCGACGGAGGTGAACAACGCAAGCGGCAGCGCCACGAGCGCGGCCACTACGACCACGCCCACGCGGCGGCGGACGCGCATGGTCGGCACCACCCGGCCCATGCCGTAGGAGGCCGCGAGGCCGGCGACCAGCAGCAGGACGATCATCAGCAGCACGAGGAGGCCGAACTGGCCCGCGATCGCCTCGCGCTGCGCGAGCGGCGTGCCGCCCACGGTGAAGGCGGCCTTCGACAGGCCCCAAGCGGTGACCGGAGCGGCGCCGGCCACGCCGAGGGCGAGGACGGCGAGGCTGCGCAGGCGCAGCGGCACGAAGCCGAACCAGACGATGGCCCCGATCGCGAGGGCGAGGAGCGCGCCGCGCGACTGGGTCAGCAGCATGGCCAGCATCAGCACGCCGCAGGCGGGGAAGGCGAGCGCGCGCTCGAGCAGCCCGCTGGAGCGCTTGGCGCCCATCCAGAGTGCGGGGATGATGCCGATCGCCGCCATCGAGCCGACGGCGTTCCAGTAGCCGAAGGGCTGCCCGAGGCGGGCGGCCTGCTCGGTCGGCGCCAGGGCGCCGGGCCAGACCCGCGAGATCAGCCCGTAGAGACAGACCACGACGCAGGCGGCGAGAATTCCCCGCAGCAACACCGGCGAGGCGGTGGGGGCGAGCCGGGCGGCCGCGATCGCCCCGGCGAAAACGGCGAGGTACGCGAACGAGCGCCCGGCCTCGATGAACGACAGGTCGGGCACCACGGACCAGCCGACCGACAGCGCCGTGAACGCGACCAACGCGGCGAGCGCGATCAGCGGGACAGAGCCCGAGACCGGCCCGCGGCGGCGGCTGACCAGCGCGGTCATCACCAGCGCGGCGCATCCGGCCACGACCAGGACCTCGGCGATCGTGGTGCGCCCCAGCTCCGTGCCGCCGGCGGCCACGAAGGCGACGGCGGCGAAGACCGCGGCTAGGAGTCCGCTAACGACGTAGGCGCGCGACATGACCGAGGTTGGCCAGGAGGCCTGCGAGGCGATCGAAGAGCTGGGGGAAACGGCGGCGGACGCCGAGCACGATGCCGGCGATGGCGAGCAGCGCGAGGACGATCAGCGCCAGCTTGATCGGCATCGGCACCTCGTGGGTGGCGGCAGCCAGGTTGTAGAGGCCGGCGTCGCCGGGGCTGATCGACTTGCCGTCGAGCTCGAGGTTGGGCTTGCCGCCACCGTTGGCGAGCGCGTCGATCGCGGCGCGCTCGCGCTGCTGGCGCGCGAGCTCGGCTTTCGACGGCTTGCTCGGGACTGTGGTCTCCTGGCTCGAGCGAGTGGTGCCACCACCGCCGCCGCCTGCCCCTGAGCCGCCACCGGCGCCTCCGCCGGAATTGGGCTGGCTGGGGTTCGGCGTGTTGAGGATCTCGCCGCAGTCGCTGTACTCGGAGAGGTCGGACGGCAGGTCCTTCAGCGCCTGCTGCTTCTGCTGGTCGGAGTAGTTGCCCTGGAGCTGGCCGTCATCGGCGCAGTCCTCGATGGGCCCCGACATGGAGGCGGCGGGCAAGAGCAGCGCGCAGAGCGCGGCAGCAAGCGCCACGAGCAGGCTGTTTCGAAGCAGTCTCATCGTGGATCGAACAGAGGCCGAGGGAACCGGAACCGAGGGATCCCGGACCGCGAAACCCTAGCAAGATGGTCAGCCATCTCCTCCCCCAAAGCACAGTGCCCAAGCGGAAGTTGCGCTCTTAGAGTTCGGTTTGTGCCCGTGCGCTGCGCCGTGCTGCCGCCGGTCGCGGTGCCCTACCGCGAGCCCCTCTTCGCCCTCATGGGGCAGAACCCCGAGATCGCGCTCCGGGTGGTCTACCAGTCGCAGGGCCAGCCGGGCTGGGATCAGCCCGAGGGGTGGTTCTCCTCCGACCACCCCTACGACGCCGTGGCTCTGGGCTCGCGACAGCACGCGCGGCCCGGCCGGACTCCGGTCGTGGTGCCTCGCGGCGTCGGCCATGCCCTCTCGGAGTTCGACCCCGAGGTGGTGGTCTCCTGGGAGTACGGGCCCACCACTCTGCGGGCCCTGGCCTGGTGCCGGCGTCGCGGCCGGCGCCTGGTCATCTTCAGCGAGCTGCCGCCCCATGCCGATACCGAGCTACCCGGGTGGCAGCTGCGCATCCACCGCGCCCTGGCCGCGCGGGCGGACGGCTTCGTGGTGGCCTCGAGCGCGGCGCGGCGACGCGTGATCGCGCTGGGCGCTGCGCCGGGGGCGGTCGCGGTCAGCCTCCAGAGCGCGGACCTCGAGCCCTTCGCGGCTGTGGCCGCGGGGGCCGGCTCGCCACCGGTTCGCCTGCTCTACGTGGGCCGCCTGGTGGAGGACAAGAACCTGGAGCGCCTGCTGCGGGCACTGGCGGGGCTGGACGCATGCCTCGAGCTGTGCGGCACGGGGCCGCTGGAGGGGGAGCTGCGCTCGCTGGCCGAGCGGCTCGGGGTCGAGGCCGACTTCCGCGGCTACGTGGCCCCGGCCGAGCTTCCCGCGCGCTTCACGAAGGCGGGGGCCCTGGTGCTCCCCAGCCTCTATGACCCCTTCGGCGTGGCGGTCAGGGAGGCCGCGGCCGCGGGACTGCCGGTGATCTGCTCGCGCAACGCGGGCGCGGCCGGCGATTTCGCCGTCGACGGCCGCAACGCCGTCCTGGTGGACCCCCTCAGCGAGAGCTCCATCCGCGCGGCGCTGGAGCTGGTGGTCGGCGACGCCGGGGCGCGCAGGCGCATGGCAGCCGAGAGCCGCGCCCTGTCCGCCGAGCACCCGCTGGCCGACGACGCCGCGGCTTTCGTGGGGGCGATCACGCGAGCAGCCGCGGCAGCACCTCGTCGCGTAGCCGGCTGACGAGCGCCGGGCCGCGCAGCGGCGCCAGCAGCTCGGCCGCCCGGCCCTGCACGGCCTGAACCTCGCCTGGGTCGAGCGCGAAGGCGACCCGCACGCTCTCGGCGAGCGCTCGCGCCGAGACCGCCCCGGCTACCAGGCGCGGCTCGAGCTCCCGGGCCAGGGGCAGGGCGGCGAACGGACCCGGGGTGGGGACCGTCGCCAGCAGCGCGCCGTCGGCCAGCGCCTCCAGCGGCGCTTGCCCGAAGTCCTCCCAGCGGGCGCCGGCCACCAGCACGCGCGCCCGGCGCAGCGCCGCCCGGAACTCCTGGGCCGGGACGACGCCGCGGACCGTCGCCGAGCCGGGTAGTACCTGGCCGTGCCTGCGCAGGTGGCGCTCCGCGCGATCGGGCTCGACGGCGAAGATCTCCAGCCGTGCGCCGGGCACCGCCGCCCGGGCCCACGCGCCCACCACCACGTCCAGGCCCTTGGCCTTGGGGTCGGGGACGTAGGCCACGGCCAGCGCCTCGTGGCCCTCGTGTGGGCCGGAGCTCTCCACCGGCGGCGGCAGCACGACCGACGGCGCCGAGCCCGTGGGCAGCGCCGCCCGCGCCTGCTCGCTCCAGGGCAGGATGAGCGTCGCCTCCCGCAGCGCCCGACGCTCCAGCGCGCGCGCCGCGGCGTTCGCCGGTCCGGTCCGGTTCAGCGCAGCGGGGCCGTCCAGCCGCACCGCGTAGGGGCGGTCCAGCCGAGGCGCCAGCATGGCCGTGGTGGAGCTGGAGAAGACGACCCCCCGCGGGCTCACCCGCTCCAGGGCCTGCTGCACGGTGCGCCGCGCCGCCAGCGCCTCGACGAAGTCGTTGATCGGGTAGCCCCGGCGCAGGCGGCCCGCCGCACCCTGCCCGACGGCCACCACGACGGTGGAGGCCCCGGCGGCTTCCGCCTCCGCGCAGAACAGGTG
This sequence comes from Thermoleophilaceae bacterium, assembly GCA_035296565.1. Classification (GTDB taxonomy): domain Bacteria; phylum Actinomycetota; class Thermoleophilia; order Solirubrobacterales; family Thermoleophilaceae; genus JACCZR01. The sequence goes on from DATHAQ010000037.1 coordinate 49,691, forward strand.
GTCGGCCACGCGCCAGCCGAGCGTCGTGCCCAGCGAGACCACCAGCAGGTCGGTCACAGCCCCAGCGCCCTCTCGTAGCCACCGGCCATCGCCTCGATGGTGAAGCGCTCCAGCGCCCGGGTGCGGCCCGCGGCGCCAAGGCGCTCGGCGTCTTCGCGGGCCGAGGCCAGGGCGGCGGCGAGAGCATGGGCGTCGGCCGGCTTCACAAGCATGCCCGTCTCTCCGTCAACCACCGCATCGGGAACCCCGCCCACGCGGGTGGCCACGACCGCGCGGCCGGCGGCCATGGCCTCGAGCACCGACATGGGCAGCGCCTCGGCCGCGCTGGGCAGGCAGACCAGCGCGGCGCCGCGGATCAGCTCAGCGGTGTCGCTGCGCTCGCCGAGCAGCTCCACGTCGGCGCCACGCTCGGCGATCAGGCCCTCCAGGCGCGCGCGCTCGCGCCCCTCGCCGGCCACCAGCCCGCGCAGCCCGGGCACCTGCGCCACGGCCTCGACGAACACGTCCAGCCGCTTTTCGGGGCGCAGCCCCGCGAGCACCAGCGCGTAGCCGTCCCGCGGCGGTGGGGTGGGCTCTTCGCCGGCGGCGACCCCATTGGCCACCACCGCGATGCGCTCGCGCCGGAAGCCCCCGGCCGCCAGCGGGGCCACCTGCGCCCGCGTAACGGCCACCACGCCATCCACGCGCGGGGCCACCAAGCGGCGCAGCCGCCGCTGGTGGGGGCGCAGCGGCAGCAGCCCGCCGTCGGCGGTGCACGGCGTGTGCTCGTTGACCACGTGGCGCACGCCCTCCCGTCTCGCCAGCAGTTGCCCCATCAGCTCGGCGCTCACGTTGCGGCTGACCACCACGCTCGCCCGGTCGCGGGCGAAGGCAAGGGCGCGCCGCAGCCCGCGCGGGTCGGCCCGGCCGCGAAAGCGCGCGCAGGCCGCCGGTACCCCCGCGCCGGCCAGCTCGGCGAACAGCGGCCCCCCGCCGCTCAGTGTCAGCAGGGCCGGCCGGTGCCCCCGCGCGGCGAGGGCCCTTATCAGCGTCACCCACTGCCGCTCGGCACCGCCGCTGAGCATCTCGGGGCAGACGAACAGCGGGCCCACTAGCGCCTCAGCACCCGCAGTGTCTCCTGCGCCCGCTCGCTGGGCAGGTACTCGCGTCCCTCCAGGAAACGAGAAGCCTCGGCCTTCGCCTCCGTGTGGCCGTACGCCGCCGCGGGCGGGGCATCCTCGTGGCGCACCGGCGTGCCGTCGACCACGCCCGCCGCCCAGCCGCGCCGCTCGGCCAGCGCCGCCCAGTGCAGGTCGAGGCCCCAGCCGAAGCGCACGTCGGGAAACGGGAGCAGCTCGCGCGCCGGCGCCGCAGCGAACGCGGTGACCGGGCCGATCTCCACGAAGCGCGTGCGCCGCGCCAGGCTGAGCGGCCGCCGGCGGGTCACCCGCCAGGCCGCATGGCTGCGGCGGGTCTGGGCGGGCTGGGCGAGCTGGAGGTTGGTGGCCTCGCACACGCCCAGGAAGCGGTCCAGGAAGCGGCGGGGCAGCACGACGTCGTCGTCGACGACCAGCGTCCAGTCCGCCTCAGGCGCGCGCCGCAGGGCGCGGTTGAGGTTCTGGAACTTGCCCTGGGCGCTGCCCTCGGCGGCGGCCAGCACGAAGCTCACGCGGTGGCGCTCGGAGCCCAGAGCGGGCAGCGCCGCGACCAGCCGGCGCCCGGGCCGGTAGGCCGACAGGACCGTCACCCGGCGCGGCGGCGCCCTGCGGGCGATGAGGTCCAGGCGCGGCCCGGTAGCGGTGAGCGCCGCGAGCGCGTTCAGGCCGGCGTCCTGCGCCGCGCGGATGAGCGGCAGCCGGATACCGCTGACCTCCCCCGAGTCCCCCGACAGGTAGGTCTCGGGGTCGAGGTGCCCGCTCACCGCCCGCGCAGGGCCTCGGTCACGCGCCCCGCCGAGTGGGCGGCCATGACGAGGCCGTAGGGGCAGCGCCGGCGTCCGGCGTGCCACAGGCAGCCGCCAAGCACGCGCAGCTCGCGCCCGATGCCGGGCGCGGCGTGGCGGCGGCTGTCGCTGCGGCGCGCCCCCCGGCCGCGCACCCACGCTTCGCGGCTGAGCGCGCGAGAGGTGCTGTCACTCGGCTCGCGCCGGTGCTCGACCCCCGCGGCGGGCAAGTAGACGACCTCGCCGCCCTCGCGGCACAGCCGCTCGAGCCACTCCTCCTCGTCGCCGTGGCTCCAGTCGATCGACTCGTCGAACTCGCCGACGCGCTCCACGGCCGAGCGCCGTAAGGCGAAGTTCGCCCCCCAGACCACGTCGGTCTCCTTGTCCTCGGGCCCGAGGTAGAGCGTGGTGATGGGAGGGTCCTCCTCGCCGCAGCCGCGCAGAGCCCCGCCTTCCAGCCGGGCCCGGATCGGGCCTCCGAATGCCTCCGCTTCGGGCCAGCGGCGGGCGCCGGCGACCACCGCCTCGACCCAGCCTGGCGGAGCGAGCACGTCGTCGTCGAGAAAGGCGACCAGCGGCGCGCTGGTCTCGCGCAGGCCGGTGTTGCGGGCGGCGTTCAGGCCGCGCCGCTCTCCGTGGCGCACCACCCGCGCGCCGATGCGCTCGGCGGTCGCTCCGGTGGCCCACAGGTCGCCGTCGTCGACGACCACGACCTCGAAGCTCGCCCGCGTGTTCTGCTGGGTGAGCGACCTCAGCGCCACGGCGAGGTAGCTCGGCCGCCCTGCGGTGGGGACGACAACTGACAGGTCCGGCGGCGCCAAGGTGGGCGTAGCCTAGAGCCGGTGGCGCGCGTCCTCGTCGTGCACAACCGGTACCGGATCGAGGGAGGCGAGGAGCGCTCCGTCGAGCTGCAGCTGCGCGCCCTGCGCCGCGCGGGCGTCGCCCACCGCCTGCTGGAAAGGCGGTCGGCGGACGTCGGGCGCGCCCGCGCGGCCTTCTCGCTCGTGCGCGGCGGCGACCGCCCCTCCGAGCTCGCCGACGCCGCCCGCGAGCTCGAGGCCACCGTCGTGCACGTGCACAACATGCAGCCGCTCGTGGGGCCGAGGGGCCTCGCCGCTGCACGGGAGGCGGGCGCGCGGGTGGTCCTGCACCTGCACAACCTGCGCCTGTTCTGCGCCATCGCCGTAGCCGCGCGCGACGGCGGCCCCTGCTTTCGCTGCCACGGCCGCAACACGCTGCCCGGGCTGGTGCTCAACTGCCGCGGCTCGCTGCCCGAGGCGGCGATCTACGCGGGCGCGCTCTCGGCCCAGCAGCCGGCCGTCTTCGCCGCGGTGGACCGCTTCCTGGCGCCCAGCATCTGGGCCGCCGGCCAGCTCGGCCGCCTCGGCGCGCCATCCGAGCGGATCGACGTGCTGCCGCACTACCTGCCCGCCGAGGCGGTGGCCGATCGCTCACGGGCCGACCGGGGCGGGTACGCCCTGGTGGCCGCGCGGCTGTCGCCGGAGAAGGGCCTCGGCGCGGCGGTGGAGGCGGCTGCCGCGACGGGCGTGCCGCTGAGAATCGCCGGGCAGGGGCCGGAGCGCGACGCGCTCGAGCGCCGGGCGCGCGAGCTGCGCGCGCCGGTCACGTTCCTCGGTCGCATCCCGCGCGACCGCGTTGCCAGCCTGTTGGCCGGGGCGGGTGCCGTGCTGCTGCCCTCCAACTACCACGAGTTCTCCCCCTACGCGGTGCTCGAGGCGATGGCCGCCGGAGTGCCGGTGCTGGGCTCGGCGGTGGGCGGCGTGCCGGAGCTGGTCGGGGCGGAGCGGGTACTGCCCCGCGGCGACACAGGCGCGCTCAGCGAGCGCCTGCGCGAGCTATGGGCCGAGCCCGAGCGCCGCCGCCAGGAGGGCGATGCCCTCATCGCCCGCGTGCGCCGCAACCACTCCGAGGAGCTCTTCCTCGAGCGCCTGCTGTCGCTGTACCGCGCCGGCTAGGCGGTACGCCGCGCCACCGCGGCAACGGTGCCGCCGCGGCCCGAGCGCGCAGCGAGGGCCTCGAGCGCGACGGCGGCCGGCGCCAGCGGCGCGCCCAGGGCGAGCAGGGCCAGGTCGCGCGGCCGCGCGGCGACGTTGCGCTTGAGCAGGTGGAAGGGAAAGGCGGGGGTCATGCCCGCGCGGGTGAGGATGGCCATCCACATCGCGCCCGGGTTGTGCTCCCAGACCATCTGCTCGGTGAAGGCGGGCTCGAGCCCCGCCCGCCGCAGCAGCGCCGCGAGACCGCGCGTGGTCAGGTGCACGCGGTGGCGCGGCACGTCGAAGTGCAGCCACCCCTCGCCGCCGATCGAGGCCTGCAGGGAGCCGAGGTTCGGCGCGGCCACCAGCACCGCGCCGCCCGGCCGCAGCCACGAGGCGACCCTCCGGAGCGCCGCGCTCGGGTCGTCGAGGTGCTCGAGCACGTGCCACAGCATCACGGCGTCGAGGCCCGAGTCCCGGTGCGTCTCGATGGTCCCCTGGCTCACCCGAGCGCTCGTCTGGCGCGGCGCGGGGTCGATGCCCCTGGCGGCGAACCCGCTCGCCGCCATGCTCTCCACCAGCCGCCCGCGGCCGGCGCCGGCGTCCAGCACCCGGCCGCCCGGGGGCACTCCCGCGCGCCGGAGCAGGCGCGCCGGCTGCGCGTCCAGGCGCTGCTGCAGGGCGCGCAGCAGTCCGGCGGCGCGCGGCGGCGCGGGCGCGTATACGCCGCTGCGGTAGGCCTCGGGGCCCGGCGGCGGGCCGCCGGTGACGGCGCTGCCGCAGGCCGTGCAGCGCAGTAACCCGAACCGCCGCGGGTCGGACGGCTCGCCCGATGGCACCGACCGCCACGGCACCAACGCGCGGGCGCCACAGGCCGGACAGGCGGCTACAGAGTCCTCCGCCACCACTCGAGGGCGTCGGCCACCGTACGCTGGAGCGGGATCTCCGGGGCCCAGCCGGCGAGCCGCTCGGCCGAGCCGCGGATCTCGGGCACGTCGTGGGCGCGAACGCGGGCCGGGTCGATCTCGTGCTCCAGGGTCAGCGGGGTGGCGGCGTCCAGCAGCGCGAGCAGGTCGCGGACGCTGGCGGTGCGTCCCGAGCAGACGTTGTAGGCGCCGGGCTCCAGCGAGTCCGCCCGCCCGTATGCGCGCACGACGTCGCGGACGTCGGTGAAGTCCCGCCGCGAGTCCGCGTTACCGGTGCGGATCACCGCCTCCGACCGCCCTGCCGTCTCGGCCTCGGCGACCTGGCGGCTCAGCGCGCCCACCACGTAGAGGTCCGACTGTCCCGGCCCCGCGTGGTTGAACGCCCGGGTGCGGACCACGCGCAGGCCGTGGGCGTCGGCGTACTGGCCGCCCAGCAGGTCGCAGGCCGCCTTGGAGACCGCGTAGGGGTTCTGCGGACGCAGCGGCGCGGACTCGTGCACGGGGAGGCGCTCGGGGACCCCGTAGACCTCGCCCGAACCGGCCAGCAGCACGCTCGCGCCCGGCGCCTCGTGGCGAACGGCCTCCAGCACGTTGAGCGTGGTGTCGAGGTTGGCCGACAGGGTGGATCGGGGGTCCTCCCAGGACGCCGGCACCGAGGCCTGGGCGGCGAGGTGGTAGACGGCGTCGGGGCCCAGGGCGGCCACCGCCCCGCGCACCGCGTGCGGGTCCTCCAGCTCCAGCACCTCGCGCGGCGGGGCCGTCACCTCGTCCCCCCGCGAGCGCAGATGCTCGACCAGATGGCGGCCGACGAAGCCGCCGCCGCCCGTGACCAGGGCGCGGCTCAGGCGCTCGGCTGCCCGGCCGGCTGCTGGCCGCGCATCCACTCGACGGTCTGGGCGATGCCCTGCTCGACGCCGATGCGCGCCTCCCACCCGAGCACCTCTCGCGCCTTGTCCACCGAGGGCCAGCGCCGATGCACGTCGACCTCGAAGCTCGGCAGGTGCTCGAGCTCGAAGGCGTCGGGGTGCTCGCCGCAGGCCCTCCACACCACCCGGGCGATCTCGGCCACCGTCAGCTCCTCGGACGCCGAGACGTTGAAGTCCTCGTTCTCGCCGGCGGGGTGGGTCATGGCGGTCACGATGCCGTCGGCGATGTCGTCGACGTGCGTGAGCGTGCGGGTCTGGTCGCCCGAGCCGAAGATCTGCAGCGGCCGCTGCCCGGCCAGCACCTTGTTGATCAGGTCGGGGACGGCGTGGGCGATGCCGGGCTCGTCGTCGGGAAGCTCCCCGGGCCCGTAGGCGTTGAACGGCCGGCAGATCGTGAAGGGCAGTCCGTGCTCGTCGTGCAGGGCACGGCAGTAGACCTCGCCCGAGAGCTTGGAGAAGCCGTAAGCCGACACCGGCGTGGGGGTGGAGAGGAGGTCCGACTCGCGCGTGGGGAAGGTCGTGGCCCGCTCGAAGACCATCGAGGACGACACGTAGACCAGCCGCTCCACCTGTTCCTCGAGGGCCGCGCGCATCACCGCGTTGTAGAGCGCGTTGTTGACCTCCAGCAGCGTGTGGGGCAGCTTGTGGAAGTTGCCGATGCCGCCGACGATCGCGGCCAGGTGCACCGACAGCGCGCAGCCCGCGGTGGCCCGGCGGGCCTCGTCCAGGTCGCGCAGGTCGCCCTCGTGGACCTCGCACGCCTCGCGCATCCAGTCCGGCGCGGGACGCTGATCGGAGACGCGGACGTCGAGGCCCGGCTCGTCGAGCAGGCGTCGCACGACGGCGCTGCCGATCGTTCCCGCCCCGCCCGTCACCAGCACGCGGCTCATCGCGCCACCAGCTCCTCGGCCGCGGCGAAGACCTGGCCGGTGCCGGCCACGTTCCACGGATCGACCAACACCGCGCCCGCGGGCATGCGCGAGGCCAGCCCCTCGAACTCCGAGTGGTTGGTGGCGATCACCACCGCGTCGGCGTCGGCCAGCGCGGAGTCCAGCGGCTCGGAGAGCTCGGGCACGTGGGGGTCGTGACGAGCGACGTGGGCCAGCTCGCGCTCGAGCAGGCGGACGAGCTTGCCCGAGAGCGAGTCGCGCAGGTCGTCGGAGTCGCGCTTGAACGTCAGGCCGAGCACCGCCACCTTGCGGTCGCGCAGAGAGCCGAGCCGCTTGCGCAGGCCGTCGACCAGGAAGCGAGGCACCGTTTCGTGCACGCGCGAGACGGCCAGCAGCATGCCCGGCGCCTGGGAGCGCTCCTCGGAGAAGGCGAAGTCCTTGCGCAGGCAGGTGCCCGCGGTCAGGCCCGGCGCGGCCATCCCGCCGCGCGGGTACTCGTGGTTGATCAGCTCGACGACGTCGAAGACGTTCGCGCCGAACTGCTCGCACTCCATCATGAGCAGGTTGGGCAGCGCGAACTGCGCGTAGCGAAGGATGTTGGTCCAGATCTTGGCCAGCTCGGCCTGCATCGGCGTGGTCTGCACGATCTCGGTGCCGAAGACCTCGAACAGCGAGCCGGCGCGCTCGCCTGAGCCCTCGCCGACGCCGCCGACGATCGTGGGCAGGGTCGCGATCTCCTCGATGAAGTGGTTCTCGGCGATGCGCTCGGGGACGTGGGAGACGAACAGGTCCTCGCCGGCCCGAAAGCCGCGGCGCTGCTCGAGGTAGCCGGCGACCCACTCGGTGGTGCCCGGCGCGACGGTGGAGCGCAGCACCAGCGACTGGCCGGCGCGCAGCACCGGCAGCAGGTCGTCCAAGGCGCTGCGGATCTGGGAGACGTCGATCTCCAGGTGCACCAGCGCGGGGGTTCCGAGCGTGAGCACGACGTGTTCGGCCTCGGCGGCCTCGGGGACGCGGTCGGTCCAGCGGAAGCGCCCGGAGGCCAGCACGCGCTCGAGCAGCTCCTGGGTGCCCGTCTCGTGGAAGGGCATGTCGCCGGACTCCAGCGAGCGCAGCACCGAGGCGTCGCGCTCGACGCCGATGGTCTCGACGCCGCGGTCGGCGAAGGAGAGCGCCAGCGGAAGGCCGACTCGGCCGAGGCCGATGACGGCGACCGAGGTCACGAGCGAGAGGTTACCTCCGCGGGCATGCTTGCCCGCGCCGGCCGGGCCGGCGCCCTCCGGCCGCCTAGTGGGCGGGCTCGTCCGCCGAGCGGCGCTCGCGCGCCATCTGCCGCAGGAAGGCGGCCATGAAGCGGGGGTTGTGGATCAGGTAGCGCGGGAGCAGCCGGCGCGGCTCCTGGGCGATCCGGTAGATCCACTCGAGGCCCGCCTCCTGCATCCAGTTCGGCGCCTGCGACACGCGGCCCGCGTGAAAGTCGAACGCGGCGCCGACGCCGCCCATGACCGGGACCTCCAGTCGGTCGCGCATGCGGGCCATCCACTTCTCCTGCTTGGGCGCGCCGATGCCCACCCACAGCACGTCGGGGCGGGCGTCGTTGATCTGCTGGACGATCGCGTCCTCCTCCTCGCCGCTGAGTGCGCGGAAGGGGGGCGAGTAGCCGCCGACGATCCGCAGGCCACCGTGCATGCGCCGCAGGTTGAGCGCGAGCTGGACGAGCGAGCCCTGGTCGTGGCCTCCGTAGAGCCAGATACGGTGCCCCTGCTCGGCGCAGCGGTCGTTGTAGCGGCGCATGAGCTCGGGGCCGTAGACGCGGCTGGGCAGCCCCTCTCCGAGCGTGTTGGCGGCCCACACGAGCGGTACCCCGTCCGGCAGGGCGAGGGTGGAGTAGCGGATCGCGCTGCGCAGCTCGTGGTCGTGCAGCGAGAGGCTCACCGCGTGGGTGGCGAGGGCGCATACGTAGCCCCGCTCGCGGCCGGCGATCATCGCATCCATGCGGTCCATCGCCTCGTCGTAGTCCGTCATGGCGATGGGCAGTCCGAGGATGTCCCGCCATGCGGGAACGGGGCCGGCGGCGGGTGGCCGGTACCGAACTACCTGCGCCTGGGAGGAGTTCATGCGGCGATCCTGTGCATCCTAGTCGCTGGGGGGCGGCCCCTGCCTACCCCGCGACCTCTACGAGGATACCCCGGGTCCGAGGAGCGAGTAAACCCAACCGCCCTTGCTGATAAACACGACACGGTCCGTGGAATCTCGGCGCGAGAGGCAGGGCGAGGGTCGCGCGCTTGCCGCGGGCTCCGCCACCCAGGCGCTCGCGCAGGCGCTGGGACTGCTCGCGCTGCTGGCCATCGTGACGGTGCTCGCCCGCCGGCTGTCGCTGGCCGAGCTCGGCGTCTACGGCCTCGTCTCGACCCTGTCCGGCTACCTGTTGGTGCTGCACAACAGCGTCTCGGTGGCGGCGACGGCTCGGATGGCAGAGACCGACCAGCGCTCGGAGCTGTTCGGTGGGGCGATCCTCCTGTACCTGGCCGCGGGCGTGGGCACGGGGGTCCTGATCGTGGTGATCGGCTTCGTGATGGCCGCGGCCGTGGACCTGGCGCCGGCTCTGGCGGGCCAGGCGCGCCGCGGCGCGCTGGCGCTGGCCGTGGTGACGGCCGTCGGGTTGCCGCTGACCGTGGGCCGGGACGCGATGCGCGCTGCCGGCCTCTACACCCGGGCCGCCGCAACGGAGATCGCGGCGGTGGGCCTCTACGCGGCGGTGATGCTCACGCTGGCCCTCAACGACGCCTCGCTGGCGCTCCTGATCGGCGCAAGCGGCCTCCTGCCGCTGATCGGCGGTCTCGTCGCCCTGGTGGCCGCGCGGACTGCGGGCGCCCTGCCCGCGGCGCCCTCCCTGTCGGCGGCGCGCCGCAGGCTGAGCGACCTCGTGCCGACGGCGGGCGACCTGTTCGCCGTCGAGGTCGCCAACCTGTTCATCTACGCGTTCAGCCGCCTGATCCTGGGGGTGCTTCGGTCGGCCAGCGCGGTCGGCCTGTTCGAGGGCCCCGTCCGCGCGCACAACCTGGTGCGCGCGCTCAACCTGTCGGTGGCGGTGACGGTGGTCCCGGCGGCCTCTCGCCTGCGCGCGGCCGGTGACCTCGAGCGTCTTCGCGAGCTGCTGGTGCGTGGCTCGCGCTACGTGGCCGCGCTGGTGGCCCCGCTGGTGATCACGCTGATGGTGCTCGCGGCGCCGATCCTCGACGTGTGGCTCGGGCCGCGCTTCCGCGAGGCCGCCCCCGCCATGACCATCCTTCTCTCCTACTGGCTGTTGGCGCCGGCGCTGGGGTTCGTGGTGGCGGCGCTGGTCGGGGAGGGGAGGTCCCGCGAGTACGCGCGGGTCATCTGGCTGGCGGCGGGGGCGAACATCGTGCTGTCGCTGGCGCTCACGCCGTCGCTCGGCTTGGAGGGAGTCGCGATCGGGACGGCGCTCCCGCTCGTGCTCGTGTTCCCCGCCCTGCTGCGCAACGCGCTGGCGCCGGCCGAGCTGGGGGTGGGCGAGCTGGCCCGGCGGGCCTGGGCGCCCGCGTACGCGTTGGGGCTCGCCCTCGCCCTCGCCCTGGTAGCGGCGCGCGCCGGCTTCGGCCTCGACTCGCTGGCCTCGGTGCTCGCCACCTCGGTGGCCGGCCTGGCTCTGTACTGGGTGGCCTACGCGGTGCTGTTCCTCACGCCGACAGAGCGGGCTCTGCTTCGCCGGCTACCAGCCGGGCGATAGCCAGTGCCGAGGTCGCCGCCGGTGAGGGCGCGTTGCGTACATGCAGCGCCCGTGCGGTGCGCGAGAAAGCGAAGTCGTCCAGCAGCCGCCCGCTGCGCCCGACAGCCTGGGCGCGCACACCGGCGAACGCCGGCTCGACGTCGCCGCGGTCCAGCTCGGGTACGAAGGCGGCGGCGTCGCGGACCAGCGAGCGGGGGCTGGCTGCACGGCGCAACTCGGCCAGGCCGGCGCGCCAGTGGCGGGCGAAGAGCGGCAGGTGCACGCCGAGCGGCAGCGCCGTGGGTCCGAGCAGCACCTCGCCGTCGATGTGCCGCGTGAGGTGGACGCCCAGGAAGGGCAGGGCCGGGTCGGGGACCGGATAGACCAGCGAGCGCACCAGCTCGGGCCGCCTCAGCCGCAGGTAGGAGCCGCGAAAGCCGACGATCCGCGGGTGGCGGGGGGCGCCGGTCCTGACGGCCAGCCGCGCGGACTGGCGGCCGGCGCAGAAGACCGCGAAGCGCGCGCGGGTCTCGCCGCGGGCGTGGCGGAGCGCGAGCCGCCGCCCCTGCTCCCGGACGCCGCTCACGGCGGCGCCGGTGAACACCTCGAGCCCGGCCGCGAGCGCGCGCGCAACGCCCGGGAAGTCCACGATGCCCGTGTTCGGCGAGTGCAGCCCGGCGACCCCGCGGCAGTGCGGCTCGAGCTCCTCGATCCCCAGGGCGTCCAGGCGGTGCAGACCTGGGACGCCGTTGGCCCGCCCGCGGCGCTCGAGCTCGTCGAGGGGGCCGAGCTCGCCCGCGTCGCGGGCGACGATGACCTTGCCGCAGCGCTCGTGACGCACGCCGGCGCGCTCGCAGAGCTCGTACAGCTCCCGCGCGCCCTCGACGCACAGCCGCGCCTTGAGCGAGCCAGGCCGGTAGTAGATCCCGGCGTGCACCACGCCGCTGTTCAGCGCGGTCTGGTGGCGGGCGATCGCGGCCTCGGCCTCCAGCACGCACAGGCTCGCGCCGGGCCTGCGCGCCGCCAGCTCGCGCGCCACGGCCAGGCCGACGATCCCCGCGCCCACCACCGCGATGTCGCATTTCTCGGGCGGGGGGCGCATCCGTTCATCATTACCCTGCGCCCGTCATGACCGAGCTGGTCAACCCCAGGGGTCACGACGTCAACCTTCGCTCGGGGCCGCAGGTCCGCGAGTACGAGCAGATCGCCGACCGCGTCGCCCGCGACCGGCCGGGCCGGGTGCTCGACTGGGGCTGTGGGTTCGGCCAGATGACGGCGCTGATGAGCGACCGCGGGCTGCGCGTCGACGCCTTCAACTACGTGCCCGACCTCGAGGAGGACGGGCCGCGGCCGCTCGAGCGCTACCCCGAGCACCGGGCCTACCTGAGCTCCGACCCGGTGCGCCTGCCCTGGAACGACGGCACCTTCGACGCCGTGCTGAGCTGCGGGGTCCTGGAGCACGTGGGCCACCCCGAGCGCAGCCTCGACGAGCTGCGCCGGGTGCTCAAGCCGGCGGGCACGCTCTACGTCTACAAGCTGCCCAACCGCCGCTCCTACCTCGAGTGGATCGCCCGGCGCGCGGGCCTCTACTACCACGGCGCCTACCCCGACGACCGCCTCTACGACCTCGGCGGCGCGCAGGCACTGATCTCCGGCCACGGCTTCGACGTAGTCGAGGCGCGGCGCTCCAACATGCTCCCGCTCACGCTCCCCGGGCGGGTGGCGGCGGCGCTCACCGGGCCCCTCTGGGCGGCCAACCGCGCGCTGGCCCGGGTGCCGCTGCTCAACCGGCTGGCCACCAACGTGGAGGTCGTCGCCGTGGCTTCGCCCGGGCCGTGAGCTTTCGCAGCGGGGCCGACGAGCGCCGGATCGCCATCGGCTCCGTGGCCCAGCAGGCCACCCAGCTGCTGATCGCGCTGGCCAGCCTCGCGGTGGTCACCGTGCTGGCCCGGGAGCTGTCCTTTGCGGGCTTCGGCGTCTACACGCTGTTCGTCTCCTTCTCCACCTACCTGCTGTTCGCCCAGACCGCGGTGGAGGGGGCCGCCGTTGCCATGCTGGCCGGCGCCGACGAGGACGACGAGGCCCGGGCACGGGTGTTCAGCACGACCGTCGCGGCCTACGCGCTGGCCGGCCTCGTCGCCGGCGTGCTGATCGCCGTGGCGTCGCTGGTCCTGCCCGGGCCGCTCGGCGTGCCGGAGCGCCTTCAGGACGACGCGCTGCTTGGCGGGGTCCTGACCGGGGCGCTGACGGTCGTGGGCTGGCCCCTGAAGGCCTGCCGCGATGCCCTGCGGGCCACCCAGCTGTTCCGCCGTGTGGCCCTGGCCGACCTCCTCGGCTACTTCACGATGGCCGGGCTGAGCATCGCGCTCGCGGTCTCCGGCGCGCCGCTGTGGCTCTTGATCGCCGTGGGCGGGGCCGTGCCCCTGTTCATCGGCGTGGCCGCGGGCGTCATCTTCGCCGCCGCCCGCGGCCTCGGGCTGCGGCTCGACCCCGCCACGATGGAGCGGGCCACCACCGCCCGCTTCACGCGCATGTCGAGCCAGCTGCTGGCCACCGGGGTGGCCGACTTCGTCATCTACTCCCTCGACCGCGTGGTGCTGGCCGGCTTCAAGGGCAGCTCGACCGTCGGCCTGTACGAGGGACCGCTGCGGGTGCACAACCTGGTGCGACTGACCGCCGGCACGCTGTCTTTCGGCGTGCTGCCGGCGGCCTCGGACTACCTGGCGCGTGGAGACTCCGCGCGCGCCCGCGACCTGCTCGTGCGCGGCACGCGCTACGTGCTGGCGCTGGTGGTGCCAGGGGTGGTGGTGGTCATGGTGCTGGCCGGCCCGATCCTGGCGGTCTGGCTCGGTCCCCGGTTTGCCTCGGCCGACGTGGCGATGACGATCTTCGTCGGCTACTGGCTCATCAACGCGAACACGGTCGTGGCATCGGGAATGCTCGTGGCACAGGGGGAGACGGGGTGGCTCGCGCGCTATGCCTGGGCGGTCGCCCTCGGCTGCCTGGCGGCTTCGCTGGCGCTCACCCCGCTCCTGGGACTCGACGGCCTGGTGCTGGGCACGGCCGTCCCCTATGCCCTGGCCTTTCCGTTCTTCATGCGCTTCGCGCTGAGCAAGCTGCCCGCGAGCCTGGACGACCTGGCCCGCCGCGCCTGGCTGCCGGCCTACCCGCTCGCCGCCCTGCTCGCCCTGGCGCTGGTCGGAGCACGGGTGGCGCTCGACCTCGACACCCTCGGCGAGGTGCTGGCCGTCGGCCTAGGCGGCCTGGCGGCCTACTGGGTCGCCTTCGCCGTCCTCTTCCTGGACCACTCCGAGCGCCGCCTGGCAGTCGACGTGGCCCGCGGGATGCTCCGCACGGGCTGACTACCCTCGTCCGCCATGACCAAGGCAATTGCCGGGGTCTTTGTGCTGGTCGTGGCGGGAGCGATCGTGACGGCCACGGGGGTGTCGCCCGCCGAGCTAGTGCTGTTCGGGTTGTTCGAGCTGGGCTTCGTGTTGGCGCCCGGGGTGGTCGCCTACAGGGCGCTTGCGCCCGAGCGGGGAGACCTTCTGGAGCAAGTCAGCGTGGGCGGGGGAGTGGGCCATGCGCTCCTGCTCGCCGGCTTCATCGTCACGGCTGCGACGGGAACGCGCTGGGCGCTCTGGCTACTCCCCGTCCTTGCGCTGGCCGGGGCCGGGCTGCTATCGCGCCATCAGCCGAAGCCGGCCCGCCTCGATCCCCTGCTCTCGGCCAGACAGGCCATCGCGGTTGCGGGGGTGGCGGTAGCGGCGCTGGGCTTCATGGCCTTCGTGTTCTTCACCCAGGCACCGCTGCCTGGGAGCCGGACGAGCATCAGCCACTACCCGGACCTGATCTGGGCGATCGGGATCGCGGCCGAGGCCCTCCACCACTGGCCGCTCACTACACCCCACGTGTACGGGGAGCCGCTTCGCTACCACACGTTCGCCTTCATGGACATCGCCGCAGTGGCCCAGCAGACCGGCATCGGCCTTCCGGTCGTCTCGCTGCGTCTGTGGCCAGCCACCATGTTGTTGCTGCTGGTGGTGCAGCTCTGCTGGGCGGGGCGCCGGTTCGCAGGGAACCCCTGGGCTGGGCCGCTCGCTGCCGGCCTGGTACTGCTCGTGGGCGACTTGGACCTCGGTGCGGGAAGGCCCGAGCCACTCGCCGGGCTCTACTTCTCGAGTCTGTACTTCAGCGCGAGCCAACTCCTGGGGCTAGTTCTCTTCTTGCCCACGATCGGGGTGATCGCGGACTTACTGGACGTCGATCGCGCCCGGGCCCGGGGGTCCACCCTCGCGCTCTTGGCGATCCTGCTGTTCGGCTGCGCCGGCGCCAAGGCGTCGCTCCTGCCGGTGCTGATTGGAGGACTGGTAGTGGCCGCTCTGTGGCGGCGAAAGGTGACAGCGGGCTGGGCCTCGGTCCTAGGGCTGTGCGCGATCGCTTTCCTGTCCTCCTACGCGTTGCTTTACAGCGGCGGGAGAAGGGCGTCCGCGATAGAGCCGGTCCAGAGCGCCTTCCGGTCGTTCCCCGGACATAACCTCGAGCGCGAGATAGGCGAGCACCTGACCCGAGCCGCCGCCTACCCGCTTGCGACGTGGGTCACCGCCGTGGCGCTGCTGGCCCCCCTCGCCGGGCTGACCTTCGCACGCGTGAGCCTGCGGTCGCCCACCATCCAACAAGCCTGGCTGCTGGGCCTGTTCGCCGCCGCCGTGGCGGCATTTTTCATGATCGACCTGCCCGGCTTCAGCCAGCTCTACTTCCTGTGGTTCGGCTACACCGCCGCCGCGCTGCTGTCCGCCGCCGGCCTCGTGGACGCTGTCGCGCGCTGGCGCAGCGATAGACGCCGTCGCGGTCTGGTGGCCCTCGGGACGGGGGTGGCCGTCGGCGTCGTCCTTGCCGTGGGCGCGAACGGGGCGGCCCTTCCGCTGGTGAAGGTCTACATGGCTGTGGCGGCGACCTTCGGCGCCGTAGCCGCAGCATCGGCGTTTGGTGTGTTAGGGAGAATGAGGCCCGCAGTCCCCGCCCTCCTCGCGGTGAGCGCTCTCCTCACCGCCGGGCTGCTCGATTCGCCGCGCGACCGGCTTCCCGACATCGCGTCTCGGGCAATGGCCGAAGACCAGGCGGTTCACCACGAGGCCGACCCCCCGAGAGAGCGCGGCGTGACGGCCGAACTCGCGAGCGGGCTCGCGTGGGTGAGGGACAACACCGGCGAGGACGCGGTGCTCGCCGTTAACAACCACTTCCGCAGGCCGGCAATCGGCGAGTCGCGTTACTACTACTACTCTGCTCTCGCCGAGAGGCGGGTGTTCGTCGAGTCATGGGACTACACCGATGAGGTGCTGGGAGCCGCCGTCGCGACCGGGTCCAACCCGTTCCCCGAGAGGGTCGCCCTCAACGACTCCGTCTACACCGGCACCGGCGGCGCCAGGGCCGCCGCCCGGCTGCGGCGGCGCGGCGTCACCCACGTGCTGGTCGACCGCATCAACGCCCCGGTGCCCCGCAACCGCATCCGGGGCCGCGTCATCTTCAGCAACGAAGCGCTGGTGGTGTACCGGCTGTGACATCTCTGCGGCCCGCGACGGCAGAGGACGGCGGCCGGCTGCGCGAATGGCGCAACGACCCGGAGACCGTGGCGGCCTCCCTCACCGGCCGGGCCGTGGGGGCGGCGGAGCACGCCGCTTGGCTCGCTCGCGTGCTCGACGATCCCGACCAGCGTCTGTTCGTGGTGGAGGACGACGGCGAGCCGGTGGGACAGGTGCGCTTGCAGCGCCACGCCGACGGCGCGCTCGAGGTGCACATCGGGCTGGCCGCGGACGCGCGCGGGCGCGGCCTCGGCCGCCGCACGCTCGAGCTGGCCTGGGAGCAGGCGGGTGGGGGCCCGCTCACGGCCCGGGTGCTGGCGGACAACGAGCGCTCGCTGCGCGCGTTCGCCGCTGCGGGCTTTGGCGAGCGCTCGCGCGAGGGGCGCGAGATCGTCTTAGAGCGCCGCGTCTAGCTCGAGCAGCGCCTCGGCCACCCGGTGGGCGCCCTGGCCGTCCACGGTCGCGCGCCCCTGGCTCGCGAGGTCGCGCCGCCGCTCCCGATCTCGGGCCAGCGCGGCGGCCGCCGCCGGCCCGTCGTCGGTGACCAGCGCCGCCCCGCTCAGCGCCTCGGCCTGGCCGCGCTGGTTGGGCGCCGTCACCACCGCCACCACGGGGCGCTCGGTGGCGAGTGCCTCGAGCATCGTCTGGCCTGCGCCGGTAACGGCCAGGTCGCAGGCCTCCAGCTCTTCGCGGAGCGTCTCCGGCGTGCCGATGGCCGTGACCCCGGGGGCGTCCTCGCTGCCCGTCATCCGGACCTCCGCCGTCGGCAGCGCTGCGGCCACCTCGCGGGCCAAGGGCCCGGCAGCGGTCGCCGCGCCGGTGCTCACCAGCACGCGGCGCACCTCCTGCCCCGCCTCACGCACCGGCGGCGTCCAGTAAGCCCGGCGCAGGCAGGCGTACCGCGGCGGCGCGAGTCCCCGAGGGCCGATCACCAGCTGCGCCCCCGGCGGCGGCTCCTCCTCGTCCACGAACACGGCCTGCGCGGCAAACTCGTCGCGGCGGTCGGAGTAGGAGTCGAGCAGCAGCAGGCCGCCGGCGGACACCGGCTCGGCGATCGGCTCCCAGGCCACGCCGTCGATCTCCCGCGGCCGCTCGGCGCCGAACCCCAGGCAGCGCACCTGCGCACCGCGCTCTGCCAGCGCCGACGCGACCGCCGTGCAGCGCGCCAGGTGGCCCATCCCCACGTGGCCGGCGGCGTCGGCCACGATGGTGACGGTCAGAGCATCTCCCAGGTGAGGATGTCGTCGGCCTCGACGTCGACGCGCAGCGCGCGGCCCAGCACCAGCTCGAGGTGCTTGGGCGGCACCCCGAAGCCCGGCCGCTTGACGGTGAGCATGTCGCGCTCCAGCACGGTCCCCGCCGGCAGGTCGCGGGTCAGGATCAGGCTACGGCGGGCCAGCGTGTACATCTCGTGGCGCTCCTCCTCGCTCGGCCCCTCCTTGCGCCCGTCTCCCAGCGCGACCTGCGCCGTGCGGATGCCGTTCACCATGTCACGCAGCTCCTCTGGCTCCAGCGCGAAGGGGTGGTCGGGCCCCTCCATCGAGCGGTCGAGCGTGAAGTGCTTCTCCACGAAGGCGGCCCCAAGCGCCGCGGCGGCCACCGGCACCGCGATGCCCTCCGTGTGGTCCGACAGGCCGACCGGCACGCCGAACGCCGTCCGCATCGTCTCCATGGCGCGCAGGTTGGCCCGCTCGGCGGGCGCGGGGTAGACCGAGGTGGTCTGCATGAGCCCCACCGCCGCCGCGCCGCCGCGGCGGGCGGCGTCCAGCGCGTCCTCGACCTCACCCAGCACCGCCATTCCCGTGGAGACGATCAGCGGCAGCCCGGTGGCCGCCGCGACCTCGATCAGGGGCAGGTCGACGATCTCGAACGAGGCGATCTTCAGCGCGGGTACCCCCAGCTCCGCCAGCTCGACCACGGCCTCGTGGTCGAAGGGGCTGGAGAAGAACTGCACTCCATGCGACGCCGCGTGGTCGGCCAGCGGCGCCTGCCACTCGCGCGGGAGCGAGATGCGCTCGAGCAGCTCGGCGGGCGGCTCGTCGGTCTGGAGGTAGTCGAAGCTGGGTGTCTTCCTGGAGTAGATGCGCTCGCCGGAGTAGGTCTGGAACTTGACGGCGTCGGCGCCCGCCGCCGCCGCGGCGTCGATGAGCTCGCGCGCCACGCCGATGTCGCAGTTGTGGTTGGCGCCGACCTCGGCGATCACCCAGGCCGGGTGCCCGCCCCCCACCGGCCGCCCGCCGATTTCGAACTCCGCCGGGAAGCTCACGCCAGCCTGCGAACCGCGTCGATCACCCGCTGCTGGTCGTCCTCGCCCAGGCCGGGAAAGCAGGGCAGCGACAGGCACGAGCGGTAGTAGGCCTCGGCCTCGGGGCAGAGACCCTCGCGGAAGCCGTAGCGGTCCATGTAGTACGGGTGCCAGTACACGGGCAGGTAGTGCACCTGGGCGAGGATGCCTTCGGCGCGCAGGGCGTCGTAGAGGCGGCGGCGCTCGGCGTGGCGGATCACGAACAAGTGATAGCCGTGCAGGCCGCCGGGAGGGGCGGCGGGCGGCAGCTCGACCGAGGGGACGTCGGCCAGGGCCGCCCGGTAGCGCTCGGCCACCTCGTTGCGGCGCTCGACGAACTCCTCCAGCCGCCGCAGCTGGGAGAGCCCGAGAGCGCTGTGCAAGTCGCTGAGGCGGTAGTTGAAGCCCAGGTCGTGCTGCTCGTGGTACCAGGCCCCCTCGTCGCCGCGGCGCAGCCGCTCGGACTCGCGCACGAAGCCGTGGGTGCGAAAGCGGCGCAGGCGGTCGGCCAGCTCCTCGGAACGGGTGGTGACCATGCCGCCCTCCGCCGAGGTCACCGGCTTGACGGGGTGAAAGGAGAAGGTGGTCATGTCGACGTGGTCGCAGCAGCCCACGGGCCGGCCGTCGTCGTGCCGCGCGCCAAGCGAATGCGAGGCGTCCTGGATCAGCGCGACGTCGTCGCCGAGCGTGGCGCGGATCTCGTCCACGGGTGCGGGCAGGCCCGCGAAGTCGACGGGCACGACCGCCTTCGCGGGCACGGCCGTTGCCGTCTCTGCACTCATGTTCAGAGTCGCGGGGTCGATGTCCGCGAACGCCGGCTCGGCGCCCAGGTAGACGCCGCAGTTGGCGCTGGCGGCGAAGGTGAGCGCGCTCGTGAGCAGCGTATCGCCGGGCGTCAGCCCGGCGGCGAACGCAGCCCCGTGGAGGGCGGCCGTCCCCGAGGAGAAGGCGACCGCGTAGGGGACGTCGCAGACCTCGGCCAGGGCCTCTTCGAACGCCGCCACGCCGGGCCCCTGGGTGAGCCACTCCCCGGCCACCGCGCCGGCCACCCGCTCGACGTCTTCGCGGTCGACCGACTGCCGTCCGTAGGGGATCACGTCCACGCGGGCACCCTATAGTCGCCGCCGCATGGCCCCGAGCCCGCAACTGAAGGACAAGGTGGTGCTCGTCACGGGCGGCACCGGCTCGTTCGGCGCCGCGTTCGTACAGGAGCTGCTCGAGCACCACGAGCCCGCCGCGGTGCGCGTCTACTCGCGTGACGAGCTCAAGCAGTGGGAGCTCGATCGCCGCTGGAACGACTCGCGCGTGCGCTTCTTCCTGGGCGACGTGCGCAACGCCGAGCGCCTGACCATGGCCTGCCGCGGGGTGGACGTGCTGGTGCACGCGGCCGCGCTCAAGCAGGTGCCCGCCTGCGAGTACAACCCCTTCGAGGCGGTGCAGACCAACGTGGTCGGCGCGGAGAACGTCGTCTCGGCGGCGATTGCCGGCGACGTGCCGCTGACCCTCTCGCTGAGCACCGACAAGGCGGTCAACCCGGCCAACCTCTACGGCGCCACGAAGCTCTGCGCCGAGAAGATCATCGCCCAGGGCAACGCCTACGCCGGTCACTCGCCGGCCCGCTTCGCCTCGGTGCGCTACGGCAACGTGATGGGCAGCCGCGGCAGCGTCATCCCGATCTTCAAGAAGCAGGCCCAGGAAGGCAAGCTCACGATCACCGATCCGGCGATGACCCGCTTCTGGATCACGCTGCAACAGGCGGTGCGGCTGGTGATCGAATCTTTGGAGTGGATGGAGGGCGGCGAGACCTTCGTGCCCAAGATCCCGAGCATGCGGGTGGAGGACATCGCCCGCGCGCTGGCGCCCGACGCCGAGCGCGAGATCACCGGCATCCGGCCCGGCGAGAAGATCCACGAGGTCCTGATCACCGAGGACGAGTCGCGAAACGCGTCGGGCTTCGAGGACCACTACGCGATCTACCCGCAGTTCCCCTTCTGGCGCGACGAGGACTTCGGCCGTGGCGAGGAGCTCCCGCCCGGCTTCCGCTACTCGAGCGAGACCAACGACGAGTGGTTGGGCGAGGACGAGATCCGCGTGCTCGCCGAGGGGATCCCGACCTATGGCTGAGCGCTCAGCCGGCTGACATGCGCGCGGCCCCTGTGGCTGTGGTCCAGGCACGCATGAGCTCGACGCGGCTGCCGGGCAAGGTCCTGGCGGATCTCGGTGGGCGCACCGTGCTCGGATGGGTGCTCAGGCGGCTGAGCGACTCGCGCGAGCTCGCCGAGGTGGCGGTAGCGACTTCCGACGACCCGGGCGACGACCCGGTGGCCGAGGCCGCACGGGGCCACGGCGCGCGGGTGGTACGGGGGCCGCTGGCCGATGTGCTGTCCCGCTACGCGATCGCCGCCAGGAAGCTGGGCGCCGAGGGCCTGGTGCGCATCACCGCGGACTGCCCGCTGATCGACCCGGCGGTCGTGGACGAGGTGGTGGCCGAGTGGCGGGCGGCCGACGCCGCCTACGTCGCCAACGTGATCGAGCCGCGCACCTTCCCGGCGGGGATGGACACCGAGGTCGCAGACGCCGCGGCGCTGCTTGCGGCCGACGCCGAGGCAACGGACGCCTACGACCGCGAGCACGTCACGCCGTTCGTGCGCTCGCGACCCGAGCGCTTCCGCCAGCTCGCGGTCACGCTGGACCCGCCGCGACCGGACGTGCGCCTGACGCTCGACACCCCGCAGGACCTCGAGCGGCTGCGCGCGGTGGTGGCGGCAACGGGTACCGGCGCCACATTGCCCGAGCTGGTGGCCGCGGCCGACTCGCTGGCGTGAGCGCGCCACTGCACCTCTGGCCCGGGCCCGACGAGGCGCCGCCGGAGCTGGCCAAGGGCCGCCACCTGCTCGCCGCCTGCCCGGCGGCGCGCACGGTGTCCATCCCCGGCGGCGTACTGCTCGACGACTGGCTCGACTTCCCCGCCCGGGTCGAGGTCGAGGAGCGCGCCCGCGCGGCGACGCGCGCCTGGGTCGAGCAGCGACGCGCGGCGCTCACCGCCGAGGGCACCGACCTCGGCTGGATCTGGGAGGTCGAGCTCCTCCGCGACGCCTTCCTCCCGGTCGGGCGCCTGCTCGCGTCCGTGCGCGCCGCGGTGAAGGGGCTGGGGGCGGAGCGTCTGGAGGTGCACGAACTCGACCCGCCGACGGCGGGAGCGCTCGTGGAGGCACTCGCGCCGCTCGGCTGCGCGGTCATGGCGTCGGGAGTCGCGCCGCTCGCCGTGCCCGACCCGCTCAGCTCGCTCTCGCGCGCCCAGCGTCTGCTGATCGCCTCGGGGGTCGGCGCGCCGCAGCGCGTGCGCGGGAGCGTGCTGGTGGTCAACGCCCCGACGTCCCTGCCCGTGGCCAAGCAGCTGGCGAATGGGCCAGGCCGCCGGCCCGTGCTCGACCCCGCTTCGCTGCCTGCGCTCGGCAAGCCCGCGCTGGCGCGCACCCTGTGGCGCGGGGGCTGGGTGGGCGTGCCCGGCGGCCTGCGCCGCCGGCGCTCGGCGAGGAAGGTGCGCCGGGCGCTGGAGGCCGCGCGCAAGGTGCCGCCGCCGGCTGAGCCCGCCGCCGAGCTGGCCCACGAGCGGGCGCTGGAGCTGCTCGGTCGCCGGGCGCCGGGCACGGTCGCACTGGTGGACCGCCACGCCCGCGCGCTGGCCACTGGCCGCATCGAACTGGTGGCCGTGCCCTTCGACAGCCTCTCCAGCGTCCGCGTGCTGCTTGCCGCCACCCGGGATGCCGGGGTGCCGTCGCTGCTGGTGCAGCACGGCTACGCGCCCGAGCCCAACGATCCGGACAAGGGACAGGCCGACCACACCGCGGCCTGGGCCGAGCGCGACGCCCGCGAGGTGCGCGGGCGCCACGGCCGCGAGGCCACCGTGACCGGCAACCCCGCGGCGCCGGCGGGGGCATCCCCGTCCCGGCCCGCGAGCGGCAGGCCGACGCTGGCGCTGGTCCAGAGCCCGACGGTCTTCTCGGCGCGCTGGGACGCGCGGGTCAGCCAGCGCTTCGTGGCCCAGGCCCTGCGGACGCTCGAGGAGGACCGCCCCGGCAGCGAGGTCCTGCTGCGCCCGCACCCGCTCGAGCCCAGTCCCGACGCTTTTCTGAGGCTGGTGCCCGAGGGCTCGTCGCTACGGGTGCAGGTCGACGTGCGCACGCCGCTGGACCGCCTGCTGGCGCAGTGCGACGCCTGCATCGGCGGCGTCTCCACGGCCACGCTGGAGGCCGGCGTGGCGGGCCTGCGGACCACCTTCCTCAACGTCACGGGCAGCGAGCTGCCCGAGCCCTTCGAGCGGGAGGGCGAGCTGGAGCAGGAGCGGCTCGCCGAGGCGTTGGGCGTCGTCGGCCGGCCGCCGGCCACGCAACGCGTGCTCGACCTGATCGATCAGCTGGCGGCCGCGTCGGCGTAGTCGCCGCGGCGGCGGCGCACGTTCTCGCGCCAGCCCATCGGGTCGAGCGCCTCCTCCGGCAGCCGGCGCCGCTGCAGGCCGCGCGCGGCGCGCCAGCCCGCGAGCCGTCCGCCCAGCGCCGCGAAGTCTCGCGAGGCGAGCAGGTCGCCCACCGCCGCCGCGCTCTCCAGCGCCAGCGCCCGTGCGGCGGCCCGGGTGCGCAGCACGCCCCAGCGGCGCAGCAGGTAGCCGCGGGCCCAGGCGAACTGGCGCCGCTGCCACTGCGAGCGGCGCCCGCTGGAGGCTCCGCCCACGTGGACGGCCAGCGCGCCGGGCGCCATCGCCGCCTCCCAGCCCGCCGCCCGCAGGCGCAGCACGGCGTCGAGGTCCTCGCCGTACATGAAGATGCGCTCGTCGAAGCCGCCGACCTGCTCCAGGGCCTCCCGGCGGAAGGCGCCGGCGGCCCCCGACGGTCCCGCGTGCACGCCGTCGGCCACGTCGGCGTCGGCGGTCGGCCGGCCCTGCAGGCGCGGCCAGGCCGCCAACGTGGCATCGGCCACCAACCCCGCGCCGTCCACCTTCTGGCGCCCCGGGCGCAGCAGCAGCGGTGTGGTCATGCCCAGCCTCCGGTCCGCGGCCAGCGGGGCGACCAGGCGCTCCAGGAAGTCGGGGTCGGCCTCCACGTCGTTGTTGAGCACCACGACCGCTTCGCCCTCGCCGGCCGCCGTGCCGGCGTTCACCGCCGCCGCGTAGCCGTGGTTGCCCTCCATCGGGACGAGCGTTACGTCCGGCCACTCCTCCCTCACGCGCCGCGCGGTGTCGTCGGGCGAGGCGTTGTCCACCACCAGCACGCGGTGGTGCACCGTCTGGGAAGCGAGGGTCTCCAGGCAGCGGCGGGTGAGCTCCCAGCCGCCGTGGACGGGAACCACGACGTCGATAGAGGGGGTCATCGGACTTACAGTCTCGGTCATGGCCGCGCACATCGGGCTCAACCTCGTCTACCTGGTTCCTGGAGCGCAGGGCGGGATGGAGACCTACGCCCGGGAGTTGATCACCGCGATGACCGCCGTCAGTCCGGAGCCCCGCTTCACCGCCTTCGTCAACCGGGAGGCGACCGAGGCAGGCTCGGCTCCCTGGAACGAGCTCATGCCTGCGGTGACCGTTCCGGTGCGCGCAAGCCGCCGCCCGGAGTGGGTGGGGGGAGAGCAGCTGCTGCTGCCGCGCCTGGCACGAAGGCACGGCGTAGACCTCCTGCACAGCCTCGGCGGGACGGCCCCCGCCCGTGGCCCGCGCCACCGCGTGGTGACGGTCCACGACCTGCACTACCGCACGCGGCCCGAGGCTCACCTGGGCCTCGCCGGCTGGGGGATGCGGGCGTTGGTGCCGCTCGCGGTGCGCCGCTCGCAGTTGGTGATAACCCCCTCCGAGGCCTCGCGTGCCGAGATCGTCGAACTGCTGGGCAAGGATCCCGGCGCGGTGGAGGCGATCCCGCACGGCGTGGGCGCCGCGGCACCGTCGAGGGGCCTGGGCGAGGCCGAGGTGCGCCGGCGCCTCGGGCTGGGCGGGCGCCCGGTGACGCTCAGCCTGTCCGCCAAGCGCCCGCACAAGAACCTCTCGCGGCTCCTGGACGCCCTCGCCTCGCTGCCCGCCGGCGAGCGCCCCGTACTGGTGCTCGGCGGCTACGCCACCGCACACGAGGAGGACTTGCGCGCACAGGCCGAGCTGCTGGGGTTGGGAAACGACGTCCGCTTCCAGGGCTGGATCGATCCCGAGGAGCTCGAGGGGCTGTACGACGCCGCCGCGTTCATGGTGTTCCCGTCGCTGGCCGAGGGCTTCGGGCTGCCGGTGCTGGAGGCGATGCGCCGGGGCGTGCCTGTCGCCTGCTCTGACATTCCTACGCTTCGGGAGGTCGCCGGCGATGCCGCGCTGCTCGTGGACCCGCTCAGCGTCGAGCAGATCGCCGGCGCCCTGCGGCGTCTGAGCGAGGGCGGCGAGGAGGCGCGGCGGCTGAGTGAGGCGGGACCGCGGCGGGCGGCGCAGTTCAGCTGGGAGCGCAGCGCGCGGCTCCACTTGGACGCCTACCGCCGGCTGATGTCAGGAGCGCCGGGCTACGGCGTGGAGGAGGTCGCCGCTTCGCGCGCTTAGGTCGAAGATCCGCGCCAGCGGCCAGGTGGCCTGGGTGGCGGTATCGAGGAGGTGGAGGCCGAGGCCCTCGCGCAGCACCCAGCGTCCGGCCAGCGCGTACTGGAGGCTGCCGGCGAACCCGCTGGCGCTGGTCGAGGTGGCGACGCGCTCCACGCTCAGTCCGACGGCCTCGATCGCTGTGCGCAGGCCCGCGCCGGTGAAGTGGTGGCGGTGCCGCGGGACGTCGAGGTGGAACCAGCGGCTCCCGAACAGGCGCGCCTGGGTGCTCCCGAAGTTGGGCACCGTGACCGCCAGCATGGCGCCGGGGCGCATCGCGGCGGCAGCGCGGCGCAGGTCGTCCACCGGATCGACCGTGTGCTCGAGCGAGTGCACGAAGGTCACGAGGTCGTACGCCGAGCTCTCCTGCGCGAGCGAGCCGAGCGTGCCCGCCCGCGCGTCGACCCCCCGCCCGCGCGCGGCCTCCACCGCCTTGGGCGACGGCTCGACGCCGTCCACCTGCCAGCCGCGTCCGATCAGCACGGCGCCCAAGGCGCCGCGCCCGCAGCCCACGTCCAGCGCCCGGCCCGGCGCAATCCTGCGCGCGGGCGCCAGCGCCGGCGCGCTCAGCATGCGCGCCTCCTGCCAGCGGTGGATCGCGCGAGCGGCCAGTGCCGCCGGGCCCTGTTGCCGTTCTGCGTAGGTGTGGGGGGCATAGTCGGGCGGATACAGCGCGGCCAGCCCCTCCTCCCCGACGAAGGGCAGTGTGCGCCCCGTCCCGCAGATCGCGCAGCGCGCCACCTCGAAGCGCCCGGGGAGGCCGTGCAGGCGGTCGGGAGAGATGATCCGGCCCGCGCCCAGCGGGCCGTCACAGCAGGCGCAGCGCGTCACCGCCGGTAGGACCTCAACACCGTCTCCAGCGATTCCGACAGCGACAGGCGCCGCCCGTTGGCCTCGAACCAGTCGGCTGTGCGCTCGCGCAGCCCCGGCCCGGCAGCCTCGACGCGCTCGATCGCGCGCGCCAGGTCGGTGGGCGCTGGCGAGTCGGCCAGGTACCCGTTCGCTCCGTCCTCGACCAGCTCACTCGCCGCGTTGTCGGGCGCCCGCGCGACCACGCTGGGCACGCCCTTCGACGAGGCCTCGACCACCACCATCCCGTAGCCCTCGCGCACCGAGGGCAGGACCACGCACAGGGCGCGCGCCAGGGCGGCCTGCACCTCGTCGCTGTCCACGAAGCCGTGCGAGCGAACCGCGTCGCCCACGCCGAGCCGGGCTATCAGCCGCTCCACCTCGGCGCGTTCCGGGCCGTCGCCGTAGATGTCACAGCGCAGCTCGGGCAGCCGCTCGCGCGCCAGCGCCACGGCCTCCACCAGGGCGGGGACCCGCTTCTCGGGTATGTGGCGCCCGGCGAAGACCACCTTCCGCGCGGCGGGCTCGGGCGTGGGCCGCCCGAGTTCGCCCTCGTACTCGCCCTCCAGGACGGTGGCCTCGCCGCGCAGGCCCTCGTCGCGCAGACGCTCGGCGTGCAGGCGGGAGAAGCAGAAGGCGCGCTGGCGCACCCGCGCGCAGAGGCGCTGCACGAACGCGCCCACGCGGCCCGCCCGGCCGAGGTACTCGCGCCAGTACGAGCGGGTCCAGACCTCGTGCCAGTCGACCACCACCGAGAACCGATGCAGCGGGCGCGCCAGCGCGGCCGCCAGCAGCGAGAAGTAAGGAAAGGAGGCGGTGTGGACGACGTCGTAGCGCCGTCCGCGCAGCAGCAGGTGCGCGAGTACTCCTGCCCCGAACACCAGGGGCGGGAGGATGCGCCGGCGGCCTTCGGTGTAGAGCTCGAGCCGGGGCCCGACGGCGCGCACGTCGACGCCGGACACGCCCGGACCCTCCCCGCGATCCCACTGGCGCAGGGTCAGGTAGGTCACCTCATGGCCGTCGCGGGCCAGCCGCTCGGCCAGGTTGCGGTACCAACGCTCGGCCCCGCCCACCGTGTGGGGGAACAGGCAGTCATAGACGAGGCAGACCTTCACGGGCGACTACCATCGCAGTACGCCGTGGCGCAACTTCGCGCCGGTCCGGCTGCTCTCCTGAACGATGAGCACTCCCGAAGTCACCCGAGGAGGCGTACGGCAGGCGGCCTCCGCAGTCGAGTCCGACGTGCTCGTGTCGGTCGTGATCCCGTGCCTCAACGAGGCGGCGAACATCGAGCGGTGCGTGGCCCGCGCCCGGGCCGTGCTCGAAGGCCACGACCTCCGTGGCGAGGTGGTCGTGGCCGACAACGGCTCCGAGGACGGAAGCGCGGCCCTCGCCGAGGCCGCGGGCGCCCGCGTGATCCACGAGCCCCGGCGCGGCTACGGCAGCGCCTACCTGGCCGGCTTCGCGGCGGCCCAGGGCGTCTACATCGTGATGCTCGACGCCGATCTCACCTACGACTTCGAGGAGATCCCCGGCTTCATTGATCGCCTGCACAACGGCGCCGAGCTGGTGATGGGCGACCGCATGGACAACATCCACCCGGGCGCCATGCCGTGGCTTCACCGCTACGTCGGCAACCCCGTGCTCACCGGCGTGCTGAACCTCTTCTTCCGCACCGGCGTCAAGGACGCCCACTGCGGCATGCGGGCCGTGCGCCGCGAAGTGCTGCCCCGCCTCGACCTGCGCACGACCGGCATGGAGTTCGCCTCCGAGATGGTCATCCGCGCGGCCAAGGAGGACCTGGCCATCGAGGAGGTGCCGATCGAGTACCACCCGCGCGGCGGCGAGTCCAAGCTCTCGAGCTTCCGCGACGGCTGGCGGCACCTGCGTTTCCTGCTCGTCCACAGCCCCACCCACCTGTTCATCATCCCCGGTGGGCTGCTCACGCTCGTGGGCGCGCTGATCTCCCTCACCGTCGTCGCACAGCTCGACGTGTTCGGGCGCCAGTGGCAGCTGCATACGCTCGTCGGTGGGGCGCTGCTCACCGTCGTCGGGGTGCAGATAGTCGGTCTGGGGCTGAGCGCCCACGCTTACGGCACCTACTTCATGGGCGAGCGCGACCCCTGGTTCGACCGCATGCGCGCCCGATTCCGCCTCGAGCACGGCCTCATGCTCGGCGCGGCCGTGCTGTTCGCGGGCGTCGTGGTGGGTGCCGTGATCTTCGTCACCTGGGCCCAGCGCGGCTTCGGCGAGCTGGCCGAGCTGCGGCTGGCCGTCCTTGCGGCCACCCTCGCGATCGTCGGCGTGCAGATCGTCTTCTCCTCGTTCCTGATCTCCATACTGGGCCTGCGCCGCCGGCGCTGATCAGCCGACCTGCTTCTGCGGCACCCCACTGGCCAATAGCTCGAGGTCGTGATCGACCATCAGCCGGATGAGCTGCTCGAAGCTCGTCGCCGGCTTCCAGCCCAGCTGCGCTTCGGCCTTGCTGTAGTCGCCCACCAGGTGCTCGACCTCGGCGGGGCGCAAGAACTTTCGGTCGATGCGCACGTAGTCGTCGGTGTCGAGGCCCGCCTGGTCGAAGGCGATGTCCACCAGCTCGCGGACGCTGTGCTTCTCGCCCGTGGCGATCACGTAGTCGTCGGGCTCGTCCTGCTGGAGCATGAGCCACATGGCCTCGACGTAGTCCTTGGCGTAGCCCCAGTCGCGCTCGGCGTCGAGGTTGCCCAGCGCCAGCTCGCTCTTGAGCCCGAGCTTGATAGCGGCCGCCTCGTGGGTGACCTTGCGGGTCACGAACTCCAGGCCGCGGCGCGGGCCCTCGTGGTTGAAGAGGATCCCCGAGGAGGCGTGCAGGCCGTAGGACTCGCGGTAGTTGACCGTGATGAAATGGCCGTAGGCCTTCGCCACGCCGTAGGGGCTGCGTGGATAGAACGGCGTGCTCTCGCGCTGGGGGACCTCGCGCACCATGCCGAACATCTCCGAGGAGGAGGCCTGGTAGAAGCGGGCCTCGGGCACGACCTCGCGCATCGCCTCGAGCATGCGGGTGACGCCGGTGCCCGTGAACTCGGCGGTCAGCACCGGCTGACTCCAGGAGGCGGCCACGAAGGACATGGCGGCCAGGTTGTAGATCTCGTCGGGCTCACACGCGCGCAGAACGTCGCCCAGCGAGCGCTGGTCGAGCAGGTCGCCGGTGTGCAGGACGAGGTCGTCGCGGATGTGCTCCAGCCGCCCGAACGCCTCGCTGGAGGAGCGCCGGACCATCCCGTGCACCTCGTAGCCCTTCTCGAGCAGCAGGTCGGCGAGGTGGGAGCCGTCCTGCCCGGTGATGCCGGTGATCAGAGCGCGTCTGGCCATGGCGACGGCAGGCTAGCGGGACTCGCGCGGCCCCTCGCTCACTAGCCTCGGGCGGCTGTGGACCTGCTTGCCGCCTGGCTGCTGTTCCCTCTCCTCATCGGCCTTATCTTTCTCGGGTGGGGGCTACTTGTGGAGCGCCTCTCAGGCAGAGACCTACCCGGGGTTCTGCTCCTGCCCGTGGGCCTTTCCGCGGTATTGGTGGTCTCACGTGTGCTCGTCTTCTCCGAGCTCACCGTCGACCTCGCACTGCCGCTGCTGGCCGCGGTGGCGGTCGCGGGGCTCCTCCTGTCGAGGACCCGCCTGCGCGAGCTGCGATTCGACCGGTGGGCAGCGCTCGCCGCCCTCGGGGTGGCGCTGGTGGTCGCCTCTCCAGCGATTCTCTCGGGCGACCCCACCTTCACCGGCTCGCTGGTCCTGGGCGACACGGCCCACCAGCTGACGCTGGCCGACCGCCTGGGCGAGGCGGGCACCCAGTCACAGCCGCCACCCAACTCCTCATACGAGCTGAGCGTGCGAAAGTACTTCGCCTCGGCCTATCCGATTGGTCCCCAGGCGACCCTCGGGCTGCTCGCACCGCTGGGTCTGCTCGATCTCGCGTGGCTGTACCTGCCGTTTCTGGCGATGCTGGTCGCGGCGAGCGCGCTCTCGCTCAACGGTCTGCTGGCGGGCGCGGTCGGGTCGCGATTGGGACGTGGCCTGATCACCTTCGTGGCCGCGCAGCCCGCCCTGGTGGTGGCTTTCGCCCTGCAGGGCTCGATCAAGGAGATGGCCGCGCTCGCCACAGTCACTGTCACGCTGGCCCTGGTCGTGCTGGTGGTGGTCGAGCGGTGGCCCGCGCGCGCCTTCGTCGGCCCGGCCCTGGCCGGCCTGGCGACGGTCGGCGCGCTGGGCCCACCGGGCGTGGCCTACGTCGGTCCGTTGCTGCTGATCGCCGCCGGCGCCTGGGCGGCGCGGCTGGGCAGGGTGCCGCTGAGGACCGCGCTCGTGGCCGCCGCGGCGGTCGTGGTGGCCACGGTGCTCCTGGCTCTTCCGCTGCTCAGCGGTGCCTCGACGGCGTTCAAGGCCAACGACAAGACCCTCTCCACCGGCAACGACCTCGGGAACCTGGCCCGTCCGCTGGACTTGCTGCAAGCTTCGGGCTCGTGGGTGACGGGTGACTATCGCTATGAGCCCCCTCATCCGGTGATCGTCACCGCGGTCGCGGCCTTCGTATGTGCCGTCGGCGCTCTCGGCCTCGTCATGTCGGTGCGCCGCCGCGCGGCCGGTCCGCTGCTGGCCACCGGGACACTGCTTCCTATCAGCGCACTGCTGTTGCTCAGGGGCACCCCCTACGCCGACGCCAAGGTGCTGGTGCTGTTCTCGTCTGTGGTGCCGCTGCTCGCAATGTCGGCGGCCGTCTGGCTGTTCGGAGCCCGCGACCGGCGCCGCCACGTGCTAGGAGGAGCGCTGGCGCCGGCGGTGGCGGGTGCCGTCCTGGCGGGCAACGTGCTCGCCTATCACGAGACCCAGCCCGCGCCCTACGATCGCTACAAGGAGCAGATCTCGATCGCCAACCAGCTGAATCGGAAGGGCCCGGTGGTGTTCGCGGAGTACGACGAGTTCGCCAAGCACTTCATGCGCCGCTCCCAGGTGCTGAGCCAGCCGGAGTGGCCGTACGAATTCCCGCTCGGCCCCCTCAACGTGCCGGGCGCTGCGGGCTACGTCAAGGAGAACCGCGACGGTCTACACCCGAGCTTCAAGAGCCCGCTCGACCCAGACAGCATCACACCGTCGAGCCTGCAGACGGCCACCTACCTCGTCATGCGCCGCTCGCCCACGACCTCACGCCCGCCGGCGAACTACCGCCTGGTGCGCGTCGGCCGCTACTACGAGGTCTGGAAGCGCGACAAGTCGCTCGTCGTGATCCGCCACCTGGCGCTGGGGAGCAGCGTCTTCGAGCCTGCCAGCAAGCCGGGGTGCAGCGGCGTGGAGGTGCTCGCGAGGGCGGCTACGAAGACCGGTGGACGCCTGGCTTGGGTGGAGCGCCGGCCCCCGCCGCTGTACGACCCCGAGTACGCCTCCTCGCACAACCAGGGCTTCGACTTCTCCGAGCGCGTGACCTACCCGCTCTACCCTCGCTCGGTGACGGTGGACGGAGGGGGCGCCGCCAAGGGCCGCGTGAGCGTGCCCAAGACCGGCCGCTACCAGGTGTGGATCATGGGCTCTTTCGGCCGCGAGACCGAGGTGCGCGTCGACGGCCGTCCAGCCGGCGCTGTCGCCTACGAGATTGCCAACTCAGGCGCCTACGTGGCTCTGGACCGGATCTGGCTGACCAAGGGAATCCACGAGATTGTGTTGGAGCGCAGCGGGGGCGATCTACGGCCCGGCAACGCGGGCGGCTACATGTCGCACTTGCTGAACGTCGGGCCGGTGGTGCTCAGCCCCGTGGATGCCGGCCGGCGCGCGGTGCGCCTCACCGACGCTCGCGACTACCGCGCGCTGTGCTCAAAGCAGCTGGACTGGCTCGAGGTCGTCCGCCCCCGCCAGGACAGGCCCTAGAGCGCCTCGGCCACCCGCGGCGCGGTGCGGTTGAACACCCAGAAGCCGAGCACCGACAGGAAGAAGATGAGCGCCACGGGGATGAGCAGCCGCGCGCCGCCTCCGATGGCCTCCGACGCGCTCGTCAGCTCGGGACCGATCAGCAGGTAACGGGTCTCGGTGATGATGGTCGCCAGCGGGTTGGCCATGGCCAATCGGCCCGCCGTCTGGCTGAAGTTGTCGAGCACGAACTCGATCGGGAAGAAGACCGGCGTGGCGTAGAAGAGGCCCTGGGCGATCACGTCCCAGATGGGGCCGATGTCGCGCAGGGTCACGTAGAGCGCGGCGAGCAACATCCCCACGCCCGTGGCCAGCACCACCAGCAGCAGGATCGGGATCGGCAGCAGCAGCCAGCTCAGCCGCGGCTCGACGCCGGAAATCACCACGAAGATGGCGACCACGATCAGGTTCAGCGCCAGGTTGAACGAGCTCGAGACGGCCACCGACAGCGGGACGACCATGCGCGGAAAGGAGACCTTGCGCACCAGCGACTCGCGGTCCACCACGCACGACACGCAGTCGCCCGTGACCTCGGCGAAGTAGGCGAACAGCACCACGCCGATGAGCAGGACCAGCGGATAGTTGGGCACCGCCTCGCCGATCTTCACGATCTGGCTGAAGACCAGGTAGAGGATCCCGAACAGCAGCAGCGGACGCAGCAGCGACCAGACATAGCCGAGCGCCGAGCCGAAGAATCGCAGCTTCCAGTCGGTCAGGGCCAGCGTCATGGTCAGGTTGAAGAAGCGGCGCCAGTCGCCGCTGAGCGCGGCGGGGCCGGGAACGCGGCGAGCGGGTGCCTCGGCGTGCACGCTCACGAGCCGCTCCTCTCCACGCTCTCGGCGCGCGAGACCGAGAGCGAGTGCGGCAGGTCCACCATGCCGCCGGTGGCCTGCGCGCCGACCACCTCGAAGGAGGCGGCGTTCTCGCGGTGGTCCATCAGCCGCCGCTCCACTCCGGGGTGGCGCACCTCGGGAGAGATCTGGTACTCGCCGGCGGCGAGCACGCAGTCGAAGGCCACGTCGACGCGGACCGTGTCGCCGGCGCGATAGCTCCCCGACTCCGGCTGTTTGACCTCGGAGGCGATCGCCAGCACCCCGCGGCCCTGCTCGTCGGTGACCATGAAGCCGAAGTTGGGGTTCTCGGCCTCGACGCGCAGCTCCACGTCCATGCGGATCCGCGCTGGTCGGCTGTGCTGGATGGCCGGGGCGCGGTCGCCGTTCTCGTCCTCGGTCCAGCAGTCGACGATCGCCGCCGAGCCGTCGCCCGCGTGCGCCACGGGACCCTCCGCACGCCCGTAGCGCGCCATGTTGACCTCCTCGTAGCGGCGCGAGACGTCGCGGGGATTGCCCACGGCGATCAGATCGCCGCCGTCGAGCAGCATCGCCCGGTCGCAGAAGCGCTGCACGGCGTTCATGTCGTGGGTGACCAGGAGGATCGTGCGGCCCTCGGAGCGGGCCTTCATCAGCGAGTCGAGGCACTTGCGCTGGAAAGCGCTGTCGCCGACCGCCAGCACCTCGTCGATCAGCAGCAGGTCGGCGTCGACGTGGACCATCACCGCGAAGGCCAGGCGCACCTGCATGCCCGAGGAGTAGTTCTTGAGCTTGAGCTCGGTGAAGCGCTCGAGCTCGGCGAACTCGATGATCGAGTCGTAGCGCTCGCGCGCCTGCGCCGGCGACAGCCCGAGCATCACGGCGTTGATGAGCACGTTGTCGCGCGCGGTGAGGTCGGGGTTGAAGCCGACCCCCAGCTCGATGAACGGCGCCACCCGCCCGCGGGCCCAGATCTCGCCCGTGTCGGACCGGTAGATGCCGGCCACGCACTTCATGAGCGTGGTCTTGCCGCTGCCGTTGCGGCCGACGATCCCGAAGAACTCGCCCGCGCGGATGTCGATCGACACGGAGCTCAGTGCGTTGAGGGTCTCCTCCGAGCGAGTGCGGAACGGATGCAGCGCACGCTCCTTGAGCGTGTGCATCTGCTCGTGGGGAAGGCGGAACGCCTTGGAGACGTCCCGGACCGCCAACGCGACGCCTGACTCCGGAGGGGCGCTCACAACGCGAGCGTAGAGAGAGACGAGCGATAGATTGCCGATGCCGATGCAGGAGCCCCCGCAAACCGCCCCGGGCGGGCTGCCCCTGGGCGTGAACCTCGCGGGCTACCTCGACTCGGTCCTCGGAGTCGGGCAGGTGGCCCGGCAGGTACGCGACGCGCTCACCGCCGCCGGGGTCGCCGTCGCGCCGTTCACCGTCGTCGCCGACTCGGCGCCGCGCATCCGCGGCGGGGAGCCCAAGCGCGCCAGTGGGCGGTTGCACCCGGTGAACCTGGTCTGCGTCAACCCGGACGGCCTGGAGGGCGCCCACGACTCGTTGGGCGAGGACTTCTTCCGCGGACGCCACACGATCGGACTGTGGTGGTGGGAGGTCGACGCCTTCCCCGACGCCTTCCGCCGCGCCTTCGACCTCGTCGACGAGGTGTGGGCGGGGTCCCACCACGTGGCCGACGCGCTGGCGGCCGTCTCGCCGGTGCCGGTCGTGCGGATGCCCGTGCCCGTCGAGGCCGAGCCCTCCTCGGGCGCCGGCCGCGAGCAGCTGGGACTGCCCTCCGGGGGCCCCCTGTTCCTGTTCGCCTTCGACCACGGGGCCGGCTTCGAGCGCAAGAACCCGCTGGGCGCGATCGAGGGGTTCACGCGCGCCTTCGGGCCCGACGCCGGCCCCCGTCTCGTCGTCAAGTGCATCGGGGCGCAGGAGCGTCCGGAGGCCCACCGCCGCCTCCTCGACGCTGCGGACCCACACGACCACGTGCACGTGCTCGACACCTCGCTCTCGCCGCCCGACATGGCCGCGCTCTTCGAGGCCTGCGACGTCTACCTCTCGCTTCACCGCTCGGAGGGCTTCGGGCTGACGATCGCCGAGGCGATGCTCCGCGGCAAGCCGGTAGTGGCCACCGCCTACTCGGGTCCGCGCGACTGGCTGAGCGAGCGCAACTCCTTCGAGGTCGACTGGCGCGAGGTGCCGATCGGCCCCGGCAACGAGCCCTACCCGGCCGAGGGCACCTGGGCCGAGCCCGACCTCGACGACGCGGCCGCCCTGCTGCGCCGCGTGGTCAACGAGCCCGACGAGGCGCGCCGCCGGGCCGAGCGCGGCCGCGACGACGTGCAGGCCGCCTTCTCGGCCGAGGCCGCGGGCGGCGCGATGGCGGCCCGCCTGGCCCGCGTGGCCGGGCTTCCGCTGGGGGCCAATGGAGCCGGCTCGTCGCTGGACGTCGCCGAGGCGCTGCGCCGCGTGCGCGGCGAGCCGCCCGAGCCGGGCCCCGACGCCCCGCTGCGCCCGCTGCGCATGCCGCTGCGCCGGGCGCTGCTGCGCCTCAGCCGTCCCCAGGCCACCCACCAGCGGCTGGTCGACGAGGAGCTGGTGCGCCTGGTGCAGACGCTCGACGAGCGGGTGGAGGGCCTCGCCAGGGGCCAGACGTCGTTGCGCGCCGAGCTCGAGGACATCAAGCGCCAGCTGGACCGGTGAACGCCGACGACGGGCGCATCGGCGTCGACGTGGCGGGCTTCCTCCGGGGCGGTCTGGGGCTGGGGGAGGCCGCGCGGCGCTACGTGACCGCGCTCGAGGCCGCCGACGTGCCGGTGCGCACCACCACGGTGGACGTCTTCCTGCCCGAGGAGCAGCGGGACCGCCGCAAGCTGGCCGAGTTCCAGCACCTGGGCACCGACCACGACGTCCCCTTCAACCTCGTGTGCGTCAACGCCCCCGAGCTGCCGCGCTTCTACAGCGAGGTCGGCCCGGACTTCTTCGCCGGCAAGCGCACCATCGGCGTCTGGGCCTGGGAGGTCGACCGGGTGCCCAAGGACTGGTCCTGGGCCTTCGGGGTGGTCGACGAGATCTGGACCTACTCGCGGTACGTGGTCGACGTCCTTCGGCCCGCCTCCAACGTCCCCGTGGCCCGCGTGCCGCTGCCGGTGATCGAGCCTCGGGTCCCCGGCCCGCCGCCCGAACTCGGTCTGCCCGACCGCTTCACCTTCCTGTTCCTGTTCGACTTCTACTCGACGGTCCAGCGCAAGAACCCGCTCGGGCTGATCGACGCCTTCCGCCGCGCCTTCCGGCCGGGCGAGGGCCCGCAGCTGGTGCTCAAGAGCTTCAACGGGGACCTCAAGCCCGAGCGCCTGGCGCAGGTGCTCGAAGCGGCGTCCGGGCACCCCGACATCCACGTCGTGGACCGCTACGTGACCGCCGCCGAGCGCGACGCGCTGGTGGCCGGCTGCGGCTGCTTCGTCTCCCTGCACCGCGCCGAGGGCTTCGGGCTCGGCCTGGCCGAGGCGATGGCCCTCGGGCGCCCGGTGATCGCGACCGGCTACTCCGGCAACGTCGACTTCATGACCCCCGAGAACTCCTGGCTGGTGCGCAGCACGACGACCGAGGTGGGCCGCGAAGGCGAGAACTACCCGAGCGACGGCCACTGGGCCGAGCCCGACGCGGCCCACGCCGCCCAGCTCATGCGCCAGGTCTGGGAGAACCCCCAGGAGGCGCAGGAGCGGGCCGAGCGCGGGCGTCGCGACGTCCTCGAGCAGCTCTCCCCCGCCAACGTGGGCGCGCTGGCGCGCGAGCGCCTCGAGCATCTCTCCATCGCCGCCGAGCCCCCGCGCGCCGAGCCCCCTCCGCCGCCTCCCGCCCACATCACCTGGGGCCCGCTGCGCCTGGCCCGCGGCAAGCTCGACTTCGACCCGCTCGCCGACGCCCAGAAGACGGGCGGCGCCAAGGGCGC
This sequence comes from Thermoleophilaceae bacterium, assembly GCA_035296565.1. Lineage (GTDB taxonomy): Bacteria > Actinomycetota > Thermoleophilia > Solirubrobacterales > Thermoleophilaceae > JACCZR01. The sequence continues at coordinate 86,080 of DATHAQ010000037.1, forward strand.
GGCGCGCCAGGCCGCGCTGCGGGCCATGCGCCCCTACACCCACCACCAGGAGGAGCTCAACAAGGCGCTCGTGCAGGCGGTCAGCGACCTGGCCGAGCGCTTCGAGAGCCTGGTCTGGGAGTCGGGCCTCGGCGCTGACGGCCGTGCCCACGCGCGCCGGCTGATCGAGGCCGCTCGGGTGCGCCCGGCGCCCGACCATCCGCTGATCAGCCGCAGCGAGGACGGCCAGCGCGTGCTGGCCTTCAGCGCCGATCCCGCGGAGGCCGACCCCCACGAGGCCTACCGGGGCTTCGAGGACGTCTTTCGCGGCGACGAGGAGCTCGTCCGCGTGCGACAGGAGCAGTATGCCGCGCTGTTCGAGGGGGCGGCCTGGGTGCTCGACATCGGCTGCGGGCGCGGCGAGTTCCTTGACCTCCTGCGCGATCGCGGCCAGGCCGCCCGCGGCGTGGACCTCGACGAGGCGATGGCGGCCGGCTGCCGCGCCAAGGGCCACGACGTCGAGCACGCCGATGCCCTGGCCTACCTCGAGGACCTGGACGACGGGAGCCTGCCGGGGGCCTTCGCCGCTCAGGTGATCGAGCATCTGCCGGCGCCCGTCCTCAACGACTTCCTGCGGTTGCTCGCGGCCAAGCTGGAGCCGGGCGGCACCGCGGTGCTCGAGACGGTGAACCCCCACCTACCCTCCGCGCTGAAGGCGTTCTGGGTCGACCCGACTCACCACCACCCGCTGTTCCCGGAGGTCACCCTCTCGCTGGCGCGCTTCGCCGGCTTTCGCGAGGGACGCGTCGTGTTCCCCGGCGGCAGCGGGGACTTCGAGTCCGACCTCTACACGAGCCCGGACTACGCCGTCGTGCTGAGGCGCTGACGGCGCCGCCACAGCGGGATGATCAGCCAGACGCCGAGGAACACCAGCGCCACACCGGTGCTCGCGGCCACGGTCGCGCCCTCGCTGAATAGGAAGTCGGTGACCAGCACGATCGCGCCCACGATGGCCAGGGCGAGCACCCCGAGGCCGGCCAGCATCAGCCGGTTGGCGCTGACGACCAGGAACTCCTTGTCCTGCTGGCGGAAGGCGAGCCGGTGGTGCACCGTCGGCGCGATGAGCAGAACCGTGGCCACCGCGGTGGCCAGCAGCGTGAAGAAGTAGAGGCCTTCGCCGAAACCGGAGACCCGCTCGAAGCCGTTGTTGAACGGGACCACGAGCAGGAACGCGAACAGCACCTGCACTCCGGGCAGCGCGACGCGCAGCTCGGCGAGCAGCTCAGTGAGGTTGCGGTCCGTGCGCTCGTCGTGGGTCTCGGGGCGACCGGTCTCGGGGTGAGCCTCCATAGCGCAAACCTACTTTCCCGCTCCGCGCGAATTCAAAGGTACGGTGGGCGCGTGCACTCGCCGCCCGTGCTCAGCGCGGATCTCATGCGCCTGGCCCTGGACAATCTCGCCGACGCGGTGACCATTCACGACGCCAGCGGGAAGCTGCTCTACGCCAACGAGGCCACCGCCCGCATGATGGGCATGGACCTCGACGAGATCCTCTCCGCCCCCGCCGGCGCCTGGACCGAGCGCTTCACGATGTACGACGAGGAGGGCAACGAGCTGCCCTTGGAGCGCCTCCCTGGCCGCCGGGTCTTCCAGGGCGAGATGCCCGAGCCGCTCCTGGTGAGAAGCGTGGACCGCGAGACCGGCAGCTGGCAGTGGGTCCGCATCAAGGCGGCGCCGCTGCTCGACGAGGACGGCAGTATCGCGGCCGCCGTCAACGTGAGCGAGGAGGTCTCCGAGGTCAAGGAGGCCGAGATGGCCCAGCGGCTGCTGGCGGAGGCGAGCCAGACCCTTGCCACCTCGCTCGACTACGAGCAGACGCTGCAGGAGGTCGCCCAGCTGGCCGTACCCGGCTTCGCGGACTGGTGCGTCGTCGACCTCATGGCTCCCGCCGGCGGGCTGGAGCAGGTCGCGATCGCCCACGCGGACCCCGAGAAGGTGGCCCTGGGGCGGCGCATGCGCGAGCGCTATCCCCCTGACCTCGAAGCCGAGAACGGCCTGGGAACGGTCCTGGGCACTGGCCAGACCGTCTTCTGGCCGGAGATCCCGGACGAGCTTCTGGTCGAGGGGGCGCAGGACGAGGAGCATCTCGAGCTGCTGCGGCACGTGGGGCTGCGCTCGGTGGTGATGGCGCCGCTGCGCTTCAGCGACAAGGTGCTCGGCGCGATGACGTTCGTCCTCGGCGACCGGGCGTTCTCGCCGGCCGACATCCGCCTGGCGGAGGAGCTCGCAAAGCGCGCGGTCATCGCCATCGAGAACTCGCGGCTGTTCACCGACCGCGCGCGCATCGCGCGGACCCTGCAGGAGGGCCTGCTCCCGCCCACGCTGGAGGCCCCGCCGGGCTGGGAGACCGCGGTGCTCTTCCGTGCCGCCGGCACGGCCAACGAGGTGGGCGGCGACTTCTACGACACGATCCAGCTCGGCGACGCCTGGCTGTCCTTCGTCGGCGACGTGGCCGGGAAGGGCGCGCGCGCCGCGGCGCTGACCGCCCGCGCCCGCTACACGATGATCTCGGTGGCGCAGCTGACCGGCAGCGCCGAGCAGGCGGTGGATCGCGTCAACGACGCCTTCCTCAGCATGCCGGGCTCGCCGCTGTGCACGCTGGCCACCGTGCGCATGCCGGGCATGGAGCCCGGAGGGCGGGTCGAGGTCCTGTCGGCCGGCCACCCGCTGCCGTACCGGATCACCGGCGACGGCGCGGTCACGCCGCTGGGCACCACGGGCCCGCTGCTGGGCTTCGTGCCCAGCCCGGGCTGGCCCCGGGCGACGGCCGAGGTGGAGCCCGGCGAGTGCGTGGTGCTGTTCAGCGACGGCGTGCTGGACACGATGAGCGACGACCGCCGCCACTTCGGCGAGCAGGGGCTCATCGAGGCGCTGGCCTCGTCACCGGTCATCGACGCCGCCGAGCTCGTCGAGCGCCTAGACCGCGCGCTGCTGGACTTCCAAGGCCAGGAGCAGCGCGACGACGTGGCCGTGCTCGTCCTGCGCCGCTTGCCCTAGTCACACCGGGGCGCCCCATCTCGTCCTAGAGGGCATGAAGATCTTTCTCACGGGCGCGACGGGCGCCATAGGCAAGACCCTCGTCCCCATGCTGGTGGCGCAGGGCCACGAGGTGACCGGCACCACGACCACGGAGGCCAAGCTCGGGGGCCTCCGCTCGGCCGGCGCGAGGGGGGTCGTGCTGGACGCGCTGGACCGCGAGGCCGTGGTGGCGGCCGTTCGGGCGGCTGAGCCCGAGGTGATCGTGCACGAGGCCACGGGCCTTGCCCAGATCGGCAACCCGCGCAAGATGGCGAAGGAGTTCGCGCTCACCAACCGGCTGCGCAGCGAGGGCACCGACCATCTGCTGGACGCTGCGCGGGTCGTGGGCGTGAGGCGCGTGGTGGCCCAGAGCTTCGCCGGCTGGCCCTTCGCTCGCGAGGGCGGACCGGTCAAGAGCGAGGAGGACCCGCTGGACCCCGATCCCCCGGAGGGGCTGCGGCCGATGCTCGACGCCATCAAGCACCTGGAGGGCGCGGTCATTGCCGCCGACGGGATCGTCTTGCGCTACGGCGGCTTCTACGGGCCGGGCACGGGTCTCGACGTTGGCGGGGCGCAGACCATCGCGGTGCGCAAGCGGCAGTTCCCGATCGTGGCGGAGGGCAACGCCGTGTGGTCGCTGATCCACATCGAGGACGCGGCCACGGCCACCGTTGCGGCCATCGAGCACGGCGCCCCGGGCGTCTACAACATCGTCGACGACGAGCCCGCGCCAGTGCGCGACTGGCTGCCTGTGCTGGCCGACTCGCTGGGCGCCAAGCCGCCGCGGCGCTTCCCGGCCTGGCTCACGCGCCTGGTGGCCGGCGAGCACACCGTCGTGATGCTCAACGAGAGCCGCGGCGCCTCCAACGCGAAGGCCAAGCGGGAGCTGGGCTGGGCGCCGGCCCACCCCAGCTGGCGGGAGGGCTTCAGGGAGCTAGGTGCCCCAGCTTCTCCGGGCTGAGCACTATGCGCACCCTCCGCACGCGCCCCTCGTCGAGCTCCAGCGACAGCACCCATATCACCACGCCCTGGGCGTCGCGGACGATCCAGCCGGGCAGGCCGTTCACCTTCGCGGGCTCGGTGGCGATGCCCTCGGGCCGCTGCTCGGCACGGGTGACCTTGGTCAGGTAGCGGGCGATCCGGTCCCTGCCCTCGATCGGCTTGCGCGCCGCCCGGACCAGGCCGCCGCCGTCGGAGTAGGAGACAGCGTCGGCGGCTAGCAGGCCGGCCAGGTCGTCGATGTCGCCGGCCTCCAGCGCCCGCATGAAGCGCTCGGTGATCTCGCGGTGCTGCTCGGGTGACGCCGGCAGTCGCGGGCGCCCGGCGTCGACCTTGCGCCGTGCGCGCGAGGCCAGCTGGCGGCAGTTGTCCTCGCTCTTGTCGATCATCTCGGCCACCTCGGAGTAGGAGAACCCGAAGACGTCGTGCAGCAGGAAGGCGGCGCGCTCGACAGGGGTCAGCTGCTCGAGCAGGACGAGGAAGGCCAGCGACAGCGTCTCGCGCTGCTCGGCGTGCTCCTCGGGCCCCGGCGCGTCGTCGAGCAGCGGCTCGGGCAGCCACGGCCCCACGTAGGCCTCGCGCCGGCGACGCGCCGAGCGCAGGTGGTCGATGGCCAGCCGCGTGACCACCGTGGTGAGGAACGCACGCGGCGACTCCACGACCGCCTCGTTGTCGCGGGCGTGCAGGCGCAGGTAGGCCTCCTGGACGAGGTCCTCGGACTCCGCCACCGTGCCCACCATGCGGTAGGCGACGGAGAACAGCAGTGGGCGAAGCTCCTCCTCCGGCTCTATCCCACCGAGCGGCGGTGCTCGGCCGGCCAACGTCCGGCCTGCGCTCCGGCGCTAGGTCCCGCGCTCCAGGTCGTCTACCTCGTCGGCCTTGGCACGGGTACGCGCGGCCTGAGCCTCCATGCGCTCCTGCTCGCGTTCGAGCTCCTCGCGGGCCTCGCCCTTGCGCTCCTCCTTCTCGCCCTCGCGATGCAGCGAGCGGTCGCCGGCGAGGTCGCCCGCGGCCTTCTTGGCACGGCCTGTGATCTTGTCCTTTAGTCCCATGCCCGGCAGCCTAGACCTGCTCGAGCGGCGGTGCTCGGCCGGCCAACGCCCGGCCTGCGCTCGGGCGCTAAGCCCGCTTGAGCCGCTCGGTCATCTCCCTAGCCAATTCGGAGTCGTCGAAGTGGCCGCGCTTGGCCAGGCTGCGTAGCCGGAGCTCGGTCAGGCGGTCGAACAGCCGCCGCGGCAACCGGCGTACCAGCGCGTAGGAGACGGCCCCGCGTCGCGTGGTGGCCAGGTCGCGGGCCGGCGGTCCGAGGACGGCGCGCACCATGGTCTCCACGGCGTCCTGCAGCTTCTCCTCGGGGACCGCCCCGTCCAGGCTGATGCCCTTGTGGGCTCCGGCGTCGTGGATCGGCGTCCTGATGTAGCCGGGGTAGACCGTCGTCACCGTCAGCCTGTCGGCGTACTCCAGCCGCAGCGAGTCCGAGTAGGCGGTGATGGCGCGCTTGGACATCGTGTAGGCGGTGGCGAAGGGGCTGGTCACGAAGGCGAGGCCCGAGGCCACGTTCACCACACGGCCGCGGCTCGCCAGCAGGGCGTCGAGCGCTGCTGCGGTCACCCTCCATGGACCCATGAGGTTCACCTCGATCACCTTCTGGGCGCCCTCGTCGGGGCGCAGCCCGGCGCTCTGCGGGATGCCGATGCCGGCGCAGTTGACCACCACGTCGAGGCCGGCGAGGCGCTCGATGGCCTCCGCCACCGCCCGGTCGACCGACGCCTGGTCGGAGACGTCGCAGTGGATGAGGTCCTCGCCCTCGGCGAGGTCCAGGCCGGCCACTCGCGCGCCCTTGCGCCTCAGCTCGGCGGCGGTGGCCCGGCCAATTCCGCTGGCAGCGCCAGTCAGGAGTACGCGCTTCACGACGCCAGCCGGTAGTGGGCCGGGTTGAAGGAGGACGTGCGCCTGCGGAAGACGAACGTCCAGTCGGGCCACAGCGTCGCGTTGCGTCCCGTGTCGTCCAGGTACCAGCTCGAGCAGCCGCTGGTCCAGACCGTGTCCTCGTGGCGGCGGTCGACCTCCTGATTGAACGCCGCCGCCGCCTCGGGACGCACCTCGACGGTGGCCGCGTCGTGCTCGCGCATCGCGCGCAGCGCGTCCAGCACGTAGGCGATCTGTGACTCGATCATGTAGACCATCGAGTTGTGGCCCAGGCCGGTGTTCGGGCCGAGCAGCATGAACAGGTTGGGGAAGTCGGGTGCGGTGGCGCCGAGCATCGCGCGGGGGCTGCCGCCCCAGCTCTCGTCGAGGGTCTGGCCCGAGCGCCCGGTGACGACCTTGCCCAGCGGCATGTCCGCGACCTGGAAGCCCGTGCCGAGCAGGATCACGTCGACCTCGCGCTCGACGCCGTCCTGGTCGACGATCGCGTTGGGCTTGATCTCCGTGACCCCCAAGGTCACGAGCTCGACGTTGTCCGTGCTGAGCGCCGGGTACCACTTGTTGGAGGGCAATATCCGCTTGCAGCCGATCGTGTAGTCCGGCGTGACCTTCTCGCGCAGCTCTGGGTCCTCGACCTGATTGGCGAGGTGGCGCCGGGCCACGCGCTCGAGCAGCTTGATGGTGCGCGGGCGCTTGACCAGCCCTACAACCACGGCCTCGCGCGCGGCGTACACGCCGGCGCGGTTGAGTCGCTGGAGGGGCGGGAAGAGCTTGTACAGGCGCTTCTCCCAGCCCTTGATCCTGCGGTTGGTGTGGGGCAGGACCCACGGCGCGGTGCGCTGGAAGACGTGCAGCTTCGATGCCACCTTCTGGACCTCGGGCACGTACTGGATGGCCGAGGCACCGGTCCCGATGGAGGCGATGCGCTTGCCCTCGAGCCCGACCGAGCCGTCCCAGCGCGCGGAGTGCATGATCGTCCCCTCGAAGGAGTCGAGGCCGGGGATCTCGGGGAGGCGCGGCTCGGCCAGCGGGCCCATGCCGGTCACGAGCACCTTCGCTCGCAGGTCGCCGCGGTCGGTCTTGATCACCCAGCGCTGGTCGTCCTCGTCCCACAAGGCGTCGGCCATGGTCGTGTTCAGCTCCAGGTAGGGACGGACGCCGAAGTCGTCGGCCACGCGCTGGAGGTAGGAGCGGATCTCGGGCTGCAGCGAGTAGGTCTGCGACCACTCGGGGTTGGGCGCGAACGAGAACGAGTAGAGGTGCGACGGCACGTCGCAGCCGCAGCCGGGGTAGGTGTTGTAGTGCCAGGTGCCGCCGACGTCGTCCCCGCGCTCGAGGACGACGAAGTCCGTCTCTCCGTCCTCGAGCAGGTTGACGGCCATGCCCAGGCCGGAGAACCCGCTGCCCACGATGCAGATCTCGACTTCTTCCTTCATGCTCCTCCTCGTACTTACACCGTCGTAACTTACGTTACCGTAACATACCCGCCATGGGCCCTCGGCTAACCGCCGACGAACGGCGCGAGCAGTTGCTGGACGCCACGAAGGCGCTTGCCGCGAGCAGAGGCTTCCACGCCGTCTCGATCGAGGCGGTGGCGCGCGAGGCCGGCATCACCAGGCCGATCGTCTACGGCCACTTCCGCGACCTCAGCAAGCTGCTGGAGGCCCTCGTCGAGCGCGAGAGCGCGCGGGCGCTGGGCCAGCTCACCGATGTGCTGACCCCGGCCCTCGACCTGCCCGATCCCGGCGAGCGGATGATGCAGGCGATGCGCGCCTACATCGAGGCCGTGAGCGCGGACCCCGACACCTGGCGGCTCGTGCTGATGCCCACCGAGGGGGCCCCCGCCTCACTGCACCGTCAGATCGACGAGGGGCGCGACGCGATCATCGGCCAGCTGGCCGGCGCGGTGCGGCCGGGCATGGACCCCCCGGACCCTGAGCTGACCGCGCGGATGCTGTCGGCCTTCGCCGACGAGGCCGCCCGGCTGCACCTGCGCGATGCCGAGCGCTACCCGGTGAAGCGGCTGATGGACCAGACGCGCTGGGCCATCGGTCAGCTCTCGTAGGCCGGCTCGCGCCGCGCTCGGCCGCGGCGCGCCCCGCCGTAGGAGCCGAGGTCGATCAAGAAGGCGAGGATCACGAACAGCCACTCGATCCCCTCGACTCCGTTCGTCCCCGCGTCCCACATGACCGCGTAGATGAGCGTGGTCCAGGGCAACAGGAAGAAGCCGAGCAGGGGCACGATCCAGCTGTCGTAGGCGCGATCGAGCAGCTCGCTGAACAGCCAGACGACGATCAGCGCGAGCCGCGGCGAGATGAGTGCCAGAAGAGCTACGACGCAAGGCATGCCTGCGAGTATCGCTCAGATGGACCTTCGCCCGCTTGGCCGCACCGGAGTGAAGGTCAGCCCGCTCTGCCTGGGCACGATGATGTTCGGGGCGTGGGGCGAGACGGACCACGACGAGTCCGTGCGCATCATCCACTGCGCCCTCGACGCGGGCGTCAACTTCGTCGACACCGCCGACGTCTACTCGCGCGGCGAGTCCGAGGAGATCGTGGGCAAGGCGCTGGCCGGCGGCCGCCGCGACCACGTGGTCCTGGCCACCAAGGTCCACGGCAAGATGGGCGACGACCCCAACGAGTTCGGCAACTCCAGGCGCTGGATCGTGCGCGAGGTCGAGAACAGCCTGCGCCGCCTGGGCACAGACTGGATCGACCTCTACCAGATACACCGCCCCGAGGACGACACCGACATCGACGAGACGCTGGGCGCCCTGAGCGACCTCGTCCAGGCGGGCAAGGTGCGCTACATCGGCTCGTCGACTTTCCCGGCAAGCCAGATCGTCGAGGCTCAGTGGGCGGCCGAGCGCCGCGGTCGCGAGCGCTTCGTCTGCGAGCAGCCGCCCTACTCGCTGCTGGTGCGCGGCGTGGAGGTCGACGTGCTGCCCACCTGCCGGCGCCACGGCATGGCGGTCATCCCCTGGAGCCCGCTGGCCATGGGCTGGCTGTCGGGCAAGTACCGCAAGGACGACGCGCCCGAGTCGCGCCGCGCGTCGATGATGCCCGCCCGCTGGGATATGTCGCTACCCGAGAACCAGCGCAAGCTGGACGCCGCCGACGCCCTCGGCAAGCTGGCCGACGAGGCGGGCATTACGCTCGTCGAGATGGCGCTCGCCTTCACCATGCGCCACCCCGCGGTGACCGCGCCCATCATCGGCCCGCGCACGATGGAGCACCTCGAGGGCCAGCTGAGCGCCGCAGACGTCGAGCTCTCCGACGACCTGCTCGATCGCATCGACCAGATCGTCCCTCCGGGCGTGAACCTGAACCCGGCCGACGCCGGCGCAGGCAACCCTGCACTGGAGCCGGCGGCCCGTCGCCGCTGTTCATCGCCAGGCTGATCCTCGCGGCTCCGGGGGTGTTGTGTTGCCCCTTTGAAAAACCGCTCAGCCGCCTGAGCGATCTTCTCCAGGGTGCACTCGCGTCGCCGGGGTTAGCCTCGAACGGGCATGCTGCGCCTCGGCGTCCTCGACCAGTCGCCCATCTCCGAGGGGATGGAGCCGGCCGACGCCCTGCGCAACACGGTGGACCTCGCCAAGCACACCGAGGCGCTCGGCTACCACCGCTACTGGGTGGCCGAGCACCACGGCACGCCGATGCTGGCCTGCAACGCGCCCGAGGTGCTGATCGGCGCCATCGCCGACGCGACCGAGAGCATCCGCGTGGGCAGCGGCGGCGTGATGCTGCCCCACTACAGCCCGTTCAAGGTGGCCGAGACCTTCAGCATGTTGAGCGGCCTGCACCCGGGACGCATCGACCTCGGCGTGGGCCGCGCGCCGGGGACCGATCAGATCACGATGCTCGCCCTGCAGCGTGACCGCCGCCAGCTGGCCGCCGACGACTTTCGCGAGCACCTGGCCGAGCTGCTGGCCTATCTGGACGGCGAGCTGCCCGCCGACCACCCGTTCGCCCGCCTGGCCAAGCTCATGCCCGGCCGCCCGCACCGCCCCGACCCGTGGCTGCTGGGCTCGAGCCCGCAGAGCGCGATCTGGGCCGCGGAGCTGGGGCTGCCCTACTGCTTCGCCGACTTCATCAATCCCCAGGGCGCGGGCATCGTCGAGGACTACCGGCGCCGCGGCGGCGCCGCGGCGTCCATCTGCGTGGTGGCGATCTGCGCCGAGACCGACGAGGAGGCCGAGCGGCTGTCGCTCAGCCACCGGATGGCCTTCTCGCTGCTGCGCCAGGGCCGGCTCATCCCGATCCCGCCCGTCGAGCAGGCCGAGCGCTACGCCCAGAGCCGCCCCAAGCGCCAGGGCAGCCGGCGCTTCGTGGTGGGATCGCCGGCGACCGTGCGGGGCGGCCTCGAGCAGGCCGCGGAGGAGTACGGCGTCGACGAGATCCTCCTGCTCACGATCACCTACGAGCAGGAGGCCCGCCGCCGCTCCTACGAGCTGGTCGCCGAGGAGCTCGGCTCGACGCACACGGCGGGCGCGGCCACGGGTAGCACCGACGTATGACCCAGAACTCCGACGCGCTCTACGGCCAGGAGCACGTCGACCATTACCGGGAGAGGTGGGGCACGCCCGCCTACCGGGAGAAGACCGATCGCGAAATTCCTGTAGTTGTCCTGGAACGCGAAATAAGGAGAACGGTTTGGCTTTCGAGGTACCTGACCTGCCGTACGGCTACGACGCGCTGGAGCCCCACATCGACGAGGAGACCATGCGCGTACATCACGACAAGCACCACCAGGCGTACGTGGACAAGGCCAACGGGGCCCTGGAGGGCACCGAGTGGGAGGACGAGGACCCCAAGGAGATCCTCCAGAATCTCGACCAGCTCCCCGACGACAAGCGCACCGCCGTGCGCAACAACCTCGGTGGCCACGTCAACCACGGGACCTTCTGGCGCAGCATGAAGCCCGACGGCGGGGGGGAGCCGAGCGGGGACCTGGCCGAGGCGATCAACGAGGCGTTCGGCTCCTTCGACGACTTCAAGACGAAGCTCAAGGAGACCGGCGTGGGCCAGTTCGGCTCAGGCTGGGCCTGGCTCGTGCACGACGGCTCGGGCCTGGCGATCGTTGGCACCCCCAACCAGGACAACCCCGTGTCCGACGGCCAGACGCCGCTGCTCGGCGTCGACGTGTGGGAGCACGCCTACTACCTCAAGTACCAGAACAAGCGCCCGGACTACATCGACGCCTGGTTCAACACCATCGACTGGGACCACATCGCCGAGCGCTACGCCGAAGCGAGCGGCTAGTCGAGCAGGATCTCCGGCTCGGGCGCCAGCAGCATGGTGAGCCCGGTGCGCGGGTCGCGCGGCGATGGGCGCGACTCGCGCAGCGCCACGGCGGACCACCCGTCCCCGACCCGGGGCGCGAGCTCCCTCGGGACGAAGCCCAGGTGGGTGCCGTCCTCCGTGTCCACGGCGACGGCGTCGGGGTCGTGGGGGTTGTCCGGATCGCGCCGGAGCACGAGGCTGCGCCCGGGCGCAGCGCCCGCGGACTGAAGCGCCTCTTCGTGGAAGCGGGCCCCGGCGACATTCGCCACCAGGAGCCCGCGCTCGCGCACCCGCGGGTCGTCACGAGCCAGGAAGTCGCCGCTGTCGGGGTCGACCAGCGAGTAGCCGGCCAGCCACACGATGCCTCCGTCGTCGGGATACCAGTAGCGCTCCTCGAAGGAGACGCTGACCCTCACCGCCGGGGTATCGCCTCGTCGAAGCGCGGCAGCCCGTCGTCGGGGATGTCCTCCCACGGCGCGGCGTAGGCCACGTACTGCCGGGCCTGGGGCCTGACGCCGGGATCGCCGTCGAAGGCGCCGAGGCGCACGAGCGAGATCTCCCCGCCGGGCCTGCGGCCGAAGAGGTGTGAGCCGCACCCGCGGCAGAACATCTTCTCCATCCCGCCCTCCGGGGTCCAGCCAGCGAGGTGTTCCTCCCCACTCAGGAGCGTCAGGGAGCCCTGTGGTATGACCGCGGTGGCTGAGGCCTCCGTGCCGGTTCGGACCTGACAACGCGTGCAATGGCAGTAGGCGGCGGCGGTCAGCGGCTCCGAGATCTCGAACTTCACGGCCCCGCAGCCACAGCCGCCAGTGAGCTCGGCGGACATGTGAGGAGCCTACGCCGTCGCGAACTTCCGCCGGCGCGCGCTTCGCTCGCGCTCGCCGGCGTCCAGCACGACCTTGCGCAGGCGGACGGCGTCGGGGGTCACCTCGACGCACTCGTCGTCGGTCACGTGCTCGAGCGCCTGGTCGAGCGAGAGCCGGTGGGCGGGCACGAGCTTGACGGTGTCGTCGGAGCCGGCCGCGCGCACGTTCGTCTGCTTCTTCTCGCGCACGGCGTTGATGTCGAGGTCGTCGGGGCGGCCGTTCTCGCCGATGACCATGCCCTCGTAGACCTGCTCGCCCGGGCCGACGAACAGCTGCCCGCGCTCCTGCAGCTTGACCAGCGCGAAGGTGCCGGTCTCGCCGCGGCGGTCGGCCACCAGCGAGCCGGTGGGCCGGGTCCGGATCTCACCCTGCCAGGGCTCGTAGCCCTCGAAGACCGAGTGCAGGATCCCCGCACCGCGCGTCTCGGTCATGAACTCGGTGCGGAAGCCGATCAGCCCGCGGGTCGGGATGAGGAAGTCGATGCGCACCCAGCCGGTGCCGGGGTTGACGAGCTTGTCCTGGCGCCCCTTGCGCAGCGCGAGCATCTGGATGACTACGCCGAGGAACTCCTCGGGCACGTCGATCGACAGGCGCTCGATCGGCTCGTGCAGGGCGCCGTCGACCTCGCGGGTGACCACCTGCGGCTTGCCCACCGTCAGCTCGAAGCCCTCGCGCCGCATGGCCTCGACGAGGACCGCCAGCTGCAGCTCGCCGCGGCCCTGCACCTCCCAGGTGTCGGGGCGCTCGGTGTCCAGCACGCGGATGGCCACGTTGCCCACCAGCTCCGCTTCCAGGCGGTCCTTGAGCATGCGCGCGGTCAGCCGGTTGCCGGACTGCCCGGCCAGCGGCGAGGTGTTGATGGCGATCGTCATGCCCAGGGCGGGCTCCTCGACGGCGATCACCGGCAGCGGCCGGGGGTCCTCGGGGTCCGCGATCGTCTCGCCGATGGTGATCTCAGGGATCCCGGCCACGGCGATCACCTCGCCGGGGCCGGCCTCCTCGGCGTCCACGCGGCGCAGCCCCTCGGTCACGTACAGCTCGGCCACGCGGGCGGCGTGCGTCGAGCCGTCACGCCGGCACCAAGCCACGGGCTGGCCCTTGCGCACCGCGCCCTGATGGACGCGGCACAGCGCCAATCGGCCGACGTACGGGTCGGCGTCGAGGTTGGTCACGCGCGCCTGGAGCGGGTGGCCCTCGTCGCACTCGGGCGCCGGGATGGACTCGATCAGCAGCTCGAACAGCGGCCGCAGATCGCTGCCCTCCTCGCCCTCCACGGTGCTCGCCCAACCGGCCTTGGCGTTGGTGTAGGCGATCGGGAACTCGATCTGCTCCTCGTCGGCGCCGAGGTCCAGGAAGAGCTCGTAGACCTCGTCGACCACCTCGGCGGTGCGGGCGTCGGGGCGGTCCACCTTGTTGACGCACAGCACCGCGGGCAGCCGCGCCTCCAGCGCCTTGCGCAGGACGAAGCGGGTCTGGGGGAGGGGCCCCTCGGAGGCGTCGACCAGCAGCATCACCCCGTCGACCATGGTCAGCCCGCGCTCGACCTCGCCGCCGAAGTCCGCGTGGCCGGGCGTGTCGACCAGGTTGATCTTCACGTCGCCGAAGTGAACGGCGGCGTTCTTGGCCAGGATGGTGATGCCCCGCTCGCGCTCCTGGTCCATGGAGTCCATGACGCGGTTGGACTCGCCCAGCATGGCGTCGACCAGCGTGGTCTTGCCGTGGTCGACGTGAGCGATGATCGCCACGTTGCGCAGGTCGGAGCGGCTCGGCATGGCCGACTGAGGAAAGCAGCCGGCCGCCGGCCGGCAGGCTCAGGTCTTGAACTGGCCCGTGTCCACCCACTCCTGCTTGAGCAGGACCCACCAGTCGTCGGCGAGCTGGTCCTCGACGTAGCGGTAGGGGAGCCAGCCGTAGCCGTCCATGCCCCACTCGGTGCCCCGGGGTTGCGGATCAGGAACGCTCCGGGTCGTCTCCGGGCCGCCCGGTTGCTTGATCTTCTTGCCGTTGTCGTAGCCCACCGCGAGGATCGCGTGGCCTCCCACGACCTCCTCGTGGGCCTTCGGATAGGGGATCTCCCCGGTCTGGGCCGTTTGTTCCAGGTCGAGCGACTGGAAGCAGGTGAAGCCGAACATCGCCGGGAGCTGGGAGGCGAGATGCCCCTTGATCTTGTCCACGAGGGTCGCCGGGTCTGTTCCGGGCGGATCCAGCCGGTAGTAGGTGAGCGCCTGGAAGCTCTGCGCGAAGGCGTAACAGAACGCCGGCGGCTCCACGTCGAACTTCTCCACGTCGTAACGCCAGTACTGACGAGGTGGGACCCCGAACAGCGTCATGGCGCCCATCGCCGTCCGCAGGAACGCGCCGGAATCACCCTTGAACCCACCGAGCTTGCGCGTGACCTTGTAGAGGAACCGGTGTGAGCCGTCTATGTGCTTCCCGAAGGCCTTGCGCTGGAAGTACTCGAGCATCCCCACGCTGGCGAAGGCGGTGCACGCTCCCAGGGCGCCCTGGTCCTCGATCTTCGAGCACCACTGGCGCAGGTCGATCGGCCCAGCCGGCGGTGCGGTGACCGTCTGAGGGACGTCGGTGTTCTGCAGCAACCTGGCCGGCGCGGGGACCTGGACCTCGAGGCGTCGGTGGTCCTCGTCAGTCTCCGCCGTGAAGTCGCGGATGCTGGGGTAGTCCCGCAGCCACCCCATTCCCTTACAGCGCCGTTGGGCAGCGTGACTTGGTGTTCCAAGCCGGTCTCCTTCCGTCTCGCCAAAAACGCGGACCCGAGCACCCGCGATCCGGGATTTCAAGGATGCACCGGCTGTGCACAACTAGGGCGCCCCACAGCTTTGCTGACTCGGGTGGGCCGCCGGCCGACTTGACGCGGCCGCGGCGCCTTAGAAGGCTGGAGAGCGGGTCGATATGGACATCGGTGACGGAGCTCGGTGCTGGTTCAACGAGCCGCGGGCATTGACCACGGGAGGACGTGACGATCCTCGGCTGGGTGGGGCGCGACGGCGACATCCGCGTGGCCTCCTACAACAACGAGACCGGAGCCGTGGTCGGGCGGACGCTGCACGAGTCGCTCCAGGTCGACGACCACGCCAACCCCGCGTTCTACCTTCGCCGCGACGGCCGGATCACGGCCTTCTACTCCCGCCACGCCGGCCGTCCGCTGTACCACCGCACCACCACCGAGCCGGCCCGGATCGCGAACTGGGGCCCCGAGAAGACGGTGCCGACGAACACCCCCGGCGGCTACGGATACACCTACCCGAACCCGATCTGGTCGCCGATCGATCAGAAGCTCTACCTGTTCTGGCGGGGAGGGAACTTTCTCCCGACGCTCTCGACCAGCGAGGACGAGGGCGAGACCTGGACCAACGCTCTCAAGGTGATGGACGACGACGAGCCGCAGGCCTCGCAGCGGCCCTACGTCAAGTACGCCTCGCGCGACGGCGTGATCCACCTCGCCTACACCCAGTCGCACCCTCGCAACCGCGCGACGAGCATCTTCTACCTGCGCTTCACCCCCGGAGTGGGCTGGCAGCGTGCCGACGGGGCCGACGCCGGCCCCCTGCCGCTGGTGCCCACCGACGGCGACCGGGTCTTCAGCGCCTGGGAGCACAAGATGCGCGCCTGGGTGCACGACATCGCGGTGGGAGCTGACGGCCATCCGCGCATCGTCTTCGCCAGCTTCTCGCGCTCGACCGGCTTCGCCGACCACCGCTACTGGTACGCCCGCTGGGACGGCAGCCAGTGGCGACAGCGCCAGATCACGCAGGCCGGACCCTCGATCGACCCCGACGGCGAGCTCATGTACTCGGCGGGCATGGCGCTCGACCACGACCACCCGGAGATCCTCCACCTGGCGCGCAAGAAGGGCCGGTGGTTCCAGGTCGAGGTGTGGAAGACGCCCGACGCCGGGGCCCACTGGGACGTCACGCCCGTCACCTCCAGCGCACAGCACCACATGCGCCCCGTCGTGCCCCGCAACCACGCGGACACCGGCAGCGCTCAGGTCCTGTTCATGCGCGGCCGCTTCAACAGCTACACGGACTACGACACCACGATCGCGCTGACCAACCGGAGTTTGGCCTAGCTGGACGAGTCCGCCCCCGGGCGCCACGAAATCCCTATCGAGCTCCGGTACATTGCGATACCGACCCCTCCACAAGCCAAAGGAGCCAGGCATGGACCGCCTCAAGCCCGATCCCAGCTTCTACGCCACGCCGGGTGACGCCGCAGCCGCTCCGCCTGAGGAGCTGGCGTACGTGGCCACGCTGAACACCGGGGCCAACGGCGACAGCGCGCCGGACGCGCTCACGGTGCTCGACCTGGAGCAGGGGTCGGACACCTACGGTCAGCTGGTCGGCCGGGTCGACATGCCGAACGTCGGCGACGAGCTGCACCACTTCGGCTGGAACGCCTGCTCAACGGCTCTGTGTCCGTGGGCGCCGCACCCAC
Source organism: Thermoleophilaceae bacterium (assembly GCA_035296565.1). Taxonomy (GTDB): domain Bacteria; phylum Actinomycetota; class Thermoleophilia; order Solirubrobacterales; family Thermoleophilaceae; genus JACCZR01. The sequence goes on from DATHAQ010000037.1 coordinate 102,665, forward strand.
ACATCGAGCGCCGCTACCTGCTCGTGCCCGGCATCCGCTCCTCACGCATCCACGTGATCGATACGAAGTCCGACCCGCGGCAGCCGGAGATCGTGAAGGTGATCGAGCCCGAGGAGATCGAGCGCAAGACCGGCTACAGCCGCCCGCACACGGTCCACTGCGGGCCCGACGGGATCTACGTCTCCGCCCTGGGCGCGCCCGACGGCGACGGGCCCGGCGGCATCTTCCTGCTCGACCACGACGACTTCAGCGTCAAGGGCCCGTGGGAGAACGACCGCGGACCGCAGGAGCTGGCCTACGACTTCTGGTGGCACATCAACTACGGCACGATGATCTCCAGCGAGTGGGGCACGCCGAACATGGTCGAGGATGGCATCAACCCCGAGCTGCTGCTGGGCGGCAAGTACGGCCATCACCTGCACGTGTGGGACCTCGACCGCCGCTCGCACCGCCAGTCGATCGACCTGGGCGCCGACCAGCAGATGGTGCTGGAGCTACGCCCCGCGCATGACCCGCGCAAGACCTACGGCTTCGTCGGGACGGTGGTGTCCACGGCGGACCTGTCGGCGTCGGTGTTCCTGTGGGAGCGTGCCGAGGACGGCACGGTCAGCGCGCGCAAGGTGATCAGCATCCCGGCCGAGCCGGCCGAGGAGGACCAGCTGCCGCCTGCCCTCAAGCCGTTCGGCGCCGTGCCGCCGCTGATCACCGACATCGACCTGACCGTGGACGACAAGGACCTGCTCGTCTCCTGCTGGGGCACGGGCGAGCTCAAGCGCTTCGACGTGTCCGACCCCGCCAACCCGCGCGAGACAGGGTCCGTGCGTTTGGGCGGCATCGTGGAGCGCGCCGCGCACCCCGCCGCCGGCGCGGTGAACGGCGGGCCGCAGATGGTGGAGGCCAGCCGCGACGGTCGGCGCGTGTTCATCACCAACTCCCTCTACGCGAGTTGGGACGCGCAGTTCTACCCGGCGGGGATCGACGGCTGGCTGACCAAGCTCGATGCTCCCGAGGGCGGCGGCCTCTCGGTCGACCCGGACGTGTTCGTGGAGTTCAGCGGCGAGCGCCCACACCAGGTGCGCCTGCAGGGCGGCGACGCCTCGTCGGACTCCTACTGCTTCCCGGACTGACCGCCGGTCGCGGTGAACAGCGTGTGGCCATGGCTCGTGATGGCGGGCCTCGGCGCCTACCACGGGCTCAACCCCGCGATGGGCTGGCTGTTCGCCGTCTCGCTGGGCATGCAGGACCGCGACCGCCGGGCGGTCACGCGCGCTCTGCTGCCGATCGCGGTGGGCCACGAGGCCTCCATCGCCATCGTGGCCGCGCTGGTGATCGGCCTGGGGCTCCTCACCGATACGTCGGTGCTGCACCTCGGCGCCGCCGTGGCCCTGATCGCCTTCGGGATCTTCCGCTTCGCCAAGCCGCACGCGCACTTTCGCTGGGTCAAGGGGCGGGTGACCCGCAAGGAGCTGTCGCTGTGGTCGTTCCTGATGTCTACCGCCCACGGCGCCGGGCTCATGGTCGCCCCGGTGCTGCTCAGCTCGAACAGCGCGAGCGCCTCGACCCGGGGCCACAGCCACGCGATGGAGGAGATGGGGCTGGGGACGATGTCGATTCCCGAGACCATGCTGGCCGTCTTCCTGCACGTCGGGGCGATGCTGGTGGTCATGGGTGTTGTGGCCCTGCTGGTCTACGACAAGCTCGGGGTGAGGATCCTGCGCAAGACGTGGGTGAACTCCGAGCACCTGTGGGCGGCGAGCTTCGTGGCCGCGGGGGCGATCACGCTGGTCACCTGAGCCGCGCCGGTCTTGGCCCTGCCTAGCATGGCCGCGTGACCGACGCCGACGTGATCGTGGTGGGCGCCGGCCTGGCCGGCCTGGTGGCCACCGCCGAGCTCGCCGACGCCGGAAAGAAGGTGATCCTGCTCGACCAGGAGCCCGAGGCCTCGTTCGGCGGCCAGGCCTTCTGGTCGCTGGGCGGGCTGATGTTCGTCGACAGCCCGGAGCAGCGGCGGATGCGGATCAAGGACTCGTACGACCTCGCCCTTCAGGACTGGATGGGCACCGCGGCCTTCGACCGGCCCGAGGACGAGTGGCCGCGCAAGTGGGCCAAGGCGTACGTCGGCTTCTGCGCCGGCGAGAAGCGCTCGTGGCTCCACGGCCAGGGCATGCGCTGGCTGCCCAACCCCGGCTGGCCCGAGCGCGGCGGATACCACGCCGACGGTCACGGCAACTCGGTGCCGCGCTTCCACATCACTTGGGGAACGGGCCCCGGAGTCGTCGAGCCCTTCGAGCGCCGCGTGCGCGAGGCGGCCGAGCGCGGGCTGGTCGAGCTGCGGTTCCGCCACCGGGTCGACGAACTGCTCACCGACGGGGGCACGGTGAGCGGCGTGGCGGGCCGGGTGCTCGCGCCCAGCTCCGTCGGGCGGGGCCGGTCGAGCGACCGCGAGGAGGTCGAGGACTTCGAGCTGGGCGGTGAAGCGGTGGTCATCACCACCGGCGGGATCGGCGGTAACCACGAGCTGGTACGGGAGAAGTGGCCGCAGCGGCTGGGAGAGCCGCCGAGGCGGATGCTCTCGGGGGTGCCCGCCCACGTGGACGGGCGCATGCTGGAGATCGCCAAGAGCGCCGGCGGGAACGAGATCAACAGCGACCGCATGTGGCACTACGTCGAGGGGCTGCACAACTGGGACCCGATCTGGCCCATGCACGCCATCCGGATCATCCCGGGGCCCTCGCCGATGTGGTTCGACGCGCGCGGGCGGAGGCTGCCCGGCCCGCTCTACCCCGGCTTCGACACGCTGGGCACGCTGGCCCACATCCAGCGCACCGGGTACGACTACACCTGGTTCGTCCTGACCCGGAAGATCATCGAGAAGGAGTTCGCGCTCTCGGGCTCCGAGCAGAACCCGGACACCACCTCCAAGAGCCGGCGCCAGGTGCTCAAGGAGCGCCTGAGCAGCGGGCCGCCCGGCCCGGTACAGGCCTTCATGGACCACGGCGAGGACTTCGTGGTCGAGCGCAACCTGCCCGATCTCGTGGCCGCGATGAACGCCCTGACGGGCGAGGACCTGATCGATCTCGGTGACCTCGAGGCCCAGATCGTGGCCCGCGACCGCGAGCTTGCGAACCCCTACGGCAAGGACGGCCAGGTCACCGCCATCCACGGGGCGCGCGCCTACTTCGCCGACAGGGTCACGCGCGTGGCGGCGCCCCACCGGCTACTCGATCCGAAGGCCGGGCCGCTGATCGCCGTCCGGCTCTCGATCCTCACCCGCAAGTCGCTGGGAGGGCTCGAGACCGACCTCGAGGGCCGGGTGCTGAGGTCGAACGGCGACCCCCTGGAAGGCCTCTACGCCGCCGGCGAGGTCGCCGGCTTCGGCGGCGGCGGGATGCACGGCTACCGCGCGCTCGAAGGGACCTTCCTGGGGGGTTGCCTGTTCTCGGGACGGACGGCCGGCAGGGCCGCCGCCCGGGCGCTGGGCTAGCGGTTGCCCAGGCGCTCCAGCACCGCGTCGAGCTTCTCGTAGCCCTCGACGATGCCCTTCTCCATGCCGGACTGAAGCGCAGCGTCGCGGTCCTCCTTGTTGGCGTAGGTCGAGGTGGCCACCAGCCGCGTGCGGCCGCCCTCGATCTCCTGGAGCTCGAGCCGGTCGACCGCGACGTGGCCCGCCGCGCCGCTGAACTCGAACGTGGACTCGAGCACCGAGGGCGGGGAGACCTCGCGGTACTCGCCCCAGAACTCGATCTGGCCGTCTCCCATCGGCGTGGTCCAACGGTAGGAGCCGCCCACCCGCAGGTCGAGCTGCTTGACCTTCAGCTCGGTCCCGTGCGGGCCCAGCCACTGCGACAGCAGCTCGGGCTCGGTGTAGGCCTCCCAGACCAGCTCGCGCGGCGCGTCGAAGTCCCGCTCCAGGCGGATGACGGTGTCGCTCGGCGTGGTGATCGACGTGGTGTTCTGCACTCCGTTGGTCATGGCTGTCCTCTCTTTCGTCGCTCGAGGATCGCGTCCAGCCGATCGAAGCGCTCGTCCCAACTGCGGCGATAGCCGTCGATCCACTGGCTCGCATCGTCGAGCTGTCTCGGGCCGAGCCGGCAGTGCCGGGTCCGGCCCCTCTTTTCGGTGGTCACCAGCTCAGCCTCCTCGAGGATCCGCACGTGCTTCTTGAGCCCGGTCAGCGACATGCCGGCGGGCTCTGCCAGCTCGCTGATCGTGGCGCTGCCCTGCCCGAGCCGCTCGAGGATCGCCCGGCGGGTCGGGTCGGACAGCGCCGAGAAAGTGCTGTCCAGCGAGGAATACTGAACCATATGGTTCACTGTAGCACGCTCTAGCTTCGACGCAAAGTGAGCGCCGTCAAAGAGCGATCCGAGAAGAGCGTCGAGCCGCTCGAGCTGTTCTTCGACCTGGTCTTCGTCTTCGCGCTGACGCAGGTGACGGCCCGCCTGTCCGACGACCTCTCGTGGGGCGGTCTGCTGCGCGGCCTGCTGGTGCTCGCCGCGATCTGGTGGGCTTGGGCGGCCTACGCCTGGTTGACCAACGAGGTGGACACCCGCAGGCGCAGCGTGCGCCTGGTCATCTTCGCCTCGATGGCGTCGATGCTGCTGGCCTCGCTGGCTATCCCCGGCGCCTTCGAGGGGGACGCGCTGCTCTTCGCCCTGGCCTATCTGGGCGTGCGGCTGGCGCACATCGGCCTGTTCGCGGCGGCCAGCGATGACGTCAACGTCCAGCAGGCGGCGCGGGCGCTGGCCGGCACGGCGGTCACCGCGCCGCTGCTTCTCATCCTGGCCAGCGCCTTCGAGGGCGCGGCGCAGGAGCTGATCTGGATCGTCGCGCTGACCATCGACTACCTCGGCGGCGCCCTGCGGGGCATCGAGCGCTGGCGCCTGTCGCCAGGCCACTTCGCCGAGCGCCACGGCCTGATCGTGATCATCGCGCTGGGCGAGTCGATCGTGGCGATCGGGGTGGGGGCCGAGGACGTCGAGCTCGACGCGGGCGCGCTGGTCGCCGCGACTCTGGGGATCATGCTGTCCGCCGCGCTCTGGTGGACCTACTTCGACGGCGCGCTCGAGCAGGTGGAGAGCCGCCTCTCCGCACTGAGCGGTCGCTTGCGCAACACCACCGCGCGCGACTCCTTCAGCTTCCTGCACCTGCCGCTGGTGGCCGGGATCGTTCTGCTCGCGCTGGGGGTCAAGAAGACCCTGCAGGACGTCGACGAGCCGCTGAAGGCGGTGGCGGCCTTCGGCCTCTGCGGAGGCGTGGCCCTCTACTTCGCGGCCGACGTCGCGTTCCGCCGCCGCTGCCTGAGGCTGTTCGACGGCCAGCGCCTGTCGGCAGCGGCCGCCTCGTTGCTGGTGCTGCCCGTTGCGCTCGCTGCACCGGCGCTCGTCGCGCTGGCCTGCATGAGCGCAGTCGCGGCGGCGCTGGTGGCCTACGAGGCCTTCGTCTAGGCCCTCAGAACAGGAAGATCAGGGCGAGAATCAGCAGCGTCAGCCCCAGCGACAGGAGGGCCGAGCCGAGGCAGCCGAGGCGATCGGAGAAGAAGACGATCACGGCGGGCGGCTGCCCGGCATCCCGGCCCGCAAACGTCGCTCAGAAGCCCCCGCGCTGAGCGCCGAGCTCGGCCAGACGGCCCTCCAGGAAGGTCCGCTCGGCGGGCTGCCCGGCCAGCTCGAGGGCGCGGCGGTAGGCCGCGGTGGCCTCCTCGGAGCGGCCCAGGCGCCGCAGCAGGTCCGCCCGGGCGGAATGCAGGACGTGATAGCCCTCGAGCCCCTCGATCGCGTCGATCAGCTCAAGCCCGGCCTCGGGGCCCTCGGCCATTGCGACGGCCGCGGCGCGGTTGAGCTCGACCACCGGACCCGGCGCCACCTGGACCAGGAGCCCGTACAGCGCCGCGATCCGCCGCCAGTCGGTCTCCTGCGGCAGCCGGGCCAGCGCGTGTTGTGCCGCGATGGCGGCCTGCAGGGCGTAGGGGCCGGGCGGCAGCGGCCGCGCCAGCTCGATCCCCTCCTCGATTTCGGCGCGGTCCCACAGCGAGCGGTCCTGGTCGTCCAGCAGCACCACATCCCCGCCTGGTCCCGTGCGCGCCGCCTTGCGCGAGTCGTGCAGGAGCATCAGCGCCAGCAGGCCCGCGACCTCGGGCTCGTCGGGCATCAGCGCCCGCAGCACCCGCGCGAGCCGGATGGCCTCGGCGCACAGCTCGCGGCGCACGAGGGCTTCGGCCGAGGTCGCCGCGTAGCCCTCGGTGAAGACGAGGTACAGCGCGGCGAGCACGCCGGGCAGCCGGGAGGGCAGCTCGTGGTCGGGCGGGACGACGTACGGGATGCGGGCGTCGCGAATCTTGTTCTTGGCCCGGCTCAGGCGGCGCTGCATCGTCCCCTCGCCGACCAGGAACGCGCGGGCGATCTCGTTCGTCTGCAGCCCGCCGAGCGTGCGCAGGGTCAGCGCGACCCGCGCCTCGGGGGCGAGCGCGGGGTGGCAGCAGGTGAAGATCAGCCGCAGGCGGTCGTCGGGAATGGAGCTGTCGGGTGGGAGCATGTCGTCCTCGTGGGCTTGGGGGACCAGCGCCTCGAGCTCGCGCACCTTGTCCTCGAGCCGGCTGGCTCGCCGGATGCGGTCGAGGGCCTTGTTGCGCGCGACCGTGGTGATCCACGCGCCCGGGTTGTCCGGCAGGCCCTGCGCGGGCCAGACCTCCAGCGCGCGCACAAACGCGTCCTGGACCGCCTCCTCGGCGAGGTCGAAGTCGCCGAGCACGCGGATGAGGGCCGCGACCGCCCGCCCCGACTCCTGGCGGAACAGGCGGTCGACGGCCTCCGGGGAGGCGCCTACTGCGCGGCCCCCGCGTTGCTGTGCTCGCTCGAGCCGGCCTGCTCGTAGTCCATGACCGGCCGCACCTCGACCTTGCCGCCGGGCATCGGGATCTTGCGCGCCCAGGCCAGAGCCTCGTCGAGATCGGCGCAGTCGAGCAGGTAGAAGCCTCCGAGCTGCTCGCGGGTCTCGGCGAAGGGGCCGTCGGTGACGATGTGGTCGCCGCTGGGCTCCAGCGCGACCGTCGTGGCCGTCGCGCTGGGCTGCAGGCCCTCGCCGCCCTCGAACGCCCCGGCGTCCCTGACCTCCTGGGTGTAGTCGTCCCATGCCTGCATCGCCTGCTGGGCCTGCTCGGGCGATCTGTTGCTCATCTGGGACTCGTCTCCGTACAGCGTGAGCAGGTACTTCATGGTTGAACCTCCGGTCGTCGATGCGGCGCTGTTCGCCGCGGTCACTATCACGACGAACGGGGAGTGGGCAAACGGACAGCCAGGCGCCGATGAGGATCAACGCGGCCGTCGCGAACGCCAGGCCCATGGTGGCGACCCCTTATGACACGGCGGCGCACGCTAGGTGTGGGCAGACCGCAGGCGACGAGGCCGGCCGTGCGCGAGGGGTGCTCTGCGGAAGTCGTCAGCCGCCTGAGGTTCTCGTGTGCCCGCGTGCCGCCGCCGCTCGCCCGGCGGTGGTCGAAGCGATCCGTCCTGGGGGCCGCGTACGTTCGCCACGTGGCATGCACCCGTCGTCAGGTCCTAGAGAGCCTGGACAACGACGCCTGCACCCTCGCCGAGGTTGCTTCGGCGCTGGGTATGAGCCTGCGAGAGGCTGAGCAAGGCGTGACCGACTGCATTCTGCGGGGCTGGGCCGTCCGCTCGGAGTACGCGGCCGACCCTCGCATTCCCGCTGGATGGGCGCCCTACGTGATGCTCACCGGCGAGGGCGAGGAGGCACTGGCGGACATGCGGGGGGCCAACGCCTAGCGTCAGCGCAGCTGCTCGGGCAGCGGGTCGGCGGCCAGCGCTTCGCCCATCAGCTCGACCGCGGCCATCAGCACGTCGAGCGGGCGCAGCATCAGAGTCAAATCGGAGAGCGCCCCGTCGGCGTCGACCTCCTCGCGGACGAGCGCGTCGGCCTTGCGGCCCCCGACGCTGACCTTGGCCAGCGTGACCGTCACCCCAGGGGCGTCGAAGGTCTCCTCGGCCTCGATCGTGTCCAGCACGTCGCCGATGGTGCGCAGCAGGTGCACGACGTTCGCCCTGCCGCTGTAGTCGGTCACCGGGCTGTGGAAGGCGACGTCGTCGGCGGTGAGCCGGTTGAGCGCGTCCGCGTCGCCGGTCCGCAGCGCCGCCAGCAGCCCGCTCATCCGGTCGGCTGCAGCAGCATCTCGCGGATCTTCTCCTCGGTCAGTTCGGCGGGCTCGGTCTCCGCGATGAAATCGCTCAGGAGGCTGACGAAGCGCTCGCAGTCGTCGTTGTGGGAGAAGTGGCCGGCGCCGGGCAGGAGCTCGAAGCGGCTGTGCGGCATCAACGCGTGCGCCTCGCGGCCGTGCTTGACGGGAATCAGCCGGTCCTTCTCCCCCCAGATGAGCATGGTCGGGACGTCCCGGGAGAGGTAGAGGCGGTCGCGGGCGTCGACCCGCTGGCCCTTGGGGTCGATCACCGAGCGGGCGGTGTGGACGAAGGCGCGGCGCTTGTCGGCGTCCCCGAGCGACTCCATGCCCTCGGCCAGGCCCCTCATGTTGGCGCTGGGCTTGACGCCCAGCTTGCCGAGCACCGAGCCGACGGCGCGGCCGGTGAAGCGCGCCGGCGGGCTGAAGAGGACGGGAATGACGTACTCGGCCCCGGGGAGGGTCGCCGCCCTGAGGAAGAGCGCCACCTCGTTCCCCAGCCCGCCGCTGTCGACGAGCACGAGGCGACCGAGGCGGTCGGGGAACTGGTAGGCGAACTGCATGGCCACTCCGCCGCCGAGCGAGTGGCCGACCACCGTTACGCGGCCGAAGCCGAGGATCGCCAGCAGGTCCCTGAGCCCGCTGGCGTAGCCGCCGAGCGAGTAGTCGCCGCGGGGCTTTGCGGAGTGGCCGTGGCCCAGCAGGTCCGGAGCGATCACCTCGTGGCTCCTTGCGAGGGCCGGCATGACCTCGCGCCAGGTCCGGGCGCTGGAGGTGATTCCGTGGATGAGCAGGATCGGCGGCCCCTCGCCGCCGCGGTAGTAGCTCACGGGCTTGCCGTGGATCTCGACGGTCTCGCGCTTCACGGGCCCGGAGTCTGCCGATCCCGGCGCCGGCCGGTCTCGCTCGGTCCGAATCGCCTTCGGCGCGCTCACCGGGGCTTGTCCTGTCGTTCGTGCACCCAGCTGTCGAGCGTACGCCACCAACTGAACAGCCAGTCGATCTGATCCTCCCGGCCCTCGGGCACCGCACTCGCGGGCTCGTGCCAGAGGCGGACCTCGATGGTCTGAGGCTGGGGCAGCAGCTCCCAGACCTCCCTCAGGCCGGTGGGGAAGCCGTCGTGGGCCATGATCACCACGTCGCAGTGGGGCGCGGCCTCGATGGCGGCGAGCGTGCCGCCGGGGCGAGGAGCGCTGACGTGGGTCATCTCCTTGGCCGCGGCGGCCTGCTTGTGCCAGCCGCCCTGCTCCAGGCGCTCGATGCCCCTGCGCCGCGTCTCCTGCGAGAAGTTCCGGCCCTCGGGGAAGATGACCAGCGCTCCGCTGTTCTCGAGCTCCTCGGCCATGGCGGCGATCTCCACCTCGGTGTCCCCGCCCCGCGGGTCCACGAAGCGGTTGGGGAGGCGCTCGCCCAGCGCGTCGATCATCGAGTCGAGCCTGAAGCGCTCGTGCATGACCACGCGCGGGCCGCGGTCGTGTCGGGTCAGCAGTTCGTGGAGGACGAACAGCGTCTCGCCCTCGCCGGCGTGGCGGCTGAGGAGGACGACGGGCCCGCGCTTGCCGCTGAGCAGGTCGTGCGTGGCCTCGGACTCCTCGAAGACCACAACGACCTTGGCCATCCGCGTGGCTACCCGGTAGATGCCGCCGACGAACCAGCGCATCAGCGCGTAGTGGGCGCGGACCATGGGCTCGCTCCTGAGCTTCCAGCCGAAGCCGCTGGCGATCCAGAGGCCGAAGACGGCCAGGGTGGCGCCGAGGTGGTAGGCCACGCAGGCCTCGGCGATGGCCAGCAGCCGCAGCGGCCGCAGCCCGCCGGTGAAGGGCGAGGCGATGAGCGCCACCAGCGCGAGCAGCGGCGACAGGATCAGCAGAACGAGCTCCACCGTCACCACCAGGGGGGCGAGGATCAGCCGCCTGACGATCTTGGGCGGTACCGGCATCAGCCCCGCTTGGCCAGGTACTCCTTCGACGCCTCGTAGGCACGTCCGATGTGGCCCGCGATGCGGCTCGTGTCGCGGTACTTGAACTGGGAGAGGTCCGTGAACCGCGGTGCCTCCTCCTGGCCGGTGGGCATCACGTGCGCCTGGACGTCGCCGGGCAGAGCGGCCATGTCGCCGAAGAAACGGTGCCTTCGCGCGATCTCGAAGGCGACCAGCCCCACCTCCCAGGGCCAGCGCGGCGGCTCGAGCCCGCGCTCGATGCGCCCGACGTGGAGCACGTAGATCTCCGTGGCGCCCAGCGCGACCGCCCGTCCGACCGGGATCGAGTTGACCACCCCGCCGTCGAGGAAATGCTCGTCGCCGATGCGGTAGGGCGGAAGGACGCCGGGAACGCTGCAGGACGCCAGTACGGCGTCGATCAGCGGCCCCTCGGTGAACCAACGCTCGGAGGCGGTCTCGATGCAGGCGGCGACGCACTGGAAGGGCGTCGGCAGCTCCTCGATGCGATCCACGGTGGCCTGGCGCTCCATCAGCCGCTTCAGCGGGCCGATGCCGTGCAGGTGGGTGCGGGTCCTTGCGAGCGTGGCGAGCCGGCCGACGACCGAGCCGTCGAAGGCGTCGGAGGACTCGATCTGCGTCCAGGTGCCGGCGAGCCGCTCGATGCCCTCGGGGGTCGGATCGGCGGCCACCGCCGCGCCGTTGATCGCGCCGATCGAGGTGCCGACCACCAGGTCCGGCTCGACGCCGGCCTCGAGCAGGGCCTGCAGCATGCCGACCTCGTGCGCGCCCAGCTGGCCGCCGCCACCGAGGACGAATGCGATCTTCGAGCCCTCCATCTCTCAGGCCAGGTAGCCGCAGTCCCGAGCGCTGCGCTCGAGCTCGTCCCGGTGGTCGGGGTGGGCGATAGCGATCAGGCGGCGCGTGCGCTCGGCGATGCTGCTGCCGCGCAGCTCGGCGACGCCGTACTCGGTGACCACCTTGTCCACGAGGTTCTTGAAGGTCGTCACCGCCGCGCCCGGATGGAGCTGGGGGACGATGCGGGAGATCTCGTCGTCGTGGGTGGTGGAGTGCAGCACGATGAAGGCCTGGCCCTCCTCGGCCATCACCGCGCCGCGGCCGTAGTCGGGCTGGCCGCCGGATGACGAGAGGTACTGAGTGCCCAGCGACTCCGAGGCGCACTGGCCGAGGAAGTCGACCTCCAGCGTCGCGTTGATGGCGGTCATCCGCCGTTCGCGGGCGATGTTCGCGGGTTCGTTGGTGTAGTCGACCGGCCAGAACTCGACCCCCGGGTTGTCGGCCGCGAAGTCGAAGACCCGCTCGGTGCCCGCCGCGGTGGTGGTCACGATCTTGTTGCGGTGGGTGGCCTTGCGCGTTCCGGTGAGCGCTCCCTGCTCGACCAGGTCGACGAAGCCGTCGGAGAACAGCTCGGTGTGCACGCCCAGCTCGCGGTGATCGGTGAGCAGGCTCAACGTGTGGTCGGGGATCGCACCGACCCCCGCCTGCAGCGTTGCGCCGTCGGGGATGCGCTCGGCCACCCGCTCGGCGATCCGCGCGTCGCGCTCCTGGGTGGGCGGGATCGGTAGCTCGATCATCGGGGTGTCGGCCTCGCAGAAACCGACGACGTCGCTCACGTGGAGCTGGTTGGCGCCGAAGGTGCGCGGCATGCTCGGGTTGACCTCGACGAAGAACGGCACCTCACCGATCAGCGCGGCGGTGTACTCGGCGTGGAGGCCGAGCGAGAAGTAGCCGTGACGGTCCGGCGGCGACACGGCGGCGAGCGCCAGCTTGGGCCGGGCCGCATGGCGCATGAGCCTCGGGATGTCGCTGAACGAGTTCGGGACCAGGTCGCAGGCGCCGCGGTGGAAGGCGTCGCGATTGACCGGCGACAGAAACCACGAGACGTGGCGCAGCCCCGGCAGCTCGCCCTCGATGTAGCGCCTCGGGCGCATGGGCAGCATCTGGTGGAGCCGGACGTCCTGCAGGTCACCGGCGGCCGCCTCGATCGCGTCGAGCACCGAGGCCGGCTCTCCGTTGCCCAGGCCGACGGTGGCGTCGTCGCCGGAGTCGATGTGCTCGAGAACGGCCTCCGGCGGCCCGCGGCGCTCGTCGAGGGCGGCGGCGATGGGCTGTGTGCTCATCGCTGCTTCGTAGCAGGATCGGCCGGGCTAGCGCGGGACGAGGGTCACCCGCCGCGACGCCGTGCCGAGGTTGTCGGCCTCGTCGCGCGCTCTCGCCCCCGCTCGCACGACCAGCCTTCCCCGTCGCACCAGCCGCCGCCGAGCCGAACGGCTGAGACGTACCCGCACGGATCCCGTGCTGGCGGGCGCGATGCTGAAGCGAGCTGAGCCCACCCAGCGGTGGTTGACGGTGAGCCGCAGGCGACCCACGCAGCGGTCACCGTCTGTCGAGGCGCACCTCACGCGCACTCGCAGGAGCCTGCGCCGGTTCACGCCCACCCGTCGGCGCGAGACGGCAAGGCGCGGCGGCGTGGTGTCCGGAGCCGGGGCCACCGGCGTCGGCGTCGGCGTCGGTGCCGTGAGGGGGGCGGTGAATACGGTCGCCGTGCGGAACGTGCGGTCCGTGCCGATCGAGCTGCCGCCGGCGCTGGTGGCCCTGATCCGGTAGTGGTAGAGCGTGTCGGCCTGAAGGAGGGAAAGAGCGGCCGAGTGCGCCTCGGGGGAGCTTCCCGAGCCGGCTGAGCTCACCGGCGTGCTCAGGCCGTACGCGGTCGAGGTGCCGTAGTCGAAGCGGTAGGTGGTGGCCTCCCCGTTGGCGTCGACCGTCCCGCTGACCGTCGCCGAGCTCTGGCCGACGGAGCTCGCACCGCCGGTCACCGCCACCGGCGCCTGGGGGGTGGGTGCGGGGGTCTCGGCCGCGGTCTTGAAGCTCTGCTCGCTGCCCGCCACCGGCGTCTGCCCGGAGTGCTCGGCCACCACCCGGAAGAAGTAGGTGGTGCCGGGAGACAGCCCGGAGACCGGCGTCGAGACCGCCACGTCCTGACTCCCCGCGCCCGCGCTCTGAACGGCCGTCTGCGAGGTCAGCGCCCCCGACGCCGTGCCGTACTCGAAGTGGAAGCTCGTCGCGCTGCCGTTGGGGTTGACAGTGGCGTTGAGCCGGGCCGACTGTTGCTCGATCTCGGTCGCGCTCCCTGTGACCGCGGTAGGCGAGTTGGGGGGTGGGGAGGCGGTGGTGAACGTGCGGTCGGCCCCCGCCCGCGTACCCGAGACGTTGGTGGCCACGAGCCGGTAGTGGTAGGTCGTGCCGGCGGTGAGGTTCGTCAACGTGCTGGACACCTGCACCGGGCTGGTGCCCGAGCCGGCGCTCGCATTGGGCGTGGACGACCCGTAGGTGGTGTCGGTCCCGTACTCGAAGTGGTAGGTGGTCGCCTGACCGTTGGGGTCGACCGCCCCGTTCACCGTGGCGCTCGTCTGGCCTGGCGTGCTGGCCGGGTCTGTCGTCACCGCCGGAGGCTGCGGGGCGGCCGGCGGCACGTAGGTCGCGACCTCTCCGTCACCCGCGCTGTTGTCGCTCCACACCGGGTAGGCGATGCCCTGCGTGGCGTCGAGACCGGTGTAGTCGCCGTAGTCGTTGCCGAACTGGCAGCACGGCTCGGAGCTGTAGTCCGAGGCCGCCGAGGACACCTTGGTGAGCGTGCCGAGCGCGTGGCCACCGGACCCCGGCGTGACCGAGCGGGCGTAGAAGTTCGTGGTGCGCCGGCCCGCGTCGTCGCGCGTGGAGTAGAGGTCGGCCCACGCCTGACCGTTCGTCTGGTCGACGGCGAGCCAGGGGAACCAGTCGTCGGAGTTGCTCTGACCGCCGCCCTCGCCGTCGGTCAGCAGCCGGGTGCCGACGGAGGAGGATGCAGCGGCGCCGCCCGGCAGGGCACCACCGGCCGCCGAGCCCACGAAGCCGTCCCAGGTCAGGTGGGTGGCCAGCGGCGGCGTTCCGTCGCCGGTCGTGGGGTTCTCGGCGCAGCGCGTGGTTCCGCTGCCCGCCCGCAGGTCGCCCCAGGTCACGTACACGCGGCCGTTCTGCGTCCCTCCGGAGTGGTCGACGTCGACCTGGGGCGACGGCGCCGCGCGGCCCCCGGGCTGGGCCAGGATCGAACAGGCGAACGGCACCGGAAGGTTGCCGGTCTTGTCGAGCAGCGCGACGGTCTGCGGCGTGCCCCAGCCCGTGGCGCCGGCGCAGCTCTGGGAGGAGGGATCGCAGACGTCGCCCTGGATCGCGTTCGCGTTGGAGTAGTCCCACCAGGTCACGTAGGCGCGGCCGTCGGGCCCCACGGCCACGTCGGGGTAGATGTAGCTCCCGGTGGGGGTCACCGAGGCCGGCGTGGACCAGTTGTCGGCGTTGTCGCAGCGGGCGGCGTCGAGCACTCCTCCCACCCGCGTGTCGCACTGGGAGAGGACGATCTTCACGCCGCCGCTGGCCGGCTCGTCCCAGACGACGTACAGCCGCCCGCGGGTGGGGCTCGAGGGCGACTCGTCGACGGTCATCATGGGCTTGTCCTGGGTGCCCGCGGTGCGCGTGGGCAGGCCGGTGGTGACCGTCCGAAACGCGCGGCTCCCGGCCGCGACGCGGTTCACCACGATGCGGCTCGGCGCCGAGCCCTTGGAGAGGGTCAGCCCGCCGTACCAGATGTTTCCCGCGGAGTCGGCGGCGAACATGGGATCGCAGCAGACGTTCCCGCTCTCGCTGCTCGCCTTGGCGGGCGCGTCGATCGTCTGGGGCATGGTGAGCTGGGTCCAGCTCTGGCCCGCGTCGTCGGTGACCCAGGCGGGCATGCTCGCCGCGCTCCAGTTCACGCCGACCGCGATCCGGTTGCGGTTCCCCGGGGTGGTGGCGATGAAGGTCTCCGATTCCTCGACCGTGTCCCCGCTCACGTTCGTGGTGACGCCGGGGCTGGCCAGCCGGCCGAAGGCGGGCGGCTTCTCCTCTCCCTCGCGCACCCGGGCGAAGATGCGCACCGTCGCCGTCCCGTCCCGCTTGACGCGCCCGCGCCGGTCGCGCCAGGAGAACGGCAGCCGGTAGGTGCCCGCCGGAATGCCGCGGTCCTCCACCTCGAAGCTCGCCGTGGTGCCATCCGGGGAGGAAGCCAGGTCGAGCTCCACGGTGCGTCCCGCACGGCCCAACCGGGCCCGTCCGCCCGCGCGTTGCCGCAGGCTGGCGGGCCGGGTGGCCGGAAGGCCGCTCGCCGGCCTCTCCAGCCAGCGGCGAGGAAGGGTCACGGCCAGCGTCGCGCCCGGCACAGGCCGCGTCGTCTCGACGCTGAAGCGCAGCTTCTGCCCCGGGCTGGCGGCCAGCAGTTCGTTCGGCGTGACCCTCAGGGCGGCGTCGCCGAGGCCGAAGCGCGACGGCGGTGTCTCCAGCTCGCCCTGCTCCTCCTTGGCCTGCTCGAGGGGACGCTCGCGGGCGGCCGCGGCCGCCGACGGGAAGACGAGCCCGATCGCCAAGAGCAGGAAGATCACCAGGCGTGGTCGCGTCTGCCCCAGGTTAGACCTGAGCGGCGCCGCTTTGGCGAATCCCGCTGTTAGCGCCGCGACCGGCGGGCGACGCCCGCGTAGCGCAGATGCCGCACCAGCGCCCGGCGGTTGCGGATCAGGCGGCGCGAGCCGATCGCCAGGTAGCGGACGCGGTTGCGCCGCACGCCGAAGAGCAGGTGGCTGGCGCGGTTCGCCCGGATCAGGCTGCGGCTCAGGCGCGTGCGCCGGCGGTAGGCGCGGCGGATTGAGCGGCTCCGGCTGCCCGCGTGGACGCGGCGCTTGGAGTGGCGTCCGCTGGTCGTGGTGATCAGCACCACGCGACCGCGCCGGTTGAACACAGCGGTGACCTTCCCGCGCGAGCCGGTAACGCAGTAGCGGTAGGACCGGCCGGTGCGGCGCTTGGGGGCGCCCACGCGCCGCCTCACCTGGCGGCGGGTCAAGCCGAGCCGGACCTTCCCGATCCGGGACGGGCCGATTCCCACACGTCTCGGGAAGCAGCCGGCCGTCTCCGGCCAGACCTCCCGCCTCACGCGCACGACGTTGAAGCCGGTGGCGCCGTCGGAGTACCAGACCTCGCGCCGCCTGGGCGCGAACGCGGGCTTGGACATGGCGAAGGCGCTCTGCATGTAGCCGTTCTCGGCGCGGGGTCGGGTGGGGGCGAGGTGGTAGGCGATCTCCTTCGGATTCGACAGGTTGCTGATGTCGAAGACCCGCAGGCCGGAGACGATGAACGAGCAGGCGACGACCTTCGGGTCTCGGCTCGTCGGGACGTCGCAGTAGTGCGCGGCGTAGCCCTGGACGGGGCTGTTGGCGCCCGGGTCGTTCTTGGCGGCGGCGTGGTCGGACGGCTGGTTGACCTGCAGCCGCAGATTGCTGACCACCCGCGGATGCCGCTCGTCGGAGATGTCGATGATGCGCGCGGCGCCGACGTCGTCCGGGTTGCCGCCGCCGCTCGTTCCCGCGGTGTACTCGTCGGTTTCGATCAGGTACGGCTTGCCCTTGACGGTGAACGGGATGGCGTTCTGAGGGATGGAGGCCTTGTCCCAGGTCAGCCGGCTTATCTCGCGGGCCTGGGGGTTGGAGCGGCGGGCCTGGATCTCGCTGGTGTCGAGGATGGCGAGCTGGCCGTTCGTATCGGCGATGTAGCCGCGGTTGCCGTCCGTGCTGAGCGACATCCCGTGCGAGAGCACGTTGCCCTGCCAGATCGAGTGCGGGTTCTTGGGGTCGGTGACGTCGATGGCAGAGATGGCGCTCACGGCGGTCCCGGTGGCGTAGAAGGTCCTGCCGTCTGGTGAGAAGCCACTCTCGTGGCCGAGGCGGGCGACGGGCTTGGTCGACTGCAGCCTGGGGTGGCGGCAGTCGCTGTGCACGTCGTAGATGGAGACGAGCCCGGGGTAGGTGGTGGGGTTGCCCATGACGGCGGCGAGCAGGCCTCTCCGCGTGTTGAGCGCGAGCGACTCGTGCGGGGAGTTCATCGGGATTTCCCGGAGCGTGGCGGTCTGCCGCGGCCGCGCGGGGTTGGACATGTCGAGAACGGCGACGCCGTTCGAGGTGCCGTCGAGCTTCAGTGCGTTGATGGGAAAGAGGAGCGCCGTGTCGTAAAAGGCGCACTCGTGGCCCGCCGTATCGACATAGCGGTGGGCCTTGAAGCCGCCCGAAGAGCCCTGGTGACTGACGAGGTCGACGTTGCAGTGGAGGCCCTTCGTGCCGGCGCCGTTCGGGACGCGGCCCTGGATGCCGGGCTCCTGGCGCGAGCCGGTGAGGCACTCGGGTCGTGGGGTTGCGACGGTCGGCGGCTCTGCGTTGCGCTGGACCGCGGCCTTGCTCGGCGTCTGCCCGCCGGCGTGTCCGAGGGAGAGGAGGTCGTTCAGGGGCTGGAGCACCCCGGCCGCGCTGAGCGGCGGCACCACGATCGCCGCCGTCGCCATGCCCGCCAACAGCCAGCCGGCGAGGCGGTAGCGCAGAGGACGCTGCCTGAACTTCCCCCGACCTCTCCGCCCTCCACGCCGAAGCATCGCGCCCGCAGGGTACCGCCGTCCCCTACCGCGAGTCGCAGATCGCAGCTACACATACGGCATGACGAACTTCACTCGCCTCAGCCGCCTCGCGTTCGTCAACGCCTACCTGGTGCGCGAGGACGACGGCTTCACGGTCATCGACACGATGCTGCCCCTCAGCGCCAAGCGAATCGTTCGCGAGGCCGAGCGACAGGCCGTGCCGATCGTCCGGATCCTGCTGACCCACGCCCACGGGGACCACGTCGGCTCGCTCGACGACCTCGCCGGCATGGTCGGCGACGCCGAGGTGATCATCTCGGAGCGCGACGCGCGGCTGCTTCGCAAGGACAAGACGATCGACCCCGGCGAGCCGGATTCCAAGCTGCGAGGCAGCTTCCCCGGCGCGAAGACCTCCCCGGACCGCATGGTCAACGGCGGCGACCGCATCGGCTCGCTCGAGGTCGTGCCGGCGCCGGGGCACACGCCAGGCCACATCGCGCTCCTGGATACACGCGACCGCACCCTGTTCTGCGCCGACGCCTACTCGACGCTGGGCGGGGTGGAGACCACGGCGAGGGTCAACCCGCGCTTCCCGCTGCCCACGATGGCGACCTGGCACAAGCCCACCGCGCTCGAGAGCGCCCGCGTGCTGCGGGCGCTGGAGCCGCCCCGGCTGGCGCCGGGGCACGGGGGTGTGGTCGAGTCGCCGCTCGAGGAGATGGACGCGGCGATCGCCCGCGCGGCTTCTCAGTGAGCCCGCTTGGCCCGCAGCTCGTTGCGGCGTGGGCGCAGCTTCGCCGAGCGCGGCTCGGGCGTGGTGCCCGCAGCCGCCTGTGAAGCCGCCGACGCGCGGCTGCTGCGCCAGGCCACCCGTGCGGGGGTGAAGCGCAGGAGGGCAGTCCAGGTCGCTGAGCCGATCCCGCCGCCGGCAGCGAGCCCCTGCTTCTGCTGGAAGCTCACGACCGCGGCCTTGGTCCGCGAGTCGAAGACGCCGTTCACGCGCACGCTCTCCCCAGCCGCCCTCAGGTGCTGCTGGGCCCAGACGACAAGGTCGCCGCGCGAGCGCCGCTTCAGCCCGGGGAAGCCGGCCTGACGGGTCGGCCCGGGTACGGGCAGTGGCGACGAGACCGCGCGCCAGTCGCGCGCGGCCGACTCCTGCCAGTCCCACCAGCCGACGCCCTTTGCGCCGTACTCGATGGACTGCTGGCGGAAGCGGCGGATGTGGCTGCGCCGCGGGTGCATCCAGGTCTGGCCGAGGGGCGCGATGGTGCGGCCGTAGACGGTGTTGTAGCGGTAGGTCGTGGCCAGGGTGCGGTCGACGCTGTGGCCGATCGCCTTCCAGTACACCTGCGGCACGTTGAACTGGGCGGCGCCGGGGCCGAGGAAGACGGAGTAGGGGAAGCCCGGGTGGTAGTGCACGTAGGGGAAGCTCGTGAGCCCGAGCGGATAGTTGGGCCCGAGGCGCGCGCGCAGGCCCCTCATGTAGGTCCGCGCCGAGGCGTAGCGGCCCTCGTAGTGGGTCTCGGCGTCGATCACCATGCAGTCGGCGATGCGCGAGATCCGGGCGCCGGCCCGGGCCTCGGTGCGCGGCCGGCGTCCGTAGACGAACTGGTATGCGCAGACCTTCAGTCCGCGCGCCCGTAGGCCGTTGACGAAGCTCCGGGAGAACTGGCGCCAGGTGTGGCCGGCGTCGGCGCCCTTGACCACGAGGTTCTCGATCCCGTAGCGCTTGGCCTTGCTCGCGATGGCGCTGACACTGCCCCCGCTGGACTTCTTGACCTCCCAGATCCACATGGTGTCGCCGTCCATGGCGTGGCCGGGGTCGGGCGCTTGGGCATGGGCGGCCGCGGGCGCTAGGAGGGCCAGGAGCGCTAGCGCGGGCAGCAGATATCGGCGTCGCATTAGGTGGTGCAACACGAAACTGCTGCAAAGTCGCGGTCGGGGCACGCAGCGCTAGGAGCGGACGACCGTTCTCAGCTCGCCTCGCCACCGAACAATGCAACTAGTTCGACGAGGCGTCCTGCCTAAGTCAGGCGAACCCCGGGCTAAGGCCTAGCCGCAGCCCGTGTTGTTCCCGCAGCTCGAGCACGTGTAGCACGACCCGGTGCGCTGCATCATCCCGCCGCACTGGCCGCAGGCCGGGCCCAAGTCCAGGCCCTGCAGCTTCGCCGGGGTCACCGGGGGCTCGTCGGTAAAGGCCGCTGAGGCCGGCTTGACCTCGGCCGTGCCGTCGGTCTTCTTGACCGTCACGGACTCGGGGGTCGGCTGGGAGCCGGGTGTTGGCTCGGGGCCGCCGGCAGCGCCGCCGCTGGCCTGGCCGTTCCCGCCGCCGTTGCCGCCGTTCCCGCCGACCGGGCCTGCGGTGTCCCCGCGCATCAGCGCCTCCTCCTGGATCTTCCGCGCCCGCACCTCGGGAGTGAGGATCCCCAGCTCCTCCTGGATGTCGGCGTCCAGGAAGCGCGAGGCCAGCCAGCGCATGATGTAGTCGGGCATCGACTTGGCGAAGGGGACCTCGGGGTTGCCCGTGATGCCCTCCGGGTCGAAGCGCATGTAGGAGAACTTGCGCACTAGGGTCTCCAGCGGCACGCCGTACTGCAGCGCCAGGGAGATCGAGGTGGCGAAGGCGTTCATCATGCCGCGGAGGGTCGAGCCCTCCTTGCCGATGTCGGTCAGGAAGATCTCCCCGACCGAGCCGTCCTCGTACATGCCCGCCGTGATGTAGCCCTCGTGGCCGGCGATCGAGAACTTGTGGGTGATCGACATGCGCTCGCGCGGCATGCGCTTGCGGTAGGGCCGCGGCTCTGGGACCTCGGCGGGCGCCTCCTCGGCCTTCTCCTCCTGCGCGTCGGTCCGCAGTGCCTGCGCGGTCTTCGACCCGTCGCGGTAGATGGCCAGCGCCTTGACGCCCAGCTTCCACGCCTGCGTGTAGGCGTCGGCGATGTCCTCGACCGTCGTCTCCGCCGGCATGTTCACCGTCTTGGAGATAGCGCCGGAGATGAAGGGCTGGACCGCTCCCATCATCGAGATGTGGCCCATGTGGGAGATGGCCCGCTTGCCCACGGCGACGTCGAACACCGGCAGGTGCTCCTCCTTGAGGCCGGGCGCGCCCTCCATCGTGCCGTGCTCGGCGAGGTAGGCCTCGATTTGTGCGATCTCGTGACCCTCGTAACCCAATGTGCTCAGAGCCTGCGGCACCGTTTGGTTCACGATGGTCATCGACCCGCCGCCCACCAGCTCCTTGAACTTGATCAGGGAGAAGTCGGGCTCCACGCCGGTGGTGTCGCAGTCCATGAGGAACGAGATGGTCCCGGTGGGCGCGAGCACCGTAGCCTGGGCGTTGCGGTAGCCGTGGGCCTCGCCCAGCTCCACCGCTTCGTCCCATGCGCGGCGCGCGGCGTCGAGCAGCGCGTCGTCGACGAGCTCGTTGTTGAGCGAATGCGCCGCGTCGCGGTGCTTGCGCATGACGTGGTTGTGGGGGTCGCGGTTGAGCTCGTAGGCCTCGTAGGGGCCGGTGGCGTCACGCGAGATCTCGGCCGAGGCCCGATAGGCGCGGCCGGTCATCAGAGCGGTGATGGCGGCGGCCATGGCACGGCCCTCGTCGGAGTCGTAGGGCAGACCGTTGGCCATCAGCAGGGCGCCGAGATTGGCGTAGCCCAGGCCGATCTGGCGGAAGGCGCGGGCGTTGCGGCCGATGTCCTCGGTCGGGTAGCTCGACGGGCCGACCACGATCTCCTGCGCGAGGAACACGACGTCGACGACGTGCTCGAAGGCGTCGGCGTCGAAGCTGCCGTCCTCGCGGCGGAACTTCATGAGGTTGATCGAGGCGAGGTTGCAGGCCGAGTCGTCGACGTGCATGTACTCCGAGCACGGGTTCGACGCGTTGATGCGACCGGACACGGGGCAGGTGTGCCACTCGTTGATGGTGGTGTCGTACTGGACGCCCGGATCGGCGCAGCGCCAGGCGGCGTCGGCGATCTGACGCAGCAGGTCCTTGGCGTCGACCGACTTCTGGACCCTGCCGCCGTTGCGAGCTGTCAGCTCCCACTGCTCGCCGCGCTCGGCGCGTTCCATGAACTCGTCGGTGACGCGCACGCTGTTGTTGGCGTTCTGGTACTGGATCGAGGCGAAGCCCTCGCCGTCGATCGACATGTCGAAGCCGGCGTCGCGCAGGGCGAGTGCCTTCTCCTCCTCCTGGGCCTTGCACCAGACGAAGGCCTCGATGTCGGGGTGGTCGACGTCGAGCACGACCATCTTGGCCGCGCGACGGGTCTTGCCGCCGGACTTGATGGTGCCCGCCCAGGCGTCGGCGCCGCGCATGAAGGAGACGGGGCCGGAGGCGAGGCCGCCCTTGCTCAGGTGCTCGCTGGAGGCCCTGATGGTGGAGAGGTTGATGCCCGAGCCCGAGCCCCCGCGGAAGATCTGGCCCTCCTTGGTGTTCCAGGCCAGGATCGACTCCATGGTGTCGTCGACGCTGAGGATGAAGCAGGCCGAGCACTGCGGCTGCTCCTCGAAGCCGACGTTGAACCAGACCGGCGAGTTGAACGCTGCCTGCTGGTGGAGAAGGATGTGGGTGAGCTCGTGCTCGAAGGCCTCGGCGTCGGCGTCGCTGGCGAAGTAGCCGCCCTCGCGGCCCCAGGCGGCGATGGTGCCGGCCACGCGGCCGATCATCTGCTTGACCGAGCGCTCGCGCTCCGGGGAGTCCATGCGCCCGCGGAAGTACTTCTGGGCGACGATGTTGGTCGCGTTCTGCGACCAGCTGGCGGGGAACTCGACGCCCCGCTGCTCGAAGGCCGGGTCCTCGGGGTTGCCGATGACGGCGTCGCGGATCTCCCACTCGACGGCGTCGAAGGGGTGGCTGCCGGCCTCGGTCTGGCGGCGCTCGACCGTAACCCCGGCACCCGTGGCGGTGAGTGCTTCGGTTGCGGGGCTCGGCTGGTCAGACATCCTCTTTCCTCGTTTCGGTCGGCGCCCGGCGGGCTGTTGTGGGGGAACGACCGATGGTGCTCCGGGGATCGGACGGATCGGAGACCGGGTCGAGCGAGCGCTGCTCGGCCGGCCAACGCCCGGCCTGCGCTCCGGTGGCTATGCCTTCAAAGGGCATTTGGTCGGCGCCCGGGAGGGGCTCCTGGCGAAGCCGGCGGACGGCCTCCTCGAGCTCGTCGAGGTCCGACAGCCGGCGGTACACCGACGCGAACTGGATCGCCGTCACCGGGTCCAGCCGGGCCAGGCCGCGCTCGGCGAGATCGCCGATCCGCTCGGCCTTCACCTGCGGCCCGCCGCGGCGGATCTCCGCCGCGATCGCGTCGGCCAGCTGCTCGAGCTGCTCGCCTCCCACCGGGCGGCCACCGGCCGCGCGAACGAGCCCTCGCTGCAGCTTTCGCCGGTCGAAGCGCTGCGTGGTGCCGTCGCGCTTGACGACGTCGACCGGCACCTCCTCCGCCCGCTCGTGGGTGGTGAAGCGATTGCCGCAGCCGGCGCACTCGCGGCGGCGGCGGATCGAGTCGCCCGGGTCGGTCAGACGGGAGTCGACGACCTTGGTCGATTCAAACGAGCAGAACGGGCAGCGCACGTGCCTATTCTACCGGATGTAGTGCTTAATTCCTTCCCGAACCACAACATATTGTGGTGTTTGCGGGCTGGCGGCGGCGAAAAAGTCCGAAGGAGCGGGGCCAGCCTAATCCGCGGGCGTGCGGGGTCGGTGCGAGCCGGAGATCGCCCAAACTGCCGGGAAACCGGGGCGGGGAC
Source organism: Thermoleophilaceae bacterium (assembly GCA_035296565.1). Taxonomy (GTDB): domain Bacteria; phylum Actinomycetota; class Thermoleophilia; order Solirubrobacterales; family Thermoleophilaceae; genus JACCZR01. The sequence continues at coordinate 126,017 of DATHAQ010000037.1, forward strand.
GTCGGCGGCGGCGAGCGCGCACCCCGCTCGAAAAATTCCTCAGCTCGCTGAGCGTTTCTCCGGAGGGGTGGGCGCCTCCGCGCCCAGCGGCCGATCTAGCCTCGCGCAGGTGAGCCTCAACCCGGCACTCGACGAGGCACGCTTCTGTCCGCGCTGCGCGGCTGAGGCCGAGGTGTGCCACCCACGCTCGATCGCCTGCCCGGCCTGCGGCTACCAGGCCTACTACAACCCCAAGCCCGTCGCCGCGGCGATCCCCTTCGACGCCGACGGCAGCATCTGGCTGCTGCGCCGCGGCCCCGGCCTGGGCGAGGGAAAGTGGACCTTCCCGGGCGGCTTCGTGGACCTGGGCGAGTCAGTGCCCGACGCCGTTCGCCGCGAGGCCGTGGAGGAGATGGAGGTCGAGCTGGACCTGGGCGAGCTGGTCGGCGTCTACTCGCGGCCGGAGGACCGGGTGGTGCTCGTCGTCTACCGGGCCACGCTACGGCCCGGCTCGGTGCCGGTCGCCGGCGAGGAGGCGACCGAGGTCAGGGCCTTCAGGCGGGGCGAGCTGCCGTGGGGCGAGCTCGCCTTCTGGTCGACCGAGTGCGCATTGCGGGACGCGGTGAGCGGCTAGCCCGCGGCCAGCCGGAACAGCTCGTCGGGCTCGTCGGTCCAGCTCGCGTCGCGACCGCCGACGGCCATCACGGCCGGCACTCCCTCCGCCGCCGCCTCGGGCGACTCCCAGCGCCCGATGGCCACCAGGCGCGGGGCGTCGACGTCGCGGAAGGACTCGATCGAGATCAGTCCGGGTGTGCCCTCGATCGCAGCCTCGACCTTCTTCATGAAGCCCAGGAAGTCCTCGACGTGCTCGGGCTTGGGGTGGTGGACGGCCATCGTGATGAACATCGAAGAGGAGCTCTAGCGGCCGAAGCGCACGGTCTCCCAGAGCTCGGTGGCCCTGTCGGAGATCCGGGCCCGGGCCTCGCCGCCGGTGGCAGCGAGCGGGCGGGTGAAACGAGAGAAGTCGGCACCGAAGAGGTAGAGGGCGGCGATGGCGGAGCCGATCAGCAGGGCGGCTCCCATCACGACGAGCGCCCAGGTGGGCACCTCGGGGCCGGTCGGCTGCGCGGTCACCGCGGGTGATGCCACGTTGGCCAGCCGGGCGCGCTTCTCGGGCGTGGGCGCCGGCGGCTGAGCCACGCCGGCTCCGTAGCCCGACCCGCCCCCGGAACTGGAGCCGGAGGCCGCGCCGGCGCCCGCGCCCGCGCCTCCCGAGCCCGAACCGCTGTCGCCGCCGCCGGCGGAGCCCGGCGCGGGCACGTTCTCGAGGCGGTCCTGCGCAGTGGGCGTCGTTCCGCTCTTTCCGGGCGAGCCCCCGCTGCCGCAACCGCCGCCGCGGGCGTTGCGCAGCTCGTCCGCATAGCCGGGGGCGTACTGCTCGATGTCGGGCGGGAGATCGCCCAGGGCGCCGCCCAGCTGGCGATCGCTGTACTTGCACTGCGGGATCGAGCCGCCGTTCTTGTAGTCGTTCAACTGCGCCGCGGCGGGCGCGGCGAAGACCAGGACCAGGACGCAGGTCAGCGCAGGGAGAAGGCGGCGCACACCGCACAAGGTAGCGCGGGCCGGACGCCCCGTGCGAGCGTGGTCACAATGGTGGCCGATGGCCGCCACCGCCACCCGCCAGCTGCCTCTGGGCGAGGCCCCTGCCGGGCCCCGCGCCGGGGCGGAGCGGTCCCCGGGGGCCGCCGTGGCGCTGGGGGTCGGCCTGCTGGCTGCGGCCGCCTACGCGGCGGTGGTCAACGGGGCGATCAAGGTCACCGACGGCAGCGACCTCGAGATCGGGCTCGCGCTGTTGGGCATCACCACGCTCGTGGCGCTCGCTGCGGGCTGGGGTCTGCGGGCCCGTGCGCTGCCGGGCGGCTGGCTCGGGGTCGGCCTGCTGGCGGCTTTCGGCGCGTGGTGCGCCCTCTCGATCTCGTGGTCGATCTCGCCTGACGAGAGCTGGATAGAGGCCAACCGCGCCTGGGCCTACGCGCTCGCGGCCGCTCTGGCGGTGGTGCTCGGCGCCAGTCTCCCGCGTGCGCCCGAGAAGGCGGCCGTGGGCTACGTGGCCCTCGCCGGCCTCGTGGCGGCCTACGCGCTCGGCGGCAAGGTGGTCCCGACGGTGTTCGACCACGCCGGGGAGATCTCGCGCCTGCGCGCGCCGGTCGGCTACTGGAACGCGCTGGCCCTGTTCTGCGCGCTGGCAGTGCCACCGGCGCTGCGCCTCGCCGGCGACGAGCGGCGCGGCCGCCTCAGGGTGGTCGCGCTGGCGGCGTTGGTGGTGCTGGTTTCGACGCTCGCTCTCACCTACTCGCGCGGGGGCATCGCTGTGATGGTGCTCGCGGCGATGGTCCTGGCGGCCATCGGGCCCGACCGGCTGCGCATGGTGTGCCTCTCGGGGATCGTCGTGGTGGGCGTGGTGCCGGGCCTGCTCGTGGCCTTCCTGCGCGAGGACCTGACCACCGACGAGCTCGCTGCCTCGCAGCGCGCCGACGACGGCCTCCTTCTCCTGGCGGCCCTGGCCATCGGCTTCGCAATCGCGCTCCTGCTGGCTCGCATGGTGTGGCGTGCCGGTCGTTCCCTCCGCCTCGGCCCATCTGCCGCGGCGCTGGTGCCGCGGGCCCTGGCTGGACTCGGCGCCGTCGTCGTGCTGGCGCTGGTGGTGCTGGCTGCGACGGGTTGGCTCGGCGACCGGCTGGAGGGCTTCACCGAGCCGCGTGCGGAGAACGTGACCGACCCGGCTCGGATCGTCGCCACCAACTCGGGCAACCGCTGGGTGTGGTGGAAGGAGGCCGCGGGCGCGACCTGGGACCAGCCGATCGTCGGCTACGGCGCCGGCTCGTTTCCGCTCGTTCACCTGCAACGCCGCCAGGAGCGTCTCGACGTGCGCCAGCCCCACAGCGTTCCGCTCGAGTTCCTCTCCGAGACCGGGATCGTGGGAGCGCTGCTCGCCATCGGCGGCCTGGCCTTGCTGGCCGCCGCGGGTGTCGCGCGGGTCCGCGGAGCCGTTGGGGCCGACCGTGCCTATGCCGCGGCCCTTTTGGCGGCGTGCGCGGCCTGGGGCGCGCACATCTGGGTCGACTGGGACTGGGACATCCCGGCGGTGACGCTGCCGGTGATGCTGTTCCTGGGCGTACTGGCGGCACGACCGCCGGGCGCCGCCGTCGATCCCGTGGCGCGCGACCGTCCGCGCATCCTGTCGTTGCTGGCCGGCGGGATCATGCTGGCGCTATTGGCGATCTCGTCGGCGCTGCCGGCACTCGCGCGCGAGGAATCCGACGCCGCGCTCAGCACGGCAGCCAAGGGGGGCATAGCCAACCTGCGGGAGGCCGACGAGAAGGCCGCCACCGCGCGCCGCCTCGACCCCTTTGCGGTCGATCCCGTCTTCACCTCGGCCGATCTGTCTCGGCGCCGTGGCGACGTCGAGCGAGCCGCCCGGCTCTACGCCGACGCGGTGCGCCGGCAACCCAACAGCTCGAGGCTGTGGCTCGGGCTGGCTCGGCTCCAGGCCCAGCTGGATGACGCACCCGGTGCGCTGCGCTCCGCGAGGAGGGGCTTCGAACTCGACCCCTTCTCTCCCAGCGTCTTCACCTTCTCGGCGTTCATCAGCTACGACTCCACGCGCTCGGCCACGGCGACGGGGATACCGCTGCCCGAGCGGGTTGCGCCGACCGCGTTGCCCACCGCGCCGGCGGCGCCGAACATCACCGGCGACAGCGGCGCGGCACTGCCCCAGCAGCCGGGCTCGTCGCCGGTCAACCCGGTGCCGGCGTCGCCTCCCGGCGGCGCGACCCCCTCCTCTCCGCAGCCCTAGCGCAGAGAGGCCAGCGTGCGCTCGAGGCCCTCGGAGAGCTCGACCTGCGCGGTCCAGCCGAGCTCCTCATGCGCGCGAGAGGCATCGAGCGCGATGTGGCGCACCTCGCCGGGCCGCTCGGGCGCGTGCTCGGCCGAGAAGCCGTTGTCGCTGAGGCTGTCCAGGGCCTCGACCAGGTCGATCACGCTCACCTGCTTGCCGAGGCCGATGTTCACCGGACCGGTGACCGCGGCGTCGGCGGCCAGCAGGTTGGCGGACACCACGTCGCCGACGTAGGCGTAGTCGCGGGTCTGCAGGCCGTCGCCGAAGATGGTCGGCTTGCCGCCCTCGAGCAGCTTGCCGCAGAAGATGGCGATCACCCCGGCCTCGCCGAGCGGGTCCTGGCGCGGGCCGTAGATGTTGCCGTAGCGCAGGGACACGGTCGACATGCCGTATAGGCGCCCGAAGAGGTCGCAGTAACCCTCGGCGCAGTACTTGGACTGGCCATAGGGGGCCTCGGGTGCGACCGGGTGGTCCTCCGGAGCCGGCAGGATCCGGCCCTCGCCGTAGATGGCGCCGCCGGTGGAGGTGTTGACCACCCGCCGCGCCCCCGAGCGCCGTGCGCTCTCGAGCACGTTGATGGTGCCCTCCACGTTCACGCGCGCGTCGAAGGCGGGGTCCGCGGCGGACTTGCGCACGTCGATCTGGGCGGCGAGGTGGAAGACCACCTCGGGCCGGGCGGCGGCGCACAGCGAGGCCACCGCCTCGGCGTCGCGGACGTCGATCTCGGCCAGCTCCGCGCCCCCGTCCAGGGCGCCGGCGAGGTTCTCGCGGCGGCCGGTGGAGACGTCGTCGAGGACGGTCACCTCGTCGCCGCGCTCGAGCAGGGCGTCGACGAGGTTCGAGCCGATGAACCCGGCGCCGCCGGTGACCAGGGCACGCATGAAGCGCGGCACTCTAGAAGGACGGCAGCGACGGTCAGCGCTGGTAGCTTCGGCCGCGATGCTCGCCGGCACCGAGGACCAGCCTCAGGCCCGCGTCGCGCTCAGCGCCGCCCTCGCCTCGGTCCCCTCGCACGCCTACCTCTTCCACGGCCCGGCGGGCTCGGGCAAGCGGACGGTGGCGCGGTCCTTCGCCGCCGAGCTGCTGGCCGAGGGCGACGCCGACCCCGACAGCGCCCGGCACCGCGTCCACGCCGGGACGCACCCCGACCTGACCTGGGTCAAGCCGACGGGGGCGGCGCAGATGCGCGCCGCCGACGTGGAGGGCCCCGTGGTGGCCGCCGCCGCGCGCACGCCGTTCGAGTCCAGCCGCCGTGTGTTCGTGCTGGAGCGCGTGGACACGATGAACGACACGGTCGCCAACCGCCTGCTGAAGACGCTGGAGGAGCCGGCGTCGTTCGTGCACCTGATCCTGCTCACCGACCGGCTCAGCCTGGTGATCGACACGGTGGCCTCGCGCTGCCAGCCCGTGCGCTTCGACCCGCTGCCCCCTGCGCGGGTGGCCGACATGCTGCATCGTGAGGGTGTGGAGGCCGAGAAGGCGCTGGCCTGCGCGCGGCTGGCGGCCGGCAACGTCGAGCGCGCGCGCATGCTCGCCTCCGAGGAGGGGGAGGGTCTGCGCGAGGACGCCGAGGCGATGGTGGCCGGCGCGCTGTCCGGCGGCGGTCTCGACGAGCCCTGGCGCGCGCTGCTCGAGCGCGCCGAGCGCCACCGCGAGGATGCCGAGCAGGCCTCCTCGATCGAACGCGAGCAGCGCCTCGAGCTCGAGCCCCATGGACGCGAGCGCAAGGCCCTGGAGCGCGAGCTCGAGGAGGCCGCCAGGCGCGACGCTCGCCGCGCGCGTACCGAGGTGCTCGAGCTCGGGCTCGAGCTCGCCGCGATGGGCTTCCGCGATCTGGTGGCGGTGGCCGAGGACGCGCCCGACGCGGTCCTGGGCGCCGACCACCTGCCCGCCCTGGCCGAGCGCGCCCGCGGGCGTGACCCGCGCCGGCTGCGCCAGTGCGTCGAGCGCTGCGAGGAGACCCGCATGTCGCTGCAGCTCAACGCCACGGAGGACCTGGCCCTCACCGCGCTGGGCTTTCGTCTTGCCTCGCTGGTGGGCGAACCGGCCTGACGGCCGCAACCTCGAGCACCGAGTCAGCCGCGTGGCAGGAGGGCATCCGCCAGGGCCTGACACCGGCGAAACCCGTCAGGCGGCTGAGGAATTTGTCGGCGATCACCACCTCCACACGCCGAGAAGTCCGGACCGGGGCGACCTCGCCCCGGGGCTAGACTCCGCCTCCCGCCGACGTAGCTCAGTTGGTAGAGCACCTCTCTCGTAAAGAGGATGTCGCCGGTTCGAGTCCGGCCGTCGGCTCTAGCGGCGCCCCTCGGCCTCTTCCTTGAGCCCCGCGGCGGCGTTGCCGAGCAGGAAGTCGCGCACCTGGCCCTCGACCGGCCCCCTGAGGAGCATCCCGAGCATCCGGCCGGGGTCGACCTCCAGCCCGTAGGTGGCCCGCGTCCCGCTCGAGCCGAGGTCCTCGAGGTCCCACCAGCCGCGCACCGCCTTGGTGTCGCCCTTCTCCTGCACCCACTCGATGCGGTGCGGCTTGTCGTAGGAGAAGCGCAGCCGGGACCTGACGTTCTTGACCTTGGCGTCGGACTCGGTCTCGACCACCTCGGGCCGGCCCTCGTGGTCGTGCTCGAGCACGCGCACCCTCTGCAGCGAGCCCTGCCACTTCGGCGCGCCCTCGATGTCGGCCGCGATCTCGAAGCAGTCGTCGATTGGCGCGTCGATCTCGACGGTGCGGTCTCCGGTGATCAGCCCCACTGGCGCGCGACCCTATCGTCTGAGCCGATGTCCTACTTCAACGCCGTGCGGCTCTACTCGGCGCTCGAGCTGTGCGTGTTCACCGCGCTCGTGGTCACGGCGGTCTCGGGCTCCTCGGAGTCCGCCGAGCGCGCGCTGGGGTGGACGCACGGGGTGGGTTGGATAGTGCTCTGCATCGCGGTGGCCGAGGGCTGCCGCCGCCGCGTCTTCCCGTGGTGGACCTTCGCCGCCACCGTGTCGCCGCTCGGGCCGCTCGGCAGCACGGCGGCCATCGAATGGCTAAGCCGCAGCCGGCGCCGCGTAGCCTGAAGCGCGCCTGCCCGTGTCGAGCGTAAACCTCCCAAATGCGCTCACGCTGGTGCGCGTGCTGCTCGTGCCCGTGCTGGTGGTCGCGTTGACCGTCGAGGGCGGCGACGCGCTCGCGGCGACGGTGTTCGCCCTGGCTTCGGCCACCGACTTCCTCGATGGCTGGCTGGCCCGCCGGCGAGGCTCGGTGACCACCTTCGGCAAGGTCATGGACCCGATAGCGGACAAGCTCATGGTGGCCGCGGCGCTGATCGCGCTGGTGAGCCTGGAGCGCCTGGCGGCGTGGATCGCGCTCGTCATCATCGCGCGTGAGTTCGCGGTCAGCGGCCTGCGCGCGGCGGCGGGGCAGCAGGGAGTGGTGATCGACGCCAGCACCTTCGGCAAGGCGAAGACCCTCATCCAGGTGGCCACGATCTTCGTGTTGATCGTGGCGCCCGATCCCGACGCGGCCTGGGTGCAGGCGGTCGTATACGCGACGGTCGCGGTTACCCTCGCCTCGGGGGCCGAGTACTTCATGAGTTTTCGGAAACGGGTAGAGGCGGCGAACCACGCCGGGGCCGGTGGCTGAGCGGACCAAGGGGGGCAGCCCGTACCTGCGGCCTGGGTCTCCTATGTCACCGTGGAGCGCCCGCTGCGCGAGCGCGTGCGCCGCTTCGCCGAGCGCTACGAGCCGCCGAAGGCGGTCGAATCAGGATCGCCGGTCGACCGCCGGCTCGGACTCGGCCTCGAGCGTGGGTAGGCGCTCGAGCAGCTCCTGGCGCGAAGCCCCGCGCCGGTACAGCGCGCGGTCGAGCATCTACCCGTAGACCTCCATCACCGCGAACAGCAGCTCCGTGGTGCCGACGGTGGTGGCGTTGCGCCGGAAGGCGTACTCCTGTGCCCGGGCGGTGGCGTGGTCGACCACCTTGGGGCCCAGCGGGGGCCGGCACGAGCGGTCCTCGGACTCCGTCATCAGCGGGGCCTCGCCAACGCCGAGCGCCTGGAGCGCCTGGCCCACGCGGCGGTGCATGCGCATGGCGCGCAGCCAACGTTCAGCCTCGTCCTCGGCCGAATGGGAGAACGCCATGGCCGTGCCCGCCAGAGCGAGCACCAGGGCCGCGTCCTGGGAGAGGGGGATGTGCCGGCGAGAGTCGTTCACGGCCTCAGGGGGCGTCACCTGCTCCGTATCGGGTGGGGTGCCCTTTTGGGCCAGCGCCCCTAACCGGGGTTGGACGTTTGGACTACTCGGCTTCCAGCCAGGCGCGCAGGCTGGTGTGGGAGGACGGGGGCTCGCCGCCCGCGACCTCCTGCGCCAGCTCGGCCATGAGCCCGTGGCGCTCGGCGACGACGTTGTGCTTGTGGATGGTCTCCAGGTTCTCCTGGCGCGCCGAGAGGAAGGCGTCGTCCCCCAGGTGGCCGAAGCGCTCGGTGCCCATGCGGACCATCTCCCGCACGCAGTCCTCGACGAAGCGCGGCCGGCGGTGGGCCTTCTCGACGACCTCCTGCTCATCGGAGCGCTTCATCAGCTCGTAGACCTCGGAGCTCATCGACCCCTCGACGATGGCCAGTAGGTCGGCGGCCTCGACGGTCTCGGCGCAGCCGGTCGGGCAGCCCACGTGAAGGGTCCCGATGCCCCGCTGGTTGTGGGTGGCCACCGGAACCCGTTCGAGGATGCGCTCGATCTCGCTCTCGTCGAAGTCGTCCTCGGCCAGCGCCTCACGCGCGCCTGCAGAGACCATCTCCTGACCGCACGGGCAGGCGGTCATGCCCTGGGCTTGGACGCCGACCACGCGTCGGGTCCCGTGCTGGGAGGCCACCGCGGCGCCGAACAGGGTGTAGATCTCCTGGGTCAGCGAGCCCGAGACCGGGGTCGGCTTGTTCTCGGGGTAGCGCGCGGCGATGGTCACCTCGGCGCGCAGGCCCCCCTGGCGGTCGCGGACCCGCTCGGCGATGTGGCTGGCCAGGGTCTCGGCCTTCAGCGACTCGCTGAGCACCACCTCGTCGATGGCCTCGTTGACGACCTCCTCGAAGCGCGACATATGGGCGCCCTTGCGGTCCGCGGCCAGGTCGACGAAGCACTCGAGCTCGGCGTAGAAGAGCTGCTCGAACCCCGCGGCGCGGATCGAGATCACCTTCTCGACCCCGGTCACACCGACGCGGGAGAGGCTCACCGACGTGGAGGGCCGGCGGGCCTGGACGTCGGGGTCGAGCAGCGTGCGCTGTGAGATCACTTCAGGAAAGATAGTGCCCCGGCCAGGCCATCTGACACAGACCGGGTGTACGATGCCTTTCAGTTTGGCGCTAGCCGTTGAGGAGAGGGAGCTGCCCCCCCTCGAAGTCGAGGAGCTCCGGACGTTGGTGGCCAGGGGCCGCGAGCGGGGGTATCTGACCTTCGAGGAGGTTGCGGGCTGCCTGGAGGAGGTCGAGGTGACCAAGGAGCAGGTCGCCGACCTGCACACACACCTCGTCGAGTACTCGGTGGACGTCTTGTCCGCCGCCGACGGCAAGCCCACTCCCGCCTCAGCCGAGCCCACGCGCACCAAGAAGCCCGAGATCGACCTCACCGTCGAGCCGAGCCTCGACTCGCTGCGGCTGTACCTGCGCTCGATCGGGCGCGTCGATCTGCTCACCGCCCAGGACGAGGTCTCGCTCGCGCGGCGGATCGAACGCGGCGACATGGAGGCCAAGCAGGGGATGATCGAGGCCAACCTGCGGCTGGTCGTCTCGATCGCCAAGAGCTACCTGGGCCGCGGGCTCTCCTTCCTGGACCTGATCCAGGAGGGCTCGCTGGGGCTGATCCGGGCGGTGGAGAAGTTCGACTATCGCCGCGGCTACAAGTTCTCGACCTACGCCACCTGGTGGATCCGCCAGGCGGTGACACGGGCGATCGCCGACAAGGCCCGGACCATCCGCATTCCGGTCCACATGGTCGAGAAGCTCAACAAGGTCGTGCACGTGGAGCGCCAGCTCGTGCAGGAGCGCGGCCGCGAGCCCCAGCCGGAGGAGATCGCCGCCGAGCTGCAGTGGACGGTGCGCGAGGTCAAGGACATCCAGCGCATATCCCAGCTCCCGGTCTCGCTCGAGAAGCCGATCGGTGAGGAGGACGACTCCGAGCTGGGCGACTTCGTCGAGGACGAGGCGGCCGAGTCGCCGTTCGAGCAGGCCAGCGACAACCTGCGGCGCGAGAACGTGCAGCGCGCGCTCGACGCGCTTCCCGAGCGCGAGCGTGAAGTGCTCGAGATGCGCTACGGGCTCAAGGGCCACGAGGCCCGGACGCTCGAGGAGGTGGGCCGCGCCTTCGGAGTGACCCGCGAGCGCATCCGCCAGATCGAGAACAACACGCTCAAGAAGCTCGAGCACCTCCCCGAGGCCCAGCGCCTGCGGGACGCCTCCTAGATCCGACTGACCACGTATTCGGCCGGCTGCGCGCGGGCATCTCCCGGTGTCAAGCGGGCCGGCTCTAGAATCGCCCAGCCCTGGGGGGATACCCAAGCGGTCAACGGGGATGCGCTGTAAACGCATTGGCTCTGCCTTCGCAGGTTCGAATCCTGCTCCCCCCACTGGCCCTATCCATCGTGGTCCGCGAGGCGTAGTGTCGGCCGGTGGCCACGCCAGCGGACGCAGCAACCACGACCAGCCGGGTGGCGCGCGCCTTCGGGCTCAGCGGCGAGAGCTGGATGCGCCACGCCAACCCCGCGAGCGTCTGGACCCGCTTTGCGGTGCTGCCGATGCTGGTGTTCTCGGTCTGGAGCCGCGACTGGATTGGGCTGCTCTTCCTGGTCCCCCTCGCGCTGTCGCTCGTCTGGCTGTTCGTGAACCCCCTGTTCTTCGCCCCGCCGTCTTCCACGCGCAACTGGGCCTCGAAGGGGGTACTGGGCGAGCGCATCTGGTCCGAGCGCAAGCGGTCCGAGCTCCCGCCGCAGTTCGACTCGCGGGCGCCCGGCGTGGCCCAGATCGTTCAGCTGATCGGGATGGTCCCGCTCGTGTACGGGCTGATCGACCTGGACGCGGTCGCGGCCGCCACCGGTGTGCTCATCGTCCAGGCCGGCAAGCTCTGGTACATCGACCGGATGGGCCTGCTGTTCGACGAGTTGAAGGCCGAGCCGCCCTACGTGCGCTGGGACTATTGAGCACCCCCATTTCGGCGATCCGTCGGTAGAGCACTCTCAGGTAAGGAAGGGGTCGCGGTCGAGTGCCGGGCGATGCTGGTTTATCGGCGGACTCGCAACGTCTTCGCGGCCGGCGCCGTCGACCACGACGGAGATGTGGAGCCGCACGGACCCGGAAGGCGCAGGCGATCCCTACACGGACGCCCACCTCAGAGGGGCAACGGGCCGGTCGTTGCGGCACGGGCTAACGGCTGGGCGCGCCACGCCGCGCTCGGTAGTAGGCGTCGACGACCGGGAACTCGCCGCGCGGTCCCTCGCTCTCCCCGAAGGGATGCTCAACCGAGAAGCCGGCGGCCTCGATCATCCAGCGCATGGCAAGCCGCCCCGGGACGAACCACCACGTGGGGTCGCCGCGGTACGAACCGGGCACGAAACGCAGGTGTTCTGAGAACTCGGGGGCCGCTTGCATCATCGAGCCGATCAAGGCCAAGCCGTCATCTAACAGGAGGTCGCGCAGCCGCTTGAGGAGCCCCACGGGATTCAGCTCGTGATACAGGACTCCGTGGCAGTGGACGATGTCGAAGCGCCCGTGGCTTCCCGGGCTAAGGTCCTGCCAGCCCACACGCTGGAAGTCGACCCCAGTCCGGTAGACCGACTCCAAGAAGCGCGCCTGCAGGTGGAACTCGTAGGGCTCGGCACCCAGCACGTAATCCGCCCCAAGGCGCTTGAACATGAAGCAGTCGTAGCCCGCGTTGCATCCCACGTCGAGCACCCGCAGCCCCCGGAGCTTCGGCAGTTCGGGTTCCAGCACCTTCCAGCGTTGGTCACTGCGCCAAGAGCCGCCCACGACAAGCCCACCCCCCAGTAGGAACGGACCCTGCAGCCAGGGATCGAGACGCTGAGCCCGCTCGCCCAGGTCCCGCCTCCGGTCCGGTGGCAGGACTGCGGGCAGGTCGTCCGAGAACCGGACAAGCTCGCCGGCCTCGGCCGGCGGACGTGCGACCCCGAGTTGCGCCTGAGTCTCGTCACGCAACCGCGCGAGCGCCTCGTCAATTTCCGGTTCGGGCCGCCGATCGTTCAACCTCGCGCCTCCAGCCCGAACCTTGAGGCCCAGGGCACGCCTACCCGCGCCAGCCCCAAGCGACCGGTAATGGGCGCCGACTCCTGCAAGTACCCCAGCAAGATGGTGTTCACGTAGCCCATGTCGCTGGCCTCGAGCCGGGACACGCTTAGGAGCTGGTCGTCGAGGACCGGATGGTCGGCCGAAAAGAGCGGCACCCGGCCGGGGCCCTCCTCCTCGAACAAGTACCCAGCAGGTTCGCCCTCCGCTCTCGTCCGTGGGCGTTTCAGGGCCATGGCTTGCGCGGAAGAAGCAGCGCGGCGAGAGATGGCACGGGCGTTGACCAGCAGCGGAGCGCGACGATTCCAGCGCAGGGGGGCAAGTACCCAGCGCGCGCTTGCAGTTAGGCCTGGGCGGTCCGACCCGGACCCGGGTCCCTCGGGGAGGAGCTTTCCGTTACGCGATAGCCAGACGGGTTTGCGGCCGACCCCTGGCCGGGGCAGGAGAGAGCCGAGCTCTCCCGCTACTTGGCCATCCGGAATCTTGCCAACACCGTAGACGTGCCGCCGCTTAGCCAGGTCCACGGCGCGCACGAGCCCGACCGCGTCCGGACACGCCGACGGGCCTGGGGGGTTCAAGGGAAAGCTCTCCACGTAGCCGAGGCTGATCGGATCCCGAACCTGCTCCAGCAGTGGGTCATCCCCCGACGTGGCCAACACCGGCTGACCGGTCGCCGCGATGACCCCCGCCATCAGCGGTTTGAGTAGCGGGAACGGCACCAGCTCGACGTGTCCGGCGACAGTCGCCGTGGGGTCGGGGTCGACGCCCGAGCCGTCGACCGGGACGGCGCGGAAGCCGGAATGCCGGCCCTTGGCAGCGATCTCTAATCGGGCCGTGCCCGGGAGAGGAAGCTCCTGGACCAATCCGAGGCACCGCTCGAACGTGTAGCCGTCGGGCGGATCACCTTCGTTTGTGGTCACTCGCGCGCCGGTCGCCCGGTCGACATGACGGCACAGGATCATCGTTCCCGTCGGCATCCAGTCGCCAAGTGCCCGCACCCGAGCAGGGACGCGCGTAGGAGCCGCCTCGGGCAGTAACGCCTCGGCACGCATGCGCAGGTCTCGTTCAGCACGTTCGTGCGGTCCATGTGCGGGGCGCCCACCCAGACCGACGGAGACCCTCGCACGGCCGGTGTCCGTCGCGTCCGGACTGTGGAGCGGGAGATGGCGCCACTGCGTAGGCAGCAGACAGAGCACCTCGGCCATTTCCGCGATCGGAGCACGGCTTCGGAGCTCCAGGCGGGACGGTAGTCTGGCCTGGTGCTCGAGCGACCAGGCCAGGGCGTGTGCGTGGCGTTCGGCCCCATCGGCGCCCTCAAGCAGCTGCAGCGGGAAACGCCCGGCCTGGCCCGCATCGGTAAAGCCGATGACTCCCAGTCGACGATTCGACGTGAAGATTCGTAGCATTTTCTCCACCAGTGCCGGGTCACGCAGCAGGCTGCCAGCGGAACCCATCGTGGCCAGCAGATAACGGCCGCGGGCGCGCTCGAGCGCCGAAGCGAGCACCCATGCGGGGTCCTCAGCTACCGGGACGCGACGCAGCTGAACCGGATCCCCCAGGTCCCAGTCCGAGTCCCTGGGCGCAATAAGCTCGAAGTCGCCGCAGGTCTGCGCCTCCACCGCGGAGCGCAGCGCCTTGGGGCGGGGTCCCTCGTCGGGCACTGGCTCCAGCGCGAGGACCGACAATGCGGGTGCATAGCGCGCCTTGATGATGTCGGGGTCCTCGCCCAGCTCCGGGGGGCCGGCGCTGCGGTAATTGCCATGGATCCCGTGCCAACCAGTGTCCCCCCGGCTGTAACCCCGCTTGCGAAAAAGCAGGGTCGTCGACCGTGCGGGCTCGCCGACAACTCCCCGAGCCGCCATTCTCAGCGCGAAGTCCCAGTCCTCGTGGGCCAGGCAGCGGTCGTCGGAGTAGCGCACGCCGCCATCGAAAACCTGACGATCGATCAGCGAGCAGGTATCGCAGTAGTTGTGTTCGAGCAGCGCATACAGGTTGTAGGTCGGTGGCTCGAAGAGATCGTGGCGGTTACCAAAGAACTGGATGGTGGGGTAGACGAAGCCAACTCGCTCCCCGGCGCCCTGGAGCTGGTTTACCAGCTGGTCGACAGCTTCAGGGACGAGCAGGTTGTCGGCGTCCACCGGAATCAAATAACGGCCCCTTGCGACTTCGAAGCCGAGATTCCGCGCTGCGCCCGGGCCCTGGTTGTCCGATTGGCGCATGAGCCTCACCGTTTCGTCGTGCTCCAGCTCGTCTAGCAACTCCTGGGTATCTGAGTCAGTCGAGGCATCGTCGATGACGGTGATCTCGATCTCGGAGTAAGTCTGATTGCGAATCGAGTCGAGGCAGGCCCTCAGGAAGCGGCCATCGTTGAAACAGGGAACGACCGCGGAAACGAGCGGGGAGCCGCTGACCGGCCGACCGTTCAGGTGGAGCGGCGGCTCCCGCGGCGTGTGGTGAGCATCCTCATCGCCCTTCCTGCTTGGGCTCAGAAGCTCGTCGTAGACCGTCTCGTGCGCCCGTGCCATCGCCTGAAGGGAGTGGTGGTCCTTCACGAAGGCGTGCGCCCGAGCCGCAAGCCGGCGGCGTTCCGCCGGATCGTCGATCAACTCCTGCAGCGCCTCGACGTAGGCCTCGCGGTCGTCGCGCGGGGAGATCAGTCTGGCGTTGCCGTCCAGCAGCTCCCGGTTTCCCGGCAGCGCCGGAGCGACAATTGCGTGCTCCATCGCCATGGCTTCGTAGGCGACATACGGGACCCCCTCGAAAAGGCTTGTCATCAGGGTCACTTCGCTCGCTGCGAACCAGGGAGCCATGTTGTCCGTGGGACCGTGGAGGGTGACGTAATCGCTCAGGTGGTGGGTCTTGATCGACTCCTCCACCGGACGGCGCAGTTCGCCCTCGCCCACCGCGTGGAGGTGGAAGTCGCCTCCCGCGTCGCGCAAGGCGGCGGCGACATCGACCATCAGCAACGGATCCTTCTGCTCAACCAGGCGGCCTGGATAGAGGATGTTGACTGGTCCTTCCGGCAGGCCCTCGATCGGCTTGACGAAGCGCCGTGAGAACTCGCGTTCCCAGTCGACCCCGGTGTGGATTACGCGGCACTTGCTACGTGGCACGTCGTATTGCGCCACCATCGCCTCCGCGAGCTGATGACTCGTGACCGAGAACGCATCGACAAGGCCCTCGTAACGAGTCGATACGTGACGCACATATCCGGAGCGATCGTGCTCCTCGACATGCAGCTGGACGATTGTCCCCGGCCGGTTAGGTAGCGCGCAAATGTCCGGCAGCAGATCAAACCCCAGCCGCGAATTCATGATGTGGACCAGTTCGATGCCGCGCGAGTCGATGAAGTCCAGGATGAACCGGGGGAATGCCGCGCCCGGCATGAGCTCCGGCAGCGGCCAAACCTCGTCGGCGTAGGCCGTCACGCGTCTTAGCCAGCGGTTCTTCGACGGCTGGGTGGTAATTAGGTGCAGGCTGAATCGGTCTCGGTCGACCCAGCGAAACCAGTCGATGGTCCCCTTGTCCGTTCCGCCCCAGTCGACGAACGGCGCGAGGTACAGGAGCGGGATTCGCCGGTCGCCGGTCAAAGCCTTACCGGCTCCGGCGGTCGTCGCGCCGTCGCCGCATACCCCAACGGCAGCGTCATGTTCGCGTCAAGCGGCGCTAGCGCGGCGACTTGTTCCGAGATTGACCACAGCGCTTTCGCGGCCATCTTGCGTCGCTCGTCGAGACCGTCCGGTGCCGTGCCCATTGCGGACGCGGCGTTGCGCATGAGCTGCGCGAGTGTGCTGAAGCAATCGTTGCGGGCCCGTGCCTCGATCTCGATAAACCCGGCCTGATCGAGGAGCCGGCCAAGGCCAGCAGCCGTAAACCGCCAGTAGTCGAACGGCTGCTCATGGAGTTCCCAGACAAGCGGCACGGTCAGATACGCCCGTCCGCCTGGGCGTAGCACTCTTCGGGCCTCCTGCAGAGCCTCCAGAGGTTGCGGCAGGTGCTCGAGCACCTGGGTCATCAGCACCGCGTCGAATTCCTCATCCTGGAGCGGGAGCGCGTCGGCGGATCCCTTCAGGTCGGCTTCCTTCGCCTCCTCATGCAGCGAGCCGCTCCAATCGAGCGTGACGTAGTCGACGTGGTCGAATAGCTCTCGGTAGGGAGCTTCGCCAGCGCCGACATCTAGCACCCGCACCCCTGGAGGCAGACTCTCCGACGCGGCTCGGACGAACTCGAGAATCGGGCGGCGCTCGTAGGGGACCTCGGAGACGAAGCGCCGCAGCGGCTCGGAAAGACCCTCCGCCCCTACCCCGCCTCCCGTCGTCGCCATCACGGGCCGGAGAGTGTAGGGAAGGGGTGGTGGGTTGCGTCAAAGCGGGCGCGGGGCGACGAGTAATGCCGTCGCCCCCAGGAACGCAGCTCTAACTGCATCGAGACTGGCTCGGGCGGCGGGCCGAAATAGGCCCACGCCCGCGCTCAAGCCGCGGTGGACCGCCGGTAGAAACCCCGGTGGCGAGCGACAGGACGGCCGACCCCCGAGGGCATCATCGGGGCGGTGTTCCCGTAAGCTTGCCGATGGCGTCTAGGCATGCCAGCTCGGAGTCAATCCGGCGCGCACGAAAGGCCGTCGCGTCGACGAACCACAGGCGCCGATACTGCAGAACGCCGCCGGGCCATGGGGGCGCCCCGAGTTTCAGCCCGCGGGCCGAGCAGTCCCCGTCTCCCTTCCATGGGTAGCCCCGCACGCTACGGTCGTTGTAGAGCAACCGAACGGCGCCTTGAAGATCCCAGTCAGCTGCGAAGACCGGGACATCCCCGGGAACGGTGAATTGCGTGTGCCGGAAGGTCACGATGCCTGTGCCCGGCGGAACGTCCGGGCCAACTGAAGTACGAATCGCGCTCACCACTGCTTGCGACTGCTGCCAGGATGAAGCCCAGGCGTGCTGGTGAACGAGCTCTGTCTCGAACATGCCGATAGCCGTAACGGCGAGCGCGGCTGCTGCCACGGGCGACGCCACGGCCGGGCGGCGCAGGAGGGAGGCAATGCCCGCGGCGACCAGCCACAACAGGGCGACCAACAAGACGATGGCCCCAAGCACTGCCACGCCGGACGTGCGGTTCCCCACTCCCTCGAGGCGAGGGATGAAGTAAGGGTCCGCAGGCAGCAGCATGACGAAGCCGGCCACTGCAAACAGGAGGCCGCCTAGTGCCACCAGCGTCCAGTGACGAATGGCGCCCGCGAGCTGGTCACGCCGGACCACGGCAGCGACGCATCCCGCAAGCCCGAGGCCAAGCAGGCTCAGGCCGCCGGGGCCAAGCAGCAAACGCTCGGCCGGGAGGAGCGATCCAAAGACGTCGGCCGCTGGACGAACCATCTGCTCGGCGCGATCGAGCATGAACGACGTACTTGTCTCAGGGGGTCGGACCTCGCGGGCCGCGTCGGCCATGAAGGCCACCGAAACACCGACGACGAGCACGTCGGCTGCCCATCGCCGGAGCGCTGAGCGCCAGGGGACGACAAGCCGATAGAGCAGTACGGCCACGAGGATGGGCGCTGCCACGAGCTCGTACGTGAGAATCGAGCCGGCGTAGAGCACGAGCGCTGCAGCATGGACGGCGACCGTCCGGATGCGCGACAGACGCATGCCCACCAGTGACGTCGCGAATCCGGCGAGCATCAATATGACGGCCACGGTCGCCGTAAACATCATGGTCCACAGGCGCAATGAGTCGATAACCGGGACAACGGTGAGCATCGCAGCGGCGGGGACGGCAACGATGCGGGCAATGCGCGCGAGGCGGAGCACGATGTAGGCCAGGAACGCCTCCACCGCGACAAGGCCAACGCCCACAAGCAGGTAGGGAGCCTGACCCCTGCCTCCGAGCGCGTGGAGCGCGGCCCAAACGGAGACCGAGCCCGGGCGGTGGGACCCGGATGCTCGCTGGACCGCCTCGAAGGCGCTGGTGCCCGGATCCCTCAGCTCCAGCGCGCTG
This sequence comes from Thermoleophilaceae bacterium, assembly GCA_035296565.1. Classification (GTDB taxonomy): domain Bacteria; phylum Actinomycetota; class Thermoleophilia; order Solirubrobacterales; family Thermoleophilaceae; genus JACCZR01. Next base: position 144,144 of record DATHAQ010000037.1, read on the forward strand.
ATGATGATCCAGTCGTCGTAGTACCAGCCCCCGCCGCGCACGTGCCCGAAGTACGTGGCGGCCGCCAGCAGCCCGAACAAAGCGCCCGCCAGCACGACCTCCTTCCGGGAGAGGGCAGAAGCGCCGAACGGATCGCTGGCGAGCCCCGCACGCAGGTGCGTGGCGAGCCGGGGAGGCACGCCGCGTGCACGTGCGGCTACCGCCGCCCTGTTCTCTGGTGGCATGCCGGCCGATCCTAAGGGGGCTGCTGAACCGAACTGCCCGTAGACCTCAGGGCCAAGCTGCCATTGACCCTGTGTCCCTTAACCGCCGGACGCCCTGGCGCTGCGTGAGTAAGGAGTGGAATGATCCGTGTCGAGCGTCCCCTTGGGCCCGGGTTGCTCGGCAGCCTCAGCTGCCGGCGGCGGCTCGAGGTCAGCGACGGACGTTCTTGGGGATTTAGCTAGCCTCCGGCGATGAAGGATCTTCGCGGGGGCGATCGCCGGGCTGTGCTTGGCGGGACTCACACTCGGAGGCGCGCCCGCCGCGGTAGCGCTCCCCCGAACGTTCCCACGATCACTGAGCCGGATGCGGACAACAAGGTCTTGAATCCGGCTGACGTTCACATGGAGGCCACGGGATTCTCGGACCCTGACGGTGAGACTCACCTCTGCTCGGATTGGGAGATTTCGAGCGGCTCGCCGGCCTCGACGGTGTGGGAGGCCCCTTGCATGCGTGGACTGGAAAGCGTGCACATCCATCCCGGTGACGGCACCTTCGTGAACTCTCACGCCGGCCGCGATGCACTGAGATGGGACAGCGACTACCGCCTGCGCGTGCGCTTCCGCGATAGCGGTGGCGAAGCGGGTGGGTGGAGCGAGCGACCATTTCGTACCAGTCCCGAGGGCCCCCCGGGACACCAAGTGCCGTCGCATGGGACGTCAGGCAGCGAGGTTATGAGGTCGAGCGCGTCGCGGGCGGGTTTCAACTGCCGATCAACCTGGCGCCTGTGCCGAACCCCGGCAACGGGCCGAGTGACCCCTTCATGTACGTCAGCGAGTTGTACGGCAAGCTCAAGGTGGTCCGCCGTCACGGCACCGTTAGCGACTACGCCACAGGCCTCCTGAACTTCAACCCCACGGGGAACTTTCCCGGCTCGGGCGAGCAGGGCGTCACCGGCATCGCCGTAGACCCCGCCTCCGGCGATGTCTTCGCCAGCAAGGTCTACGAGGACACGGCGTCGAGCAGTGACCCCAAGCCGCACTACGCCAAGGTGGTCAGGTTCCACAGTGACGATGGCGAGAAGACCGCCGCCAGCCAGACGACCATCCTCGACATGCACGGCGAGCCGCAGGGCTACTCGCACCAGATCTCGAATCTCACCGTCGGGCCGGATGGCCTGCTCTGTGTCCATAATGGCGATGGCTTCAACCCTGCCATCGCACAGAACCTGGGGTCGTTTGGGGGAAAGGTGCTGCGCATGAGCCTGGGAGGCAACGCTGCTCCCGACAACCCGTTCTACGACACTTCCGACGGCATCTCTGCGCGCGACTACGTGTTCGCCTCTGGCTTCCGTAACCCGTTTGGAGGGGCTTGGCGCTCGCAGGACGGGGCGCACTACGTGGTCGAGAACGGACCGAGCACGGACCGCTTCGCTCAGGTGGTCGCAGCACGCGACTTCGGCTGGGACGGAAGCAATGCCACCATGTCCAACTTCGCCCTCTACAACTGGTCGCCGCCGCACGCGCCCGTGAACATCGCCTTTGTCGAGCCACAGACGTCGGTGGGTAGCTTCCCCTCCGACAAGATGGGCCACGCCTTCGTCACCGAGAGCGGCCCGACTTGGGCATCGGGCCCGCAGGAGCTTGGGAAGCGCATAGTCGAGCTCGCGCCCCGCGGGGGACGAAGCTTCACTGGAACCAAGCCGGAGGAAGTGGTGGAGTACACGGGACGGGCAAGGCAACCGCCTCCGGCCTGGCAGCGGGGCGGACGGGCTCTACTTCACCGACCTCTACAAGGACGTGGGCTTCACGTCCCCGAGCGATCCCGGCGCGAACCTGCTGCGGGTGAGATGGACTGGCGACCTCACTCCGCCCGGAGTGAACGTGTCGACTCCTGCGGCGGGCTTCCGCGTTACCGACAGCACGCCAACAGTGTCGGGGACAGCAGGTGACGAGCCCAGTGACTCGCAAACGGTGACGGTAAGGATTTGGAGCGGCGGATCTGCCTCCGGAACGCCCCCTGCACACACTCGAGGTTGAGCGCTCGGGGAAAGCCTGGTCCCTGAACGCTCCTCCACTCGCCGACGGCACCTTTACCGTTCGAGCCGAACAGAAGCACTCCCGAGCCAACTCAGGTCTCAGCGACGTCCGCTCTTTCGACGTCGGCACCGGCTCACCGGAGTCGACGAACCCCTCCAGCTTCTTGGGGCAGCAAGTGCCGGCGCTCGACTTGCGCCCGCCGCTGCTGGGGCTGCGCACCGGGCAGCGGCAACGGCCGCTGCGCAGCAACGGCGTGTTCTTGCGCCTACGCTGCGACGAGCCGTGCTCCTACAGGGCCTACGGCCGCCTGGATCTGCGGCGACGCGGGCGCAAGATCGCGCTCAGCCAGCGGCTGGGCAAGCTGCAGGCGCAGCGCGCGGTCCGCCTGCGACTGGGCCTGTCGGAGGTCGCCGTCCGTTCGCTTCGCTCGGCCTTGCGGCGCGGACGCCGCGTGCGGACACGTGTGATCGTTCGGGTGCGCGACCAGAGGGGGAATCTGTCGAAGGGCAGTCGCCTGATGCGGTTGGTTCGGTGAGCCCGGCCCTATCCCGAGCCGCGTACGGAGCTGAGGAAGGACAAGGTCGGCGACTACGAGCCCGCTCCGCGGATCTGCATCGTCTGATTCGGCCACGGTTTGTTGCTGGAATGCTGGCGCTGTTGGCCGTGTCCGCGGTTCCCTCCGGCGCTCTGGCTTCACCCAGGCTCGTCAGCGTCGGGAACTTCAGCGAACCGATCTACGTCACCGCTCCGCCCGAGGACAGTCACCGCTTGTTCGTGGTGGAGCGGGCCGGGCGCGTGCGCCTGCTCAAGGGCGGCACAGCCCTGTCCGAGCCGTTCCTCGACATCAGCGCGGACGTCGAGATCGGGGGCGAGGGCGGTCTGATCTCGGTTGCCTTCCCACCCGACTACGCCGCGACCGGCCGCTTCTACGCCCTCTACACCGACAGCGTGGGCATCCGGGTGGTGGAGGTTCGGCGATCGCAGAGCACGCCTGACCGCGCCGACCCGGCCAGCCGTCGCATCCTCTTGACCCTCCCGCATACCGACTCCAGATATCACTACGCGGGCCAGCTTCAGTTCGGCCCCGACGGCCAGCTCTACATCTCCACCGGCGACGGCGGACCTCAGGAGGACCCCCACGGCAGGGCGCAGGACCTCGGCAGCCTGTGGGGCAAGATCCTGCGCATCGACCCTCGTTCGTCGGCTTCCGAGCCCTACAGCATTCCCGCGGACAATCCATTCGTAGGAACGGCCGGGGCAAGGCCGGAGATCTGGTCCTACGGGCTGCGCAACCCCTTCCGCTTCAGCTTCGACCGGACGACTGGCGCGCTGACCATCGGCGATGTCGGGTACGACGCAAGCGAGGGGTCGACTTTGCGCCGGCCAGCGCTGGGCGCGGTGCTGGCGCCAACTTCGGCTGGAACTGCTTCGAGGCACGGCAGACCACGCTCTTTGGAGGCTGCTCACCCGCTGACGCGGTGCCGCCGGCGCTCGGGATGCCTCACTCGAGCGAGATGTGCTCGATAATCGGCGGTTACGTTGTGCGGGACGCCAGTGTGGAGGAACTGACGGGCCATTATGTCTACGGCGACTTCTGCTCGAGTCAGCTGCACACGGCCGTGCTCTCGATCCCCGACGCCGTAGCCGACGGCGCCCTGGCGGGTACCGACTTGGACAACCAGAGCCTGGTTAGCTTTGGAGAAGACGCCTGTGGCCGAATCTACGCCGTGCAAAGGCGGACGGGCGCGAGCGCCCCGTTCGGGCCGGGCCGCGTCCTGAGGCTGGAGGACGGCAGCTCGAGCTGCGGACCTGCGCAGGCTCCGCCGCCAGGTCAGCCACCTGCCACGACACCTAGCCCGCGGTCGCCCGGACCCCCGCTCCCTGCCAGCCCGGCCCCTGATCTGCGCTCGCCGCTGCTGAGACTGCGCACAGGGCTACGCCAGCGCCCGCTGCACAACCACGGGGTGATCGTGCGCCTAAGCTGCGACGAGCCGTGCTCCTACGGGGCGTATGGCCGGCTGGATCTGCGGCGACAGGGGCGAAAGATCGCGCTCCGCCAGCGGCTCGGTAAACGGTCGGCAAACCGCCCGGTCGGACTAAGTCTGCGGCTCTCGAAGCCCTCGGCGCGCTTGTTGCGCTCGGCTTTGCGAAATGGGCGCCGCGTGCGGGCACGTGTGCTGGTGCGGGTGCGCGACGAGGCTGGGAACCTGTCGAAGAGCAGCCGCCTGGTGCGGCTGACTGGCTGAGCGGACGCCAGGAAAGTCACCAGAAATTCAGGCACCAGACCATCGTGGGCGTCGGCCGGCCCAACGACGATGTGCCGGCTTAGCCAAGTACACGCGGTACGCTCCGGGCCCGCCCAGCTAGCTCAGTTGGTAGAGCACTTCCATGGTAAGGAAGGGGTCGCCGGTTCGAGTCCGGCGCTGGGCTCCTGAAGGCCGCCTACTTCGTCACCTCGCACCGCGACCCCGAGCAGGTGCTCAGGCTCGTCGGGGTGCTGCGCGAGCAGCCGGGCGCCGAGGTCTACGTCCGCCACGACCAGCGGCGGACACAGCTCCCGCGCGAGCGCCTCGAGGAGGCCGGCGCGCACGCCGTCGAGGACGGGCTCGATGTTGCGTGGGGCGGCTGGTCCTACCTGCAGGTGCTCCTGCGCGGCCTGGGCCGCATTGCCCGCGAGGTCGACCCCGACTGGATGCTGGTGCTGTCGGGCCAGGACTACCCGCTGGTCCACCACTCGGAGCTAGAGGAGTTCCTCGCGCGCGGGGAGCTCGACGCGCTCCTGCCCGGCCTGTGGGAGCTCGGGCCACTGCGCCTCAGCGGCGAGCCCCGCGACGAGTTCGTGCTGCGTTACGGCTATCGCCACTTCGGCGTGCCCTGGCTGCCGTCGCGCCTGCCCCGGCGGCTGGCCTACGGCCGCCTGCTCCCGGACGGCAGCCTGCTGGTCGGGGTCCGCGACCTGCGACCGCCTGGGCTGCCGCTGTACGTGTCAGGCGACTGGCCCACGCTCAACCGCCGCGCGCTGCGCGCCGTGCTCGGCTTCCCGGCCCGTCGCCCCGAGCTCATGCGCCGCTACCGGCGCAGCTTCGCCGCCGCGGAGTCGCTCTTTGCCACCGCGCTCGTCAACGAGCCCGGGCTGTCGGTCGGCGGCGGCCCCCACCGCTGGATCGACTTCCCGGCCGGAGCGCCGAACCCGCGCACGCTCACGAGCGCCGACCTGCCCGCCCTCGAGGCCTCGGGGGCGCACTTCGCGCGCAAGTTCGACCCGGCCGTCGACGCCGAGGTCCTGGAGGCGCTCGACCGCCTTCGAGCGGAGCGCTCGGGCCGCGCTAGCCTAGGCAGACGATGGCCCGCGGAGACGTCCGAATCGCCGTGACCCTCGCCTGCGAGGAGTGCAAGCGGCGCAACTACCAGACCGAGAAGTCCAAGCGCAACGATCCGGACCGGATCGAGTTCCGCAAGTACTGCCGCTGGTGCGGCAAGCACACGCCGCACAAGGAAACGCGCTAGTGCGGGCCGCGCGCAGGTAAGGCCCCGTGGCACGAGACCGCCAGAAGGCGAAGCAGCGCCAGGCCGAGCGCCGGGCGAAGCGGCTCGCCGCTGAGGGCCGCGACCCGGCCGAGGCGCCGCCCGGGCCCGATGTCGGCGAGCCCGAGGTCCGCGAGCCGGAGGCGCCCGAGGGCGCCGGCAGCGCCGACCTCGCCGCGATCCCGCCTTCGGATGACGGGCGCCCCGAGCCGCATCTCGCCGCGAGCGCGCCCTCCGAGCACCTGGGCGCTCCCGACGCGATCATCGAGGACGAGCCGGTCCTCGACGGTGACGAGGAGCTCGAGGACTACGACTTCGAGGACGAGGCGCAGCCGCTCGACGGGGACGAGGGCTACGCGCCCCGCGGTCGCCGTGGCGAAGGCGCTCCGGACAAGAAGCGCCCCCGTGTCATACAGTTCCTCGTCAACTGCTGGGCCGAGCTTCAGCGAGTCGAGTGGCCCAAGCGGCAGCAGCTGATCACCCTCTCGTGGGTGGTCATAGGTTTCGTGATCATCGCCGGTAGCTTTCTGGGGCTGCTCGACGCGGTCTTCTCGCAGCTAGTCCAGGCATTCCTCTAAGCACCCTCAAGCAGAAAGCTCCGCCACAGATGTTCCGCTGGTACGCCATCAACACCTATTCCGGGCACGAGAACAAGGTCAAGCAGAACCTCGAGCACCGCGTGTCCTCCCTCGGCCAGCAGCGCAACGTGCGCCAGGTCGTCATCCCCACCGAGCAGGTGCAGGAGCTCAAGGACGGCCAGAAGGTCCAGAAGGAGCAGCGCACCATGCCGGGCTATCTGCTCGTGAACATGAACCTCACCGACGACTCCTGGGGTCTGGTCAAGAGCACCCCGGGCGTGACCTCCTTCGTGGGCGCGGACCAGAAGCCGGTGCCGCTCTCGCAGGTCGAGGTCGACCGCCTGCTCAACCGCGAGACCGCGGAGCGCCCGCGCACACGCGCGCAGTTCTCCATCGGCGAGTCGGTCAAGGTCGTCTCCGGCCCGCTGTCGGACTTCTCCGGCGAGATCTCCGAGATCAACGAGGACGCCGCCAAGCTCAAGGTGCTCGTGTCTATCTTCGGACGTGAGACCCCGGTCGAGGTCGGCTTCGACCAGGTCAAGAAGGTCTAGCCATGGCGAGAAAGGTCCTCACCCTCATCAAGCTGCAGGTCCCCGGCGGCCAAGCCAACCCGGCTCCGCCGGTCGGCCCCGCCCTGGGTCAGCACGGGGTGAACATCATGGAGTTCTGCAAGGCGTTCAACGCACAGACCCAGGACGCCGGCGGGACGATCATCCCGGTGGAGATCACGGTCTACGAGGACCGCTCGTTCACGTTCATCACCAAGACGCCCCCGGCTGCGGTGCTGATCAAGGAGGCCATCGGCCTCGACAAGGGCTCGGGCGAGCCCAACCGCGACAAGGTGGGCACGATCACCCGCGAGCAGGTTCGCCAGATCGCCGAGACCAAGCTGCCCGACCTCAACGCCCACGACGTCGACCAGGCGTCGAAGATCATCGAGGGCACGGCGCGCTCCATGGGAGTCGAGGTGAGCGGCTGATGGCCCGCCGCGGCAAGCGCTACCGCTCGAGCCTCATGAAGGTCGACCGCGAGCGCCGGTACTCGCCGGCCGAGGCGGTCAAGCTGATCAAGGAGTTCGGCAGGACGAAGTTCGACGAGAGCGTCGAGGTGCACATCCGCACCGGGCTCAACGTCCGCCACGCCGACCAGCAGCTGCGTGGAACGATCTCGCTGCCCAACGGGCTGGGCAAGGACGTGACCGTGGCCGTGTTCGCCACCGGCGACAAGGCGCGCGAGGCCGAGGAGGCCGGAGCCGACCACGTCGGCGGCGAGGACCTCGCCGCGAGGGTGCAGGACGGCTGGACCGACTTCGACGTCGCCATCGCCACCCCCGAGCTGATGCCGGTGGTCGGCCGCCTGGGCCGCGTGCTCGGCCCCCAGGGCAAGATGCCCAACCCGAAGGTGGGCACCGTCACCCAGGACATCACCCGCGCGGTGCAGGAGTCCAAGGCGGGCAAGATCGAGTACCGCACCGACCGTATGGCGATCGTGCACCTGCCCATCGGCAAGGCGAGCTTCGATGAGCAGGCGCTGCTGGAGAACTACGCCGCGCTGCTCGAGGAGATCAACCGGGCCAAGCCCGCCGCCGCCAAGGGCCGCTACCTGGAGACCGTGACCCTGACCACGACGATGGGGCCGGGGGTCCGCGTGGACCCCGCTCGCACCAGGGGCGTGGTCGAGGAGCTCGCGTCGTAGACGAACGAGCGGGCGGTGCTCGGCCGGCCAACGCCCCGTCGCTAGTCTGATCGTCTCGCCCCAGACCGCCGGCACCCATAAGCCCGGCGCAGGCCACCCATGAACCGAGACCGCAAAGCCGCAGTAGTAGACGAGGTCGCTGCCCAGATCGAGGCGGCGGGGGCCGTGTTCGCGGTCGACTACCGGGGCATCAGCGTGCCCCAGGCTGCCGAGCTTCGCACGAGGCTCAACGAGGCCGGGGCCGGCTTTCGGGTGGTCAAGAACACCCTGACCAACCTCGCGGCCGACAAGGCCGGCGCGGAGGAGCTCAAGGCCCTGCTCGAGGGCCCGACGGCCTTCACCTTCGTGCCCGAGGGCGGCGACGTGGCCTTGGCCGCCAAGGCGCTGGCCACCTTCGGCCGCGAGCACGAGGTCCTGCGCTTCAAGGGCGGTCGCATGAACGGCGACGCGCTGAGCGTCGAGGAGCTGGAGGCGCTGTCCCGCCTCCCGGCCCGCGACGTGCTCCACGGTCAGCTGGTCGGCGTGCTCGCCTCGCCGATCACCGGCCTCCTCCGCGGGCTCAACGGGCTGGTGTCCGGCCTGGCCGTGGCGCTGGGCCAGATCGCCGAGCAGGGCCTGGTCGGGAGCGACGCGCCGGCGCCGGAGCCCGAGGCCGCGGCAGAGACGGCGGAGACGGCCGAGCCGGAGGCGACCGCCGAAGAGACTTCAGAGGAGCCGGAAACGAGCTCCGACGACAGCGAACCCACCGACGCGCCCGCCGAGGGCGCTACCACCGATAGCGAGGAGGCCTAGATGCCTACGACCGAAGAGTGGATCGACGAGCTCAAGGGCATCTCGGTCCTGGAACTGTCCGAGCGGATCAAGGCGCTGGAGGAGGCCTTCGGGGTCTCCGCCACCGCGGTGGCCGCGGCCGCCCCGGCCGCGGCGGCGGCCGGTGACGGCGCCGCCGCGGAGGAGGAGTCCAGCACCGTCGACGTGGTGCTGACGGGCGCCGGCGACAAGAAGATCCAGGTCATCAAGGTGGTCCGCGCCGCCACCGGGCTCGGCCTCAAGGAGGCCAAGGCCCTGGTCGACGAGGCGCCCAAGCCCATCAAGGAGGCCGCCGAGCGCGACGAGGCCGAGAAGCTCAAGGGCGAGATCGAGGAGGCCGGGGGCACCGTCGAACTGAAGTAGTCGGGTGTGCCGTCGCGGAGCGACGGCTGTAGGGGGATGAAAACCCGCCTGAGCTCGCCGGCGGCCCTCCCGGAGGGCTTTGCCACCCCGGTCCGCGGTCACCCGGCCGCGTTCTGCCCCGGCGACCTCGAGCTGAGAGAGGCCGCGCAAGCGGCCTTTCTCGATCCAGGGCTGATGAGCGCCGGCCGGACCCACCTCGAATGGGTGCTCCGCCACAGCCCCGAGGCCCACGACGGCCCCGTCGCGGTCCTCGGGCGGATCGAGGGCTCGACCCTCTCCGTCGCCCCCTCGAGCTACTTCGCGGCGCTGGCCACCGGCGACGCGCTGCGCGCCGAGTGGGAGCGGGAGGGCTTCGGGGCCCTGCGCGCCCGCGCACATGAGCTGGCCAACGGCGACCCGCTACGCAACGGGCACGGCCGCGCCGCGGCGATCGGGCTGGCCGTGGCGGCCGTGTGCGGCGGCCGCGTGCTGCTCGCCCGGCGCGCGGCGCACCTGGCGGTCGACCCCGGCCGCTGGCACGTGGCGCCCTCCGGCACCCTGGAGCCCCGGGTCGCGCTGGCGGACCAGCTCGCGAGGGAGCTCGAGGAGGAGATCGGCGTGACCGCCGTCGGGCCGCCCGCCGGGCTCGGGCTGGGCTTCGACCTGCTGCGCCTGCGCGCGGAGCTGTGCTTTCGGCTCGAGCTCTACTCGGAGGACTTCGCCCTGGGCGAGGAGTTCACCGAGGCGTCCTGGGTCGACCCGCTGGAGAGTTGGCCCGACCCGTTGGCGCCGGCGGCCGCGGCGGTGCTCGCCTTGCTGGCCGGCCGGGCCTGAGCCCGCCGGAGCAGCTCCCAGACCCGGTCCGCGTGCGCGACGGGGTCGTGGCGCTCGCGCACCCTGCGCTCGGCGGCGCGGCCCAGCGCACCGCGCTCGGAGCCGTCCATGCCGAGCATGCGGTCCAGGCAGCGGGCCAGGTCGCTCACGTCGGAGGGCTCGCACAGCAGGCCCGTCTCGCCCTCCCTCACCAGCTCCGGCAGCCCAAAGACCCGGCAGGCCAGCGCCGGGGTACCGAACGCCATCGCCTCGAGCACGGCGAAGGGGGAGGACTCGACGTCGGAGGCCAGGGCGAAGATGTCGACCACGCCGTGCCAGCGGTAGGGGTCGGAGGTCATGGGCTCGATGCGCACGCGGCCCTCGAGGCCGCTGGCGGCGAGGAAGGAGCGCAGGGCGTCCGAGTAGGCGCCGCCCTGGTCGCCCACCAGCGCCAGCTCGGCGCGTGGGTGGTCGCCGGCCACCTCGGCGAACGCGCGGGCCAGCAGTGCCTGGCCCTTGCGCTGCTCCACCGAGGCCATGCACAGCACCACGTCGGCGTCGGGTGCGATCCCGAGCCGTCGGCGCTCGGTGGCGCGGTCGAGGCTGCGGCGCCGGCGGGCGATCTCGTCCAGCTCGAGCCCGTAGGGCGAGATCACGAAGCGCTCGGGGTCGGCGTGCGGGCGGTAGAGGGCGGCGGTCGCCTCGGTGGCGAAGACCAGGGAGTAGGCCGAGCGCAGCGCCGCGGCCGAGCGGCTGCGAGCGTAGCTGCCGGCACCCTCGCTGCCCTTGGTCTGCGTCCACCAGACGTCGAGGTCGAAGCTCTCGTGCAGGGCCCAGACGCTCGGCAGCCCCGCCCGCTGCGCGAGGTCCACCCCGGGGAACGTGTCGAGCGCGTTGGCCATGACGAGGTCGTACCCCCCCGCTGCCACCAGCTCGAGCAGCTCGCGTTGGTGGGCCTCGTAGCCGTCGGCGTCCAAGCGGTCGAGGCCGGGAACGATCCGCACCTCGTGGCCCGCCGCCTCCAGCGCCTCGCGGTGGATGCCGTCCTCGGGGGCGACCACGGTGCACGAGAACCCGCGCCGCTCACCGAGGCGGTCGAGCAGCTCGACCATGTAGCGCTGTGCTCCGCCCACGCCGAGGTGATGGGTGAAGGCCAGCACCCTCATCCCCGCGCGCGCGGGCGAGGCTGCCGGGCGGGGGCACACGGCCGGCTCGACGTTCCCGGCGTACGCGGGCCCGGGCTCGGGCTCGATCTGCACGCCTGGGACCGGATAGAGGGCGCCGTCGCGGCTCTCGGCTACTGCGCTGACGTAGAAGGGGCCGTCGCGCTCGGGGAGCCGGCCGGGGGGCACCAGCAGCTCGAAGCCGCACACCGCCGGGTGCTGGTCGGCGGGAAGACGGGCGGTCCAGTCCGAGCGCGGTACGGCCATCCGGGCGCGCCCCTGCAGCTCTCCGTCGATCAGCACCTCGACGCGGCTGACGGTGGCCGCGGGCCAGACCACGCAGCCCGAGACCCGCAGCGCACGCGAGCGCACCGCATCGCCCGGATGCGGCTGATCCACCGCCCCGCTCGGCAGAGGCAACCCGGAGACGTCGGAAGAGAGGCCGAACCGCCGCGCCCAGGGGATCGGCGAGCGCAGCGGGCGCAGGCTCTCGCTCAGCTGGGGACGAGCGACCAGATGCCCGAGCAGGGTGTTGTCGACGTAGCCCAGCGAGCTCGCCTCGGCTGCCACCGTGGACAGCAGCTGGTCGCCGGTGACCGGGTGGCGGGCGCAGTAGAGGGGGATCCAGCCCTCGCGGTCGAGGTAGCCCGCGGGCTCGCCCTCGGGGACCGCGGGCCCGCCCTCGGGGAAGGGGCGAGGCGAAGGCCCCCCGAGGAGGCGCGCGAAGGCCGTCAGGGTCCGCCGGGCCGTGGCCCGCAGGCGGCCTCCCATGCCCTCCGGGCCTCGCCAGACCAGCGGGTCGACCGCCCAGCGGACCGCCGAGGATAGTGACGGGCGGCGTGGCGTAGGGCCGCCCTCGGCAGCGAATCGGCCCTCGGCATCGACCCAGACGGGCACCCCGCCGGGCTCGCGCCGCAGGGCACCCAGCTCGCCGATTACCTCGGCCGCAGGGAGGTGGCCGACGGAGTACACGTGAGACCGCCGGGAGCGGTCGATCGCCCGAATCAGACCACGGAGGGCTGCCGGATCCTCGGCTTGCCTGCTCACCTGGCGCGAGCTTAGCCGCCAACGGGGGAAGCTGGCTTCGGGGGCGAACGCATGTCCGAGGAACTCGAGGGGGCTGGTTCTCCGCGGTGGAGCGACGGCGTGACCTTGGCCCCGGATGGGTCGGTCAGATCGGCCCGGCCGAGGAGCATGACGTCGGCCTGCACCCCGCCGAGCCAAGCGACGAGTGCGTGCAGGCCGTCCGGGGCCCGTGGCCGGCCTCTCGCAGGGCCACCTGAGCTGGGCCAATGAGCCCGCCCGGGCTCCGACGACCGCGGGCAGGCGGCGCACGGAGGCGGCGCACCCTCTCGCCCCACGCCTCGACCATCGGCCGAAGCACAGAGCTCCCAGGGGCAGGTGCGAGATGCAGCAGACCGCGCTACTCTTCCCGCAGGCCAATAGTCGAAGCCGTCCCTCGAGAGCGCCTCGCCACATATCCGGGGCCTCGGGACGGGGTCCGTGACGGCCGTGGATAGGCGCGAGAGCGCCACGCCGGCCCCTGTGACGGGGCCTTGCCTTTCTGCTATATTCGTCGGTCGCGCTCCGGACGTCCCCAGCGTCCCCTCGCTCCGCCGCCGAATCTCGATCTTCAAGGAGTCGCCGTCTTGGCACGTCTCGATGCCTCGCCTCACCGTCGCAGCTTCTCGTCCCTTGAGAACGCCATCGACGTGCCCAACCTCATCGACATCCAGCGCAAGTCCTTCGACTGGCTGGTCGACACCGAGAAGGGCGGACTGAGGGAGACCATCGACGACGTCTCACCGATCGAGGACTACACGGGCAACCTGGCCGTCGTCTTCGAGGACATCCACTTCGACGAGCCGGTGGCCTCCATCGCGGAGTGCCGCGAGAAGGACCTCACCTACTCCCGCCCGCTCACGGTCAAGGTCGCCTTCCAGAACCGCGAGACCGGCGAGATCCGCGAGCAGTCGGTCTTCATGGGCGACTTCCCGTGGATGACGGACTTCGGCACCTTCATCATCAACGGCACCGAGCGCGTTGTCGTCACCCAGCTGGTCCGCTCCCCGGGCGCCTACGTGATGGAGCCCAAGGACCGCGAGAAGCAGGTCTTCATCGCCAACCTGATGCCGGCCCGCGGCTCCTGGCTCGAGCTGGAGATCGACAAGAAGGGCCGCGTCTACGTGCGCATCGACCGCAAGCGCAAGCTGCCGGTCACCGTGCTGCTGCGCGCGATGAGCTCCACCGTCGAGGACGGCTCCTACGCGCTGGACAGCGAGATCGCCGAGCTCTTCGACGACTCGCTCTACATCCGCAACACCATCGACTTCGACCCCGAGCTCGCGATCGAGGAGGACCCGAGCCTCTCGGAGGAGGAGAACCTCGAGCGGCGCCGCGTGGCCAACGAGGAGCACGCGCTGGTCGAGCTGTTCAAGAAGCAGCGGCCGGGCGAGCCGCCCTCGGTCGACGCCGCGAAGAACCTGATCTTCCAGCTCTTCTTCGACCCCAAGCGCTACGACCTCACGCGCGTCGGGCGCTACAAGCTCAACTCCCGCCTGCACCTCGACACCCAGCTCGACACCCGGGTCCTGACCCACACGGACATCACAGAGCTCATCCGTGAGCTGGTCAGCCTGCCGAAGGAGATCGGGATCCCGGAGTCCGGTGGCTACGGCGACCCCGAGTCCGAGGACTTCGAGGCGATCAAGGACTTCGCCCTGGAGGGCCAGTCGCTGGAGCGCGGCGTCATCGCCGAGCGCCTCGACGAGTACGAGCACTTCGGCAACCGCCGCCTACGCACCGTCGGCGAGCTGATCCAAGAGGCCTTCCGCATCGGCCTCTACCGCATGGAGCGGGTCGTGCGCGAGCGCCTAACCACCGAGGACGCCGACACGATCACCCCCCAGACGATCATCAACATCCGGCCCGTCGTGGCCGCCCTGAAGGAGTTCTTCGGGTCCAGTCAGCTGTCGCAGTTCATGGACCAGACGAACTCGCTCTCGGGCCTGACCCACCGGCGCCGCCTGAGCGCCCTTGGCGCCGGCGGGCTCACGCGCGAGCGCGCGCCCATCGAGGTGCGCGACGTCCACCCGACCCACTACGGGCGCATGTGCCCGATCGAGACGCCGGAGGGCCCGAACATCGGCCTGATCGGCTCGCTGTCCTCCTACGCGCAGGTCTCCGAGCACGGCTTCGTCACCACGCCCTACCGCGTGGTCAACGACGGCGTGGTCAGCAACGAGATCGTGCAGCTGGACGCCACCCAGGAGGAGGACCGCGTCATCGCGCAGGCCAACGCGGAGATCGACACCAAGACCGGCAAGCTGCGCGGCCCCAACGTCACCTGCCGCTCACGCGACGGCGAGCTGTCGCTGGTGGCGCCCAAGGACGTCGACCTGATGGACGTCTCGCCCGATCAGATCTGGTCGGTGGCCACCGCGCTGATCCCGTTCCTCGAGCACGACGACGCCAACCGCGCCCTCATGGGCTCGAACATGATGCGCCAGGCCGTGCCGCTCCTGAAGACCGAGTCGCCGCTGATCGGCACCGGCATGGAGGGCCGCGCCGCCGTGGACACCGGCGACGTGGTGCTGGCGAACGAGAACGGTGAGGTCGCCTACGTCGACGCCGAGCGCATCGTGGTCGACAAGGAGGAGTACGACCTCCGCAAGTTCATGCGCTCCAACCAGGGCACGATCATCCACCAGAAGCCGCGGGTGAAGGCCGGGCAGAAGGTGAGCGCTGGCCAGGTGCTGGCCGACGGCTCCTCGACCGAGAAGGGCGAGTTGGCGCTGGGCAAGAACTGCCTCGTCGCCTTCATGTCCTGGGAGGGCTACAACTTCGAGGACGCCATCATCATCTCCGAGCGCCTCGTCAAGGACGACGAGCTCACCTCGATCCACATCGAGGAGTACGAGATAGACGCCCGCACCACCAAGCTGGGCGACGAGGAGATCACCCGCGACATCCCCAACCGCTCCGAGGAGTCGCTGCGCAACCTCGACGACGAGGGCATCGTGCGCATCGGCGCCGAGGTCCGCTCCGGCGACCTGCTGGTGGGCAAGGTCACGCCGAAGGGCGAGACCGAGCTGACCGCCGAGGAGAAGCTGATCCGCGCGATCTTCAAGGAGAAGGCGCGAGAGGTCCGCGACACCTCGCTGAAGGTGCCCCACGGCGAGGAGGGCGTCGTCATCGACGTCAAGAAGTTCTCGCGCGAGAACGACGATGACCTGTCGCCCGGCGTGAACGACCTCGTGCGCGTGTACGTGGCCAAGAAGCGCAAGATCGCCGAGGGCGACAAGCTCGCCGGCCGCCACGGCAACAAGGGCGTGATCTCGAAGATCGTGCCCGAGGCCGACATGCCGCACCTCGAGGACGGCACCCCGGTCGACGTGATCCTCAACCCGCTCGGCGTGCCGAGCCGTATGAACATCGGCCAGATCCTGGAGACCCACCTCGGGTGGGCCGCGGGCAACGGCTGGTACGACGACGGGACCGACGCCTACAAGTACGCCAAGGAGAACGGCGGCCGCGTGAACGTGGCCACGCCGGTCTTCGACGGCGCCTCGGTCGAGGAGGTCGACGAGGCGCTGGTCAAGTGGGCCGACGAGCACGCCGCCGGCCGCGGCATCAACTACGACGTCGACAAGTCCGAGCGGCCGGGCCGCCGCGCCTCGGGCAAGGTGAAGCTCTACAACGGGCGCACCGGCGAGCCGTACGAGAAGCAGGTCACCGTCGGCTACATGTACATACTGAAGCTGCTGCACCTCGTGGACGACAAGATCCACGCGCGCAGCACCGGCCCCTACTCGCTGGTCACCCAGCAGCCGCTGGGCGGCAAGGCGCAGTTCGGCGGCCAGCGCTTCGGCGAGATGGAGGTCTGGGCGCTCGAGGCCTACGGCGCGGCGTACAC